>NZ_JAIQDH010000003.1:0-671936 GCF_020037095.1 Myxococcus sp. XM-1-1-1
GCGGAGTCGAGGGGGACGTAGGCGGCGCCGGCCTTGAGGATGGCGAGGAGGGCGACGAGGGAGTCGACGGAGCGCTCCAGGCAGAATGCGACCCGGACTTCGGGCCCGACGCCGCGAGCGCGAAGCAGGTGCGCGAGCTGATTGGCGCGCCGGTTGAGGACAGAGAAGGAGAGGGAGGCGGAGTCGTCGAGGACGGCGAGCGAGTCAGGCGTGAGGGTGGCCTGGGCCTCGAAGAGCTCGTGGAAGGCACCCTTCCAGGGCATCTCCCGGCGCGTCGAGTTCCAATCGACGAGCACGCGGCGGCGCTCCTCGGCGGACAACATCTCCAGCTCGCTCAGCCGTGAGTCCGGCGAACCGAGCGCGGCCTCGAGCAGCGTTCCGAAGTGCTCCACCATCCGGATGATGGTGGCCTCCTCGAACAGGTCCGTGCGGTAGCCCAGTCCGCCTTCGAGTCCCTCGCCCAGCGTCAGGGTGAGGTCGAACTTCGCGCTCGGGGCGCCCGAGTCGAACGCCTCCAGGCGCAAGGGTGCCTTGACCTCCGTGCTTCCACGCACCTCCATGCTCGTCGTCGGCGCGTTCTGCAGGACGAGCATCACCTGGAACAGCGGCGAGTGGCTGAGCGTGCGGTGGGGGTTGAGCTCCTCGACGAGCTTCTCGAAGGGCACATCCTGGTGCTCATAGGCGGACAGCGTGGTGCGCTTCACCCGCGCGAGCAGCTCACGGAAGCGCAGCGACGCGGGGACCTGCGTGCGCAGGACCAGCGTGTTGACGAAGAAGCCGATGAGTCCCTCGGTCTCCGCGCGCGTGCGGCCCGCGATGGGTGAGCCCACGGCGATGTCGTCCTGCCCCGAGTAGCGGGACAGCACCACCTGCCACACGGCGAGAAGCGCCATGAACGGCGTGATGCCCTCTTGCTGGCAGAAGGCCGCGAGTCGCTCCGCCACGGAGCGAGGCAGACGCACGGGGACCGTGGCCCCCCGGTTCGTCTGCACGGGAGGCCTGGGCTTGTCCGTGGGCAGCTCCAGGAACGGCGGAGCGTCCGCGAGCTGCTGCCTCCAATACGAGAGCTGCCGCTCCAACGCCTCGTCACGCAGCCATGCACGCTGCCACGCGGCGAAGTCCGCGTATTGGATGGGCAGGGGCTCCAACTGCGAAGCCCGTCCGTTGAGCTTCGCGGAGTAGAGCTCCGCCAGCTCACGGAGCAGCACGCCCATGGACCAACCATCCGACGCGATGTGGTGCACCGTCCCCACGAGCACGTGCCGCTCGGCCTCCAGCTTCAGCAGGAGCACGCGCAGCACCGGGCCGCACTCCAGGTCGAACGGGCGCGAGGCCTCCTCGCTCACCCGTCGGTGAGCCTCGTCGAGCCGAGTCACCTCGGGATGCGACTGGAGATCCACCACGGCCAGGTGGACCGGAGAGGAGGCGTGGATGTGCTGACGCGGAGCGCCCTCGTGCGTCACGAACGTGGTGCGGAGGGCCTCGTGTCGGTCGACGAGCGCCGTGAAGGCACCCTGGAGCGCCACCACGTCGAGCGGCCCCTGAAGGAGCAGCGCGAGCGGGATGTTGTACGTCGAGCTGCCCGGCTCCAACTGGTCGATGAGCCACAGGCGCTGCTGGGCGAAGGACAGCGGCAGCTCTCCCGAGCGTGGCACCGGCACCAGCGCGGGTGTCTTCGTGCCCGCGGACGTGCCGGAGGTCTGCGCGAGTCGAGCGGCGAGCGTGGCGACGGTGGGCGACTCGAAGAGCGCGCGCAGCGGCAGCTCCAGGTCGAGCGTCCTGCGCACGCGGGAGACCACCTGCGTGGCCAGCAGCGAATGTCCGCCCAGGGAGAAGAAGTTGGCGGTGACGCTGACCCGGTCGAGCTGGAGGACCTCGGCCCAGATGCCGGCGAGGGCCGTCTCGAGCACGTCACGCGGCGCGACGAAGAGCGTGTCCTCGGCGCTCTGCTCCGGAACGGGCAGGGCCTGCCGGTCGACCTTGCCGTTGGGCGTCAGCGGCAGGGCCTCCAGGGGCACGAAGACCGTGGGCAGCATGTACTCGGGCAGGTGCTCGCGCAGCGCGGCCACCAGGGCCACGGTGTCGACCGCCCCGGGCACGAGGTAGGCGACGAGTCGGTGCTGGCCGGGCACGTCCTCACGCACCAGGACGACGGCGTCGCGAATGCCCGGTTGAGTGCGGAGCGCGGTCTCGATCTCCCCCAGTTCGATGCGCAGACCGCGCAGCTTCACCTGGAAGTCGGTGCGGCCGAGGTACTCGAGCTGTCCCTCGGCGAGCCACCTCGCCCGGTCACCCGTGCGATAGAGCCGCGCCCCGGGCGTGGAAGCGAACGGGTCGGGGATGAAGCGCTCCGCGGTGAGCGCGGGCCTGCCGAGGTACCCGAGTGCCACCTGCGCGCCGCCCAGATACAGCTCGCCCGGGACGCCCGCGGGCACGGGGTGCAGCGCGCCGTCCAGGACGTAGGCACGCGTGTTGGCGACCGGGCGGCCGATGGGGATGGAGCCTCCTGCCACGGCCTCGCCCACGACGGTGGACGTCGAATCGATGGTGACTTCCGTGGGGCCGTAGAGGTTGACCAGCCGCGTGCTGGAGAGCTGCTCACGGACCTTCGATGCGAGCGACGTGGACAGCGCCTCGCCTCCGCAGAACAGCCACTTCAGCGACGTGACACGCGACAGCGAGGGCTCATCCAGCGCGAAGCGCAGCAGCGACGGAACCAGTTGGAGCACGGTGATGCCGTGCCGGATGACGGAGTCGAGCAGCAGCGCGGCGTCGCGGTGTGCATCCCGCGGCGCGAGGACCAGCGGCGCGCCGACGAGCAGCGGCGCCCAGCACTCCCAGACGGAGGCGTCGAAGGCCAGCGGCGTCTTGAGGAGCACCTTGTCCTGGGCCGTGAGCGGGAAGGCCTCGAGGAACCACGCCATGTGGTTGGCGAGGGCTCGATGCGGGATGAGCACGCCCTTGGGCTGACCCGTGGAGCCGGACGTGTAGATGACATACGCCGGCGCCTCGGGCTCGTGACGCGCGGAGAGCGGCTCGGTGGATTCGCGCGCGAGGGCCTCCTGGTGCTCCGCGGAGTCCAGCCGCTCGGCCGTGACACCTTCGGGCAGCAGGTCGAGCAGGGACTCCTGGGTGAGCACCAACCGCGCGCCGCTGTCGCGGAGCATGAAGGCCAGGCGCTCGCGCGGATAGTCGGGCGAGAGCGGGATGTACGCGGCGCCCGCCTTGAGGATGGCGAACAGGCAGACGGGGAGCTGGAGCGTGCGGTGCGAGAGGAGGGCGACGAAGTCTCCCGGCTTCACGCCACGGGAGACCAAAAGCCGCGCGAGCTGGTTCGCGCGCGCCTCGAGCTGACGGTACGTGAGCGCTCCGTCATCGGAGAGGACCGCGACGGCCTCGGGCGTGAGCCGCGCCTGCTGTTCCACGAGCCGGTGGACGAAGGGCTCCGTGGGGATGTCCCAACGCGTGTCGTTCCATTCGACCAGGACCTTCCGCTGCTCGTGCGCGGTGAGCAGCGCATGGCCGGCGATGGGCGCGTCGGGGCGCGAGACGAGGGACTCGACCAGCTGGGTGAAGTGGAGCGCGAGCCGCTCGATGGTGGCGTGCTCGAACAGGTCGGAGTTGTAGCCGAGCGAGCCGGCATATCCGTCCGGCAGCTCCACGAGGTTGAGGTTGAGCTCGAACTTGGACGTGGTGTCGTCGATGTCGACGGGGCTGAGCGTCAGCTCCTGCTTCTGGATGGCCGAGGCCGGCGTGTTCTGGAGCGAGAACAGGACCTGGAACAGCGGGCTGCGGCTCAAGTCACGCGCGGGCTGGAGCACCTCCACCAGACGCTCGAACGGCACGTCCTGATGCGCGTAGGCGCCGAGCGCGGACTCCTTCACCTGCTTGAGCAGGTGCTGGAACGACGCCTGCCCATCGATGCGCGCGCGGAAGACGAGCGTGTTGACGAAGAAGCCGATGAGGCCCTCGAGCTCCGCGCGCTGACGGCCCGCGATGGGAGAACCGACGGTGACGTCGTCCTGGCCCGAGTAGCGCGACAGCAGCACCTGCCACGCGGCGAGCAGCACCATGAACGGCGTGGCGCCCTCGCGCTGGCACAGCTCCGCGAGCTTCCTCGCCGTGGTGGCCGGCAGGAAGACGCCGACATTGCCACCGCGCGAGGACATGACCAGCGGCCGCGACTTGTCCGTGGGCAGGTCCAGGGCCGTGACGCCGGCGAGCTGACGGCGCCAGTAGGAGAGCTGTCCCTCCAGCACGTCACCCTGGAGCCAGGCGCGCTGCCAGATGGCGTAGTCGGCGTACTGGAGCGTCAGCGGCGGCAGCGGTGACGGCTTGCCGTGCGCGAAGGCGTCGTAGAGGGCGGCGACCTCCTGGATGAGCACGCCCATGGACCAACCGTCGGAGACGATGTGGTGCATGTTGAGCGCGAGCACGTGCTCGGTGGGTGACAGGGCCAGGAGCTGGGCGCGGATGAGCGGCCCGGTGGACAGGTTGAAGGGGCGGGCGAGCTCCTCGAGGAGCAGGCGCTTCACCTCCGCGTGGGCCTGTGTGGACTCCAGGGACTGGAGGTCCACTCGGGCCAGCGGCAGCTCGCCGTGCGGCGCGATGCGCTGGAAGGGCTGGTCGTCCTGCTGGAAGAACGTGGTGCGCAGCGCCTCATGACGCCGCACCAGCTCGTCGAAGGCGCGCTGGAGCGCCGCCGTGTCGAGCGGTCCCTCCAGCCGGACGAACGACGGCATGTGGTACGCGGCGCCGCCGGGCTGGAACTGGTCGATGAACCAGAGGCGCAGCTGGGCGAAGGACAGCGGCACCGCGCCGTCGCGCGGCACGGCGATGAGGGGAGGCGCGCGGCCGGCTCCAGGTGTCTCGTCCTCGATGCGGGCGGCGAGGGCGGCCACCGTCGGCGCCTCGAAGAGCGCGCGCAACGGCAGCTCCAGCTCGAACGCCGAGCGGACGCGCGAGATGACCTGCGTGGCCAGCAGCGAGTGCCCACCGAGCGCGAAGAAGTTGTCGGTGATGCTCACCTTCGGCACGTGCAGCACGTTGGAGAAGATCTCCGCGAGCTTCTCCTCCCGGGGTGTCCGGGGCGCGATGTAGGGCGCCTCGCGCTCCTGCTCGCTCACCTCCGGCGCGGGCAGCTGGCGGCGCGCCACCTTGCCGCTCGGCGTGAGGGGGAGCGCCTCCAGCGTGACGAACGCGGAGGGCACCATGTACTCGGGCAGGCGCTGGAGGAGCGCGGCCCTCAGGGCTTCGAGGCCCGGCGACGCGGACTCGGCCGTGGGCACCAGATACCCCACGAGGCGCTTGAGGCCGGGGACGTCCTCGCGGACCGTGGCGGCCGCATCGCGGATGCCCGGGAGGGCGCGCAGCGCGGACTCGACCTCGCCCAGCTCCACGCGGAAGCCACGCAGCTTCACCTGACCATCCAGGCGGCCGAGGAACTCGACGGTGCCGTCCGCCTTCCACCGCGCGGAGTCGCCCGTGCGATAGAGCCGCGCGCCCGGCGTGGGACTGAACGGATGGGGGACGAACTTCTCCGCCGTCAGCTCGGGGCGGCCCGCGTACCCCAGCGCGAGGTGGGCGCCGCCGATGAACAGCTCGCCGGGAACGCCCACGGGCGTCGGCTGTCCGAGCGCGTCCAGCACGTAGAGCTGCGTGTGCGGCAACGGGCCGCCGATGGACGGCAGCCGGGGCCAGGACGCGGGAGGGCCCTGGAGTCGGAACGCCGAGACGACGTGCGTCTCCGATGGGCCGTACTGGTTCTCCAGGATGCAGCCCGGGAGCCGCTCGAAGAACGCCACCAGCGCGGGCGTCACCTGGAGCTGCTCACCGGCGGTGACGACTTCGCGCAGCGCGACCGGCAGCGTGGCGCCGTGCGCGACGGCGTCCGCCATGGCCTGGAGCGCGACGAAGGGGAGGAAGAGCCGCGCGACGCCCTGCCGGTGCATGAAGTCGAGCAGCGCGGGGATGTCCTGACGCAGTCCTCCCGTGGGGAGCACCAGCGTGCCGCCGGCCCACCACGTGGAGAACAGCTCCTGGCAGGAGACGTCGAAGCTGAGCGACGCGAACTGGAGCGTGGTCGCCGAGGGCACTGGCGACTGACTCAGCTGCCACGTCAGCAGGTGGCTCAGCGCGCGGTGCGGCAGCGCGACGCCCTTGGGCCTGCCCGTGGAGCCCGACGTGTAGATGACGTAGGCGGGGGACTCCGGCGAGACGAAGACCTCCGGGGCGTGCGTGGACCGGGTGGCCAGGTCCTGTGCCTCCTCATCCAGCAGCACGAGCCTCGCGCGTGACGCGGGCACCGAGGCGCGCAGCGTGGAGTGCGACAGGACGACGGGCGTCGCCGAGTCCTCGAGCATGAAGGCCAGGCGCTCGGCGGGGTAGTTCGGGTCCAACGGGAGGTAGGACGCGCCGGCCTTGAGCGACGCCAGCACGGCGACGGTCATGTCCAACGACTTGTCCAGGCAGATGCCCACGGGCACACCCGCCTCGACGCCGAGCGCGAGCAGCCGATGCGCGAGCTGGTTGGCGCGGCCTTCGAGCTGCGCGTAGGTGAGCGCGCGCGTCCCATCGGTGACCGCGATGACGTCCGGCGTGAGCCTGGCGCGCGCGCTCACGGGCTCGTGGATGGGCGTGGCGGTGTGCGGTCCCTTCGCGGTGCTGTTCCAGTCAACCAGGAGCCTGCCGCGCTCCTCCTCGGCCAACAGCGGGGCGCTCCAGATGGACTGCTCGGGGGCGTCCACGACGGACGTGAGCAGCCGCGTCCAGTGCGACCGCATCCGCTCCGCCGTGCTCCGGTCGAACAGGTCCGTGTTGAACTCGAGCATGCCTCCGATGTCGTTGCCGGAGTCGAACAGGAGCAGGGACACGTCGAACTTGGCGGTGCCGCTGTCCACGTCCAGCGTGTCGGAGTCGCCGCCGTCGCCGCCGGTGCGCTCGTAGGTCTGGAGCGCGAGCAGGGCCTGGAAGAGCGGAGAGCGGCTCAGGTCGCGCTCGGGCCGCAGCTCCTCCACCAGCTTCTCGAAGGGCACGTCCTGATGGGCATAGGCCCCCAGCGTCGTGTCACGCACCTGCTTCAGCAGCTCACGGAAGCTCAGGCCGGGCGTGAGCCGGGCGCGCAGGGCGAGCGTGTTGACGAAGAACCCGACGATTCCCTCCACCTCGGACTGGTGCCGGTTGGCGATGGGCGAGCCGACGACGATGTCGTCCTGACCGGAGTAGCGGGCGAGCAGCACCTGGAAGGAGGCCAGCAGCGCCATGAACGGCGTGACGCCCTCGCGCTTGCACATCGCCTGGAGCCGCGCGGTGAGCTCGCGTCCGAGGCGGATGTTGAGCGTCGAGCCGTTCGCCGTCTGCACGGGCGGCCGGGGCCTGTCCGTGGGCAGCTCCAGCACCCGCGGCGCGCCCTCCAGCTGCGTCCTCCACCACCCGACCTGCCGCGCGAGCACCTCGCCCTGCAGCCAGCCTCGCTGCCACACGGCGTAGTCCGCGTACTGGTACGTCAGCGGCGGCAGCGGAGAGGGCTGCCCGCGCGCGAAGGCGTCGTAGAGCACGCCAATCTCGCGCGAGATGATGCCGTTGGACCACGCGTCGGAGATGATGTGGTGCTGGGTGACGAGCAGCACGTGGCGCTCGTCGGACAGGCGCAGCACGGAGGCGCGGAGGAGGGGCGCCTGTCCCAGGTCGAAGGGCTTCTGGGCCTCGGCCGCGGCCAGCTCGAACGCCCGGGCCTCGCGCTCCGCTTCCGGAAGCGTGCTCAGGTCGACGATGGGGAGGCGGAGCTCCGCGTGCTCGTGGATGCGCTGGAAGGGCACTCCGTCCGGCTGCACGTGGAAGCTGGTGCGCAGGGCCTCGTGTCGTTGCACGAGCGCCTGGATGCCCTTCTCCAGCGCGTGCAGGTCCAACGCTCCGTCGAGGGGGAGCGCGGACGGCACGTTGTAGAACGGGCTGTCGGGCTGGAACCGGTCCAGGAACCACAGGCGCTGCTGCGCGAAGGACAGCGGCAGCGGGGCGCCATCGCGCGGCACCAGGAGCAGCGGCGGACGCACCGGCCCCTTGCCCGCGAGCGCCATCGCGTCGAGCCGGGCGGCCAGGGTCTCGATGGTGGGCGCCTCGAACAGCTCCCTCAGCGCGAGCTCCGCCTGGAAGGCCGTGCGGATGCGCGACACGAGCTGCGTGGCCAGCAGGGAGTGTCCTCCCAGCGAGAAGAAGTCGTCGGTGACGCCGATGCGCGGGACGCGGAGGATCTGCATCCAGAGTGTGGCGAGCCGCTCCTCGGTGAGCGTCCGCGGCGGGACGAGCTCGGCGGAGGACGTCGGCGTGAGGACGGCCTCGGGCGGAGGCAGCGCCTTGCGGTCCACCTTCCCGTTCGCGGTGAGCGGGAACGCCTCGAGCCGCAGCAGGGACGACGGCACCATGAACTCGGGCAGTCGCGACTTGAGGAAGGCCCGGAGGGTGACGGCGTCGAGCTCGTCCGAGACGAAGTAACCGACGAGGCGCTTGTCGCCGGGGACGTCCTCGCGGGCGATGGCCACGGCCTCGCGCACGGAGGCATGGGAGAGCAGCCCCGCCTCGACTTCGGACAGCTCGATGCGGAAGCCGCGGACCTTGACCTGCGCATCCGCGCGGCCGACGAAGTCCAGCGCGCCGTCCTGCCTCCAGCGCACCAGGTCGCCGGAGCGGTAGAGGCGCGCCCCGGGCACGGTGGAGAACGGGTCCGGGACGAAGCGCTCCGCGGTGAAGGTGGGCTGGCCGACGTAGCCTCGCGCGAGGCCGTCACCGCCGATGAACAGCTCCCCCGTCACGCCGACGGGCACGGGCTGCAGCGACGCGTCGAGGACGCGCAGGTGCGTTCCGTTCGTCGGACGGCCGATGGGGACGGAGACGCCGACGTCGTCGGGGCTCGCGACGGTGAAGGTCGTGGCGACGACGGTGATTTCGGTGGGGCCGTAGCAGTTGGTGACCTGGATGCCCCAGCCCGCCACGGCGCGGCGCGCGTTCAGCGCGGAGACGACGTCGCCACCGGTGAGGAGGCGCTGAAGGCAGGCGGGCACGGGGAGGCGGCTCTCGACGAGCTGCGAGAACAGACCGCTGGTGGCCCAGAGCGTGGTGACGCCGTGGCGGGCGACAGTCTGGAACAGCTCCTCGAGCGACGGCGTCCTCGGCGGCAGGAGGGCCAGCCGCGCGCCGTGCAGCAGCGCGCCCCAGACTTCGAACGTGGAGGCGTCGAAGGAGATGGGCGCGAGCATCAGGTGCGTCTGCTCGGGCCCGAAGCGGGTGTAGTCGATGCCGACCAGCGTGTGGATGACGCCGCGATGGGTGCAGGCGACACCCTTGGGCCTGCCCGTGGAGCCGGACGTGAAGTCGATGTAGGCCAGCGAATGCGGGTGCGCGGCGGGCGCGAGCGGCGTGGAGGCGAGGCCGTCCAGCGGGGCCTCCTCGAGCAGCACGCACGTGAGCCCGTCCGCGGGGAGCAGGGAGCGCAGCGCGCCCGTGGTGACGAGCGCGTCGGGGCTCGAGTCCTCGAGCATCAAGACCAGCCGCTCCCGCGGATAGGACGTGTCGAGCGGGACGTAGGCCGCGCCGGCCTTGAGGATGGCGACCAGGGCGACGATGAGCTCGGGCGAGCGCTCCAGCGAGACGGCGACGCGGCAGTCGGTGGTGACGCCGAGCGAGCGCAGGTGCCGGGCGAGCTGGTTCGAGCGCTCGTCGAGCTGCCGGTAGGTGACGGTGGTGTCGCCGAAGAGGAGCGCGGTGGCGTCGGGCCGCTCGGCCGCCACGCGGGAGAAGACCTCCGGCAGCGTGACGTCCACCGGGACGCGGGCGGGCGTGGAGGCCCAGTCGACGAGGAGCTGACGGGACTCCTCCTCCGGCAGCATGGAGAGCGTGGCCAGGGGCGCGTCGGGCCGGGCGACGACGGCCTCGACGAGCACCTCGAAGTGCCGCGCCATGCGCGCGATGGTGGCGTGCTCGAACAGGTCCGTGTTGTAGGTCAGCGCGCCGAGGAACCCCTCGGGCCCGTCCACGAAGTTCAGCTCCAGCTCGAACTTGATGACGGTGTCCTTCACCTCCACGGGCTCGAGCGCCGTGTCCTGCTTCTGGGCGGAGGTGCCGGGCGTGTTCTGGAGCGCGAAGAGGACCTGGAACAGCGGGCTGCGGCTCAGGTCCCGGCGGACCTGGAGCTCTTCGACCAGCCGCTCGAAGGGGACGTCCTGGTGCGCGTAGGCGCCGAGCGCGTTCTCCTTCACCTGCCGGAGCAGCGTCAGGAAGGACGCCCGCGCATCCACGCGCGCGCGGAAGACCAGCGTGTTGACGAAGAAGCCGATGAGGCCCTCGAGCTCCGCGCGCTGCCGGCCCGCGATGGGCGAGCCGACGGCGATGTCGTCCTGGCCCGTGTGCCGCGAGAGCAGCAGCTGCCACGCGGCGAGCAGCGCCATGAACGGCGTGGTCCCCTCGCGGTTGCACAGCGTCTTCAGCCGCCGGGAGACCTCCGGCTTCAAGGTGATGGGCGCCTGGCTTCCGTTGAACGTCTGCACCGGAGGCCGGGGCTTGTCGATGGGCAGCTCCAGCGGCGGCACTCCGCCCAGCCGTCCCCGCCACCACGCGAGCTGCTGCTCCAGCACCTCACCCTTGAGCCAGTCGCGCTGCCACACGGCGTAGTCGGCGTACTGGAGGGCCAGCGGGGGCAGCGGCGACGGCAGCCCCATCGCGAACGCGCCGTAGAGCGCGCCGACCTCCTGGACGAGCACGCCCATGGACCAGCCGTCGGAGACGATGTGGTGCATGTTGAGCGCGAGGATGCGCTCCGTCGGGGTCAGCTCCAGCACCAGCGCGCGCACCAGCGGCCCGGTGGAGAGGTTGAAGGGGCGCAGGTACTCCTCGTGGAGCAGGCGCTCCACCTCCCGCTGCTTCGCCTCGGCCTCCAGGGCCTTCAGGTCCACGTGCGTCACGGGCAGCTCGCCCTGCGGCGCGATGAGCTGGTAGGGCTCGTCGTTCTGCTGGAGGAACGTGGTGCGCAGCGCCTCGTGACGCCGCACCAGCTCGTCGAAGGCGCGCTGGAGCGCGGCGCGGTCCAGCGGTCCGTCCAGCCGGACGAACGACGGCATGTTGTACGTCGCGGTGCCGGGCTGGAGCTGGTCGAGGAACCACAGGCGCTGCTGCGCGAAGGACAGCGGCAGGGGCCCGGAGCGCGGCACGGGGACGAGCGGAGGGGGCTGCCGCTTGCCCGACATCAGCAGCATCGTGTCGATCTGCGCCGCGAGCGCCGCGACGGTGGGCGCGCCGAAGACGGTGCGAAGCGGCAGCTCCACGCCGAGCGCGGAGCGCACGCGCGACACCACCTGCGTGGCGAGCAGGGAGTGCCCCCCGAGCGCGAAGAAGTTGTCGGTGACGCTCACGCGCGGCACGTGCAACACGTCCGCGAAGAGCGTCGCGAGCTTCTCCTCCAGCGGCGTGCGCGGCGGGGCGAAGGCGCCGCCGCGCAGGCTCTCCGCGTCCGGAGCGGGCAGCCGCTTGCGCGCGAGCTTTCCGCTGGGCGTGAGCGGGAGCGCCTCCAGCGCGACGAACGCGTTGGGCACCATGTACTCGGGCAGCCGCTCCTGCAGGAAGACGCGGAGGGCCTCGACGTCCGGCGCCGCGTCCGAGGCGGAGACGACGTAGCCGACGAGCCGCCGGTCCCCCGGGACGTCCTCGCGCACCACCACGGCCGCGTCACGCAGCCCCGGCGCGGAGCGCAGCACCGTCTCCACCTCGCCCAGCTCGATGCGGAAGCCGCGCAGCTTCACCTGCGAGTCCAGGCGGCCCAGGAAGTCGAGCGTCCCGTCCGCGCGCCAGCGAGCGGCGTCACCGGTGCGGTACAGCCGCGCGCCCGGCGTCCGCGAGAACGGGTCCGGCACGAAGCTGCGCGCGGTGACGTCCGCCTTGCGCTGGTAGCCATGCGCCAGGTGCTCACCGCCGACGTACACCTCACCGGCGACGCCCACGGGCACCGGCTGTCCCAGCGCGTCCAACAGGTAGATGCGCGTGTGGCCCACGGGGCTTCCGACGGACGGCAGGGGAGGCCAGGCCGCGGGCTCGCCGCGCAGGCGGAACGCGGTGACGACGTGGGCCTCGGAGGGGCCGTACTGGTTCTCCAGGGAGCAGCCCGGGAGCTTCTCGAAGAAGGCCACGACGCTGGCGCTCACCTGCAGCTGCTCGCCGGCGGTGACCACCTCGCGCAGCGCGGTGGGAAGAGTCGCCCCGTGCGCGACGGCGTCCGCCATGGCCTGCAGCGCGACGAACGGGAGGAAGAGCCGCGCGACGCCCTGCTGGTGCATGAAGTCGAGCAGCGCGGGGATGTCCTGGCGCAGCGCCCCGGTGGGCAGGGCGACGGTGCCGCCCGTCCACCAGGTGGAGAAGAGCTCCTGCACGGAGACGTCGAAGTTGAGCGACGCGAACTGGAGCGTCGTGGCCCCGGGCAGCGCGGACTGGCCCACCTGCCACGTCAGCAGCGAGCTCAGCGCGCGGTGGGGCATGACGATGCCCTTGGGCAGGCCCGTGCTGCCGGAGGTGTAGATGACGTAGACGGTGGCATCCACCGGGACGTCGATGCCGGGCGCGTGGCGCGGCTGCCGTCCGAGCGCGTCCGCCTCGTCATCCAGCGTGATGACGCGGGTGGACTCCAGGAAGGGCAGGGCGGACTTCAGGCTCGAGTGCGTGAGGACCACGGGCGCGAGCGTGTCCGCGAGCATGTAGGCCAGCCGCTCGGAGGGGTAGGTCGGGTCCAGCGCCAGGTAGTTGGCCCCGGCCTTGAGCGTGGCCAGGACGGCGATGGCCATGTCGAGCGACTTCTCCAGGCAGATGCCGACGGTGCTCCCGGTCGCGACGCCGCGCGCGCGCAGGTGCCAGGCGAGCTGGTTGGCCCGCGTGTCCAGCTCCGCGTACGTGAGCGCGTGGGTGCCATCCGTGATGGCGACGGCGTCGGGCGTGCGGCGGGCCTGCGCCTCCACGGGGACGTGGATGGGCGAGGGCGTGAAGTCGCCTTTCGACGTGTCGTTCCAGTCGACGAGCAGCTGGTGGCGCTCGGCGTCCTCGAGCAGGGGCAGCCGGAAGACGGACTGGCCCGGCTCGCGGACGGCGGCCTCCAGCAGGCGCACCAGCCGCGTGGCCATCCGCTGGATGGTGGCCGTGTCGAAGAGGTCCAGGTTGTACTCGAACACCGCGTGGAAGGCGGTGCCGTCATCGGACATCAGCAGCGTCAGGTCGAACTTCGACGTGCCGCTGATGGCGTCCAGCGGGCGGACCTTCAGCGCGGAGCTCCCGTCGTCCTGGCCCACCGCCTTCGGCGTGTTGAGCAGGGCGAGCATCACCTGGAACAGCGGCGTGCGGCTCTGGTCCCGCTCCGGACGCAGCTCGTCCACCAGCTTCTCGAACGGGACGTCCTGGTGCGCGTACGCGCCCAGCGTCGTCTCGCGCACCTGGAGGAGCAGCTCGCGGAACGTCATGCCCGGCTTGAAGCGGGCGCGCAGCGCGAGCGTGTTGGCGAAGAAGCCGATGAGCCCTTCCAGGTCCGCGCGCGTGCGGTTGGCGATGGGCGAGCCGACGATGATGTCGTCCTGGCCGGAGTAGCGCGCCAGCAGCGTCTGGAACGTGGCCAGCAGCACCATGAAGGGCGTGACGCCCTCCTCGCGGCACAGCGCGTAGACGGCCGGCGCCAGCGTCTCCGGGATGTCCACGCGCAGCATGTCGCCGCGCAGGGTCTGGATGGGCGGGCGGGGCCTGTCGGTGGGCAGCTCCAGCGCGTGCGGCGCGTCGGCCAGCTGCGTGCGCCAGTACGCCAGCTGCGACTCGAGCACGTCCCCCGTCAGCCACCCGCGCTGCCACACGGAGAAGTCCGCGTACTGCACGGGCAGCTCGGGCAGCGGCGTTGGCTGTCCCCGCGCGAAGGCCAGGTAGAGCGCGGGGACCTCCTGCGTGAGCACGCCGATGGACCACCCATCCGAGATGATGTGGTGGATGACCATGAGCAGCACGTGCTCGTGTGCGTCCAGCTTCAAGAGCGTCGCGCGCAAGAGCGGTCCCGACGCCAGGTCGAAGGGCGTGCGCGCCGCCTGGTCCGCCAGGCGCTGGGCCTGGGCGTCGCGCTCCTCCGGCGACAGCACGCGCAGGTCCACCACCGGGATGCTGAACGGCGCGGGCTCGGAGACCGCCTGCACGGGGCCTTCCGGCAACGCACGGAACGTGGTGCGCAGCGTCTGGTGGCGCCGCGTCAGCTCCGTGAAGGCGCGCTCCAGCAGCGCGTGCTCCAGCGGCCCGGTGAAGCGCAGGCCGTAGAACATGTTGTACGCGGGGCTGCCCGGCTGGAGCTGGTCCAGGAACCACAGCCGCTGCTGCGCGTAGGACAGCGGCGCGCCGTCGCCATGCCCCGTGGGGATGGGTCCCTCGCCCGCGCGCGCGGCGTCGAAGAGCCGGGCGGCGAGCGCCTTCACGTGCGGCTCGCGCAGCAGCGTGTAGCCGTCACCCGGCGTCACCTCGAGCCGTGAGCCCTCCTCCGCCAGCACCGCCCAGCCCCGGTCCTGCTCGGTGTCGCTGGCCCCGGTGGCCTCCGCGGCGCGGATCACGAGCGCGGAGCCGGGGAAGGGCTCCGGGACGTAGCGGCGGGCGGCGCGCAGGTGCGCGGAGAAGACCTTGAAGCGCGCGCGCAGGGACTCGATGGGCGTGCCCTCGGGCAGCAGCCCCGCGCCATGCAGGTGCGAGAGCAGGGGCTCCGGGTCCTTCCCCGTGGTGAGCGCCGCGGGCAGCTCCAGCGGAGCCAGTCCCCCCTGGAGCGCCAGGTCCCTCGCGAACAGGGCCGCGTGGGCCGCGAGCGCGGTGGCGGACACGCTCCGGTCGGGTGCCACGGGCGGCGGCTCGAGCAGCGTGAGCCGCGCGGCGTGCCCGTCGCGCTGGAGCAGGCGTGCCATCTCCCACGCGATGACGGCGCCCAGCGCCCAGCCCGCGAGGTGGTAGGGCCCCTCGGGCCGCTCGGCGCGCAGCGCCTCCACGTAGAAGACGGCCATCGCCTCCAGCGACTCCAGCGGGGCGCGGCCATCGGTGAGGCCTCGCGCCTGGAAGCCCAGCACGGGCTGGGACGCGGGCGCGTGCCCGGCGAGCGCGGCGTAGCAGTCCAGCCGGCCGTCCAGCGGATGCACGAGGTAGATCGGCGGAGTCTTCTCGTCACCGGCGCGCAGGACCACCAGCGGCGAGCCGGAGGCGGCCACGGGGGCGTCGGATGGGGTGACGGGGCCGACGGACGTCGGAGAGTCGATGCGCGTGCTCACGGATACTCCAGTGGATACATGGGCGCGGACGGCCAGAACCGCGACGTGCTCAAGACGGGGTGTTCCCCGTCGCCGAGAGCCTGTTCTCGGGCACGGCGTTGGCCGCGGGCGGTTCGGAAGGAAGCGTCGAGGCGAGCGGATGGGAGGGAATCACGTCCGGAAGCTCTTCCTGGACGCGCCGCGCGCGAGGGGACGAAAGCAGCAGGCCCACGGCGCACAACACCGTGAGGCCGATGACGACGAAGAGGAGCGCGATGCCGCGGCCGGGGCCGGTGCCCAGAAGGCGCCCCATGCTGTCCGCCAGCGCGCCGCCCGGAGCCATCCACGGCTCGAAGACACGGTCGGCCAGCGGACCCGCCACCAGCGTGACCAGCAGCACCGCGGACTGGCCCACCGTCTTTCGCAGCGCGGCCACCCGGCCCTGGATCTCCAGCGGCACCTTCGTCTGCCAGAGCACCTGCGAGTTGGCCGCGGTGAGCGGCATGGAGAACAGGAACAGCATCGCCGCCGTGGCGAGCAACGCAACGCTGGGGGGCAGCGCGGCCAGCAGCAACATCGTCGCGGCGATGAGCGGGAAGCCCGCCACGCCCCGCATGCGCTGCTTGGGGCCGCCCCACACGCTGGTGAGCACGCCCCCGGCCAGCATGCCCAGGCCGGACACGGAGCCGATGACGCCCAGGTTCTTCACGTCCGTGAAGCTCAGCACCAGCGGCGTGATGAGCAGCAGCACCAGCGCCATGCTCGCGTTGGTGAACGTGGTGAAACACAGCAGGTACGTCAGCCCCCGCCGCTCGCGCACGAAGCGCCACGCCTCGGCGAGCTCCGCGCGCATGGAGCGCTTGCCCGGAGCCCGCGCCGCGCTCGGCGGTGGTGCCGGGAAGCGCACCGCGACGAGCACGCTCGCGGCGAACAGGAAGCTCAGCACGTCCATGAAGAGCACGCCGTGCAGGCCGATGCTGCCCACCAGCACGCCCGCGAACACCGGCGAGGCAATCTGGCTGATGGCCGCGCCCAGCTCCGCCAGTCCGCTGGCGCGCCCCAGGTGCCGCTTGGGGATGAGCAGCGGCGTCGTCGCCTGCCACGCGGGCCACCGGAACGCCGTGCAACAGCCGCCCAGCAGGACGATGGGGTACATGTACCAGCTCTGGAACTTCAGCCAGCCGGCGTTGTCCGCCATCAGCAGCGTCCAGATGAGCCCCGTGGTGACGCCCGAGCCCACGTCGCTCCAGAGCATCGCCTTGCGCCGGTCCCACCGGTCCACCAGCACGCCCGCGAACGGCGACAACACCGCCAACGGCAGCGTCGCGCAGAACGAGATGAGCACGAAGCGCGTCGTGGAGCCGGTGAGCTGGTAGACGTACGCGCCCAGCGCGAACGATGTCAGCCCGGAGCCGAACAGGGAGACGAACTGACCCAGCCAGACCAGGGCGAACGTGAGCAGCGGGCGCGACGGTGAAGCAGGCGACGGGGCGGTCATTCGTCGAGGAGGAGCGAGCTGGGTTGCCTGGCCAGCTTCCCACGGGCCAGGGGCACGGCACAGGAACCGGGGTACTCTGGGATCAGCTTCACAGCCCTGACGCATTCTTGCAAACAGACTACCCGGACAGTCGCGCCGGCCCGCGTGGAAACACGGACGGTGCGTGTGGCCCGGGGGAGGTGGCGGGGGAGGGGGCCCTCGTTGCGAGCCGCCGGCCGCGCCTCAACTTCTTGGAACAGCAATCCGTTCACCCTCACCAGGAGGCCGTCGATGGCTCAGGCTGGCAAGGATGTCGAGACGCTCAATTCCTTCTTGCGGGGCGAGATTTCAGCGGTGGAGACCTACCGCCAGGCGATGGGGCACATCGAGCACGACGTGCGGCGGCGCACGCTCGAGGAGTGCCTGAAGGACCACGAGCAGCGCGTGGAGGCGCTCAAGGAGCGCATCCGGCAGCTCGACGGTGAGCCCGCGGAGGGCTCGGGCGTGTGGGGCGTCTTCGCGAAGGTGGTCCAGGGCGGCGCGGACCTCCTGGGCGAGGACAAGGCCATCTCCGCCCTGGAGGAGGGCGAGGACAAGGGCCTTCGCGACTACGAGCAGAACGCGGGCAAGGTCCACGGCGACTTGCGCCGCTTCGTGCGCATGGAGCTGTTGCCCAAGCAGAAGAGCACGCACAAGAAGCTCAGCCACCTGAAGCACACCCTGCACTGAGGCCTGGGGCGCCCCCCTCACCTGGGCCCGGGCCTGCGCGCGTCGCGGGTCCGGGCCCGCTTTTGTTGGGGCTCTCAACTTTCGGGAATGCCTGTGACCTTTTGAATGCCCGAACGGCCACGGGCGTCGACGTCCGGGACGCACGTCGGGTGTCCTTCATGCCGGGTCGCGAGGCTCTTGGAGGTTGCCGACGGGGCGTGCGATAACCGGGGGTCCGCCGACGAGGCCGGAGGAGATGCATGTGGCTGGACGACAGCTCTTCGGAACGCGAACATTCCTCGTCGGAAGGCGCGCGGCGCGAGCACGAAGGAAGTGTTCAGCATGAGCCCCAGGAACCGGAGCCCTTGAAGATGGCCCAGGCCCCCGCGGTGCCGAAGGAGGGCAGCCACGCGGGCGCGCTGAGCGCGAGCTGCGAGGCGCTGTTCCGCTC
The DNA here is from genome assembly GCF_020037095.1 of Myxococcus sp. XM-1-1-1. Taxonomy (NCBI): domain Bacteria; kingdom Pseudomonadati; phylum Myxococcota; class Myxococcia; order Myxococcales; family Myxococcaceae; genus Myxococcus; species Myxococcus sp. XM-1-1-1. The sequence continues at coordinate 17,915 of NZ_JAIQDH010000003.1, forward strand.
CACCGAGCAGGCCCTTCCGTGGGCCTGGAAGCTGCTGCAGCTGGCCAAGGGCTCCGGCGCGCTGGCCGTCGAGGCGCGTGGCGCCGCGCTGGAGTTCCTGGACCGCATCCCTCCTCACGTCCGCCGCGGGGTCAGCGAGCTGCTCGCGTACAGCAACCTCTGGCAGGCCGTCTGCACGCGGCTGGGCCGCCCGGTGGCGCGCTCGACGGAGGAGCTGCTGCGCGAGTTGAACGAGGACCTGCAGCTGCTCTTGCGCGGGGCGCAGGCGCGGCTGGGCACCACCGCGGCGCTGGAGCAGGGGCTGCTGTTGCACCTGGGACGGCTGCGCGAGTCGCGCGGCAAGGAGCCCTCGGCGGCGCTGGAGCTGAGGGCGTCGCTGGATGCCTTCACGCACGCGGTGACGCAGGTGATGTCCTCGGCGAGCGCCTACCGCCGGGCGTGGGAGGCCGCGCAGGCGGAGCTGACCGAGTCGGCGGAGTGGCTCGGTGCTGGAGACCCGGGCTTCTGCGCGTGGCTGGCCGAGCACCTGTCGGCGTCGGTGCCCGCGTGGCGGGAGGCGCACGCGTCCAGCCGCCTGTTGCAGGAGCTGGGCGCGCTGTCCGGCCCTCCGTAGCCGAGCCTAGACCTCCACGAGGATGCGGTGCCGGTAGAGCTCCAGCAGCACGTCCTCGGACAGGTCCGCCTGCTTGTGCTCGCGCAGGTGGTGGCGCACGGCCTCCACGCTCTGTCGCCCGGTGAACTCCACGAGCAGCCCGTAGGCCTCGCCGGGCAGGGCCACGGCGTCGAAGTCGCTGTACGCGCCCAGGGCCACGCTGCCGTCGGGCATCCACTGCACGGTGGCGTCCGCGTTGAACTTGAGCGTGCGCGGCAGCTGGGAGGACACGGCGGTGCCCAGGTGCGCCTCCAGCGCCTTGAGCTCGATGAGGCCGTCCAGGCCGAGCAGCTTGTCGAGCCCCGCGGCGTCCAGCCCGCGCACCAGCCGGTGGCACTCGCGGTAGTAGTCCACCTCCAGGCCCACGTAGCCCTTCCACAGGTCCGCGTAGGCGCGCGCGGGAGGTGGCGCGTCGTCCAGGTCCTCGACGGCGAGCGGTGAGGGCTGCAGCTCCGGGCGGTCCTTGCCGGACAGGATGTAGTCGGGCAGCAGCTGGAGCGTCGTCCAGCGCGACAGCTGGATCTCCGTCAGCGTCAGGTACGTCTTGAGGGACATGTAGAACCTGCGGCCGTCCGCGCCCGCCACGTACTTGCAGAAGAACGTGGAGCACACCGCCTCGCGGTAGGGCCAGATGGTGCAGCCGCCGCTGTGTTGCGCGTAGTAGGGGCAGCGCAGCGACGCGGCCCGGCCGAAGAACTGGGTGCCGTTCTTGTAGAGGAAGTTGAACTTGGCCGGGGGCTTCACCCACTGCGGCGTCACGCCGATGCGCGCGGCGATGCGCGCCTCCATGCGCGAGCGGCCCTCGGACAGCTCCGGCCGCTCATCCGACAGGAGCGCGCCCACCAGGTAGTTGGGCAGGCGCGGGAAGTAGGTGCAGCACTTGGTGTCGGGGCGGAACAGGCGGCTGACGCCGTCCACGGCCTCCACGCTGCCCTGGGCGGAGCCCTCGCACATGGCGCAGTTCGAACAGGTGGCCTTGGTCTCCTCGGGGACGTCCTGGCGGAAGAAGCCGGGGAGCAGCTCGCGGTAGAGCTCGGGGAGGGAGTCGAGGAGGCGGGGCATCGAGGGGCTCGGGGAAGGAGGTCAGCGAGCGGAGGGGTCGTACCACTCGAGCCGATAGGTACAGGAGTCCTCGTCGTGACGGGTGCGGGAAATGGTCAGCCCCCGGACACCGATGCGATGCAGCCCCTCCTCCAGCACACCCTCGACGAAGCCCTCGGTGGCCGCGGGCTCGTTGAACCAGAGGTCCGCGGTGGTGGGGTTCACCACCGTGACGCGGGTCTCGGTGAAGTTGTTGCCGCTCCTGAAGTTGTGCGTCATCCGGCCCAGCGAGCGCATGGGGCCCAGCACGCGCGCCAGGGTGAGCACCGCCGCGCCCATGACGGTCTGCGCGTAGCCTTCAATCATGCGCCGCGCGAGCAGCCGGCGCGCGTCCTCGAGCGTCCGGTCCGGATGGAGCGCGCGGGCCACCGTGTCCAGGCAGCGCACCCAGACGGCGTGGGGATAGGCGGCCTGGAGCGGGCCGTCCAGGTCCATGCCCATCTCCCGCAGCTCGTTGCGAAGGTCGTAGGACAAGTCCTTGTCGAGGGTCTTCAGATACAGGCTGTCCACCGTGTTGCCGAAGATGACGCGCTCCTGGCTCATGCGCTTTCCCCCAAGGTCGCCGGCCACCCACCGGCGCGCGCGCATTCTCTCCGGAGCCGACCTCCCAAGGCCAGTCCTGTCGGACGTGCCCCGCACGGTGGAGGCTCAGGGGATGACGGGGCCGGCGTTCGCGAGGGCCAGGAACACGCTGTCGTAGTTCGCGATGAGAGGGAAGGGGACGGAGTTGGGGTTCTGGGGATTGCCCGTCCGGAGCTTGTTGAGGACCTTCCACTGCCAGGATTGGGGCGAGAAGAAGGGATACTGCGCGGGGCTCCAGGGGCCCGCGCACTGCGCGCCCAGGGGCGTGCTGTTCTCCCGCGTGCCGATGAAGAGCGCGATGTCCTTGGTCGCCAGGACCGAGGGTCGGTACTGCGTCAGGTGGTCGACCGCCGCGCAGAGGGCGAGGGCGAGCGGCGTCTGCCCGAAGCCGGCGCGCAGGTGGAAGAGGCTGCTCATGACGAAGTCGATGTTCGGCGTGAAGGCGAGATGCTCGATGTAGCTCGACCCTTCGAAGGACCACACGGCGAAGTGGCGCGTCGCTGTCGAAGGCGCGAGGACCCGTTGCTGGGCGCGACCGATGGCCTTCTGGAAGCGGGTTTGTCCATCCGATTCGAGGACGTTCATGGCGCCGCTTCGGTCGATGAGCAGGATGATGTGTTGCTCTTCGGCGTGGGCGGTCGCCATTCCTCCCCCGGGGCCCGCGAGGAGCAAGAACCCCAGCAGCAGCAACAGGCTCTTCAGCGTCGTGTGCATCATGGCGGTGGCCTTTTCGTGAAGTGAGTCAGGCGTTGGGTGGCTTCACTCTAGATTGTTGTGAATTTACTGAAAGTAAGGATTGTCCACTATTTCTTGATATTGCAATGCGTGGCATAGAAATGATGGCGCCAGATGTCTGGCGTTTCGGGCCCGCTCGTCGACGTCGAGGTCCAGATGGGGCGGGCCTGACCCTGATTCCGTGACGAAAGGATGAACCCGTGAAGTCATACAAGACAGCGGCACATCTGTTCGGGGCACTGGGGTTGATCTTCCTGGCTGTCCCAGAGGAAGCAAGGGCTGGAGAGGAGCACGTTCTCCTGCTCATCGACCGCAGCGGCTCGATGCTCCAGATCCGTTCCGACGGCACGACTCGATATGCCGCCGCCATCGATCGCGCCTTGAAGGAAGTCCGGCTGCCCAGTCCAAACAATACAAGGCACTTCGCGGTCTGGTCGTTCGAGGGCTCGTCATACTTCGAGCATCAGCCCTTCACCCCCAATGCCGACACGGCGATCGCCGCGCTGAACAACCTGGCGGGGCCAGGAGGGGGAACGCCGCTGGCCTATGCCTCCTGCGCGGCGGTCGACAGACTCATGCTCTATCGCCCGCAGGTCTTCGCGCGGAAGAAGCTCCGCCTGAGCTCGGATGGGGAGGAGAACAGCTCGCCTTCCACGTCGGAGTGCGCCGGCAATCCGAGCGCGGGCGTCTATCCGAACCTGACGGCGCAGTCCTGGCAGTGGAAGGTCCTCAACAAGCTCCGGACGGGCAATCCCCAGAATCCCAACGACCCGGGCACCTTCGCCCTCATCGCCGACATCGACTACTTCACGACCCTTATCTCGCCGCTGAATGGTGTGGTGCCGGGGATCCCCGAGTACTCGGAGTCGGGCGAATGGCTGGCGCCGGCCTCGCCGGGCCCGACCGTCAGCGACCCCTTCAAGGAGTTCCTCAAGGGCATCGCGGCCGAGACCGGCGGGCGCTTCATCCAGGCGGCTGACAGCTCGCCGCCGCCTGTCTATGGCGACACCAACCAGAGCGGCTGTGTCGACAACGTCGACTACAATCTGGTGCTCGCGAACTTCGGCTTCTCGGTTCCTCCCGGCGACCCGGCCGCCGACGTGAACAGCGATGGCGTCGTCGACTACAACGACTACGCCGTGGTCATGAGCAACTGGGGCATGGGCGGCAGCTGCGCCGCGCCGTTGAACGGGCGCGAGTAGCGCCGTTCCCCCCGAGACACCCGGTCCGGCGCGAGCGTACCGCGCCGGGCCGCCGTCGCTTCCGTCACTCCTCGCGGACGCCTGGGCGGGGCTGAGCGGGTTGGGGATTCGGGGCGCAGCCTCGACCCAGGTTGCCCCGGACGGTGCTGAAGTCGGTGAAGTCCACCACCTTGTCGCCGTTGAAGTCGGCCTTCGGGTCCGCGGGCGGCACGCTCAGCCCGTAGTTGGCCAGCACGAAGTAGTAGTCCTTCGAGTCGATGCAGCCGTTGCCATCCGTGTCGCCGGGGATGGGCAGGGGCTTGCTGTCCTCGATGGGCGTGTATCGCCCGCCCGAGTCCTGAGACAGCCCCCGGAGCAGCGTGTGGAAGTCTGGCTCCGGAGCGTTCGCCGAGGGCGACAGGGTGAGGTGGTTGTAGAAGACGTCGGCGTCGAACACGAGCTGGAAGGGGTTGGGGCTGTCGCGCAGGGGGTCGCCGGTCTTGAGCATGTTGCGGACCTTCCACTGCCACGAGCCCTCCGCCAGCGTCGGGTAGCGCGTGGTGCTGGGAGGACCCCAGCACAGCGAGTCTTCGGGCGTGCTGTTCTCCTCTCCGTCGGAGATGAGGTGGACCACCTTGCGTGCGTCCACGCCGGGCTCGAACTGGAGCAGCTCGTCCGCGGCATCGCAGACGGTCACCGCCAGCGGCGTGGCCCCCAGGCCCGAGGTCAGGTTGTTCAGCGTCGTCACCGTCGACGCCCCGTCCATGAAGCCCTGCTCACGGCGGTAGGTGGCCCCCTCGAACGTCCACACGGCGAAGCGGCGCGGCAGGACATTGGGCGTCTGCACGAAGTCGCGTCCCCGCGTCACGGCCTCCACGAAGCGCGTCTGGCCCGAGGCGCGCGTCGTGAGCATGGAGCCGCTGCGGTCGATGAGGATGATGACGTGCTCCTCGGTGAAGGCCCGCGCGTCGGCGCCGCCCAGCAACACCAGGGCGAGTCCGCTGGCCGCGAGCGCTCCAGGCGCCCGCCCGTTCAGTCTTCGAGGCAACATGGGTGTCTCCTAGTCGGGTGCTGCGGAAGGGACCCAACGGCCGTCCCGTGAAGCGTGGCGCCTCAGAACATCTCCACCTGCGTGGGAATGAGGCGGTCATCCCGCGTGCCGTCCCCCAACTGGCCCTCGCCGTTGTATCCCCACGCCCACGCCGTCCCGTCCGAGCGCAGCGCCATCGAATGGTGGTCCCCCGCGATGATGGCCACCGCGTTGCTCATCCCCGCCACCATCACCGGCACGTGGCGGTTCTCCAGCAGCCCATCTCCCAGCTGGCCGTCGAAGTTGAACCCCCACGCGCGCACCGTGCCGTCCGAGCGCAGCGCCAGCGAGTGGAAGTTCCCCGCCGCGATGGAGACGACGCCCGTCAGGTTCGACACCGGCCCGGGCGCGTTGAGGTTCAGGGTCGAGCCATTCCCCAGCTGCCCCGAGCCGTTGTAGCCCCAGGACCACACCGTGCCGTCCGAGCGCAGCGCCAGCGAGTGGTAGCCCCCCGCGATGATGCTCGTCACTCCGGTGAGCCCCACCACCTGCACCGGGACGATGTGCCAAGCGTTCGTCCCGCTGCCAATCTGTCCGTCGAAGTTGTAGCCCCACGCCCACACGGTGCCGTCCGAGCGCAGCGCCATGGAGTGGCTGTGGCCCGCGGCGATGGCCGTCACGCCCGTCAGCCCCGTCACCCGTACGGGCACGTTTCGGTCCGCCGTGGAGCCATCCCCCAGCTGTCCGTAGCGGTTGAAGCCCCACGCCCACACCGTGCCGTCGTTGCGCAGCGCCAGCGAGTGCAGGGCCCCGGAGGAGACGGCGGAGATGCCCGTGAGGTTGGAGACCCGCACGGGCTGCGAGCGGTCCACGTTGCTGCCGTCGCCCACCTCGCCCCGGCTGTTGACTCCCCAGGCCCACACGGTGGTGTCTGCCTTGAGCACCACGGTGTGCTTGTCGCCCGCGGCCACGGACACCGCGCCTGACAGCCCCATGAGGGCGGGCGTCAGCCGGTCCGCGCCCGTGCCGTTGCCCAGCTGGCCGCTCTCGTTGTCGCCCCAGCTCCAGACATTCCCGGACGCGTCCAGGTAGACGGAGTGCAGCTGGCCCGACGTGACACCCGGGTTGCCCAGCGTCTGCGTCGTCCCCACGCGCACCGGCGACATGCGCGGCTGGAAGGTGCTGTCACCCAGCTGGCCGAACGCGTTGTCGCCCCAGGCCCACACGGTGCCGTCCGCGCGCAGCGTCAGCGAGTGCTTGAAGCCCGCCACCAGCGTGACGCCGCCCGTGAGCCCCGCGAGGATGGGCACCCGGCTGCTCGTCAGCGTCCCGTTGCCGAGCTGCCGGTAGCGGTTGTCGCCCCAGGCCCACACCGCGCCGTCCGAGCGCACCGCCAGCGAGTGGTAGTTGCCGGCCACCACCGCCATCACCTCCGTCAGCGGCACCTGGACGGGCGCGGTGCGGTTGCTCACCGTGCCGTCTCCCAGCTGCCCGGTGGCGTTGAGTCCCCAGGCCCACGCCGTGCCGTCCGAGCGCAAGGCCACGCAGTGTGACGCGCCCGCGGACACCGTCGCCACGCCCGTCAGGCCGAGCACCTGGGCGGGTTGGCCGCGCGTCGTCACCGTGCCGTCGCCGAGCTGACCGCTGCGGTTGTCGCCCCAGGCCCACACGGTGCCGTCCGCGCGCAGCGCCAGCGAAGTGTTGCCACCGGCCGCTACCGCGATGACCTCGCGCAGGCCGGGGACCTGGATGGGCAGCGAGTTGCTCGTCGCCGAGTGGGGACCGACCTGCTTGTAGCGGTTGTCACCCCAGGCCCAGACGGTGCCGTCCGAGCGCAGCGCCACGGAGTGCGAGAAGCCCGAGCCCACCGAGAGCACACCCGTCAGGGACTGGACCCGCACCGGCTGCACGCTCGCGCTGGTCGTCCCCGTGCCGAGCTGTCCGGAGTAGTTGTCGCCCCAGCCCCAGACGGTGCCGTCCGAGCGCAGCGCCAGCGAGTGGTAGTCCCCCGAGGCCACCGCCACTGCGTCCGTGAGCTGGCTCACCTGCACCGGCGTCGGGCTGTCGGTGAGCTGGCCGTTGCCCAGCTGTCCCTGGCGGTTGTAGCCCCAGGCCCACACGGTGCCGTCCGAGTGCACGCCCACCGAGTGGTATTGGCCCAGCGACAGGCGCGACGCGGAGCTCCGGCCGGCGAGCGGCACGCGCACCTGGCTCAGCGCGGGGGCCGGCGCCATCGCCCACTCGCCGCAGCCCGCGAGGAGCCACAGCGCCAGGACGGCGCACCACCGGACGGAACTGCTCCACGTCGCGTTGCGGAACATGCGCGAACCTCCCCGACAAAGGCCGTCAGCGACGGCACCAGGACCTGCTTGCGGAAACTCCTTCAACCCTCCACCCCCCCACCGAGCGACGAGCGCCCGCAGCTCCGAGGGGCGCGCCATGCGGTGTCGCGGAACCTGCGCGAACGTCCCCCACAAAGGCCGTCAGCGACGGCACCAGGACCTGCCTTCGGTGTCCTTGCAGCCGTCCACCACCCACCGAGCGACGAGCGCCCGCAGCTCTGGCGGCAGCTCCACGCCCGCCATGGGCATGCCGGGCGAGGCGGCCACCAGGCCGTGCTCGGCCTCCAGCGCGCGCGTCTCCAGCCGCCGCCAGAACTCCTCGCCGGACTTCTTCTTCAGATAGGTCTTCAGCCCCTGTGCATCCGCCGTGAAGGCACTGGCGGCGCGAGGGCTCGTCGCGTGGCAGTGCACGCATGTGGCGTCCCGGAAGAACGGGCCCCAGAGGTACGCGAGCATCGTCGGAGGCACCGGGCCCGGCGCGGCGGCCTGCTTCACCGCGAGGCCCGTGACGCGTGCATCCAGCTCGCGCTCCTTCTCGCGCCGCTGCTCGTCGAACAGGCGATGCAGCAGCTTCGCCTCGTCGAGCGTGAGCGGCACCTCCGGCATCTGCCGCCCCTGGCGAGCGTGGGGCGAGGGCTCGCGGCAGTACTCGTACGTCCACTCGGGCGTGTAGAGCCCCAGCGACACGCCGTCGCGTCCGGAGAGCGGACGGGGGCCGGTGTGGCACGCGGCGCAGCGCGCCTTCCACAGCGCGTCGGCGGCGGGGCGCTCGTGCGGCGTCAACCTGGCCAGCGGCGCCTCCTTCGCCGGCAGGCGCACGGCCAGCAGCGCGGCGATGTCCTGGACGTCGCCCGGGCGGAGCGCGGGGTAGGCCATCATCCGGGGGGCGCGGCTGCCCTCCTTCTGCGAGAGCGTGCTCGGCCGCCTGAGGAACGCCGCGAGGCCCCGCGCGGAGATGCGCGGCACCGCGTGTCCGGGCTCCTCGAGCAGCTCCGGCGCGTTCATGTACGACAGCGGCGTGGTGGCCAGGTGGGCGAGCTTCTCCTCGCGCACCGGCACCGCGAAGTAGCGCGGGTCCGGCTCTCGCTTCTGGCGCTTGCGGGCCACGTCGTTGATCTCCGCGTGGCAGCCGTAGCACTGGCTGTCGGTCCACCGGCCCAGGCCGTTGGCGAAGCGCGTCTGGGGCTCGGTGCGCTGGGACGTGTGGCACCCGGTGCACTCCTGGGCCACCCCGCCTCGCGCGGACGCGGACGCCATCCCCGCGAGCAGCACCAGCGCGAGCACGGCCAGCCGCCTCACGGCGCCAGCTCCGCCGGCTGCGTGAGCCTCACGCGCGAGACGTCCTCGGACTCCCATCGCGCGATGTCCTCCACCACCTGGCCGAAGTCCGAGGCCGTGGCGCGCTCCGCGTCCGGCTCACAGGCCCGGTAGGCGCCCACCAAGGCGAAGCCGGACACGGACCACGTGGGCTCCACGGAGCCCGTGGGCCGGGGCAGCCGGGTGACGATGCAGCGCTGGAGCTTCGCGCGGCGTTGCCGCGGCGTCTCGCCCTCGTCGGGGTCGTCCTTGCCCGAGCACGCCATGCCGCCCACGAGTCCCATCAGGACCCAGACCCATCGTGTCTTCATGAAAAGCTCCCGAGCCGGGAGCGTCATGGCCCACGCCATGTCCGCCCCCGGCTGCCGATGTGAGGGTTCGAATGTCCGGGCGCGGCGTCTCAGCCGTGCTCGAGCGCCAGCGGCGCGGGCGTGCAGATGGCCGAGGAGCTCCCGGCCACCGCGGGTGTCATCGTCGCCGTCTGGGCGGCGAGGTCCAGCGTGAAGGCCTTCACATACGTCTCCCAGCCCACCTGCGGGTCCGTGGTGACGAAGAGCGAGGGATTGGTCTGCGCGAGCTTCGCGGACTCGAAGAGCACGTCCCAGCTGTTGCCCGTCACGCCCCCGGTGGGCTGCGACTGGAGCGCGCCGTTGGTCACCAGCACCTGGTTGATGCCCGGCACGTTGAGCAGCGGGCTGGAGGGCGCGCACAGCGGCACGTTGACGCGCAGGGTGATGACGGGGTTGGCGGCGATGTGGGCGCGCACCATGGCCTCGTCCGCCGGCAGGAAGTGGACGCTGATGCCACACACGAGCGGGTAGTTGCCGCCCACGGCCTTCGGCTTGTAGCTGGCGGGGATGCCGGGGAGCAGGTCGATGATGGCCTGCGTCGGCTGGCAACCGGTGGCGGGGAAGGTGGGCAGCAGGCGCGCGTCGGTGATGCCGTGACGGCTGATGAAGCCGTTGTACAGGTTGAGCGTATGGGCGGTGGGGTGCAGGTTCACGAACAGCCGCCGCATGCCGCCCACCGTGGCCACGGAGTCCGTCGCGACCTGGGCGTACTGCGTATAGAAGATGGGACCGCGGTTCATGCCCATGTACGGGATGAACACCATCTCCGACTCGCGAAGGGTGCGCGCGTAGTCGAGCGGGGGCGTGTCCGTCTGGGCCTGGGCGGGGGCAGCCGCCAGACACAGGGCGAGCGTGAGACAGAGCGAGAGCAATCGCATGGGTGCAGGGCCTGGGGTGAGGATGGAAAGGGGGGCGGAAGCCGCCAGGAAGGTGGCCTCCGCCCCGGAGTCGAATCAGCGCCAGCGCCGGATTACGGCTGGCCCAGCAGCGCGCGGCAGCCCGCGTCGTTCATGTTCCAGTTCACGCGGCCCATCTCGAAGCCATCCATGAGGCAGGTGACGTTGAGGTTGGTCTTGACGGTGAAGTCCGTGGGACCCGGGTTGTACTGGATGTAGACGACCTCGTTGCGCTCCAGGATGAGCTTCTCGTAGTTGGCGCGCATGGTGAAGATGGAGTTGGTCTGGTTGGAGACCTGGCCGTTGACCGGCGTGGTGTAGCGGCGCACCTCGTTGAACAGCTCGTCCTGGAGGCGGGCCTGGACGGCGTTCACGACGTTGATGAAGTTGGCGTCATTGGGCGCGGTGGGGCCCCACTGGCCGTTGCTGCCCAGGTACTCGATGCGGATGCCGCAGGCGTTCTCCGCGGAACACGTCACCAGGCGCTCGAAGAAGGCGCGAACCTCGATGTCCACGCAGGAGCTCAGGTGGAAGGCCGCGAACGCGCTGGCCTGCTCGAACAGCGAGCGCCAGTTCACCGTGAAGCGCGCCTGACGGGTGAGGTTGTGCGTCTTGATGTCCCAGTCGATCTGCGCCGTCATGATGTTGTCCCACTGGGCGCCGGTGGCCATCAGCGCGCGCAGCTGCGGCGTCCAGCCGGGCAGGGTGGTCGCCTGGAAGGCGATGTCCTGCGCCACGACGCTGCCGCTGACGGCGGGCAGCGTGTTGAACTTGTACATCACGTTGGTGTTGATGTCGTACGGCTGGGACGGGTCCAGGTGCGTGAAGCACACGGGGACGCGCACCTCACGGCCGTTGACGACGAGGATCTCGAAGTCGCAGTCGACCTCCACGCGACCGTTGACGGGCGCGTAACCGGACAGCACGAACTGCGTGGTGGAGCGGTTGGCCGGGGCCGGGGCGATCTGGAAGCCCAGCGCGGCGGCCTCCGTGGACAGCCGGTTCAGCGCGCCCAGGTCACTGGTGGTGGAGAACGAGCCACCCAGGTTCGCCAGCTCCAGGCCCGCGAAGTAGCCGAAGATGGGGATGAAGGAGGTGATCTGGAAGCGGGGGATGGGGTTGGTCGTCTGGGGGGACTGCACGGCCACGCCGCCGCGGCGCGGGACGTAATAGACGAGGTTGTTGTTGTCCGTGTCACCCAGCAGGGTGAACGCGTCCTGGACCGTGGGGGAGAAGTACTGCGCCATGGGCTTGGCGGACGGGGACATGGGCGCCGCGAGCGCCTGCGTCGCGGTGAGCGAGAGCGCCGCGGCCGCGGTGGTAGCGAGAAGCTTCTTCATGGATTGCATTCCTTTTGCGTGGCGTGAGGAATAGAGGGCGCACCCGTCCCGTGCCTGCGTGCCATGGGCGCGCAAGCCGCGTGCTGGCGTCGCGGTCACCCGCCCGTCACCGAGCAGGCACCGAAGCCGGGCCAGGTGCTGTGTGGCTGGATTCCCCCTCTGTCCAGACGGGGTGCTTCTTCCTGGACAAACCCATCCTACCGATTGCGGGTGTGACTGCCAGTGCGGGTTGGGTTAAAGCGACTTTGTCGTTCAATGTTGCTTTGTCGGTGAAATCTAGTTTGATTTTGTTTGGGTTTCCCGAGGGGTCGGCGCGAGCCTCGGGGGCGACACGTCACACGCGCGTGAAGCCTGTCGTTCTGATGCAAGTGCTTGGATGGGATGTCTGCGTGGAAACCGCACGTCGGTGTGCGTCGTGCACTGGCGCGGCGGGTGACACACCCGTGCGCGGCGCGAAAGACGGACCCGGAGCCTTCCTGGCAGGGACGTGGGAGGGCGTCCGGGTGGACGGTCCACGCGGGCCGCTGGGAGCGGAAGTGTCCCGTCCCGCTGCGCCCGGCTGGAGACCTTGGGGGCGGCCCGCGCTGTGCGTGTGGCGGGCTGGGACTCGGTGAGGTGCTGGTCGCGGTTCCCTGCCGGCGATGAAACGGGGATGAGGGCGTGAGTCCTTCACCACCCGTATGAATGCGGGGTGTGTCTCGACATGAGGACGTGCGACAGAATCCCGTTGGCGGGAAGTGTCCGGTACACTCCACGGCCAATGCAGTGGGTCACCTCGCCGGTGCGCTTGCGCGGGACACGTGCCATGGACGGCTCTGGTTCCATTCCTTCGTTCGCTCTTCAGCGTGCCGGGGACACCCGCTCACGCGTGCGGGAGTCGATGGCGCACAAGTTCCCGCACTTCGTGCCGGTGGCGCGTCAGGCGCTGTCAGTGCTGGTGGGGGCGTGCGACGGCTGGCAGCGGACCTTCCCGGCGCGCCAGGTGTCGGACGTGGTGCCGGAGCTGACGTCGTGGGAGCGCTTCCTGTCCACCGAGCCGCGCTCGCGCCGCGTCATGATGACGGTGCAGCCGCTGGGCATCGACACCCGGGGGGGCGAGTGGGTGTCCGCGCTGCTCGCCCAGGTGGCCCGCTGGCACGTGGGCACGCGGGGCCGTCGGCACAACCAGCCCACGGATGTCTGGCTGGCGGGGCTGGGGCGCATGGGCCTGGATGCCCGTCAGCGCGTCGCGGATGACGGGGTGCTCACCGTGGCCGTCACCGTGCCCGGAGGCGGCTTCCGGGTGGCCCGGCTCCCCCTGGTGGGCGCGTCGCTCACCTCCGAGGCGGTGGCGGCGCTCCTCGAGTCCCGCGCCCCCTGCTCGCTGTCCGAGGCGCGCCGCGACGGGCTGCATCCCCAGGTGGTGGTGGACGCCGCGGGCCACGGCGACAGCGCCTGGACGTCCCATCTCTTGACGACGAGCGCCTGGCTGGGGGCGCGGGTGGAGCGGACCACGGGCTCGCTGGAGCTGGCGTTCGACCACCTGGTGATGGACGGCACGGCGATGATGGAGGTGTCGCGGGTGATTGCCGCGGGGCTGCCTCGCGGGCCCCAGGGCGCCGACGGCGGGGAGTGGTTGACGGGGCCTTCGGACCCTTCTGCGTTGCTGCGCGTGGCGCTGCCCGAGCAGCTCGACTTCCGCAACCTGGCGTGCGCGGTGCTGGGGGCGCTGGGGCGCTCCCACGGGGGGCTGTTGCGCACCGACAACCCGACGATGCTGGTGCCGGTGTTGCCGGATGCGCCCACGTCGGTGCCAAGGCCCTGGCGGCGCATCCGCATCGCGGTGATTCCCTCCCTCACCCGCGACGGCCCGGTGACGCCCGCGCGGGTCTCCCACCTGCTCGAGCACACCCGGACGGAGGGCGGCGTGCTGGAGGACATCTTCTCCACCCTGTACTCGCCGTCGCTGCCCTGGTGGATGCCGTCGCTCACCACGCACGGCTTCGCCTACACGCCGGGGCTGCGGCAGGTGGCCTCCGCGCTGTGCGGCAACGCGCTCCTGTCGAAGATCACCCTGGAGGTGGAGGACGAGGCCGCGCTGGAGCGGCACGCGCCCATCCACTTCAACACCATGCGGCCGCTGCCCGCCGTGGGTGGCGGGGTGGCACTGTGCGTCACGGAGGTGCTGTGCGTGACGCGTAAAGGCGTGCGCAAGCGCTTCTTCGGCGCTATCGCTGGCAGCGGTCCCTTCACCGCCCGGGAGCGGCTCATCGCCTTCCGAACCGAGCTCGAGCGCGAATTCCCCCGAAGGGTGCGTTCCGTCACGCCCCCTTCCTTCTGACCCGCCGTCCCCCTCCGGCGCACGAGAATCCCCCCACTCATGGTCAATCCCCCCGACCCCGGCCGCATCGTCCCCAGACCGCACCTGAAGTTCCACTTCGATGCCACCTTCCCCCGGGTCTGGCACCACAACGGCCTGGGCTCGACGCACCTGTGGAACGGACTCAACCTGCTCTTCCCCCAGGGCGAGCGCTTCTTCGTGCGCAGCGTCAACCACTACCTCCCCGCGCTGGCCGATGTCCCGGAGCTGCGCGCGCAGGTGAAGGCGTTCTTCGCCCAGGAGGGGCAGCACGCTCGCGAGCACCAGGACTACATCGAGCTGCTGGAGTCACAGGGCTACGTCATCACCGGCTTCATGAGGGCGTACCAGCGCATCGTCTGGGGCTTCATCGACAAGTACTTCCCGGCCTCCCTGCGGCTCTCCATCACCGCCGCGCTGGAGCACTACACGGCCATCATGGGGGAGAACACGCTGACGCTCGGCGTGTTCAAGGACGGCCACCCCGCGATGCGCCAGCTCATCGAGTGGCACGCCGCGGAGGAGATTGAGCACAAGGCCGTGGCCTTCGACGTGCTGCGCAAGGTGGCGCCGGGCTACGGCCTGCGCGTGACGGGGATGTTCGCGGGCATCATCGCCCTGTACGGCCTGTGGTTCGCGGCCACCGTCACGCTGCTGAAGCAGGAGCCGGGGCTGGGGTGGGGTGGCATCTGGCGGGAGCTGCGGCGCGCGCACCAGAAGGACCCGGTGCTGGTGCGGGTGCTCTGGCGTGGGCTCAAGGAGTACCTGCGGCCGTCGTTCCACCCGCTGGACAACGACAACCTGCACATCGCGCGCGCCCACCTGGACTCGCTCGACGTGCCCCGGGCGGAGGCCGCCTGAGCGGACGGGTCGTGGCGCCGCGGCTCGCCGTCCTCGCGGCCTTGTTGGCGCCGATGGGGGCGGGGGCCTTCTGGGTGAAGGACCACGAGGCCCTGACGCGGGTCGCCCTCGAGCGGGCGACCCAGGCGTCGCCGGGCCTGGAGAAGCACCGTGACGCGGTCCTGCACGGTGCGACGGCGGAGGACTTGAACCTCCACGTGAAGTGGACCGGGTGGCACCACTACTTCCGGCCGGAGGGGAGGGTGGACTCGGGGCCGCGCGAGGGTTCGGCGGCGCGGGTGCTCAAGTTGTGGGAGGAGGCGCTGGACGCGGCGCGTGGAGGAGACCTGGCGCGCGCGTGGGACAGGGCCGGACACCTGGCGCACCACATCCAGGACGTGGCCTCGCCGCCGCACGTGGTGCCGGTGAGCCATGGCTTCTCGGACGGGTTCGAGGGCTGGGGCCTGCGCGGTGTGCTGGAACAGCTCCCCACGCGCGAGGTGGCGCCGATGTCCGGGCCCGACGCGCAGCTGGCGCTGGCGCGGGAGACCCTGGAGGTGGTGCGCACGCAATCACTGCGCGCCGAGGATGGGACGCTGATGGCCTGGCGTGCGTTCTGGGTGGAGCCGGACGCTGCGCTGCCGGGGGCGTTCGGTGTGTATGGCGCGTCTGGGAAGGTCTTTGGACAGACGGAGGGTGTCTCGCCGGAGGCCTTTGATGTGTTCATGGCGGACCGTGCCGCCGCGGCGATTGCCTATACCCAGTCATTCCTCACCTGGGCGGCTCAGCGCTTCCAGGAGGTCGCCGAGCCCGGCGCCGTCTGGGTTTCGACCGGCGACTACAGCCCCGCGCCGGAGCTGTCCTTCCAGTTGCTGGGCGGCATGACACGCGACACGCGAGGCGGCGCCCCCGTCGCCGGGCTTCGCGCGGGGCTGCCACTTCCGTACGCGTCGCGGTTGTCCTTCGAGTGGATGCGCGGCGTAGGGCTGGGACGTCGTCCCCTGGCGACGGGAGGCTTCAGTCTGTCGTTGTCGTCGCCACCCTTGTGGGCGTGGCGGCCGACGTACGCGGTGGGCGTGGACGTGCGGGCCTCGCTGGGGGCGGGCGTGTTCTCAGGGGAGGGAGGCTCGCGCTTCGGGGTGCCCGTGGGCCTGCGGGCGCAGGCGGCGCTGGGGGCGTTGTTCATCGCGAGCGCGGAGGCGCGCTACCAGGGCCTGCGCCCGCTCACCGACGACTGGACCCATGGGTTCGTGTGGACGCTGGGATGGGGCGTGGCGCTGGGAGACCGCTGACCCGACGCTTGCCCGGGAATGAAACAGGCGGGCTCGCGTTGTCCGGCGCGTCCCCCCGAGCACACCACGGCCCCTGGAGCCGTCGTCATGAAGACCTCGCGTAGGAAGTTCCTGGTGTATTCCGCCACGGGTGCGTCGTTGCTCGCGCTCGGGCCCGAGTCATTGGCCGCGCCGAAGAAGGTGGCGAAGAAGCGCATCCTCATCCTGGGAGGCACGGGCTTCCTCGGGCCCGCCGTGGTGGAGGCCGCGCGGGCGCGAGGCCACTCGCTGACACTCTTCAACCGCGGCAGGACACGCCCGGAGCTCTTCCCCGACGTGGAGAAGCTGCGCGGCGATAGAGACCCCGACAAGGACGAGGGCCTGAAGGCGCTGAAGGGCCGCAAGTGGGACGCGGTGGTGGACACGTCCGGGTACTACCCGCGCATGGTCCGCGCGTCGGCGGCGCTGCTGGCGCCGAACGTGAAACAGTATGTCTTCATCTCCAGCGTCTCCGCGTACGCCAGCGACAAGACGCCGGGCGAGGACGAGCGCGGCCCCACCGCGACGCTCGCGGACCCCAACGTGGAGACGATGGGCAAGGACTACGAGTTCTACGGCGGGCTCAAGCGCGCGTGCGAGGAGGCCGCCGAGGCGGCGCTGCCGGGGCGCGTGGCCAACATCCGCCCGGGCTACATCGTCGGACCGGATGACCGCTCGGACCGCTTCACGTACTGGCCCGTGCGCTTCGACCAGGGCGGGGAGATGCTGGCGCCCGGCTCGCCGAAGGACCCGCTGCAGATCATCGACGTGCGCGACCTGGCCGAGTGGCTGGTGCTGCTCATCGAGGGCCAGGTGAACGGCGTGTTCAACGCCGTGGGGCCCGCGGAGGCGTGGTCGATGGGCGCCATGCTCGACACCTGTCGGAAGGTGACGGGCAAGGACACGAAGGTGACGTGGGTGCCCGCGGAGTTCCTGGAGAAGCAGGGCGAGACGGGCGACGTGAGGCTGCCCATCTACATGCCGCCCACCGGCACCAGCGCGGGCACGCACCTGCGCTCCAACGCGAAGGCGGTGAAGGCCGGGCTCACGTTCCGTCCCGTGGACGTCACCGTCCGCGACACGCTGGCGTACTTCAAGGGCCTGCCACAGGAGCGGCGCGACAAGCCGCGCGCGGGCCTGCCACGGGAGCGTGAAGCGGAGCTGCTCGCGCTGTGGCGCAATGCCCAGGAGGCGCCGAAGCCCGTGCCCGCAGCTTCCGGCAAGGGCGGGTAATTCCGGCTCTCCTACGTGCCGCGCCAGCGCTGACGTGTGAGGGGCACCCACCGTGCCCCCTGTCCGTCCGGGCAGCGAGCGGGCTGGCACGAAGTCTGTGCTCGCCCTCGCGACACACGGTGATAAGGACGCCCCGGCTGTTACCCAGGGCCTACCCTTTCCCATGTCCAGCATGCACTTCCTGCGCGGCGCTCCCGTCCTCTCCGAATTCCGGCTCGCCAAGCTGCTCGCGCAGTGCCGCGAGCAGGTGCCCTCCGTGTCGTCCGTCTACGCGGAGCACGTGCACTTCCTCGACGCCCCGGAGCCCCTGTCCGGTGACGAGCAGGCGATGCTCGGCCAGCTCCTCGAGTATGGCCCCAGGGTCCCCTCGGGCGAGCGCGCGGGCAGCCTGCTGCTCGTCGTGCCGCGTCCTGGCACCATCTCTCCCTGGTCCTCGAAGGCGACGGACATCGTCCACAACTGCGGCCTGGGCGCGAAGGTGCGCCGGCTGGAGCGCGGCCTCGCGTACTTCGTGGCGGGTCCCCAGGGACGTCCGCTGGAGCGCGAGCAGGTGGAGGCGCTCGCGCCGGTGCTGCACGACCGGATGACGCAGGCGGTGCTCACGCGGATGGAGGACGCGGCCGTGCTGTTCTCCACGCACGAGCCCCGGCCGCTCACCACGGTGGACATCCTGGGCGGCGGCAAGGGCGCGTTGGACCGGGCCAACCGCGAGCTGGGGCTGGCGCTCGCGGACGATGAAATCGACTACCTGGTGGCGCGCTTCACGGAGCTCTCGCGCAACCCCACGGACGTCGAGCTGATGATGTTCGCGCAGGCCAACAGCGAGCACTGCCGGCACAAGATCTTCAACGCCAGCTGGACGCTGGACGGCAAGCCGCAGGAGCGCTCGCTCTTCCAGGCCATCAAGAACACCTACGCCCAGCACCAGGAAGGCGTGCTGTCCGCCTACAAGGACAACGCGGCCGTCATCGAGGGCTTCACGGTGGACCGCTTCTTCCCGGACGCGGACACGGGCGAGTGGGGCACGGTGCGCGAGCCGTCCCACATCATGGTGAAGGTGGAGACGCACAATCACCCGACGGCGATTTCGCCGTACCCAGGCGCGGCGACCGGCGCGGGCGGAGAGATTCGCGACGAGGGCGCCACCGGTCGCGGCGCGAAGCCGAAGGCGGGCCTGACGGGCTTCACCGTCAGCCACCTGCGCATCCCCGGCCACGAGCGGCCGTGGGAGCAGCCCTACGGCAAGCCGGACCGCATCGTCTCCGCGCTGGACATCATGATGGATGGCCCCCTGGGCGGGGCCGCGTTCAACAACGAGTTCGGCCGGCCCAACCTCGCGGGCTACTTCCGCAGCTTCGAGGCGCAGGTGTCCACGCCCGAGGGCGTGGAGGTGCGCGGCTACCACAAGCCCATCATGATCGCCGGCGGCCTGGGCAACATCCGCGCCGAGCACGTGAAGAAGGGCCAGCTGCAGCCCGGTGACAAGCTCATCGTGCTGGGCGGCCCGGCGATGCTCATCGGCCTGGGCGGCGGCGCGGCGTCCTCCATGGCGCAGGGCGCGAGCGCGGCGGACCTCGACTTCGCCTCCGTGCAGCGGGACAACGCGGAGATGGAGCGGCGGTGTCAGCAGGTCATCGACCAGTGCTGCGCGCTGGGCGAGAAGAACCCCATCCGCTCCATCCACGACGTGGGCGCGGGCGGCCTGTCCAACGCGCTGCCGGAGCTGGCGCACGACAACGCGCTGGGCGGGAGGCTGGAGCTGCGCGCGGTGCCCAACGCGGAGCCGGGCATGTCGCCGCTCGAAATCTGGTGCAACGAGGCCCAGGAGCGCTACGTGCTGGGCGTGGCGCCGGAGGACCTGGCGCGCTTCACCGCGTTCTGCGAGCGCGAGCGCGCGCCCTTCTCGGTGCTGGGCGAGGCGACCGAGTCCCAGGTGCTGAAGCTGTCCGACGAGCGGCTGGGCACGCCGCCCATCGACCTGCCGATGGACGTGTTGTTCGGCAAGGCGCCGCGCATGCATCGCGACGCGACCACGCGCGCGCTGGAGCACGCCCCGCTGTCGCTGCCCTCGGACTTGAAGTCCATGGCCGAGCGCGTGCTGAGCCACCCGACGGTGGCGGACAAGTCGTTCCTCATCACCATCGGCGACCGCTCGGTGTCGGGGCAGGTGGCCCGGGACCAGATGGTCGGCCCGTGGCAGGTGCCGGTGGCCGACTGCGCGGTGACGCTGTCCACGGTGACGAGCACCACGGGCGAGGCGATGTCCATGGGCGAGCGCACGCCGCTGGCCGTGGTGGACGCGGCGGCCTCCGCGCGCATGGCGGTGGGCGAGGCGCTCACCAACATCGCCGCGGCGCGCATCGGCAAGCTGTCCGACGTGAAGCTGTCCGCCAACTGGATGGCGGCGGCGGGCAGCCCGGGTGAGGACGCGCAGCTCTACGCCGCGGTGAACGCGGTGGGCATGGAGCTGTGTCCGGCGCTGGGGCTCACCATCCCCGTGGGCAAGGACTCGATGTCCATGCGCACCGTGTGGCAGGACGGCGGCGAGAAGAAGACCGTGACGTCCCCGGTGTCGCTCATCATCTCCGCCTTCGCGCCGGTGCTGGACGTGCGCAAGTCGCTCACGCCGCAGCTGGTGGACGTGGAGCTGGACACGCGGCTGGTCTTCGTGGACCTGGCGCGCGGGCAGCAGCGGCTGGGCGGCTCCATCCTCGCGCAGACGCACGCGCAGGTGGGCCCCAAGGTCCCCGACGTGGAGGACCCCGCGCTGCTCGCGGGCTTCTTCTCGGCGGTGCAGGCGCTGAGCTCCGAGGGGCGGCTGCTCGCCTATCACGACCGCTCCGACGGTGGCTTGTGGGCCACGCTGTGCGAGATGGCCTTCGCGGGCCGCTGCGGCGTGGACGTGGACCTCTCGAAGCTGGGGCCCGACGCGGTGGCGGCGCTCTTCAACGAGGAGCTGGGCGCGGTGGTCCAGGTGCGCGCGGGCGACGTGGCGCGCGTGTGCGAGGTGCTGGAGCAGCACGGGCTGGGGGTGCACTGCCACGAGCTGGGGCGGCCCACGCCGAAGCTGGAGGTCCGTGTCCGGCACGGTGAGCGGGTGCTCCTGTCCGAGGGCACCATGGACCTGCGCCGCGTCTGGTCGCGCGTCAGCTACGAGCTGCAGAAGCTGCGCGACAACCCGCTGTGCGCGGAGCAGGAGTACGCGGCCAAGTGCGACGCGTCCAACCCGGGCCTGTCGCCGCTGTTGACGTTCGACGTGTCCAAGGACGTGGCCGCGCCCTTCGTGGGCAAGGGCGCGCGTCCCCGCGTGGCGGTGCTGCGCGAGCAGGGCGTCAACAGCCAGCAGGAGATGGCGGCGGCGTTCACCCGCGCGGGCTTCCTCGCGGTGGACGTGCACATGAGCGACATCCTCGCGGGCCGGGTGTCGCTGAAGGACTTCCACGGCGTGCTGGCGTGCGGCGGCTTCTCCTACGGAGACGTGCTGGGCGCGGGTGGCGGCTGGGCCAAGTCCATCCTGTTCAACCCGCGCGCCCGCGACGAGTTCGCCGGCTTCTTCGCGCGCTCGGACAGCTTCGGGCTGGGCATCTGCAACGGCTGCCAGATGATGTCCGGGCTCAAGGACATCATCCCCGGCGCGGAGCACTTCCCGCGCTTCGTGCGCAACGCCTCGGAGCAGTACGAGGCGCGGCTGGGGCTGGTGGAGATTGCCCGCACGCCGTCGCTCTTCTACCAGGGCATGGAGGGCAGCCGGATGCTCATCGCCGTGGCGCACGGCGAGGGGCGCGCGGAGTTCTCCGACGACGCGGAGGCCTCGCGCGTCAACGGCTCGGGCTTCATCACCACGCGCTGGGTGGACAACCACGGCCAGGTGGCGTCGACGTACCCGGCCAACCCGAACGGCTCGCCGCACGGAATCGCGGGCGTCACCACGAAGGACGGCCGCTTCACCGTGACGATGCCGCACCCCGAGCGCGTCCACCGGCTGGTGCAGCACTCGTGGCGGCCCCGCGAGTGGACGGGCGATGACGGCCCGTGGATGCGCATGTTCCGCAACGCCCGCGCCTGGCTGGGCTGAGGCGCTGTCAGAAGGTCCCGGCTCGATGTCGCGAGCCAGGGCCGAGGTTTCGGCAGGTGTCAGGTCGTCCCCGCTCCTGCTCCGCGCTCGCGACGAACACCCGGCCCGGGCTCGATGAACCGAGCGGGGCCGGGGGGCGGCGCTTACGCCCGGACCAGCTCCAGCGGCTGGCCCTCGGGCACGTGCTTCATCGCCACCGAGTTCATGCAGTAGCGCAGGCCGGTGGGCGGGGGGCCGTCGGGGAAGACGTGCCCCAGGTGGCCGTCGCAGCGGGCACAGCGCACCTCGGTGCGGACCATTCCGTACGAGCGGTCATCGATCTGCGTCACCGCGTCCGGTCCCACCGCCTGGGTGAAGGACGGCCAGCCGGTGCCGGACTCGAACTTGGTGCCCGACTTGAACAGCGGATTGCCACAGCCGGCGCACACATAGGTGCCCGGCGTCTTCGTGCCCAGGAAGCACCCCGAGCCCGGACGCTCCGTGCCGTGCCTGCGCAGGACGTCGTACTCCTCGGGCGTCAGGCGCTCGCGCCACTGCGCATCGCTGAGGGTGAGCTTGTCGACCATGCCGTCACGCTCCTTTGCCCGGGTCCACGCCCGGGAGCTTCAGTCAGATGCGCATCCTGCCCAATCGTCGCGCTCGCTGGCCAACCTGGAATGACGGCGGCCGTGTGCCCGCCCGCTGCTCCGCCGAGCCCGGGTGCCTTCCTGCCGGAGGGCCGCGCCGACCTCATGGTTAAGGACGCAGTCCTACCCTCAACCCGTCAGCGGAGGCGCCATGCGGATTTTCGAACTGATGACGCGGAACGTGGAGACCATCGAGGCGGACGAGCCGCTGCGGGTCGCCGCCCTGCGGATGCGCGAATGCAACATCGGCGCGCTCCCCGTCACCGAGGGCGGACAACTGGTGGGCATGCTGACGGACCGCGACATCACCGTGCGCTCCACCGCCCTGGGCCAGGACCCCAACACCACGCGCGTGCGTGAGGTGATGACGACAGCCCTCATCACCTGCGAGCCGGACGCGGGGCTCGATGTGGCCGAGCAGATGATGGAGGACAAGATGGTGCGCCGGCTCGTCGTGGTGGACGAGGCCCGTCGCCCGCTGGGCATCCTGAGCCTGGATGACCTGGCCACCGTGCCCGCGGAGGTGCTGCGCGCCGGCGTGGTGCTGGAGCACCTGCAACACGCGTAGCCGTCCTCCAGGAACCGAGGGGCGCGAGGAGCAGACGGGCCTCGCGCCCCTCGGGGCTTCATCACGCCGGGACTCCGGGGACACACGCGGACACCAGCTCCGCCAGGCCCGCGTCCCACGACACGTCCCGCTGGGCGCCATCCCGCTGTCGCAGGCGCAGGCCCTTCGCCTGCACCTCGCGCGCGCCCACCACCACGAGCCAGGGGACACCTCCCTGGTGCGAGTCCAGCACCTTGCGCGACAGCGACTCCTGTCGCGCGTCCACGCGGACGCGGCAGCCCGCCCGTCGCAGGCTGAAGGCGACGTCGCGCGCGTACTCCTGCGCGGCGTCACCCACGGGCGCCACCACCACCTGCTCGGGCGCGAGCCACGCGGGCAGGGCGCCCTGGTGGTGCTCGAGCAGCACGCCGATGAACCGCTCCAGGCTGCCCAGGAGCGCGCGGTGAAGCATCACCGGACGGACCCGCAGGCCCTGGGAGTCCTGGTAGCGCAGGTCGAAGCGCTCGGGCAGCACGAGGTCGAGCTGAATCGTCCCGCACTGCCACTCGCGCCCCAGCCTGTCTTTCAAGACGAACTCCAGCTTGGGGCCGTAGAAGGCCCCCTGACCCGGTTGGTACTTGCACTCCAACCCCGCCTGTCTCGCCGCGTCCGAGAGCCAGGCCTCGGCCTGGTCCCAGACGGCGTCGCTCCCCGCGCGGGAGGCGGGACGCCCGGAGAAGGCCACCTGGACGTCGTGGAAGCCCAGGCCCGCGTAGAACTCGCGCAGCGAGCGCGCGAAGTTCACGACCTCTTCCACCACTTGCTCGGGGGCACAGAAGATGTGCCCGTCGTCCTGCGTGAACTGACGCAGCCGGAACAGGCCATGCAACGCGCCGCCCGGCTCGCTGCGGTGGACCAGTCCGAACTCACTCATGCGCAGGGGCAGGTCGCGGTAGCTCAGGGACATGCGCCGCACCAGCTCGATGTGGCCCGGGCAGCTCACCGGCTTGAGCGCGAGCGGCCGCCCGCCGTCCTCCACGAGGTACATGTTCTCGCGGAAGTTCTCCCAGTGGCCGCTGCGCTCCCACAGGGGCTGCGCGTAGAGCTGCGGCGTACGGACCTCGAGGTAGCCCTCGCGCTGCATGCGCTGGCGGATGTGCTCCTCCAGCAGGCGGAACAACAAGAGCCCTCGGGGATGCCAGAAGACCATTCCCGCGGCCTCCTCCTGCAGGTGGAAGAGGTCCAGGCGTTGGCCGAGGGCGCGGTGGTCGTTTTCGTCGAGCATTGCTTCGTCTCCGGTACGGAAGGTTTGGGAAGGCCTTGCCGGACGGAGCGCTGAGCGAACACACGGTTGCCCCGGCCGGTGAAGGCGGGGCGAGAAGCCGTGCGGTCGTCAGCTCACTTCACGACGCGCACCGCTCCACACCTCGCCGTAGCGAGTCGTGGTGCGGGTGGTCGTGGTGACGTTGACGATGCTCACGCGAATCAAGATGCAGGCGGGCCTGGAAATTGTCAACCAGACCCCCGGGCAACCCCTCACGGGGCAGCGGACTCAGCAGTCGTAGCGGCCGGCGATGCAGTAACAATAGCCTTCGACATCGCCACGGCAGCACGGCTGCGTGCCGCTCCGGCAGCTCTGTCCATCCATCGCCGAGCACGAGCGATAGTCGCCCGGACACACCGCCGGCGGGCAGTCCTTCCTGACCCCGTCACACGTCACGCTCCTGCCTTCGAAGGTGCTGCAGGTGCTTCCCGTGCAGGAGATGAACGTCCCGTTCGCGCAGGCCGTCGTACAGGTGACGAGCTCCTGGCTGGTTTGCGCCAGCTCGACGTCCGCCGGGCCTTCATCGACTTGCACCTCGAGCGCCTCGCCACCACAGGCCAGCAACGAGACGCCGAGGATTGCCACCATCATCACCAGCACGCGCTTCATGAGGACTCCCGCGGAAGAACGACGTGGGACCGCCTGCGACCCATGAGGGTCGTTTTCGTGTTTTCCCATGAAAGCGCGTATTTGTGCGAGCGGCGCCCCGCGGTGAAGTGCTCGCGAGCGGATGTTTACAGACAGTGGTAGCGCCGCGTCGTTGGATCGCAGGCGCACCACAGGAGGAACTCTCCATCGCAGCAGTCCACCCGGCGCACGCAGCGCTGGCCCTCGTAGATGGCGCACTGAGGGAGGTCCCCCGGGCAGGTGACCAGCTCCTGCGAGACCTCCTGCGTGGGCTCGGTGGAGAGGCGCTCCCCGTCCGCCTCGGACGTGGGGCCACCGCAGCCCAGCCACGCCATGCTGAACAACGACACACACAACACGAAGACACGCTTCATGGGACGCCCTCGAATCGGGTTCACGGGCTCCGGCCGCACCGTGCGAGGGACTGTGCCATGTTCACTTCGGGTGTGTCAGGAATGGGGGCTTCCCGCAACTGTCAAGGGCGTCGCGGAGCCGGGCGCCTCGGGCCCCGGCTCCGCCGCCGACCGGCTCACGCCAGCAGCGACGCGAGGCCAATCATCCCGGCGATGAGGAAGAAGAGCGACTCGCCCGCGATGAGGCCTCCGCCCGCCAGGGACATGGTGCTCATGTCCTCGGGGAGCGCCTCGCCCTGTGCGGGGCTGCCCGCGGAGGCCGGCGCGCGCTTCTTCGTGACGGTGTTCCACACGGACGCGATGACGCCGCCCGCGCCGAACCACAGCGCCACCGGGAAGGCCACGAAGCCGCCGAAGGAGGACGCATAGGGGCTGGCCAGCACCAGCGAGTCCATGGTCCAGCCCACCGCGAAGCCCGCGCGCGAGCCCTTGATGTAGCGCTGGTAGCCCGGGTTGGCGTGCAGCACCTTGCGCAGCGCCTGGATGCCGAAGCCCAGCCCCAGGCCGAGCAGCATCGCCTTCACCTTGGTGTCCGACAGCGAGCCCAGGTCGCGGATGGCGCCCACCAGCTTGTACGTCATCGCCGAGCCCCACTGGCCCACCTCGGCGTTGGGGTTGTCGAGCTGGTTGATGGCGAGCGCGGGGTAGGCGGTCATGAACACGCGCGCCAGGCCCACGCACAGCAGGGCGCCCATGATGACGCCCATCACCTGGTAGCGGAACTGGATGACGCGGTTGGTGCCCAGGCGCCATCCGGTGGAGCGGTCCTGCTGCATGTCGCAGCCCACGGAGGTGGAGATGAGCAGGATGGTCGCGGCCATCAGCGCCACCAGCGGGTTCTTCAGGCCCAGCAGCGACATCATCATGATGGAGATGACGAACGCGCTGGAGATGGGGTTCTGGTCGGTGATGCCGTAGGAGATGCCGTTGATGAGCACGAACAGCAGCGCCAGCGCGAGGCCGAAGAGCAGCCAGCCCAGGGGCTGACCCAGCACCGCGGTGCCCACCACCAACGTCGCCGCGCCCCAGCCGAGGACCCAGGCCAAGAGCCGGGGCAGGTTGACCTTCTTCCACGCGGGCTCGTCGTCCTTCGGCGCGTCGGCCTGGGCCTTCACGCGCGCCACCGCCTGCACCGCGAGCAGCGACAGGTCCACCACCGCCGCGCCGCAGATCATCGCCAGGCCGATGAGGAAGCCAATCTTGCGGAAGGGGTCCTCGGGGCCGAGCCAGCCGATTTCACGCAGGTGCGGCACCTGCCATGCGCCGATGACGGCCATCAACACCGCGGGGATGGTGATGCGGCTGCCGACAATCATGCCCGCGCCCAGCGTGGCGGCGCTGGTGCCGATGGCGGCCACGACGGCGATCTTCTCCGTCATCCACGCGGCGATGGCGCCCAGCAGCGTGCCGCCGCCCAGCTTGGAGATGGAGGCCTTGAGCAGCCGCTTGTCGGTCAGCGCGCGCAGGATGTTGGCCACCGCGAAGCCCGACGGGTAGTCGAGCTGCAGTCGGTCCACGAGCAGCGGCGTGTAGAGCATGCCCACGCCGACGGCGAACATTCCCACGCAGCCGACGAAGAGCATCAGGTGCCAGGCGGGGGGCATCTCCATGCCCAGCCACACCATGGCCTGGATGAGCACCGACATGGCGCACAGCGAGGCCACCGACGCGGCCATCGTCTGCATGTAGTTGGCGCCGTGCTTGCCCTCCGCGCCGTAGCCGTACGTGACGGCGCTGCCGAGGATGCCGGCGAGCACCTGGCCTCCGACGAAGAAGCCCACGCTGAAGTTCATGTACGACGCGGCGATGCCACCCAGGGGCCCGAGGATGAACAGGGCCACCGCGCTCAAGAGCAGGTGGTACTTCCAGGTCCCGACGGGAGGCAGCCAGCCGAAGCGCGGCTGGAGGTTGTCGGAGTCGGGGGGCGTCGAGGACGAGGGGGGCTCCGGGTGGGGGAGCGGCTGGACGGGAGATGCCATTGGGCCGGGAGGCTACCGGCGTTCCACGCCGCTGTCACAACCCGGGACGTTTCATCGCCCATTCAAGAAGGGGAGCGCTCGCAGGGCGGCGCGAAGCCGGGCCCGCTCCTTCCAGATTTGGAGGCCGTGGAAGACGGCCAGGGTCACGAGGCAGGCGATGCCGAGCGTGACGTAGCGACGGATGAGGTCACCCTCGGACCAGCCGTGGTCCTCGACCAGTCGGCTCGGGTCGCTCAGGCCCACGCCCTCCATGCGGCCGAAGGGGATCTCCTCGGCGTCGGTCCGCGCTCGCCACCAGGTGTGGAAGCCGTCCCAGAAGGCGAGCGCGCCGATGAAGACGAAGCCCCAGCGCAGGCCTCTCGCGTGGAGGTGGCCGCCGGGCCGGGCGTGGAAGGACGCGACCAGGAGCGTGCCCAGAATCAGCATCCCCGCGTCTCCGCCGAAGACGATGAACACCTCGGTGCGCCACAGGGGGATGACCAGCGTGCAGAAGGCCTGGGCGACGAGCAGCGCCGTGCTCCAGGCCATCCAGTCCCAGCGGCGCAGCTTCCAGCCGCGCCACGCCCAGAAGCCGAGGGCTCCCGCGAGCATCGCCGCCAGCGAGTACCAGCGCTCGGAGCCCGTGGGCGTGACCCACGGGGCCGGGATGGCGGGGATGCCGCACAGCCATGCGGTGACCGCGTGCCCGACCTCGTGGACGTACATGGTGAGCAGCCGCACGATGAAGCGCGCGGAGCCGGTGGCCACCAGGTAGCCCACCAGCAATGCCAGGGGCACGACGACGAGGCGCAGGCGCAGCTCATGGACGGCGTCCTCCTCGCTCGCGTCGAGAGAAGGCGTGCTCGGTGGCAGCACCTCGGAGCGCAGTTCCGGAGGCGCCAGCCACGGGGGGTCGACCTCGAAGGGCGTGGGAGCCTGCTCGGTGGCCTCGCGCTGGACGCGCTCCTCCTCGGCCTTGCGCGCGGCGCGGGCCTCGGCGCGGGCGTAGATGATGCCGCAGCGAGGACACTCGGCCCCCTGCACTCGGGGCGCCTGACAGCCGGGGCAGGTGAGGGCGGACACGGGGCGCACGAAGGTGGAGCCTAAAGCCTCCGCGCTCCAGACGAAAACAGGGGCCCTTCGACCATGCAGGCGGCCCATTGAATCGCGTGGGCGGTGGGGGCCTCGTCAAAGCGCACGGTCCGGTGCATGAGCGCATGCCCGGGCGGAAGCGGGGTGCTTGACGCGATGGGGCCGCCTCATCGAAGACCAGGGCATGTCCACGCTCGACGCGAAGACGCGGGGGCGCACCGCACCCGGAAGGCTGCGCGCGCTCGATGCCTTCCTGTTCCGCTTCGAGCCCACGCTGCTGTCGCGCGTCGACGGCCCGTGGGCCCGCGCCGTCTTCGTGGACGTGGGCTTCGGCGAACATCCGTGGACGACGCTCGAGAGCGCCGAGGCCTTTCGCGCGCTCCACCCGGAACTCGTCGTCATCGGCGTGGAGCTCGATGACGCGCGGGCCCTCGCGGCCCAGGCCCACGCGGGGCCTCGCACTTACTTCCGTCAAGGCGGCTTCGCGCTGCCGCTGTCCCCGGAGGAGCCCGCCCGCCTCGTGCGGGCCATGAACCTCCTGCGACAGGGACCCGTGGAGCGCGTCGCCGAGGTGCACCACGCGCTCAGCCGCTTCCTGCTCCCCTCGGGGCTGCTCGTGGAGGGCAGCTCGGACCCGGAGGGTTCCGTTCTCACCGCGCACCTGCTGCGTCGCTCCGACAGCGCTCCCGAGTCGCCGCCCGCTCGCGAGGCCCTGCTCTTCCACACCGACTTCCGCCAGGGCTTCGCGCCGCTCTTGTTCCGCGACTGGCTGCCGCGTGACTTGCGCCGCCGCGTGCGTCCCGGTGAGCCCATCCACGCCTTCTTCATGTCCTGGGTCGACGCGTGGAAACAGGCTCGCGACGCCGGCCACTCCGCGCCCGCGGATGCCTTCCGCGAGTCTGTCTCACGTTTGTGTCATCAGGTGGACGGCGTCTCCACGGACTCATGGCTGCTCGACTCCGGTTACCTGCTATGGCGGCCGCCGACAGGTGTGGCGTCCTGACGCATGGGGCCGGGCAACCCCATCCCCATCCACCCCAGATGATTCGCCCTCCAATCAAGCGCCGCGAAGAGGGAGGGGCAAATGGCGGAGGGGGCGGATATGGTGTGGGGCCCTCCAACGGGAGACAGCACAGGTGCAGGCAGAAGACGTGAAGGTGCAGCAGTCGGCGACAGAGCGCGTGGGAGAGCGGCCGGCCGCGCTGCTCTTCTCCGCTGGCTTCTATGGGACGCTCGCCGCCGCGCGGTGCTTCGGGCGCAATGGCATCCGCGTCACCGTGGCGGACCCCGGACGGCTGGGCCCCGCGAGCTGGTCGCGCTTCGTCGGACAGCGCGTGCAGTGCCCTCCCGAGTCCCAGCCCGAGGCGTTCCTCGCGTGGCTCCTCGACTTCGGAGCCCGGGCGCCCATGAGCCACGTGCTGTATCCGACGAGCGACGAGCTGGCGTGGCTGGTGTCCGTGCACGCCCAGGAGCTGTCGCGCTACTTCCACCTCTACGACCCCGGCATCGACGCCGTCTACGGGCTGCTCAACAAGCGCAAGCTCTTCGAGGCGGGCCAGTCGGTGGGGCTGACGCTGCCGCGCACCTGGTTCCCCGAGTCCGAGGCGGACCTGGAGAGCATCTCCCGCGAGGCGCGCTTCCCCGTCCTCATCAAGCCGACGACGCAGATCCTCTACTCCACGCACCGCAAGGGCCTGCCCGTCGCGGAGCCCTCGCAGCTCGTGGAGGAGTACCGCGCCTTCGCGCGCGACGGCTACGCGCCCATGCTGGTGAAGTTCGACCCGGCCGTGGCGCGGCCCATGGTGCAGGAGTTCCACCCCGAGGCGGCCCAGGGCATCTACAGCCTGTCGGGCTTCGTGGACCGCACGGGCGCGCTGTTCGAGGTGCGCGGCGCCATGAAGGTGCTCCAGCGCCCGCGCCGCCTGGGCGTGGGCGTGTGCTTCGAGTCCGCGCCGGTGCGCCAGGACCTGGCCGACGGCCTGCGCAAGCTGTGCGCGAAGCTGGGCTACCACGGCGTCTTCGAGGTGGAGTTCATCCAGACGAAGGACGACTTCCTGCTCATCGACTTCAACCCGCGCTACTACGGGCAGATGGGCTTCGACATCGCGCGCGGGCTGCCGCTGCCGCTCATGGCCTATCACGCGGCGCTGGGTGACGTTGACGCGCTGGCGCGCGTGGGGCAGTCGGCGCGCGCATGGACGGGACGCGGCGAGGTGTTCTGCAACCGCATCGCCCTGGAGATGCTGCTCAACCTCCAGCGGCTGTCCGGCGCGCTGCCCGCCGACGAGGCGAAGCAGTGGCGACGCTGGCTGCAGACGCACCGTCAGGTGGCGGTGGACCCGCTCATCGACTCGGATGACCCGATGCCGTCCGCGGTGGAGGTGGCGCAGATCCTCTACGGCTCCGCGCGCCACCCGCGCGCCTTCCTGCGGATGATGGTGCTCAACCGCTAGCAGGCCCTCGCCGCCCGTGTGTCAGCGCACGGGCGGCGGACCTCGACGCAGCGCTCAGGCCGCCTCGGGCTTTCCCGGGCTCTTCGCCACCGTGTCGAGCGCCACCTGGTCCTCGAACGTCTCCGCCCGGCGCAACAGCCGCGCCTCGCCGCCGTCCAGCGCGATGATGGCCGGCTGCGGATACGAGAAGGACGTCGCGAACGGCACGAAGTACGCGCCCGCGTCCATGATGGCCAGCGTGTCACCCTCGACCAGCTGGGGCAGTCGCTTGGCGTGGTACAGCGTGTCGCCCGGCGTGCAGATGGGGCCCACCACCGTGTAGACGCGCTCGGCGGGCGCGTCCGGCCGGTCCACGTGGAAGAGCTGGTGGTACTCGTTGCGCACGCACTCGGCATGGTTCACGCCCGCGTCGAGCACCGCCCACGTCCGGTCCTCGCCCGCCTTGAGCGTGTGCACGCTACCGAGCAAGAGCTGCGTGTCGCCCGTCATGGCGCGGCCCGGCTCCAGGAAGATGCGCGGCCGCGCGCGCCCCTTCTTCGCGTAGTGCGACTCCACCATCTCCACCACGAGCGCCACGTAGCGCGAGATGTCCAGCGATGCCGCCGGGTCCGGCGCCGGCACGTCCCGGAAGAAGGTGAGGTTGAGGCGCCAGTCGCGCTCGGCGATGTGCTCCACCGACGGCGTGCAGAGGCTGCCGCCCAGATCCAGCACCTCCAGGTCCAGCCCCAGCTCCTGGTGCAGCGTGTCCGTGAAGCCGAGCACCGCCTCCACGAAGCCCGTCAGCTCGCCCTCGGTGCGGATGGTGGCGCCCCGGTGCGCGTGCAGGCCCACCACGTCCAGGTGCGACGACGCCCGCGCCTGCGCATACGCCCGGAGCGCCGCGCCGCCCGCGATGGGCGTGCCGAACTGCGCCGCCCAGCCGCTGTCCGTGCTCACCCGCACCGCCACGCGCGGACGCTGGTCCAGCTCCGCCGCGACGCGCGCGAACAGGCCCAGCTCCTCCGCGTGGTTCGCGGCGAGCAGCTGGATGCCCCGGCCGATGGCCTCGCGCACCGAGGCCTCCGACTTCACCGGGCCGTTGTAGACGATGCGCTCGGGCGCGACGCCCAGCCGCAGCGCCAGCCACAGCTCGTAGGCGGAGATGATTTCGGCGCCCACGCCCATCCCGTGCAGCACCTCCAGCACGCCGGGGATCGGGTTCGTCTTGTACGAGTAGAACACCTCGCACCCGCCCGCGCGCCCCGGGGGCACCGCGAGGAAGCGCTCCACGTTGCGCTGGAGCGCCGCCAGGTGCACCACGTGCAGCGGCGAGCCGAAGCGTTGCACCAGCGACTTGAGCGCCACGCCCTCCAGGCTCAGCCCCTGGCCGGGGACGTGCTGCAGCCCCCAGTACGACGCGGGAATCTGCGTGCGCGCGGGCGCCATGGCCCGCTGGAGCACGGGCCTGAGCGTCTGCTTCACCTGACGCTTGGCCGTGCCGACGAACCGACTCTTCAAGCTCATGAGACCCGGCCCTGCTTGGGCAGCCACAAGGGCAGCTTCTTGGCGATGTCGAACGGCAGGGTCCGCATGAGCAGCTGCAGCGCGCGGTACTCCAGCGCGCCGTTCGTCTTGCGGTACTTGCCGTGGATCATCTCGTTGGACTGCATCACCAGCGTGCCGTCCTTGCCCAGGTTGTGCATCAGCGAGGGCCGGCCGGTGCGGTAGTGCAGGATGGGGCGGTCCACGTAGACGTGGCCGAAGGCGCGGATGCCGCGCAGGTAGAAGTCCACGTCCTCGTAGACGGGGATGGACGCGTCGAAGCCGCCCAGCGTCGCGAAGTGCTCGCGGCGCACCATGCACGCGGAGTTCACGTACAGCGTCCCGCGGAACAGGATGTGCGCCACCGTCCACGCGCTGTTGGGCGTGCTGGCGCCCACCTTGGCCGCCCACTGGAAGTACTCGCTCTTGTCCTTGAGCCAGTCCGCGTCGTCACCGAACGGCACCACCCAGCCCACCGCCACGCCCGCGTCGGGCCGCGCGTCCAGCGCGCTCACCATGGCGTGCAGTGCGCCGTCGGCGAGCATGTCGTCGTCGTCCAGGAAGTGCAGGTAGCGGCCCCGGGCGAGCGTCACGCCGTGGTTCCGCACCACAGCGGGGCGCCCCTTGGACGGCGGGTCGTTCACCACGTAGCGCACGCGAGAGTCGCCCAGCCCCTCCACCGACGCCCGGGCGGTGCCCTCCGGCGTGTCATCCAACACGATGACCTCGACGTGGACCCCCTCCTGGCGGAGCACCGAGCGGATGGCCTCCACCACTTCCTTCTCTCGTCGGTGGGTGGGCATCACCACCGAGACATCGATTGCGGACATGTCAGGCTTATATGCGTTCGCGCCGGGGCCTGAGAAGACGCCTCCGGGTTGGCGCCGCCGCCAGGCTTGCGCGCACGCCTGCTCCACGCGCAAGGGTTGCGGGAACGTGCGTTCTCAAAATGGATGAGCTTGAGAAGCGGCGCGGGCGTCAGTAGCTCGCCACCGCGAAATCGAAGTCGTCGGAATCCCACCCGGGGTCCTGCTCGACCTGCCGGGAAATCGCCGTCCGTGGGGCAACGATGTCCTGCTCCGCGAGGCGGGCCTCCACTCGGGGGCGCCGCATCGCCAGGCCCTGGCCATCCCACTCGCGGCCCCCCAGCCGGGCGCGGGGCGAGGTGTCCTGGACCTCCACGTCGACATGGGCCAGCCGGTCCATCCAGGGCTGCAGGCAGTCTCTCGCCATGTGCTTCCGCCTTCGCGTGGGGGTTGACGGGGAGCGGTTGCAGTCGTCATGCCATGGACCTGGTAGGGCGGGGGGCCGTCGGACGCGTGACAGGAGGGCGTGCGGGGCGCGGCCCGCCGGCCACGGTGGGCGTCCGGGAGCCCTCCGGCGACTTGACGCCGGACCGAGGGCCGGACAGGAACATGGACGCAAATGGCCCTCCTGCTGGCACACGACGTCGAGCCCCCGCGCCCCTGCAGCTACCTGCCCGAGCGGCAGGCCTCGCTGGAGAACCTGGTGCTGCGGGACGTGTCGCCGGAGGAGTACGAGCACCTGCTGGTGCGCGGCTGGCGGCGCTTCGGGCCGGTGTACTTCCGGCCCGCCTGCGCGGACTGCCAGGAGTGCGTGTCGCTGCGCGTCCCGGTGGAGGGCTTCCGGCCCAACCGCAGCCAGCGCCGCGCCCGGGCCGCGTGCGCCCACCTGCGGGTGGAGGTGGGCGTCCCCAGGGCCGACGAGGAGCGGCTGGCGCTCTACCGGGCCTGGCACGCGGAGCGCGAGGCCGCGCGGGAGTGGGAGCCCTCGCCGCTCACGGTGCGCGAGTACTCGCTCCAGTTCTCCTTCCCGCACCCCTCCGCGCGCGAGGTGGCCTGGTACGACGACGCGGCGGAGGGCGGCCCCCGGCTGGTGGCGCTGGGCATCTGCGACGAGACGCCGCACGC
This sequence comes from Myxococcus sp. XM-1-1-1, assembly GCF_020037095.1. Lineage (NCBI taxonomy): Bacteria > Pseudomonadati > Myxococcota > Myxococcia > Myxococcales > Myxococcaceae > Myxococcus > Myxococcus sp. XM-1-1-1. The sequence continues at coordinate 51,729 of NZ_JAIQDH010000003.1, forward strand.
GTGGAGCGCGGTGTACTTCTTCTACGACCCGGACTACGCGCGGCTGTCCCCGGGCACGGCCAACGTGGTGTTCCAGGTGGAGCTGGCGAAGGCGCGGGGCATCCCCCACGTGTACCTGGGCTTCCGCGTCCAGGCGTGCGCGTCGCTGCGCTACAAGGGCGGCTTCCGTCCGCACGAGCTGCTCGAGGGGCGGCCCGCGCTGGACGCCGAGCCCACCTGGGTGCCCGCGTCGGACGCGCCGGAGCCGGAGTCCGGCGCCGGGCCCTGAGCCGCGTGGGTCAGCCCGCGCCCAACAGCGCCCGGTCGAAGTGCTCGCGGAGCCGGCGCGCGTACTCCTCCGGGGCCACGCGGGCGTACTCGCCATGGCCCGCGCCCTCGACGACCCACAGCGTCTTGGGCTCGCAGGCCGCGCGGAACAGGCTGGCCTGGAGCTTGGCGGGCGCGTCCGGGTCCACGTCGCCGTTGACGAGCAGGAGCGGGCGGCCCTTCAGCTGGCACATGCCGTCGATGGGGCGCACCGCGTCCACGTCCACGCCCGCGCGGCGCAGCGTCCACAGCACCGGCTCCGCGCTCAAGGCGCCCCACCTGCCGTAGCCCGAGTACACGTCCGCCTCCAGGGCGGGGTACGCGCCCGCGGCGGCCACCGCCTTCACGCGCGCGTCGCGCTCGGCCACCAGCAGCGCGGTGGTGCCGCCCATGGAGAAGCCGAAGAGCCCCAGCCTGGCGGGGTCCACGTCCGGCCGCGCCGCCACGAAGTCCAGCGCGGCCGTCACGTCGCGGCGCTCCAGGTCTCCCCACGTCACGCGGTCTCCGCCGCTCTCCCCATGGGCGCGCAGGTCGAACAGCAGCACGCCGTAGCCGGCCCGGGCCAGCGCGCGGGCCTCGAAGAGCAGCTGCGCGCGGTTGTCCGCGAAGCCATGCACCAGCACCACCGCGGCGCGGTTCTGCGAGGGCACGTACCAGCCGCGCAGCGTCAGGCCGTCCGCGTTGGTGAAGGCGACGTCCCGCATCGCGTCCAGCTCCGGCGCGGCGGACGGCCGCGTCACCGGCACGTGGGGCGGGTGCAGCAGGCCCTGGCCGATGCGGTGCCCCTTCACGACGAGCAGCCCCACGGACGCGAGCACGCCGAGGAGCAGGACCAGGGGGACGAGGAGTCGTGGACGGAGCGCGGTCATCACGGAGCGTGACAGGACGGGAGAGCCCGGCGGTCTGCCCGGGCGCCGGCAGAGCGTACGCCGGGATGCGCGCGATGTGTCGCCAGGAGACGTTGCAGCCGTCCGTCTTGTTGGCGGCCGTGACACCCTTGGGTTACGGTGCACCCGCCTTCAGGGAGTGGGGGGCTGGATGCTGGTGCCGGTGCCACGAGACGCCTCGAAAGACCCTGGGAGGAAGCGAGTGCTGTTCACGCTCGTGTTCCTGGGCGGAGGCGGCATCGAGCGCTCGGTGTGCAACGTCCTCGCGGGGCTGGACCCCCGGCGCTTCGCCACCCGGCTGTTCTTCCACCACCGACCTCCACCGGGGCGCGAGGACCGGCTGCCCGCGAACACCGAGGTCTCCTGGGCCACCGACTCCTACGACTACCACCGGCAGAACCTGCCCCTGTACCTGTGGCACCTGTTGCGCCATGCCCGCGAGGCGGACGTCATCGTCGCGGGGCAGGAGGGGCGCGCGGCGCTTTTGGCCTGCCTGGCCGGGAAGCTGCTCGGCAAGCCCGTGGTGGGGATGATCCACTTCGACTGGGGCGCCTTCCACCGCGAGCAGCCGCGCCGCCAGCTGTGGGGCCTGCGGCTGCTCTACCCGCGCATGCAGCGCATCGTCGCGTGTGGCCATGACACGGCGCGCTCCTTCCAGTCCCTGGTCCCCGTGCCCGAGGAGCGGCTGCAGGTCATCCCCAACTTCGTGGACGGGGAGGTGGTGCGCGCCGCCGCGGACGGGCCGGTGCCGGACTGGGCGGGCCCCGTCTTCGAGCGCCCGGTGGTCATCGCCGTGGGCCGGCTGGAGCCCCAGAAGGGCTTCGACGTGCTCATCCGCGCCCATGCCCTGGCGCGCCAGGAGGGCGTGGACCACCACCTGCTCATCCTGGGGGTGGGTTCGCTGGAGGCCGAACTGAAGGCGCTGGCGCGCTCGCTGGGGGTGGAGTCGAGCGTGTTCATGCCGGGCTTCGCGTCCAATCCGCACGCGCTGATGCGCCGCGCGGCGGTGTTCGCGCTGTCCTCCCGGTTCGAGGGGCTGCCCATGGTGCTCCTGGAGGCGCTCGCCCTGGGGTGCCCGGTGGTGAGCACCGACTGCCCGTCCGGCCCCGCGGAGGTGCTGGAGAATGGGCGGCACGGCGTGCTGGTTCCAGTGGAGGACGCCCCGGCGCTGGCCCAGGCGCTGGCCCGAGCCGTCTTGGACGAGGTGCACCGCAAGGACCTGGCCCGGAAGGCCCGGGCCCGCGCGGAGGAGCTGTCCTCGGCCAAGGCGCTGGGGGCCTGGGAGGCGCTCCTGGACTCGCTCTGAAAGGAATCCCTTGCCGGCCCCGGGCGGCTTCACGAGGATTCGCCCCCATCATGACGACGACGAACGAGACGCAGGGCCTGAACTTCCTCCAGGAGATCATCGAGGAAGACCGGCGCACGGGAAAGCACGCAGGACGCGTGCACACCCGCTTCCCGCCCGAGCCCAACGGCTACCTCCATATCGGCCACGCCAAGTCCATCTGCCTCAACTTCGGACTGGCGAAGCAATACGAGGGGCTGTGCAACCTGCGCTTCGACGACACCAACCCCGTCACCGAGGACACCGACTACGTCGAGGCCATCCAGCGCGACGTGAAGTGGCTCGGCTTCGACTGGGCGGACCGCAAGTTCTACGCCTCCGACTACTTCCCGAAGCTCTACGACTTCGCCGTGCAGCTCATCAAGCAGGGCAAGGCGTACGTGTGCAGCCTGTCGCCGGAGGAGATTCGCGAGTACCGCGGCGACTTCACCACGCCGGGTCGTGACAGCCCGTACCGCACCCGCTCCGTGGAGGAGAACCTGGACCTGTTCTCGCGCATGCGCGGCGGGGAGTTCCCCGACGGCAAGCACACGCTGCGCGCCAAAATCGACATGGCGTCGCCCAACCCCGTGCTGCGCGACCCGCCCATCTACCGCATCCGCCACGCGCACCATCACCGCACCGGCGAGGCGTGGCCCATCTACCCGCTCTACGACTTCGCGCACTGCCTGTCGGACGCGATTGAGGGAATCACGCACTCCGTCTGCACGCTGGAGTTCGAGAACCGGCGGGTGCTGTACGACTGGATCGTCGACAGCCTCATCAAAGGGGACCGGCCGTACCAGTACGAGTTCAACCGGCTGAACCTCAACTACACGGTGATGAGCAAGCGCAAGCTGCTCAAGCTCGTCACGGAGAAGTACGTCTCCGGCTGGGACGACCCGCGGATGATGACCATCAGCGGCCTGCGCCGCCGGGGCTTCACGCCCGCGTCCATCCGCGACTTCGCCACGCGCGCGGGCGTCAGCAAGACGCAGCAGCTCATCGACATGGGCGTGCTGGAGCTGTGCATCCGGGAGGACCTGAACGAGACGGCGCCCCGGGCCATGGCGGTGCTGCGGCCGCTCAAGGTGGTGGTGGAGAACTACCCCGAAGGCCAGGTGGAGATGCTGGAGGTGCAGAACCACCCGCAGAAGCCGGAGATGGGCACGCGCCAGGTGCCGTTCATGCGCGAGCTCTACATCGAGGCGGACGACTTCATGGAGGTCCCCGCCAAGGGCTTCTTCCGGCTGGCGCCGGGCAAGGAGGTGCGCCTGCGCTCGGCGTACTTCATCACCTGCAAGGAGGTCATCAAGGACGCGGACGGCAAGGTGGTGGAGCTGCGCTGCACCTATGACCCGGCCACTCGCGGCGGGGACTCGCCGGATGGCCGCAAGGTGAAGGGCACCCTGCACTGGGTGCCGGGCAACGCGCCCACCGCGGAGGTGCGGCTGTATGACCGGCTCTTCTCCGTGGAGAGCCCGGACTCGGACGACGCGACGGACTTCACCACGTTCCTGAACCCGAACAGCCTGGAGGTGCTGCGCTCGGCGCGCGTCGAGCCGATGCTCGCCGACGCGGCGCCGGAGTCGCGCTTCCAGTTCGAGCGGCTGGGCTACTTCTTCGCGGACCCGAAGGACTCGCAGCCCGGCAAGCCCGTCTTCAACCGCACCGTGTCCCTGAAGGACTCGTGGGTGAAGGAGAAGGGCAAGTAGTCGAGGACGCACGCTCAGGGTGTCGCCGGGCCCTTGCCGGGCGGCACCCTGCACGCGGCGTGACCCAGGATGACGTCCCCCTCGACGGTGCTCGTGGGCGTGGGCGTCCAGCCCGCCTGGAGCCGGGCGTCCAGGAGGTCATCGGCGCTGGGGCGACGGTCCCACACGGAGACCGCAATCACACCGCCCAGTCAGGTGGTGTCGAAGACGAGGTAGCCCCCGTCCTTCCAGGGCACCACCACGTCGTGGGTGAACTCGTCCTGGACGACGACCTCGGTCACGTCGCGCGGCGGCGTGCTCGCGAAGCCCCACCGCACCACGTCCTGGAGCAGGGTGAGCGGCCCAAGCTCCCGCTCCAGCGCCGAGCGCTCCTCGGGGGACAACCCATCCCTGTCGTTCAGCGGGAGCATGACCCCGGCAGTGTAGCCCCGCTCCGGGCGCGGACACACGTGGGGCCCCGCGCGGCCGTCCCCGCCGCCCGTCGGTCCGGGCGGAGGTGGAGGCCGCGAGGGCGGGTGTCACGTGTCAGGGAGGATAGGACACGAGGATGGCGGTGTTCTGATAGCCGCCCTTCGCGCCGACGACCCAGACATACAGCTTGCCGGAGGTGACCTGGGGGATGACGCACTTCTCGGCGTTGGTCTCCTTCATGCCGCGGCAGTCGTACTCGTAATGGTTGGGGATGGCCCCCATGCGCACGTAGAGGTCCGCGTTGCCCGTGCCGCCCAGCAACTGCACGGTGACGCTGCGCGGCTTCCCGTTCGCGCGCGCCGGCACCTGCACGATGTAGCCATGGCTGCCATTGGCGGGGGCGGACAGTCCGCTCACCACCACGTTGGGCTCGAGCGGGAAGAAGCCGCCGTCGAACTTCATCACCAGCGAGGCGTTGGTGTAGGGCGTATAGGTGTTGACCATCGCGTACCACTTGCCGGCGGTGGGCGTGGGGAAGACGCACTCCTCGTTGGCGCCGGAGCGGTAGGGCCGGCAGTCATAGAGGCCCGTCGTGGGGTAGTTGCCCTGGCGGATGTACAGGTCCGGGTCGCCCGTGGTGCCGGACAGGGTGAAGCGCAGGTTGGTGGCGCCCTCGGGCACCTCGGCCCAGCCGTACTCCTTGGCGCCGCTCGCCGTGCCGGAGAGGACGACGGGCACGTTGCGCTCCAGCTCGAAGGGGTCGGTCGGCTCGAACACCACGCCCACGTTCACGGCCTTCCAGGCCGCGGCGACGGAGGCGACGACGGACGCGTCGTAGCCCAGCTGGACGGCGGCCTGCTCGGTGGCGATCCTCGCGGCGTCGAAGGTGGAGTTGGGCATCAGCAGGTCCCGGTTGGCCTTGTAGAAGATGCGGCCCGCCATCTCGATGCCGATGCCCGTCACGGCCGGGCGCGTGGGGAAGCGCGGGTGCGTGCCGCCCTGGGCCAGCAGGTAGAAGGCCAGGTTGGAGATGCCCGAGCTGTAGTGGACGTCCACGCCGTTGCTGTAGTTGTGGTAGTCGTCCAGCGAGTCCCCATCCTGGGTGGGGTTGTTCATGTAGCGCAGCGCATCGCCGGGGACTTCGGGCGTCCACACGTCCTCGCCCACCAGGTAGGTGCCCTCGTTGATGACCCTGCCCTCGCTGTGCCACTCGCAGACGGCGCCGAAGATGTCGGAGATGGACTCGTTGAGGCCGCCGGACTCACCCGAATAGATGAGGTCCGAGTCGACTTCCGTCACCGCGTGCGTCAGCTCGTGGGCGATGACGTCCAGGCCGTAGGCCAGGTTGATGGCGGTGGTGCCGTCACCGTCGCCGAAGACCATCTGCTCGCCGTCCCAGTACGCGTTCACGTAGTTGACGCGGTGGTGGACGGTGGAGTGGAGCGTCGCGCCGAGGTCGTCGTAGGAGTCCCGGTCGAACAGCTCCTTGTAGCAGCGCCAGACGGCGCCCGTGTTGTCGTACGCCGCGTTGACGACGGGGTCCGCGTGCGGCGCTTCTCCCTCCCGGCGCGCCACCGTCCCCGGCAGGTCGTTGGTGTTCTGGCCGTCGTAGACGATGCGGTCGAGCGCGGAGTGGATGTGGTTGAAGCGCTCGAACACCTCGCCGGAGCGGGCGTTGACGAGCACCGACTCCTTCACGGGCGTGCCGTCCTGCTTCGCGCCCGTCACCAGCACCCGCCAGGAGAGGATGAGCTGGTCCTGGTCCCTCCAGTAGACGAGCGCGGGCGCCTTGCGGACGACGAGGCCCGGCACCGAACCCTTGTCCGCCAGGGCGTTGGCCTTCGCCAGGTCCACGCCGATGGGGTCGCTCTGGAGGGCGGCAAGGCCTCCTCGCGCGTTGCCGTTGATGGCGAAGACCTGGCCGTCGCGCGCGTGCAGCCGCAGCTCCGCGCCCAGCACCTCCACGCCGTGGTAGCGCACGCCGAAGCGGTAGTGCGTGTCCCCGTCGGAGCCGACGTAGGCCTTCTTCAAGAAGAGCTGCTCGGTGTCGAGCTTGAAGAGCGGCGCCACCCGGGCGAGCACCGGCGCGAGGGAGTGGGTCTGAAGTCCCTTGAGGGCGAGCTTGCCGGTGGGGACCTCACCGAACCTGCCTCGGAGGAAGGTGGGGACCTGGTCCGGGTCCGCGGAGAGGACTTCATGGCCCTGGGCGAGGGCCGCTGCTGCCTGGGTGGCGGCGTCGTCGTGTAGGTCCTTCGGTGTGTCGGCATCGGTGCAGGCGCTCAGTGTCAGGCTCAACAGCGTGGCACCCAGGACACCGCGTCCCCGTTTCACAAACATGCACTACCCCCCAGCGAGAGATGAAGTCGCCAGCCTGTGCAATCACAACCCGAAGGAGAATTCGGTACTGGCAACCCCATCGCAATCTATCGCGAGGCCCCGGCAGTGCCCTCTCCCTCCCCGTCGGAGTTTGCTTGTCCTGAACACCTCCCTCCGCGACAGCGTCCGTTGCCTGATGTTGGTCGCTCGCGGTGTCCGGAGGACCTGGGGACGCGTGTTCCATCACCCGCTCGTCTGGGACTCCAGGACAGGGTCCGCCATGTCTGGGATTCTCAGGGAATGAAAGGACGCGAAGCTGCTACGGTGCGCGTCATGCGACGAGGATGTGGGTGGAGGCTGGTGTCATGAGCGCGCGGCGGGAGGTTCGCGCGGACTTCGACCGGGGCTCCATCGTGATGTATCAGGCCTATCCGGACGCCATCGCGGACGTGGCGGTGGCGACGCAGCGCTTCGGGCCGCCGTTCTCCGTGGGGCGGATGACCTGGGTGAAGCCCAGCTTCCTGTGGCTGATGCACCGCTCCAACTGGGGGCGCAAGAGCGGGCAGGAGCGGACCCTGGCGGTGCGCATCCACCGCGCGGGGTGGGAGGCGGCGCTGGCGGTGGGCGTGCTCACCGCGTACGAGCCCGGCGCCCACGGCTCACCGGAGGCCTGGAGGAAGGCCTTCGAGGTGGCGCCCGTCCACGTCCAGTGGGACCCGGAGCGCTCGTTGCGTGGCGCGGGGCTGCCGCACGACAGCATCCAGGTGGGGCTGGGGCGCGCCATCATCCAGCGCTATGTGGAGGATTGGGTGGTCTGCATCACGGACGTGACGCCGCTGGTGCACAAGCTGCGCAAGCACCTGGACGAGGGGCGCGCGGAGCAGGCCACCCGGCTGTTGCCCCGCGAGGCCGTCTATCCGGTGCCGCGGGAGCTGGTGCGCCGACTGGGGATGTGAACGGCCGGCAGCGTCCGCAGTACGCTCGGGGCACCTTCCCTGGGGGAGGGGCCGTTCAACTGGAGCTGGGGGTCTGACGATGGGAATCACGCTGTCCCCGCGGGAGTACGCCACCGCGTTCCGTCTGCTCGCATCCACCGCGCGCCATCCGGAGAACATCGCGCGGCTCGTCGAGGAGCGCTTGTCTGCGCGCATGTCCCAGGCGCCGTCGCTCCTGGACGTGGGCGCGGGCTCCGGCAAGGTGGCCCAGGCGCTGGCGCCGCGCTTCGGCTCGCTCACGTTGCTCGAACCCAACCCGGAGCAGGTGGCGGGGCTGCGGCTGGAGAAGGCGAAGGTGCTCATCGAGCCCTTCGAGCGGTTCGATTCGTCCGAGCGCTTCGACCTGGTCCTGTGCTCCCACGTCCTGTACCACGTGCCGCCCTCGGACTGGCCGGGCTTCATCGACCGGCTCCTGTCGTTCGTGCGTCCCGGAGGCCACGCCCTCATCATCATGGCGGCGGGGCGCGGGCCCACGTTCGAGCTGTGCCGCGACTTCGCCGACACGCTGAACTTCGGGCAGCTGCTCCTGGACACCCTGGGGCGCATGTCGCTCTCGCACGAGGTCCTCCCGGCGATGAGCGGCTTCACCGCGCGCACCTTCGAGGAGATGTTCACCCTCTGCCGCTTCTTCGTGCTGGAGGGGTGCTTCACGGCCGAGCAGCTCGCGGCGATGGGGCCGGAGGCGTCGCGGGAGATGGACCGGAAGCTGCGCCTGCACGCGGAGGCCTGCCTGCGTCCGGACGGCACCTACCAGCTGGAGCAGGACGAGGACATGGTGCTCATCCCGAGGCCGTGACTCAGCGGCTGGGGCCCATCGCCTCGCGGTTGAGCGAGCCGCACTCGGCGATGCGCTGGACGCGCAGCTGGGCGAGGCGCGCCAGGGGGGCCGCCGTCTGGGGCCCCTCCAGCAGCTCCACCGCGCGGGCTATCGCGTCCAGGGTGGACATGCCCGCAGGGTGGCTCGGCTCGCGCAGGTGGAGCATTCCCGGGGGCGGCGGTGGCAGCACGAGCCGGGGGAGCAGGCGCAGCGTGGGGAGCCGCTGGCTCATCCGCCGCGCCTGGGACCAGCTGCCATCCAGCACCACCACCTGCCGGGGCGGCGGGGTGTCCTCGGGGAGCTCGGGCCCGTCCGGGAAGAGCAGCCACGTGCCGGGCTCGGCGAACAGGGAGCTGTCCAGGACATCGGCGGGCGAGCCGTGGGTGAGCAGGGTGGCGTTGGTGAGGGCGAGCGCGGCCACCCGGCCGGTGTTGCTCTTCTTGCGGATCTCCAGCGCGTGCTGCACCAGGAGGAACCGCGTGCGCGTCTGCACGCGGGGAATCTCCGCGCACAGACACAGGTGCGACGGGAGATAGCAGCGGTCACATCGGGGGCGGAGGGCAACGCGCGAAGACATCCTCCGACATCCTGTTCCGTGGCCCCCCGGAAGAGAAGCGTTGTTTCGCCCCGCCGGGAGGTGGGGCCCGGCACGCTCCCCCGGTGTGATTGATACAGGCCGGAGGGCTCAGCCCAGCAGCCGCTCCCCCAGGAGGAACCCCACCGTCATGGCCACCACGAGCAGGGCGCCCTGGAGCTTCGGGGGGGCGGGCAGGGGGATGTCGAGCAGCCGGCATCCCGCGCCGATGAGCAGCGCCAGGGCGACGCCGACGAGGGCCAGGGTCATGACCTGCTCTCCTGGGTCTCCCCGGTGGGCCCACCGCAGTGGATGTGATTGCGCGACGGGCGCGAGGCGAGCAGCCGGTCCGTGAGCGTGTAGCCCGTCGTCATGGTGACGACGAGCAGCGCGCCGACGAGCGCCGGCGGCGCGGGCACGGGCACCCCCAGCCAGCGACAGCCGAAGCCGATGCCCAGGCCCAGCAGCAGTCCCACACACAGTTTCCAGTTCACGCGTCGTTCTCCAAGGGGGTGCGGCGGGGGACCATCGGCGCGGCGCCGACGTAGTGATGGACCACGGGGGGATGCGCGTCCTGGTGCAGCGCGCGCAGCTGCTCCTGCAGCGCCTTCTCCTCGCGGGTGACGCGCTCGTGCTGGCGCAGGTGCTCCATCCAGGAGCCGAGCACGAAGTACTCGAGGAACCGCCCGGGCTCCGCCGTGTCCTCCATGACGCCCCACTGCACCGCGCCGTCGCGCCGTCGCGTGTCGCCCAGCTGGTGCACCAGGGGGAGGAACGCCGCGCGACCCGTGGGGGCGACGCGGTACTCCACCGTCACGAGGACCGGGCCCTGGTCCTTCTCGACGTCCTCGGAGACCTGGGGCGTGGGCCAGTGGGCGGACGGCGCGGTGTCGCGAGCCATGGCCTGGCCCAGGCGGAAGCGCAGCGAGAAGAAGCCCGCGAGCACCGCCGCGCCCGCCGCCACCGTCAGCGACACGGGCACGCCGAAGCGCTGGGCCACCGAGCCCCACACCAGGCCGCCGCCGGCCATTCCCGCGGAGAACACCACGATGTAGAGCGACAGCGCGCGGGCGCGAACCCAGGTGGGCACCGACAGGTGCGTGGCTGTCTGGAGCGAGGACAGCACGCTGATCCACGCCAGCCCGTTGGCCACCATGGCCACGCCCAAGACCGGCAGGCTGCGCACGAAGGCCACCGTCACCATGGTGAGCGCGTAGAGCAGCGTCGCCCCCAGCACCCACCGGTCCACGCCCCACCGCGCCCGCATGCGGGGCAGCACGACGGCGCCCGCCACCGCGCCCGCGCCGATGCACGTGAGCAAGAGCCCGTACGTGCCCGCGCCCGCGCCCAGCTCCTTGCGCACGACGATGGCGAGCTGCGCGGGCAGCGCGCTGGCGAAGGCGTAGAAGCAGGCCGACTTGAGCAGCACCGAGCGCAGGTCTCCCGAGCGCGCCGCATACCGCAGCCCTCCGCGCAGCGCGGTGCCGAAGGGCTCCGACGGGAGCGTGGACTCCGCCTTCGCCCGCCGCCAGGACACGAGCGCCAGCAGCACGCCCAGATAGGAGACGGCGTCGATGGAGAAGGCCCACCCCACGCCGAAGCGCGCGACGATGAGCCCACCGAGCGCGGGGCCCACCGAGCGCGCGATGTTCATCCCGATGGAGCTCAGCGCCACGGCGGGCGCGAGCAGGGGCCTGGGGACCAGCTCCGCGGTGGTGGCCGCCTGCGCCGGCATGGCCATGGCCGCGCCCATGCCCAGGGCGAACGTCAGCCCCAGCAGCGTCCACTCCGTCATCTCCCCCACCATGGAGGCCCACGCGAGCAGCGTGGCCATGACCAGCATCCACACCTGGATGGTGATGAGGTAGCGCCGCCGGTCGACGATGTCCGCCAGCGTGCCCGCCACCAGCGCGAACACGACGACGGGCATCGTGGTGGCCGACTGCACCGCGGCCACCATCAGCGGCGAGCCGGTGCGCTCCGACATGAACCACGCCGCGGCCACGTCGTGCACCCAGGTGCCGATGTGGCTGGCCAGCACCGCGAGCCACAGCGTGCGGAACGTGGCGTGACGCAGGGGCGCCAGGGCCCCCACCTCCTGGGCCACGGGGGCGGGGCTCACCGCGACGTTCGCTTCAGAAGGCATAGCAGAGGCACCCCAGCGCTCCCCAGAAGCCCGTCGCGTCGGAGGTGGGCACCTCGTGGCGCGACGCGTGTGTCCTCCCGTGGCCGTGCACGGCGCAGGCGTCGCCGTGGGCGTGTGACGCGTTGGCGAGGGCCTCGCGGGCCTGGGCCAGCGTGCCGCCCTGGTAGCCGCCGAAGCGATTCACCGGGGACCAGTCCGGCATGGGCCGGGGCAGCTCGGGCGCCAGCGGCTCGAAGTCTCCCGTGCCGTGCACCACCCGGCCGCCCACCACCGTCAGCACGCTGGTGATGTGCTGGATGGACTCCTCGGGCACCTGGAAGTAGTCCGAGGACAGCACGGTGAAGTCCGCGAGGTAGCCCCGCTTGAGCAGTCCCTTCTTCTCCTGCTCGTGGGAGAACCACGCGCTGCCGTGCGTCCACAGGCGCAGGGCCTCCTCGCGCTCGAGCAGGTTGTCCTCGCCGTACATGGACAGGCCGCCCAGCGTGCGGCCCGTGACGAGCCAGTACAGCGCCACCCAGGGGTTGTAGCTGGCCACGCGCGTGGCGTCCGTGCCCGCGCCCACCGGCACGCCCGATTCCAGCATCTTCCGGACGGGCGGCGTGCGGCGCAGGGCGTCCTGGCCGTAGCGCTCCTGGAAGTACTCGCCCTGGTAGACCATGCGGTGCTGCACGGCGATGCCGCCGCTGAGCGCGCGCACCCGCTCGAGGTTGCGCTCGGAGATGGTCTCCGCGTGGTCGATGAACCAGTGCAGGCCGTCCAGCGGCACCTCGCGGTTCACCTTCTCGTAGACGTCCAGCACCCGGCTGATGCTCTCGTCGTAGGTGGCGTGGATGCGGAAGGGCCAGCGCTTGCTGGCGAGCAGGTGGACGACGGACTCCAGCTCACCCTCCATGCCCGCGGGCAGCTCCGGGCGGGGCACGCGGAAGTCCTCGAAGTCCGCCGCGGAGAACACCAGCATCTCGCCCGCGCCGTTGTGGCGCATCATGTCGTCGCCCTGCCGGGGCGAGAGCATGCGGGTCCAGCGCTCGAAGTCCGCCTGCTCGGAGCCCTTCTTCTGGGTGAAGAGGTTGTACGCGATGCGCACCGTCAGCTCGCCGTCGGCGTGCAGCTTCTGGATGATGTCGTAGTCCTCCGGGTAGTTCTGGAAGCCGCCGCCCGCGTCGATGACGGAGGTGACGCCCAGCCGGTTGAGCTCGCGCATGAAGTGGCGCGTGGAGTTGAGCTGGTACTCCGGCGGCAGCTTGGGGCCCAGCGCGAGCGTGGCATAGAGGATGAGGGCGTTGGGGCTGGCCAGCAGCAGGCCGGTGGGGTTGCCGCGCGCGTCGCGCTCGATGCGGCCCCCGGACGGCTCGGGCGTGTCCTTGCCGTAGCCCACCGCGCGCAGGGCGGCGCCGTTGAGCAGGGCCCGGTCATACAGGTGGAGGATGAAGACCGGTGTCTCGGGCGCCGCGGCGTTGAGCTCGGCGAGCGTGGGCAGGCGCTTCTCGACGAACTGGTGCTCGCTGAAGCCGCCCACCACGCGGACCCACTGGGGCGCGGGCGTGCGGGCCGCCTGCTCGCGCAGCATCGCCATGGCGTCCGCCAGCGAGCGCACGCCGTCCCACCGCAGCTCCAGGTTGTAGTTGAGTCCGCCGCGAATCAGGTGGATGTGGCTGTCATTGAGGCCGGGGATGAGCCTGCGCCCGCCCGCGTCGATGACCCGGGTGGAGGCTGTCGCGAGCGCCATGATGTCTCGCTCGTCTCCCACGGCCTCCACGACGCCGTCGGTGACGGCCAGGGCTTGGGCCTGGGGGAGGTCCCGGTCCAGGGTGGTGACGCGGGCGTTGCGGACAATCAGGTCGGCCATGAGGGGAGCTCGTGCTGAGGGGGAGGCGGGACGACGGCCCGGCGGAGCGCTCGAGAGGGGGCTTCGAGTCCGCCGCCGGGCTACGAAGGGGGCACGGCGGACGTCAGTGACCGCCGCCCTCGGAGGCGTTGAACATGCTCTTGGCGTACTGCACGCCCAGGCCGTAGCCGCCGCCGTGGGCGACCGCGACGCCCGTGGTCATGGCGTAGGTGGCGCCGCGCGCCCAGTCGCGCTGGAGCTCCAGCAGGTACTGGAGGCTGGTCATGGGGATGGCGCCGGCCTGCACCATGCGCTGCACGGCGCGCTCGTGGGCCTCCTGGGACACGTCACCGCTGGCGTCGGTGATGACATACACCTGGAAGCCCTGGTCGATGGCGGACAGCACCGGGCCGACGATGCACACGCCCGTCCAGAGGCCGGCGAACACGACGCGCGCCTTGTCGAAGCGGTTGACCTGTTCGGTGACGTTCGGGTCCTCCCAGCAGTTCATCGTGGTGCGGTCGATGACCTTCGCCTCGGGGAAGACCTCCTTGATTTCGGGGAAAAGGGGGCCGGAGAAGCTCTTCTCCGCGACGGTGGTGAGCAGCGTGGGGACGCGGAAGCCCGCGGCGGCCTTGCAGACGAGCGCGGTGTTGTTGCGCAGCAGCGGCAGCTCGATGCTGTGGGTGGCGAAGGCCATCTGGGACTGGTGGTCCACCAGGATGAGCGCGTGGTTGTCCGGGGTGAGCAGGCTCTTGCCGGGCGTGGGGGAGGCGTTGGGCATGGGGCGTCTCGCGGGGCTTCGGGGGTGTCAGGGAATTGATTCCAGTCATTGTCATGAAACACGGGGAGGCCCGTGTCGGCATCACCCGAATGGGGGATGCGCCGTTTCGATGGGCAGCCTCGCGGATGTGAGTCTTTTCACGGGGCGACGACGGGGGTACCTTGCGACGCATGACTTCGAAGGACGCGAACATCCGCATCCTGGTGGTCGACGACCATCCGATGTTGCGTGAAGGGCTCTGCGGGATGATTGCCGGTCAGCCGGACATGACGCTCGTGGCGGAGGCGGAGACGGGCGAGCAGGCGCTGCGGGCGTACCGGGCGCACACGCCGGACATCACGCTGATGGACGTGCAGATGCCGGGGATGAACGGCATCGATGCCATCACGGCCATCCGCGCGGAGTTCCCCGCGGCGCGCATCATCGTGCTGACGACGTACAAGGGAGATGCGCAGGCGCTGCGCGCCATCAAGGCGGGGGCGTCCGGCTACCTGCTCAAGAGCATGCTGCGCAAGGAGCTGGTGGAGACCATCCGCAGCGTGCATGCCGGCCGTCGCCGCATCGCCGCGGACATCGCGTCGGAGCTGGCGGAGCACGTGGCGGATGACGAGCTGACGGCGCGCGAGCGGGAGGTGCTGATCCGCGTGGCCGCGGGCAACGCGAACAAGGAGGTCGCCGCGCAGATGGGCATCTCCGAGGAGACCGTGAAGACGCACATGAAGAACGTGCTGACGAAGCTCTCCGCGCGGGACCGGACGCACGCCGTGGTGGTGGCGATGCGCCGGGGCATCATCGACCTGTGAGGTGAGCCGGGCTCAGGGCTTGGTGGCCTCGCGGGTCATCTCCACCATGGTGGGGCGCCAGCCCAGGCGGGCGAACATGCGCTGGGCGGCCTCGTTCTTCGCGGCCGTGTGCAGCACGACGCGCGGCACGCCCAGGGCGGTGAGCCGACGCATCAGCTCCTCGGCGAGCTGGGCGCCCACGCCCGCCTTGCGCGCCTTGGCGTCCACCCAGAGGTCATGGAAGCCTCCGGAGCGGTCCAGCAGGGCGTTCCAGTCCACGGGCTCGACGCGGCCGTAGGCGTAGCCCACGACCTCGCCATCCATCTCCGCGACGATGACGACGGCGTCCGGCTTCTTCGCTTCGCGTCCCAGCCACCAGCGGTAACCGGCCTCGACGTCGTCGGGCATCATGAAGCGCTGGTTGTCGAAGTCGTGGTGGAGCTGGGCGAGCGCCGCGCCCATGCGGCCCAGGGCGGGTTCATCCGAGGGCTGTGCGGGACGGAGGGTGATGGTCATGCGGGGCTCCTCTGCGGGCCGCGCAAGAGGCGCGGGGCGGCGAGCCTCACACAGGCCCGAGGCGCGTGCACCCCTCGCGTCATCTCTGTGGGGTGGTGGACGGGGGCGATGTCCACCGCGTCCATTGTCTGGAAGGACAATGACAGATGCTGCCCTGACGCGGTTGGTGCGTCCATTGTCGGAAGGGACAAGGCTGTTGTCTGGTTTGTGGGGTGGGGATTCGTCGGGATTCGCTTGTTCTTGGGAGTTGGTGTTAGTGATTGTTCCGGTGTGGATGCCGCGTCGGCGCTGGGGAGGTCGACGATATTCGACGCCGGAGGTGGGTGACATGCGCGGAATGGCTTCGTGTCTGCTGGGGCTCATGATGCTCCTGGGGAGTCCGTCGTGGGCCGAGCCGCGAGGCGAGGTGGACCGCGCCCAGGAGGAGCTCCTGCCCCTGGCGGTGGTGACCTGTCCCGTGGGGGCCTTTCGGACCACGTTCACGCCGCCGCTGCGGGAGACCCCTCAAGATGTACGCATCCAGGGGGAGGGAGGATTCAGCAACTGTTACACGCTCCTGGGTGAGCGGGTGACATCGTCGGTGAGTGCCACGGACTTCGTCAGGCCGAACTACGACTGTTTTGACCTGCTGGAGATCCTCCCGGTGACGATTCAGCTCACCTGGAACACGGGAGAGGTCTCGACGTTCCGTCTGACGCAGGTGACGGCGCGGGCGGATGGGCCCCTGCTGGTGCTGGTTCAGACGGGGACGGTGCTGTCGGGGAAGTTCGAGGGAGCCACGGTGGTCATGAACGTCACCTTCACCTCCACGGACCTCGATGCGTGCCGCAGTCCCGAGGGGCTCCGTGGCATGAGCGCCACCCAGACGCTCGTGATGACCCGGGTGCTCTGAGTCGCCGGGCGGAGGCAGCACGTCCATCGTTCGAAGGGACGATGCTGTCTGTCGGGATTGCCGCCGGCGATGGCCTGGTGGAGCAATGGCTGTCTGTTCGTAGCGCGGTGAGATGAGTGTGTCTTGTGTGTCCTGTTGTTAGGCGCTGTTCCTGATTGCGTCGATGCGGATGGAACCGGAGAGCCCTGGGACCTCTGTCATCGGAGGGGTGTGTGACATGCGTGAGATTGCTTCGTGCCTGATGGGTTTGCTGTTGCTCGTGAGTGGCCAGGTGTCCGCGGAGCCGAGCGTTGAGGGAGGGGCTTCGTCGCGTGAGGTCTTGACGCTGGCGGTGGTGACGTGTCCGGTGGGCGGCGTCCAGATTCGCTACAACCCGCCGTTGCGGGACACCCCGCAGGATGTCCGTATCCAGGGTGAGGGGGTGTTCAGCAACTGCGTCACGGTGCTGGGAGAGCGCGTGACGTCCGGGACGACTGGGACGGACGGCGTCCGGCAGGGCTACAGCTGCGCGGATCTGCTGGGCATCGTGCCGGTGCCGGCGGGGCAGCTCGTCTGGAACACGGGCGAGGTCTCGACGTTCCGGCTGACGCAGATTTCGGCGCGCGTGGACGGACCGTTGCTCGTGGTGGTGCAGTCGGGGACGGTGCTGTCGGGGAAGTTCGAGGGCGCGCAGGCCGTCAACACCATCGCCTTCGCCGCCACGGACCTGGATGCGTGCCGTTCCCCCGAGGGGCTTCCCAGGATGAGCGGCAACCAGACCCTGGTGCTCACGAAGCTGCTGTAAAGCACTCCGTTTCACGCACCTGGACCTGGGGTGGAGCTGGGCGAACGCCGCGCCCATGAGGCCAGGGCGGGATCGTCGGAGGGCCATGTGGGGACGGAGGGGGCCGGTCACGCGAGGCTCCTCCGCAGGCCGCGCGAGGGTGCGGGGCGGCGAGCCTCACACGGGCGCGAGGTGCGTGCACGGCGCTCGTCACCACTGCGGAGCGGCGGACTGGGACGCGGGCCTTGTCCTGGGTTCGTCGGTGCGTCGTCATGATGAGGACGGGATGTCCCGACACCGTCCATTGTCTGTCGGGACACGCGCGATGTCTGTTTTGTGCGCGCGAGCGTGGGCGGCGTCGCGCGTGCTTGATGTCTGGTGTCATGGGCGTCTGGCGCGAAAGGCCTTGACCCGAAGAGAGCGCAACTGGCGCTATGAGGTGGGGGACATGCGTGGACTTGCTTCATGGCTGTGGGTGCTGGCGATGCTTGGCAGTGGTCCGGCGTTCGGCGCGTCGGGCGAAGGAGTCCTTCCCGCGTTGACGTTGTTGACGTGTCCGTTGGGGACGACGGTCAGCGAGTACTCTCCGTCCTTGAAAAACGAACCCCAAGACGTGACGGTCCGTGGGGCGGGGGAACTCAGAGGATGCATCGGATTGCTGGGGGCCCAGGTTTCTTCGGCGAGCAACCGGACGGAGACGTTCCGTCCTGGGTACAGCTGTCTGGATTTGCTGGCCATTGTCCCGGTCCTCGCGCGCCTGACCTGGAACACAGGGGAGATCTCCGAAATCGCGCAGACCCAGGTGATAGTGCGCACCGAGGGGCTCTCGCTCGTCTTCGTGCAGATGGGGACGGTCCGGTCCGGGAAGTTCGAAGGGGCGACGGTCGTCCGGACGTTCTCCTATCTCTCGACGGACTTGGAGGCCTGTTCGTCCGCCGAAGGGTTGGCTCGACTGGAGGGAACCCAGACGCTCGTCCTGACGGGGCTGCTGTGAGCGCCGTCGGCAAGTTGGCTCACGATGCTGAGAAGGAGACGTGACATGCGCGGGATGGCCTCATGTCTGATGGGATGGATGATGCTCGCGGGCAGTCCTTCGTCGGCGGAGCCGCGAGGCGAGGTGGACCGCGACCGGGAGGAACTGCTGCCCCTGGCGGTGGTGACCTGTCCCGTGGGAGCGTTCCAGACCACGTATACCCCGCCGCTGCGGGACACTCCTCAGGACGTACGCATCCAGGGGGCGGGAGGGTTCAGCAACTGCTACACGCTGCTGGGTGAGGACGTCAGGTCGACGTCGAGCGCGGCGGACTTCGTCAAGAGGGGCGCCTCTTGTTCGGATCTGTTGGAGATCGTCCCTGTGACGAATCAGCTCACCTGGAACACGGGAGAGGTCTCGACGTTCCGACTGACGCAGGGGGCGGTGCGAGCCGATGGGCCTCTGTTCGTGTTGGTTCAGACGGGGACGGTGCTGTCGGGGAAGTTCGAGGGGGCCACGGTGGTCATGAACGTCACCTTCACCTCCACCGACCTCGATGCGTGCCGCAGTCCCGAAGGGCTCCGTGGCATGAGCGCTACCCAGACGCTCGTGCTGACCCGGGTGCTCTGAGTCGCCGGGCGGAGGCAGCACGTCCATCGTTCGAAGGGACGATGCTGTCTGTCAAGAACACCGCGGCCTGTCGCCTGGTGAAGCAATGGCTGTCTGTTCGTGGCGCGGTGAGATGAGTGTGTCTTGTGTCCTGTTGTTAGGCGCTGTTCCTGATTGCGTCGATGCGGATGGGACCGGGAAGCCCTGAGACCTCTGTCATCGGAAGGGGTGTGTGATATGCGTGAGATTGCTTCGTGCCTGATGATGTCGCTGTTGCTCGTGAGTGGCCAGGTGTCCGCGGAGCCGAGCGTTGAGGGAGGGGCCTCGCCGCGTGAGGTCCTGACGCTGGCGGTGGTGACGTGTCCGGTGGGCGGTATCCAGATCCGCTACACCCCGCCGCTGCGGGACTTCCCTCAGGATGTCCGTACCAATGGTGAGAGTGTGTTCAGCAACTGCGTCACGGTGCTGGGAGAGCGCGTGACGTCCGGGACGTCCGGGACGGACGGCATCCGGCAGGGCTATAGCTGCGCGGACCTGCTGGGCATCCTACCGGTGCCGGCGGGGCAGGTCGTCTGGAACACGGGCGAGGTCTCGACGTTCCGACTGACGCAGATTTCGGCGCGCGTGGACGGACCGTTGCTCGTGGTGGTGCAGTCGGGGACGGTGCTGTCGGGGAAGTTCGAGGGCGCGCAGGCCGTCAACACCGTCACCTTCGCCTCCACGGACCTGGATGCGTGTCGTTCCCCTGAGGGCCTTCCCAGGATGAGCGGCAACCAGACCCTGGTGCTTACGAAGGTGCTGTAGGTCTCTTGGGGGACGAAGCGCCGGTGGCCCCGCGTCCCGCCCTGTGACCAAAAGGTCCGTGAGTCAGGCGGAGAGCTGCCTGCCCTTGTTGCGCCGACGCTCGCGGGCGTCGGCGCTGATCATGTCCACCATGCTCGTCCCCGCGACGCCGGCGACGGCGAGGCCGCCGAACATCACGACGTAGCTGGACACGCCCGCGCCACCGCATTCGACGCACGCGATGGCCGGGTCGTCCGGCGCGTAGTGGACAGCCATCTTCGTGCCGGAGGCATACCGGCGCGTCAGCCGCTGCGCGTCCGGCAGCGCGCCCGTGTCGTTGCCGCCGAAGGAGACGGTGTCGGACGTGTAGTGGCTGCCGCCCACCGTGTACTCGTAGCGCACCTCGGGGTGGAAGCGGGTGTTGCGCCGGTCGTGCATCGTCTGCACGGACGAGGAGACGACGGTGCCCTCGGTGGTGGGCCACTGCTCGCTCGCATGCGCGCGGTACAGCAGGCGCCCGCCTCCGTAGGCCAGCATCACGCCGAACAGCAGCATCAACCCCGTCATCAATCCCTTCATCATCTCGGCCTGTCCTCGCGCTGGCCCGGGGAGGCCCCAGGGCTCACGGTTCGCTTCCTGCAGTGCAGAAGCCGCGCCAGCATCTCTCCTCGGGGGCCATCATCCGGCGATGGGGCAATTCGCCCCGCGTGGGGCGGTTCGCCCCATGCCCGTTCGCTTGGGGCTCCCCGGAACGCGTCAACGGGGGCAGACTGTGAGGACCATGCCCTCCCTCGACACCGAGCTGGAAACCGCCCGTCGAATCGCCCGTGAAGCAGGCGCCGTGCTGCTCCAGGTCTACGCCACACCCTTCGCGGTGGAGGACAAGGCGGGCGGGCAGGGGCCCGTCACCGAGGCGGACACCCGCGCCAACGCGCTCATCGTGGACGCGCTGCACCGGGCCTTCCCGAAGGACGGCGTGGTGGCGGAGGAGTCGGAGAACGACGCGGTGGCGACCCGCTTCGAGCGGTGCTGGTTCGTGGACCCGCTCGATGGCACCCAGGAGTTCGTCCATCGCAACGGTGAGTTCGCCATCCACATCGGTCTGGCCATCGGCGGCGAGGCGCGGCTGGGCGTCGTCTACCGGCCGGTGGGCGACAAGCTCTACTCGGGCGTGGTGGGGGAGGGCGGCTTCGTGGAGGAGGCGGGCGCGCGCCGGGCCCTGCGGGTGTCGGACGTGGCGGAGCCCTCGGCGCTGCGCCTGGTGGTGTCACGCTCGCATCGCTCGAAGCTGACGAACCAGGTGGTGGCGCGGCTGGGAATCACCCGCGAGCAGGAGTCCGGCTCGGTGGGCATCAAGTGCGGCCTGCTCGCGGAGTCCGTCGCGGACCTCTACCTGCACGTCAGCTCCAAGAGCTACCGCTGGGACAACTGCGCGCCGGAGGCGGTGCTGCGCTCCGCGGGCGGAATCCTCACGGACCTGGGCGGCACGCCGTATCGCTACAACACAGCGGAGCTCCAGAACGTGCGCGGCCTGTTGGCCTGCAACGCCGCGGCCTTTCCTCACGTGCAGCCGGTGGTCACCCGCTTCGCTCGCGAGGCGGGCCTGCTCGACTGAGCAGGCGGACCTGTTCGAGGGGACATCCTCGGGCGGACAGCCCTTCACCGTGTCGGCACCTCGCGGAACGTGAGCCCCTCGAGCCCGAGGTGACTCACGGCGTCCTTGAATCGTTCGGTGCCGATGACCATCGTCGCGAGGTTGCCGAGCCGGAACAGGTCCACCTCGGTCGGCAATGAGGCTGCGTCCAGAATCGGGTCATCGGGGCGCTTCAGTCCCATTCGACCGCAGGTCTTGCACGGCCCCGGATGGTCTGGCGGCATGCAGTCTCGATGCAGATGCCCCTGGAGTGGGATTTCAAGCTCCAGAAGCGCTGGGGCCTGCTTCTGACGGAACCGCAGCTCGGTAGGGAATCCACGAAGGCCGTTCACCGCCTGCTCCTGAAGGCGTTGAAAGGGCTCGTTCTGAATCATCAGGGCGGTTGCCGACCACGCGAAGTCCGGGACCTTCCCAGTCACCCGACCGACGAGTGGTCCGAACTCAGTCCCTGGGGGGAGCTGTGTCTCGGGCGGCACGAGCGGGCGGACGAGGTCGCGCAGCCGCATGAACTCTTCGTAGGGCTCGGGTCGAGCCTCCTCGAAGGACTCGCTCTCCGCCAGTCGCGACAAGTCGACACTGGGCAGGTGGTGCCCCGCGCTACTCCAGGTGACCGCGCAGGCGGGGCATGTCCGCAGGCCCGGCAGTCCCCACTTGTGGGACGCGTCCACCAGCCCACCTCGCTGGGCCGCCGCGACGCGGTCTTCGTCCACCCAGAAAAATCGCCGCATTCACCCTCACGTCCCTGGCCGCGAATAGTACGATTGGATGGGGCCACCCAGTAGCTGGAAGCGATAGATGAGCTCACCCGCGTGCCTGAAAATCGCCTCCGGCGACGCTTCGCCATTGTCCCGTTGGAACTGTCGCCAGGCTTCGTTCCACTCTCCGCCGCGATTGCCTCCACTGTGGATCCTCCGATGAACCTCATAGGGAATCGGCAGCGTGTAGCTGTGGATCTTGACGCCCTGGCGCCTGAACCATCTCGCGAGCCCTTCCTCCTGGGGAAGATGTGGTGCTTCTCCCATCGCCCAGGCGGGAGTCGGTGCGATGGCGGAACGACCTGCTCCGCGCCATTCCAGTTGGGGAACGTCATGATGGGTTCGCCCGGCAGCCTCTGGGCATCTCCCCAATTCCGACGAGGCCCACTTCCCGGAGCTGCTGCCGCGGCGGGTGGACGGGACGGTGGGAACCGCGCCGGCTCAATCACTCCCTCGAAGCGGTCCTCGCAGCGATAGAAGCCGCAGCGATCGCCGAGACACAACAGCGTGACGCACTGGTCCTCGTGCGGCGCTTCGCACTCGAGCTCCGCGGACTCCCATGCCTCCTGCATGGGAGGTGGCGGTGTCGCGGCACAGGCCATCCACGCCAATGCGAGAATCGATAGACACCAAGAGCGCCAGTTCCGACAGACAACTGTTTGCATGAAGACCCCCGCGCCAGCATTGGCCAATCAGGGAATATCCATCAAGAACCTGATGCGTCGAGGACCCGGCGGACCTTGCCGTCAGGCTTCCTCCGCCGCGTGGCGGAGCTGCGCGAAGAGTCTGGCCAGGTCTGGAAGCTGGTAGTGGGCGTTGAGCCCGCTGGGATTCGGCAACACCCACAGGCGCGTGGCGCCGAGCGTCTCCGGCTGGAGCCCGAGCTTCGCCTTGGGCCTCGCGAAGGCCGTGCGGTACGCCCCCACGCCCAGCACCGCGAGGACCCGCGGCCGATGGCGACGGACCTTGGCCTCCAGGGACCTCGCGCCTGCCCTCAGCTCCGAGTCGTCGAGCTGGTCCGCCGTCGCCGTGGCCCGGTCGACCACGTTGGTGATGCCCAACCCGAACCCCAACAGCGCCCCCTGCTCCGAGGGCGACAACTGCCGGGGCGTGAAGCCCGACTGGTGCATCGTCGGCCAGAAGCGATTACCCGGGCGCGCGAAGTGGTACCCCACCACCACCGAGTACAGGCTGGGATTGATGCCGCAGAACAGCACGCGCAACCCCGGGCCGATGAGGTCCGGCATGGTGTGGCCCATGGCGGCATCGAGCTCCTCGCGCGTGGGTCGCCGTGATGCGGGCATGGGGCGCTTCTCGCACCCCTCGCACGCCGTGACAACGCTTCGCTGGCGCCCGACGCGTCCGCTGGGGCACTCTGTCGCGATGCGTCCCCGTGGGGACGTCCCCTTCTGATTGCTGGAGACCCCGCACATGGCTCACATCGTGACGCTGACGCTCAACCCCGCCATCGACGTCGCGACGTCCGTGCCGGAAGTCACGCCGGAGCACAAGCTGCGCTGCGGCTCGGTGCGCAGGGACCCGGGCGGCGGCGGCATCAACGTGGCCCGCGTGGTGCGCGAGCTCGGCGGTGAGTCCATCGCCGTCTACACCCGCGGCGGCGCCACGGGGCTGCTGCTCGAGGAGCTGCTGGAGGAGAAGGGCCTCCTTCGTCGCTCCATCCCCGTGGAGGGCTCCACCCGCGAGAGCTTCACCGTCGCCGAGGGCAACAGCGCCCGCGAGTACCGCTTCATCCTCCCTGGCCCCGTTCTCACCGAGCGCGAATGGCAGCGCTGCCTGGACGCGGTGGGTGAGGTGTCCCAGGGCGCCGCCTTCATCGTCGCCAGCGGCAGCCTGCCCCAGGGCGTCCCCGAGGACTTCTACGCGCGCGTCGCGCGACTCGCCAAGAAGCTGGGCGTGCGCTGCGTGGTGGACACCAGCGGCAAGGCGCTCGCCGCCGCCCTGGAGGAGGGCGTGTTCCTCGCCAAACCCAACCGCCGCGAGCTGCGGGAGCTGACGGGCATGCAGGTGGAGGACCTGGACGCCCAGGCCTCGGCCGCCCGGGAGCTGGTCGCCCGGGGCCGCGCGGAGGTGCTCGCCGTGTCCATGGGCGCCGATGGCGCGCTGCTCACCACCCGCGACGTCCAGCTCCGCGCCTCGCCGCCTCCGGTGGAGACCCACAGCTCCGTCGGAGCCGGGGACAGCTTCGTGGCCGGGGTGACCCTGGCGCTCGCCCGGGGACAGTCCCTGGAGGAGGCCCTGCGCTGGGGCATCGCCTCCGGCACCGCGGCGCTCCTGTCCCAGGGGACCGACCTGTGCGCCCGGGCCGACGTCGAGCGTTTGTTCACGCTGGTGAAGGCGCTGCCCGTGGCGCGTTCGTAACCCGGGTGGGCCTTGCCTCCTCGCACGCCCGCCGGGCGGGGCGGCGGCATGTCTCGACAAGGATGGCCGGGATTGGACAGAGTGCGCTCGCGTGTCCGCCCCCACTCCGCCGCTCCCCGTTGATTCCCGTGTCCGCCTCGGCCCCTGGCATTGGGTCGCGCTCCTCGTCGGCGTGACGCCGCTCGTGGTGTACGCGTTCTCGCCGCGCGTCGGTGACCTGGACCTCTACTTCCGGACGGCGCGCGCGTTCCTCACCGGGGCCACGCCCAACCAGGACTTCCGCTTCGAGTATCCGCCCTACGCGCTGCTCTGGTTCGTGCCGGCCGCGTGGCTGCGCTCCACGCAGTGGGAGTTCGTCCCCGTGTTCGGCCTGCAGCTGGCCATCATGGACGGGCTCATCAAGTGGACGCTCCTGCGCGAGGGCGCGCGGCGCTGGGGCCGCGAGTGGCGCTCCGTCGTCCCGTGCCTGGCGTACTCGGTGACGTCGTGGGCGGCGGCGCTCTACTACCTCAAGCGCTACGACCTCATCCCCGCGGTGCTGACGCTGGGCGCGCTGGTGGCGCTGGCCCGGCGGCGGGACGCGCTCGCGGGCCTGGCGCTCGCGGTGGGCATCGTGACGAAGCTCTACCCCGTGGTGCTGGTGCCGCTCGCGGTGGCGGTGTGCTGGAAGCGCGGCACGCTGGGCAAGCTGGTGATGGGATTGACGCTGGGCGTGGCGCCGCTGGTGCCGCTGAGCTTCGTGTGGCCGTGGTGGGGCTTCGCGTCGTTCCACGTCGACCGGGGCCTGCAGGTGGAGTCGCTGGGTGCGTCCCTCCTGTGGGCGGCGCACCACCTGGGGCTGGTGAAGGGAGTGCTCTGGGTGCACGCGCCGGCGGCGTACGAGCTGCACGGCGCCGTGGCCGAGGGCGTGAGGGCGACGACGCGCTGGCTGTGGGTGGCCGGCTCGCTGGGCATGGCCGCGCTGGGCATGTGGTCGGTACGCCGCAAGATGCCGGAGCGGGTGGAGGACCTGGCCCGGCTGGCGCTGGGGCCGCTGGTGGCCTTCATCATCCTGAACCCGGTGCTCAGTCCCCAGTTCCTCACGTGGCTGATGGGCGCCGCGGCGCTGTCGCTCCTGTCCGGCTCGCGCTCGGTGGCGGTGCTCGTCCTGGTGGCGGCCATCCTGTCGCGAGGCGTCTTCGTGGGCCCCACGTACAAGCATGGGCTGGGCATCCCGCAGACGCTGCTCCTGCTCACGCGCAACGGGCTGTTGATGGCCGCGGCGGTGCTGCTCGTGCGTGATGCGTGGCGCCGGGCCTCGGTGAGCGCCTCCGCGCCGGACGCCTCCGTGCCGTCGGTGGACTTCATCCCCGCGGCGACGGAGCCGGTGGACCCCGCGAGCGTGGGGCTCGCCGCTCAGCGACGGTAGGGCACGCCGCCCTTCATCACCCAGCGCACGCGGCGCACGGCGGAGATGTCCCTGGTGGGCTCTCCGTCCACGGCGACCAGGTCCGCGAAGAGCCCGGGTTTTACCTGCCCGAGCGAGTCCTCGCGGTGCAGCATCCGCGCGTTGCCGGACGTGGCCGCCTGGAGCACCTGCACGGGCGTCATGCCGTACTCCACCATCAGCTCCAGCTCGCGCCCGTTCTCTCCGTGCGCGAACACGCCCGAGTCCCCGCCCACGCACATGGGGACCCCGGCCGCGAGCGCCGCGCGGAAGCTGACCTTCTTGGCCTGGATGGCGGCGGGCTCCGGGTCCACCCCCTTCTTCCAGCCGTGGTAGCGGTAGAGCGCGTCGCCTGCCGCGAGCGTGGGGCAGAAGAAGACGCCCCGCTGGGCCATGAGGCGGAAGACCTCCGTCGTGCCGCCGTCGCCGTGCTCGAGGCTCTCCGCGCCGGCGAGCACCGCGCGGCGCATGCCCTCGGGTGTGCTGGCGTGCACGGAGACGGGGCGGCCGCCGTCGCGCGCGGTGTCGACGATGCGCTTCAGCTCCTCGAGCGAGTACGTGGGGCGCGCCTCGCCACCGGGGCCCCAGCGGTAGTCGCCGTAGACCTTCACCCAGTCCGCGCCCCGGCCCATCTGTTCGCGCACCGCGCGCACCAGCGTGTCCTCGCCGTCGGCCTCCTCGGCGCCCTGGGGGACGTGCCACTCGGGGGCGAAGCCCTTGGGGCCGTAGGTGCCGCTGGCCACCAGCGCGCGCGTGGCCACGAGCAGGCGGGGGCCGGGGATGATGCCCTGCTGGATGGCCTGCTTGAGGCCGACGTCCGCGTCACCCGCGCCCTCGGTGCCCAGGTCGCGCGCGGTGGTGAAGCCCGCGAGCAGCGTCGCCTTCGCGTGCTGGGTGGCGCGGGCCACGCGCAGGGCCAGGGCCTCCTTCAGGACCTGGTCGTTCCAGTTCGCCTCGTTGTACGGGTGGAGGAAGAGGTGGGAGTGGCCCTCGATGAAGCCGGGCAGGAGCGTGGCGCCGGCGAGGTCGACCCCCTCGGCGCCCTCGGGGACCTGGACCTGGCCAGCGGGGCCGGCGGCGGTGATGCGCTCACCGGTGACGACCACCACCCAGCCCGCGTGGGGCTTCGCGGTGACGCCGTCGAAGACGCTCGTGGGGCGGAGCACGTAGCTCTTGGGCGGCGTGGGGCTCGCGGGCTGCTGGGCCGAGGCCGTGGTGACGACGAGGGCGAGGAGGAGGGCGCGCATGGCGGTGCCGGGGAGTGGGTGTGGGGGAGGGGATGATGACGCGCCACCAGGAGAGGGGCCACTTCGCCGCCCGGGGGGTGTGGGGACAAGCGGGGCTGAGAGGCCGCTTCAGCGGGGCTCATCGACGGCGCTGCCGGTGGGCGCGCGGATGGTTAGAGGGAGGGCATGGCCCGAAACGAGAACGTCAACGCGTTGTTGCCGGTCGAGGTCGAGTTCCAGAAGGAGAAGGCGTCCGCGCTCAGGCGCACCGGCGAGAAGCTGGAGAAGGCGCTCGCGGCGCTGGCCCTCGCGGAGCGGGAGCTGCTGAGTTCCCAGGGGACGGCGCGTGCGGCGCGCCATGCGCGCTACCGGGAGGTCCGCAAGGAGGCGGAGGTCCAGCGGTGGAACCTCATGGTGCAGCGCGAGGCGTGCGGCATCCGGAACAACCGGGAGCTGGACCTGATGTACCCGATGCCGCCGCTGGTTCGCGAATGACTCGGGCGGCTCAGGGCGTGGAGCGCCAGGCGGCGACGGCGAGCAGGGCCCAGCCGGCGAGGAATCCCAGGCCGCCCAGGGGGGTGATGGCGCCCAGGGCACGCACGCCGGAGAGCGCGAGCGCGTAGAGGCTTCCGGAGAACAGGAGGATGCCCACGAGCATGGCCCAGCCCGCACCATTGAGCAGGGGCGCGGGGCGCAGGGTGCCCAGCAGGCCGACGGCGACGAGGCCGAGCGCGTGGTACATGTGGTAGCGCGCGCCGGTCTCGAAGATGACGAGCAGGTCCGGGGAGAGCCGGGACTTGAGGCCATGGGCCCCGAAAGCTCCCGCCGCCACGGACAGGAACGCGTTCACAGCACCCAGGACGAGCCACCACCGCATCATCGTGCGCCTTTCATCGAGAGTCCGACTGGTGCACGCTACACCGGCAGTTGATGGAGCGTCCCGGCCGACGTGAACTCCGGGCCGCTCATACTCCGCATGACATCCCCCAATTTCGTTCCTTCCTCCAAGCCTCTCCCCTTCGAGCTGCGTCCGTCGTCCATCCAGGGCACGGGCGCCTTCGCCACGCGCCGCATCCGCAAGGATGAGCGCCTCATCGAGTACGTCGGTGAGCGCATCAACCAGGCGGAGGCCGACCGCCGATACGACGACGAGGCGATGGGCCGCCACCACACCTTCCTGTTCAACCTGGACAGCAAAACGGTGCTCGACGCCGGCACGCTCCACAACGAGTCGCGCTACATCAACCACTCGTGTGATCCGAACTGCGAGGCGCTCATCGACAAGAAGCGCATCTACATCTTCGCCCTGCGCGACATCGCCGTCGGGGAGGAGCTGGTCTACGACTACGCCTACGAGCGCACCCCGGAGATGGATGCGGAGTCCGAGGCGCTGTACGTGTGCCGCTGTGGCTCGCCCAAGTGCCGGGGGACCATCCTCGCCCCGGTGAAGCCCGCTCCCGCGAAGAAGAAGTCCGTGAAGAAGAAGTCTGGTGCGAAGAAGGGGACGAAGTCCGCGTCCAAGTCGCGCTCGGCGAAGAAGCCCGTGAAGGGCAAGACGTCGAAGCCAGCGAAGTCGACGAAGGGCAAGAAGTCCGCGGGTGGTCGCAAGCGCCTGGCGGGGTGATGCGTTGGTTTAGAGGCCCGGCGGTGGGCGCCGGGCTTCGCTTTCTAGCGTGAGACTGTCTGACTGAGGGGTGTCGGGGACCCAGCGGCTACAGCCCACAAGCAGTCTCTCCGATCAATTCCCCGATGCTTCCCGGTGTCCAGGGCAACCAGCGACTTGATGCTCCATCCGAGTCGACCAGTTTGCCGTCTTCATAGTAGGCATCGCTGAGATGATGAGTTGCCCGCTCGGTACAGTCGTATTCTTGTTGCGACTTGTAGTTGTTGTAGCGGCCTAGGTTATGGCTTTCCCAACCACGGTACTCCCACCACACCCATGCCTTGCGGTGGGTCTGTGTGACTTTGCGGAACGAGGTTTTGTCGAGGTAGATGGAGTACTTTGATTCCTTTGTTAGAAGCAGCCAGCGATTGCTGGATATACGCTTGGAAGCGTCAAGGAGGCCGAGTTCTCCCTTGAAGAGGCCAATTTTATAGCTGCCGGTTACGTCGGATGTGACTGTGGATATGAGAAGTCCGAATAGACCTGAACTTCTAAGCCGGATGACGAGTCGGGAGAGGTGCGCACCGGAGCCGTCCATGGTGCCGATGCTTTCGGGCACACCATTACTGTTCGCAATGACCACTGCAATGGATGGGCTGAATGATTCGCTAACTGCGACGACAGTGTAGACGTCTCCCTTCTTGCCTTCCGCAGAGAATATATCAGTCCGTCCTCCCGAAGGGAGCGGGGGGTCGTCGTCATTGATCTCGCCGTAGAGGGGTTGATTGGGGGAGATACGGGGATATGCGAGAAGGGCCCTATTGAAGTCAGGTTTGGGTGGGGGCTCTGGTTCACTTGATGCGAGAGCGGTGTCCTGGGGCTGGCTTTGTGGCCGGGGTACTGTAAAGGTAATGCGACCAGGTGGGCTTCCAATCAAAGCTTTCACGTCTCGGATTGGGACCGCAAAGTTCAAGTTCTGCCCATCACGGAGCACTGCGACGCTGACACCAACGACCTCTCCCGAGTGGTTGAGAACGGGGCCTCCACTAGAGCCTTGTGAGATTGGCGCCGTAATTTGAATCCAGCGTTTTCCTTCGTTTCCGCGAAGGGCGCTGACGATGCCTGTTGAAACGGTGTTGGAGAGACCCTGCGGGGCTCCTATGACGAAGATGTTCTCCCCAACAAGTGGCTCGCTTGTCGCGAGATGCAGTGTTTTCGGAGGGCTGGGCATTGCTGGAAGTACCGCCAGGTCGACGTGCGCGCTGAGGCTCTCGGCATAGTCCGTGACGCCCAAGAGCTGTTCTTCCGAGTCGTAGACTTCGGCGCGCGCAGCGTTCTCGACTACATGTGCATTGGTAACGACTCTGCCACCCTCGACAAGAAATCCGCTTCCCAAACCGAGAGGAGCGCCTTGACTGTCATAGGTCTTGATGGTGACGACGCCAGGAGCAACGAGCTTGATGGTTTGAGGAAGGCTTGTGCTCGGTGCTCCAGCAGGAGTTGTTTCTGTCGGAGGTGGTGTGGCCGCCTCCTCCGTTGGTGGAGTCGACATGCTGGTACACACGAGCAACACGAGTATGGAGACCATGTCCACCCCTCGGTACAATGGTTGCTGAATGGTTGCAGGTTTGGTGGATTTCTTCAAGATGCCGGTCCCTGTGCGCGCCAAGAGTGACAGCCTGGGACAAAGTCGACTCAGGTCCAAGTGACACGACTTCCCCACGCTCATTCAGTCTGGTTTGGACGGATGGCTGTGCTTGAGCTTGAAGATGGCGCCAATGCTCCTGCAGATATTCATAGTTTGTGGGAAGGGCGGCAGGTGTCTCACCTCTCTAGAGGCGGTGCTACTTTAGCCTACGGCCCCTGGGGCCGACTTGACTGGGGCACGAGTCGAGAGTGACGTACGATGCCCCCGTGAATGCCATCCTGAACTTCCTGCTCACTGAGTCGCCCGAGCCTGTCGTGCTCGATTCCATCGAGTCTTGGTGGCGACGGCATGTGGAACTGGTGTCCCGCTTTCCCGAGCCCGCGGACCTGGCGCTCGCGGGTGGGTTTCGCGCGGACCGGCTCGGCTATGCGTTTGCCTCCGGGTACCACGCCGCGCACCGCTTCCTGTTCCCCTCGCTCCCCGCGGACAAGCCCGTCGCGCTCTGCGCCACCGAGCCCATGGGCGGCCATCCCAACGCCATCCAGACGCGCCTCGAGTCCACCGCGTCCGGCTTCTCCCTCACGGGTGAGAAGGCTTTCGTCACGCTGGGCACGCGCGCGGAGGTGCTGCTCGTCGTCGCGACGGAAGGACAGGATGCGCAGGGGCGCAACCGGCTTCGCATGGTGACGGTCGACGCGAAGCGCGCGGGCATCGTCGTCAGCGAGCTGCCCGAGCTCCCCTTCGTGCCCGAGGTGCCACACGCCGAGCTGCGGCTCGAAGGCGTCGCGGTGGCCGACGGCGAGGTGCTCCCGGGCGATGGCTACACGCGCTATCTGAAGCCGTTCCGCACCGTGGAGGACTGTCACGTCCAACTCGCGCTCCTCGGCTGGCTCATCCAACTGGCGCGGCGCTGTGGCTGGCCGGAGGTCGTGCGCGAGGAGTTGCTCTCTCTCTCGTTGATGATGCGGGGCCTCGCTCAGGCGGATCCGACGGCGGCCTCGACGCATGTGGCGCTCGGCGGTGGACTGGCGCTGGTGAATCGGGCGCTGACCTCCATCGAGCCCTTGTGGGCCCAGGTCGATGCTCCCACCCGTGAGCGATGGGAGCGTGACCGGCGTCTGCTCGGCGTCGCGGGGAAGGTCCGCGCCAAGCGCCTGGAGGCCGCTCGCGTGAAGCTCGCCGGTGGTGCGCCGACACCCGACGCCTGACGCCCCGGCGCTTGAAATAGAAAGACCCTCGGAGCTTCCCTGCCGCCGCAAGGTTGCTCCGAGGGCCCCTCTACCGAGCAGATCCCCCGCTCGCGTCACGACTCACTTCAAGCTCACAGCATGCTGGCGATGTCCTTCACCGGCTGCGGCGCGGCCTCCGTGTTGGCCAGCGCGCCCGCCGCGCCACCCAGGATGAGCGAGGCCGGGTTGATGCGGCCCGTGGTGACGGCGCCGAGCACACCCTCGGCCGCGCCCTTCAGCGTGTTGACATAGCCCTTGGCCGCGCCCTCGAACACGCCCTTCACGCCACCCTCCGAGTTGCCGATGCCCGTCAGCACGTTGCTCACTCCCGGCAGGAACCACAGGTGCTTGCCCGCCTCACCCGCGGCCCACTGGAAGTTGTCCTTGTTGCTGCCGTCCGCCTTGACGTGCGTGTCCTTCGTCTCCGGCAGCTTCTGCTCGCCCAGGAACGAGTAGCCCTTCTCCGCGAAGTCCTTCACCATGCCGGCCTCGGTGCCGTGGCGCGCATCACCGTCCTTGGTGATGCCCTCGATGTTGCCGTCGCCCTTGCCGTTCTTCACCTTGTTGTCCCGGTCCCCACCGTTGGCCGCCTTCGCGCTGTCGATGAACTCCAGCACCTTGGCCAGGCGGAACACCGCGTCCGGGTTCTGCTTCGCGTCCTTCAGGTCCAGCTTCGGGTCGATGCCCGTCTGCTTGCAGAGCAGGTCGAACTTGATGTCCTTCTGACGGCCCAGGTTCTTCAGCGCCGGCGAGTCGTCGACGATCTGCGCCGCCGAGCGCTTGTCCCCGGCCGGACGCTTGTCATTGGCGCTCGGGATGCCCGAGGACTCCGGCTCGGCCTGCTGCGTGACGCGCGGCGTGGTCTCACGGGCCGGAATCATGTCCCGCAGCTGCGGGGGCAGCCCGCGCGGCGCGGGGTTGGCGGTCTCGTGGGGGAGCGTCGGAGAGAGGTTCTGGGCCTCCGGGGGCATCCCGCGAGGCCCGAACTCGGCCGGCCCCGGCAGCGACGGCACCCGCAGGCCCTCCAGCATGTTCGGCGTCATCATCGGCGGCGCCATCGGGAGCCCAAGCTCCGGCGGGAGCGCGTCCAGCGAGGGCATCCCCCTCTGCATCGGCGCGTTCATGGGCGCCAGGGTGTCCATCGCCGGCAGCCCCTGCTGCATCGGCGAGAAGCCGCCCATCGCGGGCAGGCCCTGCTGCGTCGGCGCCAGGGTGTCCATCGCCGGCAGGCCCTGCTGCATCGGCGAGAAGCCGCCCATCGCGGGCAGGCCCTGCTGCATCGGCGAGAAGCCGTCCATCGCGGGCAGGCCCTGCTGCATCGGCGCCAGGGTGTCCATCGCGGGCAGTCCGCCGGCCATCATCGGGGAGAGCTGCGCCGCCCCGGGCAGTCCGCCGGCCATCATGGGCGACAGTTGCGCCGCCCCGGGAATCCCGCCGGCCATCATGGGCGAGAGCGCCTGCATCGCCGGCAGGGCCGCCCCCGACACGTTCGCGAGCGTCTCCATCGCGGGCGCGGCGACCCCCGAGATGTTCGACAGCGCATCCATCGCCCGGGTGCCCCGGCCGCCCAAGGGGTTCTTGCCCTCGAACCCGTCCGTCGGCCGCTGCGACTGTCCGGGCGAGTTGGTGGGGTTGCGGAACTTCGGGTCCGACGCCCCGGGCGAGTTCGTGGGGTTGCGGAACTTCGGGTCCGACGCTCCGGGCGAGTTCGTGGGGTTGCGGAACTTCGTGTCCTGCGGCGTGGGGGCCGGGGTGGGCGTCTTCTTCGGCGGGGTGATCGAGTCGGCCGGGTTCTTGTTCAGCTTCGGGGAGGAGAACGACGGGACCTTGAGCTTGACCATGAGAGCACCTGTTTCAGGACAGCGATGGGGGACCGCTGCGGCGAGGAGTTCGTCGTCTCGCCCGTGCTCTCCCTCATTGCAGCGCGGATGCCAGCCCTTCCGGCTTCGCAACCCCGCGACTTCACTGAGCCGATGCCGCCCACTCGGCCCCCCAGCCGATGACTGCAGACATCAGGGGACTGGCTCCAGTCATCAGCACGCGGTGATCCGCGGGACACCTGGACCCCTGGAAACACGAAGGGCCGTGTTCCCTCGAGGAACACGGCCCAGGTGCCAGGATCGGCGCGTGGCCGGTGCTTCAGTACCGCCCGCCGCCCACCGCGGAGACGATGGCGGAGAGGATGCGGCCCTCGACGCCCCAGACGGCCTTGTTCAGGCCCTTGATGCCCGCGCCGCGCAGGTAGTCCGTGAAGTCGTGCAGCGCCGTGGAGCGCTGCAGGCCCGCGCCGTCCGCCGCGAACAGCAGCGGGGTGCCCGGAGCGCCCGTCAGGCCCAGGTCCGGGCAGGCCTCGGACAGCTTCTGCGGATCAATCCCCGTGGCCGCCGACAGCATCGCCACCGTGAACTTGTGCACCGGCAGCTCGCGCGCGTTCGGCACCTTCTTGAGCACCTTCTCGCGGTCCTTCGGATCCGTCGCGAGCTGCTCCAGCGTCACCTTCGACATCGCGATGATCTGCTCGTTCGTGACCTTCTTGCCGTCCAGGATGGCGCGGCCGAGCAGCGACGCGGGCGTGTCACCCTTGATGGTGACGTCCGCGCCCGGCATGGTCTGCATCCGGTCCCAGATGGCCTTCACGGCCTTGCCCACCTCGGTGTCCGGCCCGCCACGCCACGCGCCCGGCGTGGGCTGCGCGGCCTGGGCCTGCGCCGGCGCCACCAGCTTCGTCTCGAAGGAGCTCAGCTGCGTGTGCCCCACCGCGTTGGCCCGCGCGGGAGCGGCCGTCGGACGCGCCTCCGCCTGCGGCTGGAGCGACGTGGAGGGGTTCGAGGTGACGACGCGGGGACGGCTGCGGATGGGGTCCATGCCTGGGGGAGTCTCCGGAGTTCGACGATTGGGAGGTTATCGCAGGAGTCCGGTAAAGGTTTCCGCCCAGCGAAACTTCACCCGGACGCCATGTGTGACGCAGAGCGTCGAGATGTCGTGGGTCCCCGGACACACCGGGCAGGTCGGCTCGCGCATTCCGCACGACAACCGGCGCGTGAAGCCGTATTCGGGGCGGCATGAAGCGATTCCCCAGCCAGTTCGCAGACCTGCTCACCCCCAAGGGCCGCCGCATCCTGGAGGGCAAGGACAAGGCGGTGGCGGGCGCGCTGCTGGACCCCGCGCGGCGCTTCGTGGCGCTGCAGGGCGTGGTGGACGTGGCGAAGGCCACCGCGTGCCGCGACGCGCTCGACGCGGCGCTGCGCGACCTGGTGGTGCCCATGGAGGACCCCATCCCCGTGGACTCCATCTCCGGGATGACGATGAACTACATGGAGCTCTTGCCCAAGACGGTGCGGGTGCGCACCGCGCTCCTGGAGAACCGGCGCTCGCGCTCCTGGAAGGCGGCGGAGGCGGTGGGGCTGACGGGGATGCTGCGCTCCGACACGTTCGCGGGCTTCGCCGCCGCCGTCAGTGGCCGCGTGCTGCGCCGCAACTGGGGCATCCAGGTGCTGTGCTACGGCCCCGGGGACTACTCCGGGCCGCACAATGACCACCACCCCGAGGAGGCCGAGGCCCGCGACGGCTACGTGGACATGCACCTGAGCCTCACCATGCCCGGGGTGGAGCACCAGTACCTGGTCTACGAGAGGGACCATCACCTGTCGGAGATGGCGAAGGTGAGCACCGTGGGAGGGCTGACCGTGTACCGGCTGCCCTTCTGGCACTACACGACGCCGGTGGTGGCGCGGCGCGGCGCGGAAGGGGAGGCGCGGCGCTGGGTGCTGCTGGGCACGTTCCTGGACGCGGCGCCCAAGGCCCGGCCGGCCTCCGTGGTGGTTCCCCCGGGACAGCCCGGGGGCCGCTCCCCCGTCCGGGTGGCGTGATTCGGACGTGGCGCGACGCCCGCCAGGGGTTAGCTTCGGGCCGACATGAGCCCGACCGATACCGATGCCCTGGCCAATGACTTGCTCGCGTACATCGACGCCTCGCCGACGCCGTACCACGCGGTGCGCGAGACGGCCCGCCGCCTGGAGAAGGCCGGCTATCGCGCGCTGGACGAGCGCGAGTCCTGGACGCTGAAGCCGGGCGAGCGCGTCTACGTCACCCGGGGCGACACCAGCATCGCCGCCTTCCAGCTGGGCACGGCGCCGGTGGACCGCTCGGGCTTCCGGCTGGTCGGCTCGCACACGGACTCGCCCAACCTGCGGCTCAAGCCGAACGCGCAGGTGTCGAAGAACGGCTACCAGCAGCTCGGCGTCGAAATCTACGGCGGCGTCCTCCTGCACACGTGGACGGACCGCGACCTGTCGCTCGCCGGCCGCGTCGTGGTGATGGAGGGCGGCAAGCCCAGGGGCCACCTGGTGGACTTCCGCCGGCCGCTGTTGCGCGTGCCCAACCTGGCCATCCACCTCAACCGCACCGTCAACTCGGACGGCCTGAAGCTCAACGCCCAGGAGCACATGGTGCCGGTGCTGGGGCTGGAGAGCGGCGGCGCGGTGGACCTGCGCGGGCTGCTCGTGCACGAGCTGGCGAAGGGTGGGGTGAAGGCCGAGCCCGCGGACATCCTCGGCTACGACCTGTGTCTCTATGACCTGCAGCCGTCCACGCGCTCGGGCGCGCATGACGAGTTCCTCCATGCCGCGCGCCTGGACAACCTCGCCAGCTGCCACTCGAGTCTGACGGCGCTGTTGACGGGCCCGGCGTCGCGCGAGGCCACCAGCGGCGTCATCCTGTTCGACCACGAGGAGGTGGGCAGCCGCAGCGCGCAGGGCGCCGCGTCCCCCTTCCTGCGCACGCTGCTGGAGCGCCTCACCCTGGCGCACTCGGACGGCAAGCCCGACGCGTTCCACCGCGCCATCGCCCAGTCCTTCCTGGTCAGCGCGGACATGGCGCACGCGGTACACCCCAACTACGCCTCGCTGCACGAGCCCAAGCACCAGCCGCAGATGGGCCTGGGCCCGGTCATCAAGTCCAACGTGAATCAGTCGTACGCGACGGATGGCGAGTCGTGGGCGCACTTCGCCGCGCTGTGCCGCGAGGCGGGCGTGACGGCCCAGCACTTCGTGACGCGCACGGACCTGGGCTGCGGCAGCACGATTGGGCCCATCACCGCCGGGCAGCTCGGCATCCGCACGGTGGACGTGGGCAATCCCATGCTGTCCATGCACTCCATCCGGGAGATGGCGTGCGCCAGCGACGTGGCGGCGATGGTGGCCGTGCTGCGCAGGTTCTTCGCCTAGCAGGCCATGTCCGCCAGCCTTGCGCGCGGAGGTGATAGACCTGGGCCCGTGACCTGGCCACGCGCACGAGGTCCCTGGTGGAGACAGGCGCCCTGGACGCGGGTCCTCTCGCGCTCCGGGGCCTCGCTCGGCCTGACGTCGCCGGGGGCCCGCGCCGCGCGCACCCGGCGCACCCTGTCCCGCGTCTTCCGCTGGCTCAACGTCCCGCGCACCGTGCTGTACGTGGGCCAGCCCGGCGCCTACCGCTGCATCGTCAGCCAGGACACGGAGGGCCGGCGCTACCTCCAGTTCGGCTGGGACAGCGCCTATCAGAGCGTCACGGGGCAGGGCTTCCCGCTGCAGTTGGAGCTCGAGTACACGCAAGGCATGGTGGCCGGCGTGGCCTTCGTGGCGCAGCCCCGGCGCATCCTGATGGTGGGCGTGGGCGCGGGCTCGCTGCCGATGTTCCTGCGTGCCGCGCTGCCCCAGGTCCACATCGACGCGGTGGACTGTGACGCGGAGGTGCTCGACGTGGCCCGGCGCTACTTCGGCCTGCGCGAGGACGCCCAGCTGCGGCTGCACCTGGAGGACGGGCGGCGGTTCATCGAGACGCCCGGGCCCGCGTACGACGTCATCCTCCTGGATGCCTTTGGCCCCCGGGGCGTGCCGCGCTCGCTGGCGACGTGGGAGTTCCTCCGGGCCGTGCGCTCGCGCTTGACGCCCGACGGCGCGGTGGTGAGCAACGTGCACCGCTCCCCCAATCCGCTCTATCCCGCCATGCTCCAGACGTGGCGCGCGAGCTTCGAGCAGTTGCATGCCTTCGATGCGCGCACCACGGCGAACCGTGTGTTCGTGGGGTTGACCACCTCACGCAAGGTCTCGCGTGGCACGCTGAAGGCTCGCGCGGGACCGCTGGCGCGGGCGGCGCGCTTCAACCTGCGCGGGCTGATGACTCGCAGGCTCGAGGACCGCGAGGTCCGTCGCACCGCGGAGCAGGGCCTGCCGTGGCCGCTGACGGCGGGCATCCTGCGCGACTCGGACGAGTAGACGGCGAGGCCTGGTCGTCGATAGGCCCGAGGCCCGCGAGTGCGGACTCAGGCCTCGTGTCGCGAGACCGGGTTGGCGGCCCTCCGTGCGCGGTCGCGAGCCGGAGCCGGCGGTCATCCGTCAGCGGGAGCGAGTCGTCTACGGTGTCGCGTTCAATCGAGCGCCCGAGGTCCGCGGGCGAGGACACGTCGTGTCTCGCGGATGACGAGCCGCCTGAAGTGAAACATTGCAGTCGCTCGCCCCTGCGAGATGTCGCGGGTCGGGAAAGACACATCAGGGTCCGAATTGGCCGTCTGGACAGTGCTCAGCCAGTTGGCTGAGTCTCTCACCGCCGTTCGTCGCAGTGCCGTCTCAACCCCCTCACAACTGGAGTGGTCCATGCGAGTCCACGGAGTGTCGGCAGCGCTGATGATGAGTCTCTTCACGGTGGGCTGCGGTGGCGTCGAAGCAGAGGCACCGACGGACGTGGCCGCGGAGAGCCAGCAGCAGGCCCTCTATGACGGCTGCGCCCCCGGGGACACGGGCTATCCCGTCTGGGAGTGCCTGTCGCTCGACGAGTGTGGTGGCCGCTGGGGCAACCAGATGCGCTACTACTGCTACACGCCGGGCGGAGGCATGTACCTGGGCAGCGTCATCACCTCGAACTGCGCCGAGTGTTATTGACACGGCTCCCAGGAGCCCGGGCATCCGCGTGACGCGGGTGCCCGCTCCAGGCTCACGACAGCGTGCGCGTCAGCCGCTGCTCGCGGGCCTCGCTCAACGTGGTGACATCCAGCAGCGCCGCCACCTTCTCCTGCGCGGAGAGGGGCTCTGCATTGTCCCCCAGCAGCTTGCGCCGCGCGGACTCCAGTGCCGCGGGCGTCGTCGTCTCCGCGAGCCCCGGCTGCGACTCCAGCAGCGCCACGTGCAGCGCGTGGGTCTTCGCGTCGGTGAGCACCCGCTCGATGGCGTCCGGCACCGGCTCCACCCCGTGCTCCTCGGTGATGGCCTGCGCGCGCTCCACCACCTCGGGCGGCTCGGTCTCCTCGGGCATCAGGAACAGCCCCCGACGCGCCGCCCACAGCCCCAGCGACGCGCGCGCCGTCAGCACCGTGAGGGGCACCGCGAGCAGGAGCCCCACCACCACCGGCATCAGCCACGCCACCAGCGCCGTGGACACCAGCGCCGCCACCGCCACCATCGCCACGCCCACCGCCATGTGCGCCACGTGCCGCCGCGCCGCCTCGGACCAGGGCAGGTCCGCGTCCTCGCGCTGCTGGCTGGACCAGTTCACCCGGTAGCCCAGCAGCGTGCCGAACACGAAGTGCGACTGGAACAGCATCATCACCGGCGCCAGCAGCGACGCGAGCACGCTCTCCGCGAGCACGCTGAGGATGAGCTTCCACCTTCCGCCCATCCGCGCCGCCTCGCCCTTCTTGAAGAGCGCCAGCGTCAGCCCCAGGAACTTGGGCGCGAACAGCATCCCCATCGACACCGCGAACAGGCGCAGCGCGCCCGGCGCGTCGAACGCGAGCGCGGGGGACTCCAGCGTGGACACGTCCAGGAGGAAGCGGTCGTGCAGCGCGGCCACCAGGCCCGCGGTCAGGAACAACAACCACAAGGGCGAGGCCGCGTACGACATGACGCCCATCAGGAAGTGGCCCCGGCTGAGCGGATGCCAGCCCCCCGCCATCACCAGGCTCAGGTGCTGCAGGTTTCCCTGGCACCAGCGCCGGTCCCGCTGCGCGTACGCGAGCAGGTTCGGCGGGGGCTGCTCGTAGCTGCCGCCCAATTCCGGCACCAGCCACACCGTGTAGCCCGCGCGCCGCATCAGCGCCGCCTCGACGAAGTCGTGGCTGAGGATGTGGCCGCCGAAGGGCTGCTTGCCCGGGAGCACCGGCAGCCCGCAGTGGTTGATGAAGGCCTCCGTGCGGATGATGGCGTTGTGGCCCCAGTAGTTGGACTCGCCCAGCTGCCACGCCGCCGCGCCCGCCGCCACGACGGGGCCGTACACCCGGCCGGCGAACTGCTGCAGCCGGGCGAACAGCGTGGTGCGGCCCACGTTCAAGGGCGGCGCCTGGAGGATGCCCGCGCGCGGGTTGAGCTCCATCAGCCGCGCCATCTTCACCAGCGTGCGGCCATCCATCAGGCTGTCGGCGTCCAGCACCACCGTGAAGTCGTAGCGGCGTCCCCACCGCTCACAGAAGTCACCCAGGTTGCCGGCCTTCTTGCCCGTGTTGTCCGTGCGCCGCCGGTAGAAGATGCGACCCTGTCCGCCCACCCGACGGCACAAGTCCGACCACGCCAGTTCCTCGGCCACCCACGCCTCGGCGCGCGTGGAGTCGCTCAGCACGTAGAAGTCGAACGCGTCCAGGTGCCCCGTCGCCGCCACCGACTCGTACGTGGCCTGCACGTTGGCGAACACCGCCGCGGGGTCCTCGTTGTGGATGGGCATCACCACCGAGGTGCGCGACACCAGCGGCTGCGACTCCTCCTCCGGCGTGGGGTAGCGCAGCCCGGGCATCCGCGAGGCGAGGGCCAGCTGGAGGAAGCCCGCCACCGCCGTGAAGAACGACAGGGCAATCCATCCGAAGCACAGCGCGAAGAGCCCCACCAGCACCACTTCCGGCACCGACGTCCCTTGAGCGCTCAGCAGGCGGTGCATCTCGCACGTCCCCACCACGGTGGTGACGGCCGCCAGTCCCAGCACTCCGGCGCGCCGGTAGCCGGCGCTCTCGGGCGAAAACGAGTGGGCTTGCATCGCGAGGCTCCCCAGGCCCGCCTCAGGGCGAGGTGGACATGCCCGCCGTGGCGCCACGCCACCAGCGGCGCAGCATCTCCCCGAACGGGTTGAGCACCAGCTGCTGCTCGGGCATCACCGAGCTGACCTGCGCGGGTGCCGGCACCGGCACCGCCGCGCGCACCGCCCGGACGAAGTCCTCCGGCGCCGCGGGACGGGTGAGCAGCCGCGCGCCCCGGCTCGCGCCGTCGCACAGCACGAAGGCCGCACGGCCCCGCGACAGCAGCCCCGGACCCGAGTGCTCCAGTCCCAGCACGCCCGACAGCCACGTCTCCATCCGGGCCCGGGCCAGCGCCACCGCCGCCTGGGGCTGGGCCCCGTGCGCGCCGAAGCCGTCCAGCACCCACGCCGCCAGCGCGGAGAGGTCCGCCTCGGCGGTGAAGCCGAAGCCCTTGAAGAAGGTATCGAGCGCCGCGCGAGCGCGCGGGCCGGCCCACACGGTGGTCGGGACGGAAGGGCAGGTGGTCAGTGTCGTCACGGAATCCACAGGTAGCTCCAGGTCTCGGTGAGGGTCTCCGGGCCGCGCTTGAGGAACGCGCGCAGCTCGGTGGGAACGGGGGAGGAGGGATGCAGCTCGAAGGTGGCGCGCCAGCCGCCGGTGGGCGTGTGGCGCGTGGCGATGGGGCGCAGGACCTTGCCCGAGGAGGCGCTGACGACCAGCTCCACCGGGACGTCGTCCTCCGCGAAGTCGGGCAGCGCCGCGAAGTCGATGATGAAGCGGCGCATGGGGCGCGCGTCCTTGAGCCGGGCGCCCTTCCACGAGTCGCCCGCGTCCACGCGCGTGGCGACCACCGTGGAGCCCGTCACCGGCCAGGGCGAGTGCGCGCCCCAGTGCAGCTTGTACGCGACCTTCAGCGAGTCCCCGGGGCCCAGCGTCTTCCTCGGGACCCAGAAGGCGACGATGTTGTCGTTCGTCTCGTCCGGCGTCGGCAGCTCCACCAGCCGCACCACGCCCGGACCCCAGTCGCCCACGGGCTCCACCCACGCGGAGGGCCGGCGCTCGTAGTGCGCCTCCAGGTCCTCATAGTGGGCGAACGTGGTGTCGCGCTGCAGGACGCCGAAGGCGCGCGGGCTCTCCACCTGGAAGCTGGAGACGTTGATGCGCTCGGGGTTCTGCAGGGGCCGCCAGAGCTGCTCGCCCGCGCGCGTCCAGACGAAGAGGCCGTCCGAGTCGTGCACCTCCGGGCGGAAGTCGTCGTAGTCGCCGCGGTCGTTCTCGCCGAACAGGTACATGCTCGTCAGCGGCGCCACGCCCAGCTCCGCCACGGCCTTGCGCGCGAAGACGGTGGCCTCCACCTCCATCACCGTGTTCGCCCCGGGGATGATGGTGAAGCGGTAGGCGCCCGTGACGCTGGGGCTGTCCATCAGCGCGTGCACCACCACGCGGTCCGCGCCGGGCGCGGGCTTCTCCAGCCACAGCTCCCTGAAGTCGGGGAACTCCTCGGGGCGCGACGTCGCGGTGTCGATGGCGAGCCCGCGCGCGGACAGGCCATACAGGCTGCCCCGGCCGAGCGCGCGGAAGTAGCTGGCGCCCTGGAACACCACCAGCTCGTCGAACACGTCCTCGCGATTGAGCGGGTGCGACAGGCGCATGCCCGCGAAGCCATCCGCCTTCTTCAGCGGACCGGGCTTCACCAGCGGGCCGTAGGTGAACAGCTCCGGGGAGAAGGCGAGCGGCCGGGCCTTGCCCTCGGCCACCTCGTGCATCACCACCGGGAACTGGAACGAGCGGCCCGGGTGGAAGAACTGCGCCTGGAAGGGCAGCTTCGCGTCACGCCAGCGCGCCTTCTCCGGGCGGTAGCGGATGTCCCGGTACGCGTCGTAGTCGAGCGATTTGTAGGACTCCGGCAACGTCGACACCGGCGCCTCGTACGGCCGCGCCGCCTTCTGCCGGGCCAGCTCCACCACCGTGTCCGCGGAGAACGTCTGGGCGCCGCGCGTCTGGGCCGCGGAGGCTGGAGTCGCCGCGCACGCCGTGCCCGCCGTGGCCACCATCGCCGCGCCCAGCCACCGCACGCACACCGCGCGCATCCCGCCCTGCCTGTTGCTGTCCGACGTCACGCCTGCTGCCTCCAGGAGACCGAGGGGGCGGGCGAGCCTCAGACTGCTTGGAGCTCACCCGGTTCCGCCGCTCCGAGAGGCCTCCTCGGTGCGGCGCGTCAGTCCTGGAGCAACCCGCGTACCAGCCCGCGTCGGAGGGCCTGGATGCTGGAAATTCTTCAGGAATCCCAAGCGCTTCCTCGGAGGGACTCGTTTGAGCTCAATGAAACTGGGGGCTTGTGATGGCCTTCTTGGACACCGGGTGGGGAGGCCCGGAGAGTCGCTGGGGAATTGAAGGACAGCCGGCGAGTGAGCCTGTCCGATTCTTCCACAGGTGGACAGTGACCCGGATCAGGCGCGGGCCAGTCGTTCCTGCACCAATGACAGCAGTTCGCGTCCCGCGAAGGGCTTTTCGATGTGGGGACTGGTGACGGTTTCGAGGAAGGCGCGGGCCTGGGGGGTCACCGCACCGCCGGTGAGGAAGATGACGCGGCGGGCTTGCTCCGGATGGCGCTTCATGAGGGTGGAGTAGAAGTCCATCCCGCTCATGCCGGGCATCATCAAGTCGCAGAAGACGACGTCGTAGGACTCGCCGGCCTCGATGCGCTCCAGCGCGTCCTGTGCGCGTGTCGCCAGGGTGACATCGTGGTGGGGGCGCAGGGTGCGGCCCAGGGCGGTGCAGACCAGGGGCTCGTCGTCGACGACGAGCAGCCGGCCGCGCTTCTCCACCGGCGCGGCGGGCTCGGGCCGCGGCGCGGGCGGGGCGGGCTCGACGCGCACGGGCTCCGCGGAGGGCAGCAGCACGCGGAAGGTGGAGCCCCGGCCCGGAGCGCTGCGGACCTGGATCTCGCCGCCGAGCGCCGTCACCAGGTTGTGGCAGATGGACAGGCCCAGGCCGGTGCCCACGCCTGGGGCCTTGGTGGTGAAGAACGGGTCGAACAGGCGCGGCAGGTGCTCGGTGGCGATGCCCACGCCCGTGTCCGTCACCTCCACCAGCACGCGGCCGCCCTCGCCCAGGCGCGCGCCCACGCGAATCTCGTGGCGGTCCGGCGCGCCCTCGGGGATGGCCTGCGCGGCGTTGACCAGCAGGTTGAGGAACACCTGGCCCAGCCGCGACTCGTTGGCGCGCACGGGGGGCACGTCCTCGAAGAGCTTCACCAGCCGCGCGCGGTGGCGGATCTCCGTGGTGGCCAGGTTCAGCGTGGACTCCAGCACCGCGCGCACGTCCACGACGGAGTCCTCCACCGAGTCCACCCGGCTGAAGGTCTTCAGGTCGCGGACGATGGTGCGCACGCGCTCGGCGCCCTGCTGGGCCTCGGAGAGCGCGGCCTGCGCGTCCGACAGCGCCTCCGACAACGACGCGTCCACGCCGGGGGCGGGCACGCGCGCGAGCTCCTCGCGCGCGAAGGCGAGGTTGGCGGTGAGGTACGCCAGCG
Source organism: Myxococcus sp. XM-1-1-1 (assembly GCF_020037095.1). Taxonomy (NCBI): domain Bacteria; kingdom Pseudomonadati; phylum Myxococcota; class Myxococcia; order Myxococcales; family Myxococcaceae; genus Myxococcus; species Myxococcus sp. XM-1-1-1. Next base: position 95,573 of record NZ_JAIQDH010000003.1, read on the forward strand.
GGTTGTTGATTTCGTGCGCCACGCCCGCGGCGAGCGTGCCCACCGACGCCATGCGCTCGGCGAGCATCAGCCGGGCCTGCATCTGGTGGCGCTCCGTCAAATCATGCGCCACGGAGACGATGGAGTCCTCGCCGTCGAAGTGCAGCGGGAAGGTGGTGGACTCCACGTGGAGGATGCCGCCGTCGCGGCGCACCATGCGCCTTTCCTGCAACGCGTTGCGGCCGGTGCGCAGGGCCTCGTGCATGCGCGCGTCCGCGGAGGCGAAGTCCTCGGGGGGAATCATGTCGGAGATGTGCTTGCCGACCAGCTCCTTCACGTCCGAGTAGCCCAGCGCGCGCGCCACCTTGAGGTTGGCGTAGCGCACGCGCGCGTTGCGGTCGAACACGGCGACCAGGTCCGGCAGGCTCTGGATGAGGGTGCGGAAGCTCACCTCGGAGCGGCGCACCTCCTCCTCCGCCTGTTTTATCGGCGTGATGTCGGGGAAGAACGAGATGACGTGCGGCTCGCCCGCGTAGGGCACCAGGCCCATGAAGAGCAGCGTGTGGCGCACCTCGCCCGTGCGCGTGTGGTACTGGGCGTCCACCCCGCGCACCGAGCCGTGCCGGCGCAGCCGCTCCATCACCTGCGCGCGGTCGATGGGGCGCTCCCACAGGTGCAGGTCCACCGTCGTCTTGCCCAGCATCTCCTCGCGCGTGTATCCGAAGGCGCGGAAGTACGCGTCATTGGCGGCGACGACCTTGCCCTCGCCCAGCGTGGTGATGGAGGTGGGCACGGGGCTGACGGCGAGCATGGTGTCGCGCAGCTCGTCCCCGAAGGGCACCCCCATCCGGGACTCGCGCCGCGCGTACCTGCGCTCGGCCATGTCCAGCCGCACCCGCAGCTCCTCCAGGTCCGGGGGCCAGGCCAGCACCTCGTCGGCGCCGTCCTCCAGCGCCGGCTCCAGGGCCCGCAGCGCGCCGCGGCGTCCCACGAGCAGCACCACGGCGGACGCGCCGCCGGGCAGGCTGCGCAGGGCCCGCACGAGCGGCATGCGCGAGCCACTCTCGCGTGCATCCAGCACCACCAGTGGGCAGGGGCCGGCGCGCCATGCCGCTGGCACATCCACGTCCCTGGAGACGTGGACCACCGTCATGCCCCGCTCTTCCAGCAGGGTTTCCAGTGGCGACAGGTCCGCCCCTCCCTGAGCGACTATCAGGACCCGCATGGGACTCCTCGCATTGCAAACGGCCATCGTTGCACGAGCCCTCCGGTTGTAAAAGTGCGCCGAGGGTCTAGTTTTCCAGGGCAACCAAAGCCTCGCGCCCGGCGGGCTGTTAGACTGCGGGACGACGGGTGGATTCGAAGCACGGGGGGGTGGTCATGGAACGGCGGGGCTCACAGGACGTGGTGACGGTGGGGCGCAGGGCGCAGGTGGCCGTCTGCGTGCCGCGGCGCAACTTCGAGGGGCTGTTCGTGCACGCGCTGAAGCCGTCCGGGGCGTTCGCCCAGTCCCTCAAGGACATCGGCTACGACGAAGAGGACCTGCAGGAGTCCTATCCGCTCACCGTGTGGCGCGCCGCGCTAGGGGTGGCGCGGCGCTTCGTGTGCGCGGGGCAGACGCCGGAGGCGGCGAACCGGGCCCTGGGGCTGTCCTACGTGGAGGGCTTCGCGCAGACGCTGGTGGGGCGCATCTTCGCCACGGCGGCGCCGCTGCTGGGCACGGAGCGGTGCCTGACGCGGCTGCCCACGTACCTGAAGGCGGGCCGCGAGGACATGCGCATGGAGCTTGCGCCCGTGCGCGAGCGCGAGTGGTGCGTGCGGGTGGTGGACGCGGACCCGCTGCCGGACTTCGTGGCGGGCGTGGTGGAGGGCGTGCTCCTGCGCACCCGGGTGACGGCGCGGGTGGAGGTGCTGGAGCGCGCCCCGGCGGGCTACGCGCTGCGGGTCTGGTGGGAGGAGCCGCGCGCGACTAGTTGAGGTAGCGCTTGGTCGCGGGCGCCACCACGAGGCTGGGGGTGCCCGGGCTGGACTTGGGCGAGGGGCGCGGCGACGTGGGCCGGACCTGGAGCCAGCGGCCGATGACGTCCAGCAGCCCGTCGAAGGCGTCGCGCAGGGCCCAGGCGCGGTCGTCGGAGTCCTGCAGGCCGGCGCAGCGTGACAGGCCGTCGCGCAGGGCGCGCTGGGCGCCGGGGAAGGCCTCGCACGTGGCGATGAGCTTCTCGGCGGTTCGCGCATAGAGCCGGTAGCAGCCGTCCACGTCGCCGCGGTTGTACGCGGGCGCGCCGGCGTTGATGGCGTGGCCGAGCGTGGTGGCGATGGACTCGAGCGCGTCGGTGTTGGCGCCTTCCAGCAGGCTCAGCGGGTGGCGTGGCACCTGGCGCACGCGGCTGGCGCGGCGGCGCGGCGTCTCCAGCGCGGACAGGGGCAGGCTTCCGGCGCCCTGCAGGAGCGGCAGCAGGTAGCGGGTGGGGATGACCAGGCCCAGCGAGCGGCCGTTGGCGAGCGCCGCGGTGGCCACGCCCACCACGCCGCCTCGCAGGTCGAGCACCGGACCGCCGGAGAAGTCGTCGGGGAGCGTGCGGGTGAGCTCCAGCAGGGTGAGCCAGTCGCCGAGCACCTGGACGGCCCGGACCTCCTGCGAGCGGACCTCCGGTGCGGGGCTGGCGGTGGCCCGCAGGACATAGACGGTGTCCCCCTCGCCGGGCAGGCAGACGGGAGCCAGGTCGAGCGGCGGGGCGAGCTCGGGGACGGGCAGTCGCAGCACGGCCAGGTCGCGGCGGTCATCCATGGCGACGACCTGGACCACCTCCGTGCGCGTGCCGTCCGCCATCACCGCGTGAATCTCGCGGGCGCCGGCGACGGCGTGGAGGCTGGTGACGAGGTGTCCCTGCCCGGTGGCGACGAAGCCCGAGGCGGGGCGTCCATCGACTTCCAGCAACACCAGGGAGGGCGAGGCGGAGAACAGCGCGTCACGGGGGGGGGATTTGTCGACGACTCCCTCGGCCATAAGGCCTCCTGCGTCGCGAGGCTGGGATGGGCACCGGGCCGGGTGCCGCCCTCGCGCGCTCGATTGTACCCCCGTTGTATCAAGCCGCTCGGCCTCCACCCAACCGGGGAGGGCTCGCATCGGTAAACAGCTTCACTTGTCTGTGGCGTTGGAGTGTCGGGTCGTTAAACCTCCGACCCGAAATGCACAAGACCCACCTCGTAGGCGCGCGCACCCACAACCTCAAGGACCTCTCCGTCGACCTGGCGGAGGGGGAGCTGGTCTGCATCACCGGAGTCTCGGGCGCGGGCAAGTCGAGCCTGGCGCTCGACACGCTGTACGCCGAGGGACAACGGCGCTTCGTGGAGAGCTTCAGCCCGTATGCCCGGCAGTTCCTCGAGCGGCTGGAGCGGCCGCCCATGGAGGCGCTGGAGCCGGTGGCGGCGGGCGTGGCGGTGGACCGTCGGGCGCCGGTGAAGAGCTCGCGCTCCACGGTGGCGACGCTGGCGGACGTGGAGCCGTACCTGTCCGCGCTCTTCACGCGCGAGGCGATGCCCGTGTGTCCCGCATGCGGGGTGGAGGCGGTGCGCACCGACGCGGGCGTGGCGGCCCGCGCGCTGGTGGCCGAGTCCCCGGACGCCGCGGCGCTCATCGCCTTCCCGCTGCGCATCCCCGACACGGCGTCGTTCCTGGACGTGCGCGCGCGCCTGTTGAAGGACGGCTACCACCGGCTGGTGGTGCAGGGCGAGGTGCGGGAGCTGGAGTCGCTCAAGCCCTCGGAGGCCACGGATCCGGCGGGCATCGCCCGCGTGGTGGTGGACCGGGTGAAGCTGTCGTCGTCGCAGGTGGGGCGGGTGACGCAGGCGCTGGAGGACGCGTGGAACCGCGCCGAGGGCGAGGCGGTGGTGCTGTTGCCCGGCGCGGAAGCGAAGCGGGTGCGCCGGGGCCTGGTGTGTCCGAAGTGCGCGCGCGAGTTCGAGGCGGCGCGGCCGGGCCTGTTCAGCTACCAGTCGCCCGTGGGCGCGTGTGCGGCGTGCCGGGGCTTTGGCCGCACCATCGGCATCGACTGGGACAAGGTGATTCCCAACCCGGCGTTGAGCCTGTCGCAGGGCGCCATCCGTCCGTGGTCCGGCGCGTCGACGGAGTGGGAGCGCGGCATGCTCCAGCGCTGGTGCCGCGAGAAGAAGATTCCCCTGGATGCGCCCTGGTCCTCGCTGACGCCGGCGCAGCGTGAGTCGGTGCTGGAGGGCGCGGGGGACTACGACGACGGCCGCGCGTATCCGGGCGTGCGCGCGTGGTTCCGGTGGATGGAGGGGCGCACGTACAAGATGCACGTGCGCGTGCTGCTGGCGCGCTACCGGGCGTATTCGCTGTGCAAGGACTGCGGCGGCGCGCGGCTCAACGAGCAGGCGCGGGCCTACCGCGTGGGCGGGTTGGACCTGCCGGGGTGGCACGGGCTGGAGCTGACGCAGGCGCTGGCGCGGCTGGACGCGCTGGGCACGACGACGGGGCAGGGGGAGCTGGCGCGGCGCGAGCTGGCCGGACGCCTGCGCTACCTGCAGCGCGTGGGGCTGGGCTACCTGACGCTGGACCGGCAGGCGCGCACGCTGTCCGGTGGCGAGGCGCAGCGCGTGTCGCTGACGGCCGCGCTGGGCACCTCGCTCACCGGCTCGCTCTTCGTGCTGGATGAGCCCACCGTGGGGCTGCACCCGGGCGACGTGCCGCCGCTGACGGAGGCCATCGCGGAGCTGGCGGAGCGCGGCAACATCGCGCTCGTCATCGAGCATGACCCGCTGGTCATCCGCTCCGCGCACCGCGTGCTGGAGCTGGGGCCGGGCGCGGGCCGCGAGGGCGGCGAGCTGTGCTTCGACGGTCCTCCCGAGGCGCTGGCGAAGCGCAAGGACCTGCCCACGGGCCGGCTGCTCGCGGGTGGAGCCGAGACGAAGCGGGCGCCGCGCGAGCGGACCGGTGAGCTGGTGGTGAAGGGCGCGCGCGAGCACAACCTCAAGGCGCTGTCGGTGAAGGTGCCGCTGGGCGTGCTGTGCGCGGTGACGGGGCCGAGCGGCTCGGGCAAGAGCACGTTGGTGGACGAGGTGCTCTACCGGCACCTGGCGCGGCGGCTGGGCGTGAAGGACGTGGAGGCCCCGGGCGCGGTGGACGCGCTGGAGGGGGCCGACGCGGTGAATGCCATCACCTTCGTGGACCAGTCTCCGCTGGGGCGCACCTCGCGTGGCAACGCGGCCACGTACACCAAGGCGTGGGACCGGCTGCGCGAGCGCTTCGCCGCGGAGCCGGACGCCGAGGTGCGCGGCCTGACGCCGGCGCACTTCTCCTTCAACGTGGACAAGGGGCGCTGCGAGGCGTGCTCGGGCGAGGGCTACGAGACGGTGGAGATGCAGTTCCTCGCGGACGTGGCCCTGTTGTGCGCGGTGTGCCGGGGCCGGCGCTTCAAGGAGGAGGTGCTCGCCGTCCGACACCAGGGCTTCAGCGTGGCGCAGGTGCTGGAGATGACGGTGGCGGAGGTGCTCCAGCACTTCGGGAGCGACGCGGCCCTGCAGCGCGCGCTGGGGCCGGTGGCGCGGTTGGGCCTGGGCTACCTGCCGTTGGGACAGCCTCTGTCCACGCTGTCGGGCGGCGAGGCGCAGCGGTTGAAGCTGGCGCGGGCGCTGGCCAGCGAGGCGAAGGGCGCGCTGTTCCTCATCGACGAGCCGAGTGCGGGCCTGCACGCGGAGGACGTGCGTCACGTCATCGACGCGCTGCACGCGCTGGTGGACAAGGGCGCGAGCGTCATCGTGGTGGACCATGACGTCGCGGTGATGAAGGCGTCGGACTGGGTCATCGACCTGGGGCCGGTGGGCGGCAAGGACGGCGGGCGGCTGGTGGCCGAGGGCACGCCGGAGTCGGTGGCGCGCGGCGAGGGCGCGACGGCGGTGGCGCTCCGGGGCGAGCGCAAGCCCCTGGGCCGCGTGGTGAAGGCGCGGCGGCCGGGCAAGGACGCGGCGCCCGCCATCGAGGTGGAGCACGCGCGCGAGCACAACCTCCAGGACGTGTCCTGCAAGATTCCCCTGGGGAAGATGACCGTCGTCACGGGGCCGAGCGGCTCGGGCAAGAGCTCGCTCGCGTTCGACGTGGTGTTCGCGGAAGGGCAGCGGCGCTTCCTGGAGACGCTCAGCCCGTACGCGCGCCAGTTCCTGCCCACCATGCCCCGGCCGGACGTGGAGCGCGTCAGCTCCATTCCGCCGAGCGTGGCGCTGGAGCAGCGCACCTCGCGCGCGGGCGGCACCAGCACGGTGGCCACCGTCACCGAGGTGGCCCACTACCTGCGGCTCTTGTTCGCCAAGCTGGGCGAGCCGCACTGCCCCAACGACGACACGCCCATCACCTCCACGTCGCCGGAGGTGTTGTTCGCGCAGCTCTCCCAACTGAAGGGGGATGGGACGGTGCTGGCGCCGGCGGTGCGCTCGCGCAAGGGCACGTACCTGGATGTCTTCGCCGCCGCGGCGCGCGCGGGCATCACCACGGCCATCGTCGACGGACAGCTGTCCTCCACGGACGACCCGCCGCGCCTGGCGAAGACGCGCGAGCACGACATCGACCTGGTGATGCACGAGGGCAAGCTGTCGAAGCTGCCCCGGGACGTGTTCGACAAGGCGCTGGGCTGGGGGCAGGGCGCGCTCAAGGTCCGGACGGCGAAGGGCGAGACGCTCCTGTCCACCGAGCGCACGTGCCCCAAGTGCGGCACGGCGGTGCCGGAGCTGGACCCGCGCTGGTTCTCGTTCAACACCAAGCAGGGCCGCTGCGAGTCGTGCGAGGGCACGGGTGTGAAGGGTGGCCCCGAAGCGCAGGCCGAGGGCGAGACGGCGCCGTGCCGTGAGTGTGGCGGCAGTCGACTGGCGCCGGTGCCTCGGGGCGTGCGCCTGGAAGGAGCGCGCTACCACGAGGTGGTGCAGCAGTCCGTGGCGGCCTCGCTGGCGCGGGTGCGGGGCTGGAAGTTCAAGGGCGACCGGGCGCTGCTCGGCGAGCCGTCGCGGCAGGAGTTGCTGCGGCGCATGGAGTTCCTGGAGCGGGTGGGCCTGGGCTACCTGTCCCTGGACCGCAACGCGGCCACGCTGTCGGGTGGGGAGATGCAGCGCCTGCGGCTGTCGGCGCAGCTGGGCGCGGGGCTCACCGGCGCGATGTACGTGCTCGACGAGCCGACCATCGGCCTGCACCCGCGCGACACGCACCGGCTGCTCGACAACCTGCGCGCGCTGGTGAACACCGGCTCCACGGTGCTGGTGGTGGAGCATGACTCGGACACCATCCGCGCGGCGGACCACCTGCTGGATTTGGGCCCGACGGGCGGACGCGGCGGCGGGCGCATCCTCGCGGAGGGACCTCCGGACGTGGTGCTCCAGGGCGAGTCCCCCACGGCGCTCGCGCTGCGGGCGTCCCAGGTGCGGCCTCCCTCCGGACGTGGGGAGCCGAAGCAGTGGCTGGAGCTGAAGGGCGCGCGGGCCAACAACCTGAAGCGCGTGGACCTGCGGCTGCCGGTCGGCCGGCTCAACGTCGTCAGCGGCGTGTCCGGCTCGGGCAAGAGCACGCTGATTCGACAGGTGCTGTACCCGGCGCTGCGAGAGGCGCTGGAGCTGGTGTCCTCGCGGCCCGGACCGTTCGACTCGCTCAAGGGCGTGGAGGCGGTGAAGCGGGTGATGTCGGTGGACCAGTCGCCCATCGGCCGCACGCCGCGCTCGGTGCCCGCGACGTTCCTGGGCATCTGGGACGAGCTGCGTCGGGCCTTCGCGGCGACCCCCGAGGCGAAGATTCGCGGCTTCTCCGCCGCGCGCTTCTCCTTCAACACTGCCAGCGGTGGGCGGTGCACCGCGTGCGAGGGGCAGGGCTCCATCTCCCACGAGATGTCCTTCCTCCCGGACGTGGTGACGCCGTGCGAGGCCTGCGGGGGCGCGCGCTTCGACGCGGCGACGCTTGAGGTGCGCTACCACGGGCTGTCCATCGGCGACGTGCTGCGGCTGTCCGCGGACGAGGCGAAGGACGTCTTCCAGAACCTGCCCAAGGTGGCGGCGCCGCTGCAGTGCCTCGCGGACCTGGGCGTGGGCTACCTCCAACTGGGCCAGGGCTCCAACACGCTGTCCGGCGGTGAGGCGCAGCGGTTGAAGCTGGCGGCCGAGCTGACGGCGTCCTCGCGGCACGAGCCCACGCTCTACGTGCTGGACGAGCCCACCACGGGCCTGCACGTGGGCGACGTGGAGAAGCTCATCACCTTCATGGGCCGGCTGGTGGACCGCGGCGACACGCTGGTGGTCATCGAGCACCACCCGTCGGTCATCGGCGCGGCGGACCACCTGGTGGAGCTGGGGCCCGAGGGCGGCGAGGAGGGTGGCCACATCGTCGCGGCGGGCACGCCTCGCGAGGTGGCGAAGCTGAAGACGGCGACGGGCCGGGTGCTGCGCTCGCTCTTCACGGGCGAGGAGGCCCCGTCATCGCGACGTGGCGCGTCGGGGGGACGGCGGTGATTGTCACGGACAGGACAGAAGGGCGTGAAACGGGGCCGGGGCTTCGGCATCCTTCCGGCCGCATGCGAACCCTTCAAGTCCTGTGCGTCGCCTCGGCGCTCGTCGTCACCCCGGCCCTGGCCGGTGATGTGGCGACGAAGCCGTCCACTCCCGTGAAGTCCCAGCCCTCCAGCGAGAAGAAGCCCATGTCCCTGCACGCGTTGTCCGCCAACCGCCTCGACGGCAAGCCCGCCAACCTCTCCGACTACCAGGGCAAGGTCCTGGTCATCGTGAACACGGCGTCCGAGTGTGGCTACACGCCGCAGTACGCGGGCCTGGAGAAGCTCTACCAGGACTACAAGGACAAGGGCGTCGTGGTGCTGGGCTTCCCGTCCAACGACTTCGGTGGGCAGGAGCCGGGCAGCTCGGAGCAGATCGCGAAGTTCTGCGAGCTGCGCTTCAAGGTGACGTTCCCCATGTTCGAGAAGGTGAAGACGAAGGGCGAGGGCCAGTCGCCCGTCTACGCCTTCCTGTCGAAGGACCACGACGCGCCGAAGTGGAACTTCCACAAGTACGTGGTGGGCAAGGACGGCCAGGTGCGCGCGGGCTTCCCGAGCAAGGTGACGCCGGAGAGCGACGAGCTGCGCAAGGCCGTGGACACCGCGCTCGCCCAGCCCTGAGCGGGGGCTCGTTCGCCGGCCCGGGTGGAGGCATCCGCCCGGGCGGGTGATGCGCCGTTCGCGAGGGGATGAGTGCCCTCGTGGGCCGGCGCTCCTTCCTCCGTCCTCACGGCATGCGAGCCTGGGGGCTCGTGTGGCGCGGGCGTGTCCCTGGGGTCACCGTCCCAGGTGGACGTGGCCCTTGAGGAGGGAGCCGCATGGCCCTGTCGACATCCGGATTCGGGACGCGGGAGGAGGCGTGGCCCGCGCTGCCCTTCGCGGAGTGGAAGGACACCTATGCCACGCTGCACCGTTACACCCAGGTGCTCGGCAAGGTGCGGTTGGCGCTGACGCCGCCGGAGAACCACTGGTGGAACGTGTCGTTCCGCGTGACGTCTCGCGGGCTCACCACGGGGCTGATTCCCTATGGGAATGGGAGCTTCGAGGTGGACTTCGACTTCCTGGCCAGCGAGCTGCGCTTCCTGACGAGCCGTGGAGACGTGCGCGTCATGGAGCTGACGGCGCGCTCGGTGGCGGAGTTCTATCGGGACGTCATGTCGACGTTGCGCGAGCTGGGCGTGGAGGTGCGCATCTGGGAGCAGCCGGTGGAGATTCCCGATGACACGACGCCCTTCAGCCAGGACACGCACCACGCGACGTATGTGCCCGGGCACGTGCGCAACTGGTGGCGGGCGTTGTTGCAGGCCCACATCGCGATGAAGGCGTTCCGCGCGGGCTTCACGGGCAAGTGCAGCCCCGTGCAGTTCTTCTGGGGGAGCTTCGACCTGGCGGTGACGCGCTTCGGCGGGCGGCCCGCTCCGGCGCGGCCGGGCGCTGACGCGGTGACGGCGGAGGCGTATTGCGAGGAGGTGTGCAGCGTGGGCTTCTGGCCCGGCACGGAGGTGCTCGGTGGCGCGGCGTTCTATTGCTACGCGGCGCCCGAGCCGAAGGGGTTCGCTGAAGCGAGCGTGAAGCCCTCGGGGGCGGGGTACGACGCGAACCTGAAGGAGTTCCTGCTGCCGTACGAGGCCGTGCGGCGCGCGAAGGACCCGAGGGCCTTCCTGCTCGACTTCTTCCAGTCCACGTACGACGCGTGCGCGGACCTGGGGAAGTGGGACCGCGCCCGTTGCGAGCGGCCCCTCATCATCCCCGAGAGCGTGAAGGGCGCGTGGAGGAGCGTCACCCTGCCCGAGCAGCCTCCCGCCGACGCGAGTCCCTGAGTGGAGCTGGTGGCGGTCCGCGTGGCCTCGTGAGGGTTTGTTCGAACGAGGCCGCGTGGCTCCGCGCTCAGCAGGTGGCCGCAAGCGGCGGATGGGGGGCGAGAGCGGACGGGGGCGTGGCTTCCGCGCCCGGCGGGAGGTCGCGCGACTCAACCCGCCTTGCGCCTCCACGCGCGCAGCAGCAGCACCGCGAGGCCCAGCCCCCCCAGCACGCCCACGAGCGTCATCCCGAGCAGCCACAGGAACACCCGGTCGACCAGCAGCGTCGCGCGCTGGAAGGTCAGGTCCACCATCCCGAGCCCGATGCGCTCGCCCTGCTGAAGGGTCTCCACCCGCTCCGTGTGGAGCGCGGAGAGCACGGCCTGTCGCTCGCCCGCCACCTCCACCATCAAGGCCCGTCGCTCCTGCTCGACGAAGCGCTGCAGCGCCTCGCGCTCCGAGGTGAGCGCGGACAGCATCGCGCTCCGCTCCCGCGCCACCAGCGCGGACGTCCCCGCCGCCAGCGCTCCGAACTGCTCCAGCGTGTCCACGGCGCGCCCCAGGTCCGCCAGCACCTCGCGCGTGGGCACCGCCTTCAACGCATCCTGCGCCATCGACTCCGCCTGCCAGCGCGCCTGTCGCGGCAGTGACGCCGCATACAGGTCCACGCGCGCCGTCAGGTCCCGGACATCCTCCACCAGCACTCCGGCCGTTCCCAGGGCCCCCATGCCGGACATCGACGTCACCTCCGCGAGCAACGACACCGTGGACACCCGCGTGACGAGCGGGCCCACTAGCGGGTGCTCCGCGGCCCACTCATGGACCCGCGCCCGCGCGCCCTCCACGTCCTGACGTCCGCAGACGTCCTTCCAGAGCGCCTCCACCTCCGCCTCCTGCTGGCGCAACATCCGCTCCGCCCGGGCCACGAGCTCCGGTGACGCGCCCGCGCCCGTCGCCCGCGGGGGCAGGGCGAGCTCGAGCTGCGCGAGCAGCGCCCACGCATCCACCAGCGCCGCCACGGGGTCCGGCTGGAGCAGGGCCGCCTGCATCGCGGGCACCGCGTTGATCTTGAACCGCGTCATCGCCGCGCGCACCTCCTCGGAGCCGGACTCCGCCGCGATTTCATCCGCGGAGGCCTCCAACAACCCCGAGAAGCGCCGGGCCATGTCCCGCACGCGGACGCGCAGCGCCTCGACGGACAGGTCCGAACGTCCCACCCGCCGCACCAGCTCCGAGCGGGGCGCCGCGACGGAGCAGCCGCTCACCCAGAGGAGCAGCAGGACGCATCCAACGAGTCGGCGCGGAGGGGACATGGAGCCGGCTCAAGCTGCTCACGTCCCCGCCACGTCACGACCGGACCTCCAGGACAGCGGGCGTGTCCGGCGTCCGACGCCCCGGCGCCGGACACGCGCACCTGGCTACTTCCCACCCCGGGGTGGGAAGCGCTCAAGGATCTCCTCCACCGACTTGTTGATGCGCGACTGCTGCTTCTCCGCCTTGGCGCTGTCGTCGATCTCCGACTGGGCCTGGCCGCGCCACACCAGCTTCTTCGACTGGGCGTCGACCACGTCGATGATCAGCGTCCCCTGCTCGTACTCGCGCACCACCGTCTCCGGCGCCGACATGGCCACCGGGCCGCCCCCATAGAACGGATCCCACATCGGGTCGTACGGATAGCCGTAGTACGCGTTGACGGTGTCCGCCTCCAGCTTGTTGTCGATGGCCCCGTGCCAGCCGAGGAGGAAGTCCGGATTGGCCTCCACCTTCTGGTAGCCGTGCGACTGGAGATAGGCGTCCGCCGCCCGCTCCACCTCACCGCCGACGATGGGGTTGTACACGCGCTTGTCGCTGCCCTGGGGCTGCGGCAGCCACGCGTAGGTCTTGTAGCCGTCGAGCTGCTGGACGGCGCTCGGGTCGTAGTTCGTGCTCACGTCGATGCCGGCGCAGGCCGTGAGGGCACACGCCATCAACAGGGGCGCGAGTCGAATCAGCGGACGCATGGAAGCCTCCTCGGTGACGGCGCGACACGCGCCGTCGGCTCCCTGACGGTAGTCATGCCCCCGCGCCGCACTCCGGGCTGGATGCCTGTTTGTCCCGGACCCGGGGCGCACCCGCGCTCAGTCGTCCGCGCCCGCGTCGCCCGGCCCCTCGCCCCTCCAGGGCCGCTTCATCCGGCCACCGTCCCTGGCCAGGGTGAGCGCCAGCTTCGCCCGCTTGTCCGCGGGCAGCTCCTTTGCCAGCGCCTGGTACATCTCCCGGTCCAGCACGGTGATGCGCTCACGGGCCTCGAAGGCGCGCTGCGCGGCCGCGTCCACCTGCGCCAGCGCCGCGCTGTCACCCCGGGCCGCCTGGTGCAGCGTGCGCGCGGCCTCCCGCACCTGCTCGCGCAGGGGCCTGCGCTTCTCGTCGAACTGGCGCAGCGTCTGCTCCATCTTCAGCGCCTGCTGGTTGTCCAGCTCCAGCGCCTCCGACAGCGCCAGCACCTGCCGCAGCCGCAGCCGCTTCTCCAGGCGCTCCATCCGCTCGGTCACGCGCGCGGAGCGCTCCTCGCCCTTGTCACCGGGCTTCGCCAGCGCCAGCCAGGGCACGAGCACCACGGACAGCATCACCCACGACGTGCGCGTCATCGTCTTCACAACGTCTCTCCCAGCAGGTCGTCGTCCCAGCTCTCGAGGTCCTCGAAGGACTCCTCGTCTTCCCACGTCGCCCCGCCCTCCAGCGGCTCCAGCCCCGCCCAGGCCTCGAAGTCCGCGAGCGTCTGCGCCTCCACCGCGCGCTCCTCGGCGCGGACATCGGCGGACTCGGTGGGGGAGGCCCCCTGCGTCGTCCACGGACGCGGCAGGCCCGGCATCAGCACCATCGCCGCGACCACCGCCGCCGCGGCCAGCAGCGAGCCCACCGTGCGCCGTCGCAGCGTCTGGCTCATGCGCTCGCGCCTCCACGTCTCCAGCGCGCGCTGGGGGACGGTGTCCTGCGCGGCCTTCTCCGCGGCCGTCGGCGCGGGCAGCGCCACCAGCGACAGCACCTCCATCGACTGCGCGAGCGCCGCGCGGCACCCCGCGCACGCCTCCACGTGCCGCAACAGCGGCACCGACTCCTCGGGCTCCAGGGCCCCCGCGGCGTGCAGGTCCAGTCGGGCTTCCATGTCCGGGCATGCGGCCATCAGTGCTTCTCCTCCGGCTCACCCACCCGCGCCTTCAGGCGCTTCACCGCATGGTGGAACTGAACCTTCGCATTGTTCTCGGTGATGCCGAGCGTCTGCGCGATATCCTTGAAGGCCAGGCCCGCGTCCACGCGCAGCGTCAGCACCTCGCGCTGACGACGGGGCAGGGTGAGGACCTCCTCGCGAACCTTCCGCGCCCGCTCAGCCCGCTCCAACCCGTCCTGCGCGGATTCCCCGGGCGCCTCGGCCACGTCCTCGCGGGGGGCCTCCACCAGCACCGGCCGCCACCGCTGCCCCTGGCGCGCGTGGTTCTTCGCCAGGTTGAGCGCGATTCGCACCAGCCACGCCCGGAACGGCGCCGGCCCCGTCGGCGTGAAGCGCGAGAACACCCGGCGCGAGGCCTCCAGCGCGCGCAGGAACGCGCCCTGCGTCAGGTCCGCGGCGTCCTCGGGCCGCGTCGTGTAGCGGCGCACCAGCGAGAAGATGAGCGCCCGGTGCCGCAGCACCAGCACCTCGAACGCCGCCGTCTCCCCGTCCAGGAAGGCGCGGCACAGCACCTCGTCCGGTGCCCCCTCCAGGGCCAGCCGGCGAGACGGCATCGCCACCACCTGGCCGCCTGTCTCCCTGATGCTCACGACTGCCTCAACCCCCAGCACCCCCCCAGGTTATTTTTCACGGCCGCGGTGAATCTGAAATCATGTTTCCCTAGAAATAACAGCGTGTTGAGGGACGGCCGGGCAGGGGGATGGTTGCCGCCTCCGCCACCCGGCTGTCACAATGCGTGAGGTTGGTGCAACCCACGGACTTCTCATGGTTCTGGAAGGCTCGGGCTCTCGCATCAAGGGGGGCGTACTCATCGCGCGCCTGAACATGCTGCGCCGAGTGGGCGGGCAGGTTCGGGTGGACGAGGTCCTGGGGCGGCTGCCCCCGGTGGACCAGGCCGTGTTGCGCCAGGCCATCCTCCCGGTGGCCTGGTATCCGCTGGAGCTGAACCTGCGGTTGGACTCGGCCATCGCGGAGGTGCTGTCGCCGGAGGACGAGGGACGGGCCTTCATCGACATGGGCCGCTCGTCCGCGGACGAGGCGCTGCACGGGGAGCAGAGCGCGTTCATCCGGCGCGGAGAGCCGCACTTCCTGTTGAGCCAGGCGTCGCGCATCTACCGCTTCTATTACGCGGTGGGCTCGCGCACGTACGAGTCCACGGGGCCTCGCTCCGCCATCCTTCGCACCTTCAGCGCCGAGAACGTCACGGAGGCGGACTGTCTCACCATCATCGGCTGGCACGAGCGGGCCATCGAGCTGTCGGGCGGGCTGTCGCCGCGCGTCACGCATCCGATGTGCCGGGCGCGGGGCGCGGCCCACTGCGAGTACCACTGCGCCTGGGAGTGACTCAGGCGGCCGAGTCGTACGCGGCCGTCATGGGGTGGGACTCGAGGTAGGCGAGCACGTCGTCCAGATGGCGGTACACGCGCACCTCGTGACGGATGATGTCCTCGATGCGGCCTTCCGGGCCGATGATGAAGGTGACGCGGCGGTCCACGCGGAGCACGGGCCAGAGGACGTCGTAGGCGCGGCTGATGACGCGGTCCGGGTCTCCGAGCAGCGAGAAGTGGATGTCCTCCTTCTCGGCGAACGCGCACTGGGTGGCCTGGGTGTCCACGGAGACGCCGACCAGCTCGGCGCCCAGCTCCTGCAAGTGCAGGTGGTTGTCGCGGAACGCCCGGTTCTCGATGGTGCAGCCGAGCGTGAAGGCCTTGGGGAAGAAGAAGAGGACGACGCGGCGTCCTCGCAGCGCGGACAGGCTCAGGGGCACGCCATGACAGTCGATGGCGACGAAGTCAGGCGCGAGGTCTCCGATGGCGAGCATTCCGGCAGCTCCCTTTCTGGTGGCCGCGACGGTCCACCGGTACCACGTCTTCGGTGCGGGGCTGGGTGACGATTGCTCGCCAGCTCCCGCCGCGTTCGCCCCAGGACGGGGCGACTGTGTCCTTCCCGAGTCCCAGGGAGGGCCGCGTCCTGCATCGCATGGTTGATGTCGCCGGGGTGTTAAGAACTGTTGAGGAGTGCTATCCGCCCGGGCGTGTCGAGCGAGCGAGTGAGTTCGTCCGGGCTGGCCCGGGCCATGGGCGTGACGCGGGTGGCGCGGGTCACCGGGTTGGACCGCACGGGCGTGGAGGTGGCCTGCGCGGTGCGTCCAGGGGGCCATGTGCTCCAGGTGTGCAACGGCAAGGGGCTCACGGCGGACGAGGCGGCCTGGGGCGCGCTGTTCGAGACGGCGGAGCTGTGGGCGGCGGAGACGGTGGCGCCGGGGCGGCTCGCCTGGGGCTCCTTCGCGGAGCTGGAGGGACGGCTGGGGACGTTGTGGGGTGCGCCGGCCCTGGGCTCGGCGGGCGCGCTGGTGGAGCCGAGGTTGTGGGGTGAGGGTGTCCGGTGTGCGTGGCGCGAGGCCACGGAATTGGGTTCGGGGCGGAGCGTCTGGGTGCCCGCGCAGGGGGTGCACGTGACGCCGCCGGGGGGCGTGTCGCTGGGGCCGGTGTCGGTGGCGTGGACCAGCAATGGCTCGGGCGCGCATCCGGAGCCGGCGCGGGCGCTGCTGCATGCGTTGCTGGAGGCCACGGAGCGGGACCAGCTGGCGCGGGTGTTCCCCGAGGGGTGGACGGAGGAGGCGGTGCGGGGGCGGCTGCTGCGTGGCGCGGAGCTGGCGCGCTCGGCGCCGAGGACGGCCGCGTTGGCGGAGCGTCTGCGGGAGCGTGGCTTCGGGGTGTTCCTCTTCGATGCGACGCCGTCCGCGCGGACCGCGGGGGCGGTGGGGCTGCCCGTGGGCGCGGCGGTGTTGGTGGACCTGGAGGAGGGGCCGGTGCCGCTCACGGCGGGCTATGCGTGCGCGCTGGAGCGGGACGTGGCGCTCTTGAAGGCGCTGCTCGAGGCGGCGCAGTCGCGGCTGACGGACATCCATGGGGCCAGGGAGGACGTGGGCTCGACGGACCGGGAGGCGGCGCGGGGGTTCGCGGAGGCGTGCGCGGGGGTGAAGGCGCGGCGGCGGGTGACGGAGCTTCCGGACCTGGGCGCGGTGGCGGAAGAGGACGCGGAGGTCCAGGTGCGACGGGTGCTGGCGCGGCTGAAGCGGGCGGGATTCACGCAGGTGGTGTCGGTGGAACTGGATGCGCCGGTGCCGGGCCTTCATGTGCGGCGGGTGGTGGTGCCCGGCATGCGCGTCTCGGAGCTCCTGTGAAGCGGCGAGCCGAGGACGTGGTGGTCTTCCTGGGCCCGTCGCTGCCGGCCGAAGAGGCAAAGCGGCTGGGACCGTGCGTGGTGCTGCCTCCGGCGCGACAGGGCGACGTGTGGCGAGCGCTGGGGGCGAGGCCCCGGGCCATCGCGTTGGTGGACGGTGTCTTCGAGGCACAGCCCTCGGTGTGGCACCACGAGCTGCTGGCCGCGTTGGAGGCGGGCGTGGCGGTCTTCGGCGGCTCCAGCATGGGAGCGCTGCGCGCGGTGGAGCTGGCTGCGCACGGCATGGTGGGCGTGGGGCGCATCTTCGGCTGGTACCGCGATGGGGTCGTGGCGGACGACGCGGAGGTGGCGCTGCTGCATGCGGATGCCGAGAACGGCTGGCGTCCCCTCACGGTGCCGCTCGTCAACGTCCGGCACGTGGCGGAGCTCGCGCGTGAGGCCGGTGTGCTGAGCGCGCCCCGGGCCCGCGAGCTGGTGTCGGTCGCGGCGGAGATGTTCTACCAGGAGCGCACCTGGGCTCGGATGAGCGAGCGTGTGCGCTGGCCCGAGGACACGCGACGCGGGTGGGCGCAGTGGTTCTCCCGTGGCGTGGAGGACCTGAAGCGCGCCGACGCGGTGGCCTGCATCCGCACGGCACAGGAGTGGGTGGCTTCGGGGGCGCCGTCGAGCCGAGGGGCGCGTCGGGTTCCCTCCTCGCTGGTACGGCGGCGGCGACTCGTGGAGGACGTGACCCGCGTGCCTGATGCGCGAGTTCCCTCGGGGCACGTGCTCGAGGTGTTGAGCCAGGCGCCCGACGCGCGCGAGCTGGCCGAAGCGGGCCTGCGTCGCGCGTTGCTCGCGGGCTGGGCGAGGACGATGGGGTTGTCCGTCACCGAGGACGAGGTGACGCGTGAGCAGGAGGCGTGGTGGCGCGAGCGCCGTGTCCCCGTGCGCAAGCGCGATGCGTTCCTGTCCGCGAGCGGGCTGGACCCGGAGGGACTGCGCGCGCTGTGTGAAGAGCGGGCGCTGGAGCGACTCGTGCTTGCGCATTCGACACGGCTGCTGCCGGATGGCCCGTCCTGGGATGAAGCGCTCGCCGCCGAGGCGAGGTTGCGTGGACGCTGGGCAGAAGCCGCGCTCGACATCGCCGCGAGCGATGAAGAACCCATCGACTGACGTGCCGAGCAGGCCTCGAGCGGCGAATCCTCCAGGCGCCTCTCGCGACGAAGCGCCCATCGCCTGAGGGCGCCATGCGTGCCTCGTGCGGCAACGCGTCTGTCGACTGACGCGCCGAGCGTGCCTCGAGCGGCGAGTCCGCCAGCCCGCGCGCCGTCCCTCACCGGCGCCTGAGGCGGTGGGTCGCGAGCCGGACGCCTCCTCGCCACGGGCCCCCCGGGGCGCCGTGCTCGGTCGGGGCCTCCCGCTCCACGAGACTACGGGGGACGTTGGGTCTCCCGGACCCGATGTTGCCCACCTGGCGGGTGGGGAAAATTCGTGACAGGCCTTGAATCGAGGCTAGGGTCAACCCTGGAGGTTACCCTTGTACGGCCCCGTTTCCTGGGTGGTCACAGCGCCCCTCGCGCCAGACTCACGTGCCCGCATTGGCATTGAGGCCGTCCCATGCCTCCGCGCGGATGCGCTCGTGCTTTGCCGGGAAGGCATGGTCTCGCGACAAGAGGGCTCTCCGCCGTGATATCGGCGCCGTTCCATCCGGACCAGCTCGTTCCCGGCAGCGAAGTGGGCCCGTGGCGCGTGGTGGCGTCGCTGGGCGCGGGAGGTTTCGGCCGCGTCTTCAAGGTCGAGCGGGGAGGGCGCTTCTTCACGATGAAGATGGCGCTGCGTCCCGCCGGTCCCCAGGTCTCCGAGGAGGAGGACGTCAACGGTCGGCTGTCGCACGAGGTGGCCGCGCTGCTCGCCTGCGCGCCGCACCCGAACCTCCCGCGCCTCCACGCCGTGGACCGCTGGCCGGAGCCCCCCGAGGGCTACCTGTTCTTCGTCACCGACTTCATCGACGGAGAGACCTTCCACGAGTGGCGCTGGCGCGTGAAGCCCTCCGCGGCGCACCTGCTGTCCGTCTTCACCGAGGTGGTGCGCGCCGTCTCGGACCTCCACCGCCGAGGCCTGCACCACCGCGACCTGAAGGGCGACAACCTCCTCATCCGCCGCGATGACGAGCGCCCGTTCCTCATCGACCTGGGCACCGTGCGCATGCCGGGCGCGACGACGCTGACGGTGGGCGTGGCTCCAGCCTCTCCGCATCTGTTGCCCCCCGAGTGCGTGGCCTTCCTGCGCGAGGGCCTCTGGGAGCAGGGCGCGCGCTTCGACGCGGGCATCCCCGGAGACCTCTACGCGCTGGGCGCGCTGCTCTACGAAGCGCTCACGGACGGGTACGCCTTCGACCCCAGGCTGCCCTACGACAGGCTGCTGCCCGCCATCGAGACGGTGACGCCGCGCGCGCCCCACCTGGTCAACCCCAAGGTGCCTCCCGCGCTGGGAGACCTCGCGCTGCGGCTGCTCGCCAAGCGCCCCGAGGACCGCTACCCGAACACGGAGGCGCTGCTGCAGGCCCTGTGGGAGGTCGCCAAGGAGAAGCGTCAGCCCGCCTGGAGGCTGTCGCTGGACCTGCCTCCCGAGCCCGAGTCCCCGCGTGACGTGGACTCGAACACGCCCCGGGTGCGCATGGTGCCGGAGCTCGTGCGCATGCCCGAGCCCTCCGCGTCGGACGCGGAGCAGGACTCCGACGCCGAGAACACACCTTCGCATCCCCTCGCACCGGAGGCCGTCGCCGCGCCGGCGGACGCGCTCCCGTCCTCTCCGCCGCCGCCCGCTCCCACGTCGCCGTCCCGCGAGCCTTCCTGGACGCGCGGTGTCGCGGTGGGCGTGCTGGTGCTGTTCGTCCTGGGCGCGGTGGCCCTGGGTGTCTCGCGTCGCGAGTCGCCCGCTTCGAGCTCCACGCAGGCGGTCGTCCCCCTCCCACCTCCTGCAGAGAAAGGAAGTCCTGTCGTGACGAGTCGTCCCCTCGCGCCCCCCGACACAGCCCGTCCCTCTTCACCGTCCGCCGAGCCCGCGGAGGCTCCCACCCGGTGGGCTTCCGCGGCCCCCGCTCCCTCGGACGCGCCAACTCCTGAGTCGCCCCCTTCGCGGAAGCGTGGCTCGGTGAGCGGCACCTTGGGGAAGACGGCGGCGGTGGCGTGCCTGGCCGGAGCCTGCGCGGGCGGCTCACCCCAGACACGCCTGACGTCGCCCGAGGGGGAGTGCCCGGCGGGTTCCATCGAGCGTCTGAATGCGCTGGGCTACTCCCCGAGCTCGCAGCTGTCGCGGACGGACTTCTCACTGCAGGCCCCCGGCGAGCGGTATGTGTCGGTGATTCCGCTTCCTCCCGAAGGTCCCATCTCCATCTACCTCTACCGCAACCTGCCGGATCCAGCCCTCGTCGAAGCGTTCCCGCGCGGGACGAAGTTCCACGGGAGGCTCTTTCACGGACAGAAGAGGTACTACATCTGGGTGTCCGAAGCGGAGACTCCCAATGGCAAGCGCATGGCGGTCTGTCTCCAGGTGTCGGTGGCCAATCTCGGCGAGCGCGTGCAGGTGGGCATGACCTACGACAGTGTCAACAGCACACCTGAGCAGAAGATGATCAGCACGATCGTGGGGCTCACCTCTACCGACTACTTCGGAAGGCCGTGACTTGCTCGCCGTGTTCCCGGTCCTCGCGCTCACCTGGGGCGTTCTGCTGAGCTCGGGTGCGGAGCGCCCTGGGCCCACCCCTTCCTCGAGTCTGCCCCCTGTGCGTCGGCTCGAGGTGGGCGGCGAAGTGGCCGCGCCGTCCCTCGACATCCGCATCTCCCCAGGGCGCGCCACGACCCTCTTCTTCGACGCCCGCATCCGGACCGAAGAGGTCCTGCTGGAGGGGCGTGAGCGTTTCCATCGCGTGGGCCTGGCGGATGACCACCTGGTGCTCGTGCCGTCGACCACGTTCCGCCAGGGGGAGCGGCTGCGCCTCGAGGTCCGCTTCCTCGATGGGGCGGCTCCGGAGCAGCTGGTGGTCTGGTTGGTGGTGGACCCGATGCGCGGTGAACCGCAGGTCGAGGTCTTCCGTCGCGTCCGCACCGCGGAGTCCTATCGGCGGGAGGTCGAGGAGCTCAGGGCGCGGCTGGCGCAGGCTCGCTCCGAACTCGAGCGACTCCAGTCCACGGGGCGCGCCTCGAGCTCGTTGGAGGAATTGGTCGCGATGCTGGGGCGGTCCTCGAGGTCGCTCTACGTCCAGGTGCTCGAGTCCGCCTCCCCACAGGGGCCTGACCTGTACGCCAAGGCGATTCGCCACGTGGCCCTCCATTCACATTGGAGTGCCCTGGTGCTGGGCATCTCCGCTGAGTCGGAGGGCCTGGGGTGGGTGGCGAGCGGCGGCTCGCTCACCAGGGACTCCGGGCAGGTGCTGGAGCTGAAGCCTCCCTGGCAATCAACGCCGCTGCGCGCGGAGGAGGAGCAAGATGTGGTCGTCCTCCTGGCTGACGAGGCCGCCCTGACACCCGGGCGCTACACGCTCAAGCTCTGGGATGTACGGGGCCGGACGTTGACGGTGGACCGACTGGTGGTGAAGTGACGGCGCGAGGGGCCTTGAGCCTCGTGGCCCACCGTGTAGGGTGCCGCCCCGGACGATGACCCCTCCGCTTCCTTCCGATGCCCCGCGCTGCATCCGCGCCGACTCCCGCGAGCCCTCGGGCTACCGCGAAGCCCTGGGCGAGCGCCGCGCCTCGCTGCTGCTCACCGACCCGCCGTACTGTCTGCTCACGCGGCGTCGCAAGGGCGGGGACCTGAGGGACCCGCGCGCGCACAAGAAGATCGACCAGAACCCCATCGTCCGCTTCGAGACGGTGCGCGACTACCGGGCGTTCTCCGAGGCCTGGCTCACGCGCGCCCTGGCACACCTGACGCCCGACGCGCCGCTGGTCATCTGGACGAACCTGCTCGGCAAGGAGCCCATCCTCACCGCCGCGCGCGCGCTGGGCTATCCCCACCTGCGCGGCGAGTTCACCTGGGGCAAGCGCACCACGGACAAGAACGCGAACGAGCAGACCCTGCGCGTCTACGAGGTCGCGCTCGTCATCGCCCGGACGCCCGAGCCGGTGCTCGCGCCCGGGGACCTGCCCACCGTCTGGGCCGTCGTCGGCGGCTATGACGATGACGGCGACGCCGCGCGCTGGGGCAGTCATCCCCACCACAAGCCGTTCTCCGTGGTCGAGCCGCTGGTGCGCACGTACAGCCGACCCGGTGACACCGTGTTGGACCCGTTCGCTGGCAGTGGCTCGCTGCCCGCCGCCGCGCTGCGCCTGGGTCGACAGACGGCGTGCCTCGAAATCGAGCCCGAGTGGGCCGAGCGCGTCACCCACCGCCTGCGTGAGACGGTCGCCGCGTACCCTCAGCCCCCGAGCGGCAGGTAGCGCCGCGACTCGAATCCTCGGGGCCAGGCGCGGCCCATGTTCATCACGCGACTCATCACCCGGTCGCGTCGCGCCTCGAGCCCTCGGGGCATGCCGCGAGGAGCGGCGCGTCCTCCGCATCACGCGCCGCAGCGCCCGGCAGCGTCGCGTCTCGAATCGCCGAGGTCGGCGCGTCCTCTGCTCACGCGCCGTCAGCCCCCGAGTGCCCGGTAGAGCTTCGTCTCCGACCAGCGGGGCACGTCGGTGGGACGGTGTCCCCACCAGTTCATCACCAGCGTGCGCCGCAGCCGCGAGCGCCCCGGCAGCTTCCCGTCCGGCACCTGGTTCCGCGCGTCCAGCACGCCGTGCGTGAGCGAGCCGTCGAACACCACCAGCCGGTTGGGCCTGGGCGTCACCAGGTCCGCGGTGTCCAGCCGCGACGGCGCGAGGGACGGGTTGGACTCGTCCGGCTTCTCGCGCGTCACCACCAGCGCGCCGCCGCGCACGCGGTTGAGGAAGAGCACCGAGCCGATGCGCGGGTGCACCAGCTTCCCCGTGCGCAGCGCGAGCTTCTCGTCCCGGTCCTGATGGAAGTCCACGCGCACGTCCGTCGGGTACATGCGCGACAGCCACCACTCCACGCCCGCGATGCGCCGCCGGCCGGCGATGGCCGGACGCAGCGCGGTGACGATGTCCTCCACGACGTTCGTCGGCGGGCCGAAGTCGTACCAGAACGTCGTCTGGTACGTGTCCTTCAGCCGCTCGCGGCCGAGGACTCCCAGGCGCCGCAGCAGCCGGCGGAAGAGGGCGGGGGGCACGGCGGCTTCGGTGAGCTGGACGAGGGTTTCCACGGCGTGGCGCAGCTTTGTCTCATGCGGAGGGTGGGCGCCACCTTCCTTTGCCAGTAGGCTGCGCGCCCCATTGCCCTCCCGCCGGGAGGACGCGGAGATTGCGCGATGAAGGCTCACCACAAGATGCTCATCGGCATCGTCACCGGCACGGTGGCGGGGCTCGGCGCGAATGCCCTCGCGGGCGGTGCACCCTGGCTGGACTGGGCCGTCAACAACGTGGCCTCCCCCGTGGGGCAGATCTTCATCCGCCTGCTCCTCATGCTCGTGGTGCCGCTGCTGTTCGCGGCCCTCGTCATGGGCGTGGCGGAGCTGGACCTGCGGCAGGTGGGCCGCCTGGGCGCGCGCACGCTGGGCTACACCGTGGTGTTCTCCGCCATCTCCGTGCTCATCGGCCTGGTGCTCGTCAACGTCATCCAGCCCGGCCACGGCCTGAGCGAGGAGGCCCGCGCGCTTGCCCGGGGCGGCACCCAGGTGAAGGCCGCGCCCCCTCCGTCCGAGACGTCCTTCGGCGCCGTGCTCATGTCCATGGTGCCCACCAACCCGCTCAAGGCCGCGGCGGACGGGGACATGATCGGCCTCATCGTCTTCTCGCTCATCTTCGGCCTGGGCGTGGCCCTCACGCCCACCGAGGGCGTGCAGCGCCTGAAGGAGACCCTCCAGGGCCTCTACGACGTGATGATGAAGCTCATCGACGGCGTGCTGCGGCTTGCCCCCTACGGCGTCGGCGCGCTGCTGTTCGCCATGACGGCCAGGCTGGGGCTGGGCATCCTCCAGCAACTGGCGGCCTACGTGGGCACGGTGCTGCTGGCGCTGTCGGTCCACATGTTCATCGTGTACTCGCTGTCGGTGCGCTTCCTGGGAGGGCGCAATCCCATCGAGTTCTTCCGCGACTGCCGGCTGGCCATCGTCACCGCGTTCTCCACGTCCTCCTCCAGCGCCACGCTGCCCACCGCGCTCAAGGTCGCCGAGGAGAACCTCAAGCTGCCCCCCAACGTGTCGCGCTTCGTGCTGACGGCCGGCTCGGCGATGAACCAGAACGGCACCGCGCTGTTCGAGGGCGTCACCGTGCTCTTCCTCGCGCAGGTCTATGAGGTGCCGCTGGATTTGTCGCAGCAGGCGCTCATCATGTTCATCTGCATCCTGGCGGGAATCGGGACGGCGGGCGTGCCCGCGGGCTCCATCCCCGTCATCGCGATGATCCTCACCATGTTCAAGATTCCGGTGGAGGGGCTGGGCCTGGTGCTGGGCGTGGACCGCTTCCTGGACATGTGCCGCACCACGCTCAACGTCACCGGGGACCTGGCCGCCGCCGTGTACGTGGCGCGCGGAGAGCCGCCCGCTCGCACGGACGTGGAGCGGGCAGCGGGGCCTTCTGCCTCCTGACATCGGGATGAACCCATCCCCATCCTTCCTCGCGTAGTCGTCCCACCGTCGCACCCAAGGAGCCCGCATGAGGGTCGCCAAGGATTCAATCGTCTCGCTCGAGTACCGGCTGCACCTCGGTGATGGACAGGTCATCGACCAGAGCGAGCCCGGCCAGCCGCTCGCCTATCTGCACGGGCACCGTCAAATCGTCCCCGGCCTGGAGGGCGCGCTGGAGGGCCTGTCCACCGGCGACAGCAAGCAGGTGGTGGTGCAGCCCGCACAGGGCTACGGCGAGCATGATCCCGAGGGCGTGCGCGTGGTGCCTCGCGCCATGCTCCCCGCGGGCTTCGTGCCCCAGCCCGGCCAGACGCTGATGGCGCAGACGGACCAGGGTGACATCCCCCTGCGCATCTCCGAGGTCCGGGGCGAGGACGTGGTCATCGACCTGAACCACCCGCTCGCCGGCAAGACGCTGCACTTCGACGTCACCGTGAAGGAGGTCCGCCAGGCCTCCAACGAGGAGCTCTCCCACGGCCACGTCCACGGGCCGGGCGGGCACGACCACGGCTGACCCCAGGGCGTGACGCCCTGCGGCGACGAGCGAAGGGGCGGGGCAGGAGTACCCCGCCCCTTTTGCTTGCCTGCTGGAGTCCGTGCTTCGTGACAGCGGGGGCCGTGCACTATCTTTTCGCCCCCAATGAGCCAGTCCCCGTCCCAACAGACACCGAGCCCCACGGGGCTCCGCCTCCAGCCCGCCGACTCCAACGCCAACGAGCCCGGGGCGTCCGCGGAGAAGGACCCGGAGCTGTACTGGCTCAAACATGTCTACCAGGGGGGCTCGCGGCAGCTCACCGTGCGCGCCGTCATCGCGGGCATGTTGATTGGCGCGGTGATGTGTCTGTCCAACCTGTACGTCATCCTCAAGACGGGTTGGAGCCTGGGCGTCACCATCACCGCCTGCATCCTGGCCTTCGCCGTGTTCAGCACGCTGCGCTCGCTGCGCGTGCTGAAGAACGACTTCACGGACCTGGAGAACAACGCCATGGGCTCGGTGGCCTCGGCGGCCGGGTACATGACGGGCGGCGGCAACATGGCCGCGGTGCCCGCGCTGCTGATGCTCACCGGCACGCTGCCGCCCGCGGGCTGGCTGGTGGTGTGGTTCGCGGTCATCTCCGCGCTGGGTGTCTTCGCGGCCATCCCCATCAAGCGCCAGCTCATCAACATCGAGGCGCTGCCGTTCCCCACCGGCACCGCCACCGCGGAGACCATCCGCGCGCTGCACGGCCACGGTGAAGTGGCGCGGCGCAAGTCGCGGCTGCTCACGGGCGCGGGCGTCGTCGGCGCGCTGCTGGTGCTGGTGCGTGACGCGCGCTTCCCGTGGCTGACCAACATCCCGGAGAAGGTGAGCCTGCCCTTCACGATGCTGGGCAAGAAGGCCTCGGCGTGGACGATGTCGCTCGACTTCAGCCTGCTGCTGGTGGGCGCGGGCGCGCTGGTGAGCTTCCGCACCGGCTGGTCCATGTTCCTGGGCGCGGTGCTGTCGTACGGCTTCCTGGCCCCGGCGATGGTGACGCAGGGCTCCATCCCCGAAATCACCTACAAGGCCATCAACAGCTGGATGGTGTGGACGGGCTCGGCGCTGCTGGTGTCGTCGGGCCTGCTGGCGTTCGCCTTCCAGTGGCGCAGCGTGGCGCGCTCGTTCAAGGCGCTGTCGGGGCTGTTCCGGGGCAAGGGCGCGCAGCAGGAGGAGACGGACCCGCTGGCCGGCATCGAGTGTCCGCCGTCGTGGTTCCCGCTGGGCTTCGCGGTGCTGGGGCCCATCGCCATCTTCCTGATGGCGTACCTGTTCCAGATTCCGTGGTGGGCGGGCGTGCTGGCCATGCCGCTGGCGGTGGTGATGGGCGTGGTCGCCAGCCGCGTCACCGGCGAGACGGACACCACGCCCACCAAGGCGCTCGGTCCCGTCACGCAGCTCATCTTCGGAGGCCTTGCGCCGGGGAACATCCCCGCCAACGTGATGAGCGCGAACGCCACCGGCGGCGTGGGTCTGCACTCGGCGGACCTGCTCACGGACCTGAAGTCCGGGTGGCTGTTGGGCGCCAACCCGCGTCAGCAGTTCGTCGCGCAGCTGTTCGGCGTGGTGGCGGGCGCGGCGGTGGTGGTGCCGGTGTTCAACCTGCTGATTCCCAACGCGGAGGCGCTGGGCACCGAGGAGTTCCCCGCGCCGGCCACCATGGTGTGGGCGGGCGTGTCCAAGCTCCTGGCCACGGGCGTCTCCGCGATGCCCGTCACCGCGCGCTGGGGGGCGCTGTGCGGCGCGACGCTGGGCATCTGCCTGGTGCTGCTGGAGCGCTGGGCGCCCGCGAAGCTGAAGGGCTACATCCCCTCGCCGGCGGGCTTCGGGTTGGCCATCGTCATCCCGGCCTCCAGCTCCATCGCCTTCTTCCTGGGCTCGGCCATCGCCGAGGTGCTGCGCCGCAAGAAGCCCAAGCTGGCCGAGGACATGGTGCTCCCCGTCTCCTCGGGCTTCATCGCGGGTGAGAGCCTGCTGGGCATCGCCATCGCCATGGCGAAGGCCTTCGGCGTGATGCCCAAGTAGTCGTCAGTCCACGCGGCCGGTGGCGAACGACGCGCCGGCCACGAAGCGGAAGGTGGGCGTGTCCAGGCCCGCGCCCACGCCCGGGCCGCCCATCACGAACAGGTCCATCCAGGACGTGGTGTGGCGGCGGATGGCCACCAGCAGCTCCGCGCCCGCCTGACCGCCCTGCAGCGGCACGCCGACGAGCATGCTGATCTCCCCGCGCGTGAGGTCTCCGGCGCGCGACGTCACGGTGCCGCCCAGCCGCAGCTCGTTGCCCACCACGTCCACGCTGGTGCCCGACAGCGGGCCCAGGTCCTGCTTGTCTCGCAGCAGGACGCCGGTCTCCAGGCCCAGCTGCCACGTCTCCGCCAGGAAGCCGAGCTGGAGGCTGGGGTGCACCGCGTACCGGTCCCTGGCGAGCAGCGCCTTGCTGCCCACCGGAATCGCCGCGGACACATCCAGCGCCACCTGGAAGCCGAAGTCCGGCCGCAGGAGCGCCGTGCGCGCGCCCACCCACGGCGAGCCCAGCCCCTGGCCCTCGGGGGCGTTCACGTTCAGGTGCTTCGAGCCGCCCTGCGTGACGATGAAGGGCACCTCCGCGTCCACCTGGAGCCAGTCCGTCACGCCGATGGCCGCGGTGAGGTCCATGGTGAACTTGTTCTCCACCAGGCCCATGCCACCGCCCGGCTCCCAGCGCGTCTGGAAGTGGAGGGGCAATTGCTCGTAGTGACCCTGGACGCCCACGCGCACCAGGCCCGCGGGCAGCGTGCGACCGGTGCTCACCACCAGCGAGCCGAGCCCCGCCGGGTCCAGCTCCATCCGCTGCAGATTGAAGGTCGGCAGCGTCTTCGCCTGGGCGGAGGCGGCGGAGGGGAGCACCAGGGCGAGGGTGAACAGCGCCGACAGCAACGCGAACGCGGGCCGGAACGACACGACGACTCCTTGAAGGATGGAATGACAGCTCACACGTGAGCCGTGAGCTCCAAAGACGAACGAGTCGCATGGCGCCGAGGGGATGCGCAAGCTCACGCCCAGGTGCCTCATCCCGGGAAAGTATCCCTGAGCCTCCGCGTGGAACGACTTGACGCGCGATTCGTCCCGATTCTCCGGGGCTTGCCGTGAAGTCCCAATCCCGCGCACGCGTATCCCAATCATGGGAAAGCAAAACACCGTGCAATCGCAGGCGCCGGCCGGGCGTAGGATTTCTCATTCCCGCCCAAGGAGTCATCCGTGGCCGTCCTTCTCGAGGATCTCCGCTACGCCGTCCGGTTGCTCTTCAAGAATCGGGGGTTCACCGCCGTCTCGCTGCTGACTCTCGCGCTGGCCATCGGCGCGAACACGGCCATCTTCAGCGTCGTGCACGGGGTGCTGCTGCGGCCGCTGCCCTATCCCCGCTCCGAGCAGCTGGTGCGGGTGGACGCGCGGGACGCGGACGGGCCCAACACGACGTTGGCGATCGCCCACTACGCCTGGCTGACGTCGGAGGGCTCGCCCTTCTCCCAGGTCTCCGCGTCGGAGATGTTGCCCTCGGGCTTCAACCTCGTGGGGGACGGGCTGCCGGAGCGGCTGGCGGGGGTCCGGGTGACGGGGAACTTCTTCGAGACGTTCGGCGTGAGGCCTCAGCTGGGGCGCGGCTTCCTGCCGGAGGAGGACGTCCCGGGGGGGCCGCGCGTGGTGGTGCTCGGCCAGGGGCTGTGGAAGCGCCGCTTCGGTGGGGCGCCGGACGTGGTGGGGCGCACGCTCACGCTCAACGACGAGCCCTACACCGTGGTGGGCGTGGCGGCGGAGTCGTTCCGCTTCCCGGCGGAGGCGCAGCTGTGGACGCCGCTGCAGCTGGACATGACGAACAACGAGGCCTCCAACTTCCTGTTCGTCACCGGGCGGGTGCGTGACGGGCTGTCGCCCCAGGGCGTGGAGGCCGCGTTGAAGACGCTGAGCGCGCGCCTGACGGCGCAGAAGCCGCACCTGATGCGCGCCCACGAGTTCTTCGGCGCGGTGGACCTGCGGGCGGCGCTCGCGGGGGATTTGCGCCTGGCGCTCTGGGTGCTGCTGGGCGCGGTGGGGCTGGTGCTGCTCATCGCGTGTGTCAACCTGGCCAACCTCCAGCTCGCGCGCTCCGCGGCGAGGCAGCGGGAGCTGGTGGTGCGCGCGGCGCTCGGCGCGGCGCCCCGGCGGCTGGTGCGGCAGTTGCTGACGGAGAGCCTGCTCTTGTCGCTGGTGGGCGGCGGGTTGGGGGTGCTCCTGGCGTCGAGCGCGCTGCCCGCGCTCCTGTCGCTGGCGCCGCCGGAGCTGCTCACGCCGGGGACGCAGGTGGAGCTGGAGGGCACGGTGCTGCTGTTCTCCCTGGGGCTGTCGGTGGTGACGGGGCTGCTCTTCGGGCTGCTCCCGGCGTGGCAGGCCTCTCGGCCCAGGCTCCAGGACGCGCTGCGCGAGGGGGCCCAGCGGGCGACGGCGGGGGCGGGGGCGGGGCGCACGCGCAAGGTGCTGGTGGTGGGGCAGGTGGCGCTCGCGGTGGTGCTGCTGGTGGGGGCGGGGCTGCTCATCCGGAGCTTCGGTGCGCTGCAGGAGGTCAAGCCCGGCTTCGACGCGACGGACGTGCACGTGCTGCGGCTGTCCTTGCCGGAGGGCCGCTACGGCGAGCCGGAGGCGGTGGAGCGCTTCCTGCGCCAGGTGGAGGAGCGGGTGCGCGCGCTGCCCGGCGTGGTGGAGGTGGGCTCCACGCCCACGCTGCCGATGGAGATGGGCTCCAGCATGGGCTTCGCCATCGAGGGCAAGTACGAGGGCCGCGAGGACGGCCCCGGGGTGGGCTTCGGCCAGTACCGGCCGGTGTCGCCGGGCTACGCGCGCACGCTGGGGCTGGGGCTGGTGGGAGGGCGGTGGCTGGAGGAGACGGACACGTCGCGCTCGGCGCCGGTGGTGGTCATCAACGAGGCGGCCGCGCGCAAGTACTGGCCGGGCGAGGACCCCGTGGGCAAGTCCATCCGGGTGGCGCACTCGGTGCCGTCGCTCCGGGACGACACGCCGCGCCGGGTGGTGGGCGTGGTGCGCGACGTGCGTGAGCGGGGGTTGGACCAGGAGGCGCCCGCGGTGCTGTACGTGCCGACGGGGCAGGTGACGCGCAGGCTCAACGAGCTGCTCGTGCGGATGTTGCCGCGCAACCTGGTGGTGAAGTCGCCCGGGAGTCACGCGGCGGTGGTGGCGTCCGTGCAGAAGGAGCTGTGGGCGGTGGACCCGCGGCAGCCCGTGTCGGAGACGCTGATGCTGGACGCGCACGTGGCGCGCACGCTGGGCTCCGAGCGCTTCAACATGGTGCTGCTGGGGTTGATGGCGGCGCTGGCGCTGGGGCTGGCGGCCGTGGGCATCTACGGCGTGCTGTCGTACCTGGT
This sequence comes from Myxococcus sp. XM-1-1-1, assembly GCF_020037095.1. NCBI lineage: Bacteria > Pseudomonadati > Myxococcota > Myxococcia > Myxococcales > Myxococcaceae > Myxococcus > Myxococcus sp. XM-1-1-1. Next base: position 125,864 of record NZ_JAIQDH010000003.1, read on the forward strand.
GAGCCAGCGCACGCGGGAGATGGGCGTGCGCCTGGCGCTGGGGGCCACGCGCGGCGAGGTGGTGCGGCTGGTGTTCCTCCAGGGCCTGGGCTCGGTGGGCGCGGGCGTGGGCCTGGGCTTCGTGGGCGCGCTGGCGCTGACGCGGGTGGTGTCCGGGCTGGTGCACGGGGTGAGCGCGTTGGACCCGTGGGCCTTCCTCCTCGCGCCCCTGGCGCTGCTCGCCGTGGGCCTCGTCGCCACGTGGCTGCCCGCGCGCAGGGCCTCGCGCGTGGACCCCATCATCGCGCTCCGGTACGACTGAGCCGGCAGGGCCCTCCTCCGGACGACAGCCCCACGCCAACAGCAGACACAACGGTGACAACACCCGGCACACCGGGCGGCACGAAATGAATGAATGACATGTCAGGGACTCCCTGGGAGGGAAGGAATGGCTCCGCACGGGAGCCCCTGGATTCAAGGGCGGACTTCGCGCGCCGGCAAATGGGGTGACTAGGCCCCAGTGCCCGCGAGGTCCTGGAGGACCTGCCACCGGGTGTAGAGCCGGTCGACCTCGGCGACGGCGGCGTCCAGCTCCTTCTGGACCTCCGCCACCTTGCCGCTCTTGCTGTAGATGGTCGGGTCGGCCAGCTGTGCCTCCAGCTCCGCCTTGCGCGTCTCGGCCGCTTCAATCGCGGCCTCCATGCCGTCCAGCTCGCGCTGGTCCTTGTAGGAGAGCTTGCCCGGCTTCTTCGCGGCCTTCGGCGCGGGGGCGGGGGCGACGGGCTCGACCTTCTTCGGCGCGGCCTTGGCGGCCTCCGCGGCGGCCATGGCGTCCGACTGCTCCTTGAGCCGCCGGTACATCGTGTAGTTGCCCTCGTAGCGCGTGACGCGGCCGTTGCCGTCGAACGTCACGATGCTCGTGGCCACCTTGTCGAGGAAGTACCGGTCGTGCGTCACGAGCAGCGTGCTGCCCCCGAAGTCCAGCAGCAGCCGCTCCAGGACGTTGAGCGTGACGATGTCCAGATCGTTCGTCGGCTCGTCCAGCACCAGCACGTTGGCGCCCTCCAGGAACAGCCGCGCCAGCAGCAACCGGTTGCGCTCGCCGCCCGACAGCGCCTTCACCCGCATCCGCTGCATGGGCACCGGGAAGAGCAGGTCGTCCAGATAGTCGCGCAGCGCGACCTTCTGGTCTCCCAGGTCCACCCAGTCCTCGCCCTGCGAGGCCGCGTCGTACACCGTCATCTCGGGGTCCAGCTGCGCCCGGTTCTGGTCGTAGTACGCCACCTTCGTGTTCTTCCCGATGACGAGCTTGCCGCCGTCCGGGGGCAGCTCGCCCAACAGCACGCGCAGGAAGGTCGTCTTGCCCACGCCGTTGGGGCCGACCAGGCCCACGCGCTCACCGCGCTGCAGCCGGAAGTCCACGCCGTCGAGCACCTTGCGCGCGCCGAAGGCCTTCGTCAGCCCCTCGGACTCGATGACGGTGTGGCCCAGCCGGGGCGCGGCGATGACCCGCAGGTCCGCCACCTTGGGGCGCTGGAAGCCCTTCTCCGCCATCAGCTTCTGCGCCCGCTCGATGCGCGCCTTGCTCTTGGTTCGCCGCGCCTCGGGCCCGCGGCGCAGCCACGCCACTTCCTGCGCAATCCACCGCTCGCGCTTGTGCTGGGCGACCTCGGCGTTCTCCTGCGCCACCAGCTTCTGCTCCAGGTACGCCTGGTAGTTGCCCGGGTACGACGTGACGCCCGCGCCCGGCTGGATCTCGACGATGCGGTCCACCAGCCCGTCCAGGAAGTAGCGGTCGTGCGTGACGAGCAGCAGCGCCCCGGGCAGCTTGTCCAGCTCCTCCTCCAGCCAGTCCACCGTGTCCGCGTCCAGGTGGTTGGTGGGCTCGTCGAGCAGCAGCATGTCCGGCCGCGTGAGCAGCGCCCGGGCGATGGCCACGCGCTTGCGAAGACCGCCCGATAGCTGCGCCACGGGCCGGTCCCAGTCCTTCACGCCCAGCCGGTCCAGCAGCGTCTTCGCGTGGTGCTCGGTGTCCCAGCCGCCCAGCTGCTCGATGCGGTCCGACAGCGCCGCCAGCTGCTCCATCAGCTTCTCGTGGGCCTCCGGGGGCGAGGACTCCAGCTTCTTCGCCAGCTCCGCCTGGGCCGCCAGCGCCTCGCGCAGCGGCCCCTGGGCCACGGACAGCTCGGAGGCCACCGTGGCGCCCTCCGCGAACTCCGGCTCCTGGGGCAGGTAGGTGACCCGGGCTCCACGGCGCAGCTGCAGCTCCCCCGTGTCCGGCCTGGCCGCGCCCGCCAATATCTTCATCAGCGACGTCTTGCCCGAGCCGTTGACGCCGACCAGGCCCACCCGCTCACCCTCTTCGATGGTGACGGTGAGCCCTTCGAACACGGTGCGGCTGCCGAAGCTGAGCTGGACGTTGGCGGCACGGAGCAGCGTCACGGTGAGTCTCCCGAAAAGGCGAAAGGCGCCCCTCACTGAAGAGGAGCGCCTTCCTTACAACCTGGACGCCTGGGAGGCGCGGACTACTTGCGCGCCGCCTGCTCGGCCGCGAGCTTCTCCTTGTACGCGGCCATCAGGGCCTCGGACTCGTTGCGCGGCACCGGCGTGTACTTGGCGAACTCCATCGTGAACTCGCCCTTGCCCTGCGTCGCGGAGCGAAGGTCCGTGGAGTAGCCGAACATCGTGTTCAGCGGAACCTCGGCCACCGCCGTCACGTAGCCCTCGGCAGTCTCCGTGGAGAGGATGGTGCCGCGGCGCTGGTTGAGCTGGCCGACGACGGAGCCCTGGAAGTCCTCGGGCGCCGTGACCTCCACCTTCATCATCGGCTCGAGGATGATGGGCTTGGCGGCGGCGTAGCCCTCGCGGAAGCCCATGATGGCGGCCGTCTTGAACGCCATTTCGGACGAGTCGACCGCGTGGAACGCGCCGTCGTTGATGACCACGCGCACACCGACGACGGGGAAGCCGATGAGGCTGCCCTTCTTGACGGCCTCGGCGAAGCCCTTGTCGCACGCGGGGATGAACTCGCGCGGAATCGAGCCACCGACGATGTCATCCACGAACTCGTACTGCTGCACCGCGTCCGAGGGCAGGGGCTCGATGTAGCCGCACACGCGCGCGAACTGACCGGAACCACCGGTCTGCTTCTTGTGCGTGTAGGCGAACTCGCCCTTCTGGCTGATGGTCTCGCGGTACGCCACCTGCGGCTTGCCGGCCTTCACCTCGCACTGGTACTCGCGCTTCATGCGCTCGATGTAGATCTCCAGGTGCAGCTCACCCATGCCGCGGATGATGGTCTGCCCGGACTCCTCATCGCGGTGCACGCGGAAGGTGGGGTCTTCCTTCGTGAAGCGGTTGAGCGCCTTGGAGAAGTTCTGCAGCGCCGAGCGGTCCTTGGGCTCCACGGCGAGCGAAATCACCGCGTCCGGGACGTGCATGGACGTCATCGTGTAGTTCACCGAGCCGTCGGTGAACGTGTCGCCGGAGGCGCACTCGATGCCGAACAGCGCGACGATGTCGCCGGCCGTCGCGTCGTTGATGTCGTTCATCTGGCTGGAGTGCATGCGCACGATGCGCGGCACCTTGACCTTCTTCTGGTTCACCTGGTTGACGATGAAGTCGCCCTTGGTGACGCGGCCCTGGTAGACGCGCATGTACGTCAGCTGCCCGTAGCGGCCGTCCTCCAGCTTGAACGCCAGACCGACGAAGGGCTTCTCCGGGTCCGACTCGAGGATGACCTCCGCCTCGTTGTTCTTCTGGTCCAGCGCCTTGTTGGTCGCCTCCTTGGGGTTCGGGAGGAAGTTACACACGGCGTTGAGCAGCAGCTGCACGCCCTTGTTCTTGTAGGCGGAGCCACACATCACGGGCGTCATCTTCAGGCCGATGGTGGCCCGGCGGACGGCGGCGATGATGGCGTCGTTCGGGATGGCGGCGTCCGACAGGAACAGCTCGCCCAGCTGGTCGTCGACCTCGGCCACGCCCTCGATCATCTGCTGGCGGCGCTCCTTCGCGTCCTCCAGCATGTTCGCGGGGATCTCCTCCTCGCGGATCTTCTCGCCGTTCTCACCGTCGAAGTAGAACGCCTTCATCTGGATGAGGTCGATCAGACCCTCGAAGCGGTCCTCGCCGCCGATGGGCATCTGCAGCTTGACGGGGTGGTGCGACAGCTTCTCCTTCAGCTGCGCGGCCACGCGGTCATAGTTCGCGCCGGCGCGGTCCATCTTGTTGACGAACGCGATGCGCGGAACGCGGTAGCGCTTCATCTGCCGGTCGACCGTGATCGACTGCGACTGCACGCCGGACACCGAGCAGAGCACCAGGATGGCGCCGTCCAGCACGCGCAGGGAGCGCTCCACCTCGATGGTGAAGTCCACGTGTCCCGGCGTGTCGATGAGGTTGATGTTGAAGTCGCCCCACATCGCGTACGTCGCGGCCGACTGGATGGTGATGCCCTTCTCACGCTCCAGGTCCATCGAGTCCATGATCGCGCCCACGCCGTCCTTGCCGCGGACCTCGTGGATCTCATGGATCTTGCCCGTATAGAACAGGATGCGCTCGGAGAGCGTCGTCTTGCCCGAGTCGATGTGGGCGGAGATACCGATGTTACGAATCTTCTCGATGGGTGCGTTGGCGGCCACGATCCGGTCCTTCTTTTCTTGAATGTGCCTGACGGAACAGAGCAGGCGGGGCCCTTACTTCCCACGGGACTTGGTTTCCAGCCAAATCCGCATGACGGTGGAGTCCAATACTCCCACCTTGTCCTACAATCTGGGCCCTACCTTATATAAGAGGCGGCTTGGACTCTCGCTGTCGAGAGACTGTCACCGAATTCTTCCGAGGGTTTCTGAACCATGAGCGCGAGCGAAAACTTCTCCGTGGCCCGGGCCTGGCTGGCCGCCTTCAATGCGCATGACGTGGAGGGGCTGGTGGCGCTGTACGCCGAGGACTGCACGCACACCTCGCCCAAGATCAGGGTCCTGCACCCGGAGACGGGCGGCAAGCTGGTGGGCCGGCCGGCCCTGGCGAAGTGGTGGCGGGAGGCCATCGCCCGACTGCCTGGCCTGCGCTACGAGGAGACGGCGCTGACGGCGGACGGCGAGCGCGTCTTCATGGAGTACCTGCGGCACGCGCCCGGCGAGGAGCCCATGCCGGTGGCGGAGGTGCTGGAGGTGCGTGGCGGGCGGATTGTCGCCTCGCGCGTGTACCACGGCTGACGGCCGGGATAGGGTGCCCCCATGGCGACGAACCCCAGCGCCTTCGACAAGGACTTCGGCTACCTGCTCCCGTTCCTGGACAAGGTGGCCGCCGCGGCGGCGGGCCTCGAGGACCCCCAGGCCCGCGAGGAGCTGACGCGACTGATGGCGGAGGAGAAGGTCCGCTGGGAGCGCGCGCGGGAGCTGTTGCGCGGCGCCAGCGGCAAGGGCGGCGGGCGCTCCGCCGCGGGCGAGTCCCCCGAGTCCTCGCTGGCCCGGGCCTCGGCGGATGACGTCCACCGCGCGGCGCCGGGCCCGTCGGGGCTCACCGTGGGCAGCCTGAAGGGGGCTGGCGCGGCGCCGAAGTCCCAGCGCCGCTGAGCGCGCTCAGACGAGGCCGCGCTTGAGGCGGTCCATCGCGTCGAAGGTGGCCGACTTGTAGGCCTCCGACAGCGTCGGGTAGTTGAAGCACGTCTCCAGGAAGAGCCGCGCGGTGGAGCCGGTGAGCATGGCCACCAGGCCGATGTGCACCAGCTCCGAGGCCTGCTCGCCGAGCACGTGCACGCCCAGCAGCTTGAGGCTCTCGCGGTGGAAGAGCAGCTTCAGGAGGCCGTGCGTCTCGCCGATGATCTGCCCGCGCGGGTTGGTGGCGAAGCGCGCGCGGCCGGCCACGTAGGGGATGCCCTTGGCGCGCAGGCCCTCCTCCGTCTCGCCCGCCGTGGAGACCTCGGGGATGGTGTAGATGCCGTAGGGCAGCACGGTGGCGATGGCCAGGGGGCCCCCCAGGCAGAAGGCGTGCTCCACCGCGACGCGCGCCTGGTCCATGGAGGTGGAGGCCAGGGCGGGGAAGCCGATGACGTCTCCCACCGCGTAGATGTGCGGCACCGCGGTCTGGAAGCCCGGGCCCACCTCCACCTGTCCCCGGGAGCCCAGCTTCACGCCCAGCTCGGAGAGCCCCAGGCCGTCCGTGTTCGCCGAGCGGCCCGAGGCCACCAGCACCTGGTCCGCGGAGACCTCTTCACCCGAGGACAGCGTCAGGCGGATGGGGACCTCGCACGCGGCGGGCACGTCCACCTTCTCCACCGTCTGGCCGAAGCGCAGGCGGATGCCGAGCGCCTCCATGCGCTGGGCGAGCAGCGCGGAGAACTCGTCGTCGAGGAAGGACAACAGCTCCTGCTTCACCTCCACCAGCGTCACGGGGATGCCGAGCGCGGCGAACATGCACGCGTACTCACAGCCGATGACGCCGCCGCCCACCACGACGAGGGATTTGGGCAGCTGGCCGATCTCCAGCACCTCGTCCGAGTCGTGCACGCGCACGTCGCCGAAGGGGTACAGCGGAGGCCGGTAGGGCTTGGAGCCGGTGGCGACGAGGATGAAGGCGCCCGTGAGGCGCACGTCGTCGGCGCCCGCGCGGCGCACCACGACGGTGTGCTCGTCCAGGAGCGTGCCGTTGCCCTGGAACACCTGGATGCCGTGGCGCTCCAGGTTGTGGGCGATGCGCTCGCGCTCCATGCCCTTCACGCGGCGCTCGCGGTAGAGGAAGTCGGAGACGGTGGCCTCGTGGCGCAGCGTCGTCTCCACGCTGTAGAGGCCTCGCGCCTTGAGGCCGGACAGGTGCAGCGACGTCTCGCGCAGCGTCTTGGACGGCAGCGTCCCGGTGTTGGCCGCGGTTCCACCCAGCACGGGCTCACGCTCCACCACCGCCACGCGCTTGCCCGCCAGCGCCGCCTGCACCGCCCCCCACTCACCGGCCGGGCCGGAGCCAATCACCACCAGGTCGAAGTCCCTCATAGGACCCCAAACTACGCGACCCCACGCACCCTTTGAAGCGAACTCACCGTGTCAGGTGCTCCTCGAGGAAGAGAGCGGTCTGCCGCATCAGCTCCCGAGCGCTCTCGACGTCGTCCGTGAGCTCGAAGCCGTGGTGGCCCTCGGGCAGCTCCAGCAGTGTGAGGGGCGCACCTCGCGTCCGGGCCTCCTTCACGAAGTCATCGAGCGCGGCGTTGAGCGCCGGCGCATCCTGGCCCGCGCGCAGCACGAGCAGGGGCGGCACCTTCTTCGCGTGGGTGGCCTTCAGGGCAGAGAGCGGCGAGGGGCTCACGCCCGGAGCGTCGAGCAAGGGGTACCACGCCACCGCGCAGCGCAGCCAGGCGGGAGGCTCCTTGCGCAGCGCGGGCGACAGGCCCCAGAGCCCGCCCGCGGACATTGTCATCAGGCAGACGCGGCTCGCGTCGAGCTTCTCGGTGGCGGCCTGCTTGCGCACGAAGGCCAGCGCCGAGTCGAGGCGCTTCTGGAGGTCCGCGACGCGCGTGTACCACTGGGCGGGCTCCGCGCCGGTGGCCGGTGAGCCGAGCTCCACCAGCGCCACCGCGTAGCCGTGCGCGGCCACCCAGCGCGCCTGTCCGGCGAAGGCGGGCAGGTCCCTCACGAAGGGCGTGAGGCCCGGGTGCATCATCCCGTGGGCCAGCACGATCACGGGGACGGGGCCCTGGGAGATGGCATCCGGGATGTAGAGGTCCAGCTTGTAGTCGCGGTTGCCCATGCGCGTGTACGTCAGTCCCCGGCGCACCTGGACCTCCTCCATGCCGGGGATGGTGAGGACGGGGCGGGCCTTGGCCCACTCGGGCACCGGCGTGTCCAGGGACGCGGGCAGCGCGGGCGCAAAGAACATGGGCGGGCCGTAGGAGGGCACCTCGCCGAAGCCCAGGTGCATGCGCAGCCACTGGGCGCGGTCCCTTCGCGCGGCGTCACCCAGCTCATGCGCGCCTTCGTAGAACCGGGCGAGCTTGGGCTCGGTGCCCGCGTCGATGAAGGCGCGGACCTGCTCGGGCGTGACCCACGGGTCCGAGCGGCCGTACTGGAAGAGCAGGGCGCGGGGACTCGCGGCGCCGACACCGACCACGCCGTCGAGGGCCGCCATCTTCCGGGCGAACACGGCGAAGTCCGGCTCGGACATCGCGTCGGCGAGCTTCTTCTCGTTCTCGCGCTCCAGCGTGAGGATGCTCTTGGAGTAGTCACCCACGCCGTTCATCAGCACGAAGGCGCGCACGCGGGCTTCGACGCCGGCCAGCGCTCCACCCACCATGGCGCCCATGCTGTGGCCCACGAAGCCGAGCCGGTTCGCGTCGACCTCGGGACGGCTGACGAGCAGGTCCACGCCGCGCCGCATGTCGAGCAGCGTCTGGAGGTGCGTGGGGTACAGCGCCGCGCCCCGGAGCGAGCCGCGCCAGGGCTCGGGCCTCACGTGCGGCGCATCGACGAGCAGCGACACCACGCCGGAGCGCGCGAGGGAGAGCGCCTCGTCGAGGAACTCGTTCTTCGAGCCCTGACCCCAGTGCAGGAACACGAGCCCCGCGAAGGGACCTGGGCCCGGTGGGGTGACGAGGAAGGCGGGGACGCGTCCGCCCTTGGGGCTGGCATAGGTCAGCTCCGTCACCGTGACGTCTCCGCGCTTCTGCTCGCGGACCTTCTTCACGTCGAGCGGCGCGGTGGCGTCATGCTTCGTCACCTCGTGCAGCTCGGCGAGCAGCGTGGCCGGCTCCGGCGCGGGCGCGGCCGCGACGGGGAGCGTGATGAAGAGGGCCAGCAGGAGGACGCGCTGACACCACGACGAGGGGCGAGACCCGGACATGGAACGCCTCGACTGTGAGAGGGCCCCGTGAAGGGTGGGGCCCTCGCGAGTCTGAGCGCTCCTGGCGCGAGCGCAAGTCCTCAGGGGCGTGGGCCGTAGGTGGGGATGGGGGCGCCGACCTCGAGGGCGCCGAGGTCCGGGGCCGAGCCGGAGTAGCCGTCCGTGATGTTCTCGAGCGGCGTGCCGGCGTTCTCCACGGTGGAGCCCGCGCGAGGACGCAGGTCGGGCGCGGCATAAAGCGTCATGGGGGACGCGGGGTAGGCGACCGTCGCCGCGAAGACCCCGAGGTCCACCTGGACGGCGTGCTTCTCGGTGGTTTTGGCGCGCAGGTCGTTCAGGGAGGTGATGCGCGTGCCGCCCCAGTTGGCGTTGAAGGTGCCGGAGGTGGAGCCATAGCCATCGTGGTCCAGGTCGGCGTTCGCCGTGGTGAGCGAGGGGAGGTGGAGGACGCTGCCCTGGGCGCTGCCGCTGCTGTAGCCGTTGAAAGTTCCTCCGGGCCCGCCGATGAACAGGTTGTTGCGAGCGTGGAGCCGGGCCACGGGTGTGGTCGCGGTGATGCCGAAGCCGTCACCGTGCTTCACCACGGTGTTGTGCAGGAGCACGTCGCCCGAGCTGCCCCGGTAGAGTTTGAAGGCGATGTGCACCGCGTTGTAGACGGCGTTGCGGACGAAGTACGTCGGCCCGCCCAGGCTCGGCTGGGACGACAGCGCGATGAAGTTGTTGGTGAGGCGGTTGCCGACGATGCGGCAGTTGTGGGCGCAGAAGTCCGCCTCGACGCCGTCGTCCGCGTTGCCGATGAGGTCGTTGTCGAGCACGTCGATGCTGTACTGGTCCACCGCGGCGTCGTCCTCCATGAAGGAGATGCCGTCGCGGAAGCCGGTGACGCGGTTGTTCTGGATGACGTGTCCAGGCCCCGTGACGCAGATGCCCTCGCCCTGGTTGTTGCCATTGACGCCGAGCGAGGACTCCGCCCACGGGGTGATGCCCGTCACGACGTTGTCGGCGATGTACGCGTTCTCCGCGCGCAGGAAGGTGACGACCGCATCGCCGCCGTTCGCGGAGGTGGCGTTGATGGTGGAGCGGGTGAGGGCGAAGTTCTTCGTCCCGTTGAAGCGCAGGCGGCCGTTGATGGTGAGCCGGTCGAAGTGCACGTGGTTCTGGTTGAACAGGTTGACGGGGCCGTTGATGACGGTGCCCGACGTGCCTCGCAGGACGATGGGCTTGCCCTCCGTGCCGCTGCGCGACCAGTCGAAGCCGGTGTACGTCCCGCTGCCGAGCTCGAGCAGGTCTCCGGGCTGGGCGCTCGCGGCGACGCTGGCGAAGGTGGCGGGCGTCACGGCCTTGACGGGTGCGTTCGCCATGGGCGCCGGGACCGCGCGCGTGGTGGCTGTCGCCGTGCGCACGGCGCCGCCGCCGTCCGGGTCGGCGAGTGTGAGCTCCAACTCGTACTGCGTCGCGGGCTGGAGCCCGAAGATGCTGCCGGAGTGTCGCTGGGCCCAGGAGAAGCCCTCGTTGCTCCCGGCGGGGATTCGGCGCAGGGGCAGGGCCTTGCGCCAGGTGCTGGAGCCCGCGGGGCGGAAGCGCACGGCGACGGTGCCGTTGGCGTTGGCGTCGCCGGTGAAGGCCCACTCCACCGTCAGGTGTTGCAGCGTCGGGAAGGGGAGGGTGACGGCGCCGGGGACGGTGGCGTCGGGGCCTCCGCTCGGGCCTCCATCCGGGGAGGTATTCGTGCCGCCGTCCTCTTCGGGTGTGCCGCTGTCGGGTGCGCCAGCGTCCGGGGTGGGCACGGAGCCGTCGGGGGGATGCGTCCCCGCGTCGGCTCGGGTGTCGTCGTGACCGCTGTCACCGCAGGCCACGCTGAGCAGCAGCGCGGCGGCACCACACCACGTCCGGAGGATGCGAGGGCTCATGCGCGGATTGTGCGCCGAGGGGCAGACATCCCGCGAGCTCGGGCGTGTCTATTCTGGTGACTCGGTACGTCCCGTGTAGCGCAGGCCCTCGCGGACCTCGTCATCGGTGAGGAGCCGGAAGGTGCCCTCGGGGATGTCGAGCTCGATGCCGCCCACGGCTTCCCGGTGGAGGGCGCGCACGGGGAGGCCGACGACGCCGAGCATCCGCTTCACCTGGTGGTGACGGCCCTCGGTGAGGGTGACCTCCACGGTCTTCTCGTCGCGCACGCGGACGGTGGCGGGGCGGGCGGGGCCGTCGTCGAGGACCATGCCCTTGCGCAGCGGCTCCACGCGCTCGTCATCCGCGGTGCTGAAGACGGTGGCCACGTAGCGCTTGGGCAGGTGCGTGTCCGGTGACGTGGCGTGGGCGACGAGCTTGTCGTCATTGGTGAAGAGCAGCAGGCCCGTGGAGTCCACGTCGAGCCGGCCCACCGCGTGCCACGTGTAGCCGGCGAGCTCGGGAGGGAGCTGTCGGAGGAGGATTTCGAACACGGTGCCGGTGCGGTGCTGCGACACGGTGGAGGACAGCACGCCCGCGGGCTTGTGGAACGCGAGCACCCGGGTGGCGGGGGCGGACAGCGGGACGACTCTTCCGTCGACGCGCACGGTGGCGCCGGGGGGGACGGGGGTGAGGGCCATCTTGGCGACGCGGCCGTTGATGGTGACGCGTCCGGCGGTGATGGCGTCCTCGGCCTCCTTCTGGGGGAACACGCCCGCGCGTGCGAGGGCGCGAGACAGCCAGTCCGGCTTCTCCTTGCCCTCCCATCGTTGGTGCTGCGGGGGCTTGGTCTTGTCGGGCTTGCGCGGCATGGGCTTCCAGAGGGGACGATGGAGTCGGGCGTCATATCATCGTCACCTGGAGCGCGTGGCGCCTCCGTGACGCCGTTGGCCCGCGTAGAGTCGGGGACATGACCGCTCGTGCCGGGAATCCGTCTGTCGGGGATGAATCACGGATGCATCCGTTGGATGCGTTCATGGCCGCCCTGGCCAGTCGTCGGCTGTTCTGTGATGGCTGGGGGGATGAGGAGACCTTCGCGGGGGCTCCGTTGTCGGGGCGGCTCGCGGCGACGGTGTTGCCGCTGGAGGTCCGCTGGGGCGCGGAGCAGGCGGCGGGGCGTCGAAGGTTCCGGGATGGGGCGTTCGATTCGCCGTGGGTGGCGTTGCCGTCGGAGGTGCGGTTGGGCTCGGTGCGATGGATGACGTCCGAGCGAGGGCGGGGGCGCGACGCGTGTGTGGTGCTCGCGGCGTCGCGGGACGAGGGGTTCCGGCTGCGGAGTTGGTTGTTCGCGCCGTTGGTGGAGGAGGGGGTGGATTTGTTCCTGCTGGAGAACCCCTATTACGGGACGCGGCGGGCGCTGGGGCAGAAGGGGCCGCACATCCGCACGGTGAGCGAGCAGCTCCAGATGAACATCGCGTCCATCGAGGAGGCGAGGGCGCTGGTGGCTCATGCGCGGCGCGAGGGCTACGAGCGCGTCGCGGTCGCGGGCTACAGCATGGGTGGGTACATGGCGGCGTTGACGGCGGCGACGATTCCGGAGCCGGTGGGCGTCGCGGCGCTCGCGGCGGGGGCCTCGCCGGCGCCGGTGTTCACGAAGGGCGTGCACTCGCGCTCCATCGACTTCAGGAGGCTGGCGGGCTCGCCGGACGAGACGGAGGCGAGGACGCGGCTCGCGACCATCCTGGACGCGGCGAGCGCGCGCCTGTTGCCGCCGCCCGTGAAGCCGAGCGCCGCCGTCATCCTGGCGTGCGCGAGGGATGCCTTCGTTCCCTTGGCGGAAGCACGCGCGCTCCATGCGCACTGGCCTGGAAGCGAGCTGCGCATCGTGGACGCGGGACACATCTCCGCGGTGATTACGTCGGGTGCCGCGCTCCGGGGCGCCATCCGGGACGCGGTGCATCGCTCGGGGACGTGAACGAGGCAGGAGCGTCACGGGAGGCCTCGAACAGCCGAGGGCCAGGCTGTCCCGCACCTCGCTCGTGCGGCGATTCGCGGAACCTCGAGGACGACGCGATGCGAGGCTCGGCACCGCGAGGAGACAGCCCGGGCCGCCCGGAAGCAATCAGTGCCCGGGCGAGGAGCGCAATCGCCTCACGCATGGGTCGAGTCGCGAGGCTTCGACGGGGCTCGGCGCGAAGCTCCGGCACTGCAATGAGTGTCGAGGCAGTCCGGGCGCAAGCGGTTCGGGGCCGTGGTACGAGTCCTCGCGCAATCGAACTCCGTCGGGACCCCTCCTCATGTCGTTTGCGCGCGCTCTCGGACTCTTCATCCTCACGGCCCTGGCTGAGATCATCGGCTGCTATCTGCCGTATCTCTGGCTGCGACAGGGGCGCTCGGTGTGGTGGCTGGTCCCCGCGGCCGCGAGCCTCGCGCTCTTCGCGTGGCTGCTGACGCTGCATCCGACAGGCGCCGCGCGGACCTACGCCGCCTACGGAGGCGTCTACATCGCCGTGGCGCTCGCGTGGCTCTGGCTCGTCGAGGGAGAGCGGCCCACCCCATGGGATGTGGTGGGCGCGCTCGTCGCCATTGCTGGCATGGCCATCATCATCCTGGCCCCCCGACGTTAGCGGCCATGTCCACGTGAACGTGGAGTCTCACGACCTCCGCGGAGCTGGATCCTCGCCCTCGGCGCTCCCAGGTGTCTTCCCGGGCTCCTCCTGAGGCATCCGGCGCTCCTCCTCGAGCCCACCTGCCTCCGCCGACTTGGGCGTACGCCCCGGGGCCTCCTCCTCGGGAGAACTCCGCCGCCGGCCGTTCTGTCCCGGCTCCTCGTCACCGACCTCCATCGACTCATAGGGCATGTGGTCCATGCTGCGTCCTCCTCACGTGGGTTCAGGACTTCCTCGAAGGTAAGGCCGCCGTCGCGCCCCATGCCGCGTCGGGCCTTGCGGTCGCACGCCCCCTCGCTCAGCCTGCGCCCCTCCTCCGTGGGAGTCCCCGCATGTCCCGACTCGCCCTCTGCCTCGTGCTCCTGTCCCTCCACGCCGTGGCCGCCGAGCCCTCCACCGTGCCGCGCCGCCCCGTGAACACCTACTCCATCGTCGCCAGGGATCCGGCGACAGGGGACCTGGGTGTCGCCGTGCAATCCCACTGGTTCTCCGTGGGCGCCACCGTCCCCTGGGCCGAGGCCGGCGTGGGCGCCGTCGCCACCCAGTCCTTCGTCGATCCGTCCTACGGCCGTCTCGGCCTGGACCTCATGCGCGCGGGCCGACCAGCCCCGGATGCCCTCAAGGGCCTGCTCGCCGCCGACTCCGCCAGCCAGGTGCGCCAGGTCGCCATGGTGGATGCCCAGGGCCGCGTCTCCGCGCACACGGGCTCGAACTGCATCGCCGCCGCCGGACACCTCGTGGGCGAGGGCTTCTCCGTCCAGGCCAACATGATGCAGAAGGACACCGTCTGGCCCGCCATGGCCAAGGCCTATCGCGCCTCCAAGGGAGACCTCGCCGAGCGCATGCTCACCGCGCTCGAGGCCGCCGAAAGCCAGGGCGGAGACCTCCGCGGCAAGCAGTCCGCAGCCCTCATCATCGTCTCCGCGAAGCCCTCGGGCCGCCCCTGGATGGACCGCCGCTTCGACCTGCGCGTCGATGACCACCCCGAGCCCCTCAAGGAGCTCCGCCGCCTCGTCACCCTCCAGCGCGCCTACAACTTCATGAACGAAGGCGACCTCGCCCTGGAACACAAGGACACCGACGCCGCCCTCGCCGCGTACTCCTCCGCGGAGAAGCTCGCGCCGGGCAACGCGGAGATGATCTTCTGGCACGCCATCTCCCTCGTGGGCGTGGACCGCGTCGACCAGGCCCTGCCGCTCCTCCAGCGCGCCTACGCCGCCGACCCCCGCTGGCGCGAGCTCCTCACCCGTTTGCCCGCCGCGGGCCTGCTCCCCGATGACCCCAAGCTCCTCGCGCGCTTGAAGAGCGCGAAGTAGCCCCGCGCCCACCGAGCAGGGACCCGAGCGCTGGGCACGCCACCTCGCGGACCCGGCGAGCCCCATGGCTTGTAGTGGCCCGCGAGGATGGAGAGGTTACCTGGACGAGGATGCCCATGAGTGACGCCCAGGCTCCACTTGCCGCATTGACCGTCCCGCTCTTCGCGCTGGCGCAGGTGCCCCAGGAGGTGTCCGTCTCTCCCGAGGGCGCCACGGGACACAGCTACTGGTACTGGGTGGCGCTGCTCGTGCTGGCCGCGGCCGTCTTCGCGTGGGTCGCCGTGGCGCTGGCCCGCAAGCGCAAGGCCCCGCCTCCCAGGTCCACGCGCGCCACCCCCCGCTATCGCCGCCCCGTCTAACCTCGCTTGCGCAGCGTGTGCAGCGCGGCCAGCCACAGCCGCGCCTCCTTGCGCGTCAGCCGTGAGCGCCGCAGCGGCGCGAACAAGTCCCGCAAGCCCGTACGCCCCGGCTGCTCGTCGATGAGGAACCCTCCCGCCGTCAGCACGCCCTCCAGCGTCGACTCCACCTGCGCCAGCTCCGTGTCCGTCGCCGCCACCGGCAGGGGGCCGGGCGGCGGGGCGTGCGCCTCCAGCGTGGCCACGCGGACCTCATAGGCGTACAGCAGCACCGCCTGCGCCAGGTTGATGGAGGGCTGCTCCGGCGCGGTGGGCACCGCGGACAGGTCATGGCACCGCTCCACCTCCGCGTTGGTGAGCCCGCTGCGCTCATCCCCGAAGACCACGGCCACCGTGCCCTGCGTCGAGCGCGACACCCACTCCTCCGCCACCGCGCGCGGGGCCAGGCGCCGCTTGCCCTCCACCTTGCGGGAGCTCGTCCCCACCACCCACACGCAGTCGGAGATGGCCTCCTCCAGCGTGTCCGCGCGACGCGCGCCGTCGAGAACGTCCTCGGCATGGACCGCCAGCCGGCGCGCGGGCGTCAAATCCTCCACCTCGGGCGTCACCCAGACCCAATCCGACAGGCCGCAGTTCTTCAGCGCCCGAGCAGCGGCACCCAGGTTCTCCGCGTTGCGCGGACGCATCAGGACGAAACGGACGGGCAGCACCATGCCGGACCACCATACCCGCTTCCCTGGGGGCGTTGACCCCGATGCGTGGCCCTCCTATAGCGTGGCGCCATCGACCGCTGGGCGCGTGCTCGGAGGCCACCGGGAGTGTGGCTCCGCGTACACCCTGTGGGCCCGAGGACGCGTGGGGGACGCGTGCGGGCCGTGGGCGTTCGACCGCACTCCCCAAGCTTCCTGGCGTGTGCGCCGTCGGCACGTCGCATGAAGAACAGCAGGCACCTTCCGGAGGAAACATGGGTCCGCAGTCCGTCGTCTCCAATCCGCCACCGCGCGCCAGACGCGCCAGCTGGCTCGTCGCCGCGCTGCTCCTGGGCATCTCCATCTCCGGCTGCAAGAAGGACGAGCAGCAGCCCGCCACCTCCTCGCCGAGCACCCCGGACACCACCACGGCGTCACCCGCGGTCTCCGGCGGTGACGCGGGGACGACCGCCGCCGTCGTGAAGGTGCCGCCCAAGCCGGAGGCCGTCACCCCCATCATCCGCCCCCAGGGCGCGGTGGGCGTGCTGCCCCAGTCCATCGTCATCGAGCTGGCGCGGCCGCTGCGCCCCGATGACCACGAGGTGAAGCCGGGCACCGTCGTCTCCATCTCGCCGCAGGTGGCCGGGAACCTGACCTGGAGCGGGCCCTCCACGCTGACGTTCAACACCTCGTCCGGTCAGGCCTTCTCCTTCGGCACCGAGTACACCGTCAAGGTCGTCTCGCTGGAGACCGACGCGGGCGTGGTGAAGGCGCCCTCCGACGACGCCTGGAAGCACGTCTTCAAGACGCCCACCTTCCAGTTCCTCCGCATCCAGCCCAAGCAGCTGGACCTGGCCAAGAGCCGCATCGAGGTGGACGTCGTCTTCTCCGGTCCGGTGTCCCCCAGCGCCATGCGCGGCAAGGGCACGTTCCTGGTGGGCACCCAGCCCATCTCCGACGTGAAGTGGCGCTCGGTCGCCGGCATGTCGAACGCCGTCACCGCGGAGCTCGCGAGCCCCGGCCTCAAGCCCTCCGCCGCGCTGCGCTTCACCCTCAAGCAGGGCCTCGCCGCCGCGTCCGACGCGAAGGCGCTCGCCCCCTCGGCCGAGGCCACCTTCGTCCTGCACGGCGGCCAGCGCATGGACATCACCGGCGTCAACCGGAAGGAGGGCAGCAGCGGGCACTACCTCGAGGTGGCCTGCCGTGACGTGGCCGCGGAGGCGCCGGCCAGCCCCCGCTACTACCAGGAGTACGACTCGTACTACTGGGAGTCGGGCAACAAGGGCTGCGTGCTGGACGACGCCACGGCGGAGGCCTCCATCCACGTGACGCCCCCGGTGAAGGTCTCCGTGGCGCCCACGCGGCAGGGCTTCCGCATCTTCGGCGACTTCAAGCGCGGCACGTACACGCTGCGCATCGACGCGGGCACCACGTCCGTGGGCGGCGGCACGCTGCTGGCGGACTTCGAGCAGGAGCTGTCCATCCCCGCGCGCCAGTCGCAGCTCTCCTTCACCTCCGCGGGGCGCTACCTGCCGCGCGGCGCGTGGCGCAACCTGCCCCTGCAGCACCTCAACCTGGACGCCGTGGAGCTCACCATCCGCAACGTCCCGCCGGAGAACCTCATCTTCTGGATGAGCGATGACCAGCGCGAGACGGCGGACGAGCGCACGTCCAACCTCGTGGTGAAGAAGACGCTGCCGCTCCAGTCGGCCTCGGACACGCTCACCACCACGTACCTGGACGTCGCGAGCCTGGTGCCCGCGTCGACGCGGGGCCTGGTGGAGGTCTCCGTCCGTCGCAACGACTTGTCGGCCGCCACGCGCGTGCTGCTCACCGACCTGAGCCTCGTGGCCAAGCGGGGCGGACCGGCGCCGGGCTCGAAGGACGCGGGGGAGGTGTGGGTCTGGGCGCTCGGCATCGAGAGCACGGACCCGGTGTCCGGCGTGGAGGTGTCGCTGGTGAAGAAGAGCGGCCAGGCCGTCAGCCGCTGCGTCACCAAGGGCGCGGACGGGTGCGTGCTCAACGTGCCCCCGGGCGGCGTGGATGACAGCCAGCCCTTCGCGCTCATCGCGCGCCAGGGCGACGAGATGACGTACCTCAAGTACAACGAGCTCAAGACGGAGATCGCCAACTCCGACGTGCAGGGCGAGCCGTACCGCTCCGAGAAGGCCTACCGCGCCTCGCTCTGGTCCGACCGCGGCGTGTACCGCCCCGGCGACACCGCGCACATCGCGGGCGTGCTGCGCGGCCAGGATGACCTGGCGCCGCCCACGGGCATGCCGGTGGAGCTGGTGGTGGTGGACCCGCGCGAGCGTGAGCTCAAGAAGGTGCCGCTCAAGACGAACGACGCGGGCCTGGTCTCGCTCGACGTGCCCTTCGAGGCGTTCCAGGACACGGGCCACTACCGCGTCACGCTGAAGGTCGCCGACCGCGAGGTGGCCTCCTACGGCCTCAACGTGGAGGAGTTCGTCCCCGAGCGCATGAAGGTGACGGCCACCGCGGAGGCCCCCGGCTACGTGCAGGGCGTGGAGATTCCCGTCGCCGTGGAGGCCGCGTACCTGTTCGGCGGCTCGGCCGAGGGCAGCCCCGTGGAGCTCAACTGCCGGCTGGTGCCGTCCGACTTCAAGCCGAAGCAGAACGCGCAGTTCACCTACGGCCTGTGGCGCCAGGACGGCAAGGAGCCGCGCCCCGTGACGCTGGGCCAGGCGAAGGGCGCGCTGGACGCGAAGGGCCAGGCGCTCATCCACTGCCCGGCGCTGGCGGCCATGGGCGGGCTGCGCGGGGCCGCGCGACTGAGCGCGCTCGCGAGCGTGTTCGAGTCCGGCAGCGGCCGCTCCACGGTGAACGAGGCCAGCGTGCCCGTGCACCCGGAGCGCTACTACGTGGGTCTGCAGGCCAGCGTGGGCAAGGTGAAGGCGGGCAAGCCCTTCACGGTGAACGGCGTGGTGGTGGACTGGGACGGGAAGCTCGTCGCGTCCTCGTCGCTGGCGCCGGCCACCGTGCAGGTGGAGTACGTGCGGCTGGAGGAGGAGTACGGCTACTACTACGACGAGGGCGAGGGCTATGACCGCTACCAGCGCTACCTGAGGCCGCTGCGCGAGGGCAGCGCCACGGTGAAGGTGGTGGACGGCCGCTTCAACCTCACCGTCACGCCGGGCGCGGACGCCGCGGGCTACCTGGTGCGCGTGCGCTCCGGCAACGCGCAGACGGACCTGGAGCTGGAGGGAGAGGGCCGCTACTACTGGTGGGGCGAGGGCTCGCGCGTCGACCAGACGCCGCGTCCGCTCAAGCCCACGTCGCTGGACGTGGCCGTGCCCGCGAAGGCCGTCGTCGGCAAGCCCATCAACGTGAAGCTCAAGGCGCCGTACAAGGGCCGCATCCTCTTCACCGCGGAGACCGACCGCGTCCTCGCCACCGAGTGGAAGGCCGTGGAGCCGGGCGAGGTGACGTGGAGCTTCACGCCCAAGCAGTTCGCGCCCAACGTCTACGTGAGCACCTTCCTGGTGAAGGACCCGCACCTCGAGTCCGCCGAGGCCTTCATGCCCGACCGCGCCTTCGGCGTGGCCAGCGTCGTGCTGGAGCCGGTGGACTACACGCAGCAAGTCGCGCTGAACGTGCCCAAGGAGGTCCGCTCCAACGACACGCTCACCGTGGACCTGGACCTGGGCGCGCTCGAGGGCGCCACCTTCGCCACCGTGGCCGTGGTGGACGAGGGCATCCTCTCCCTCACGCGCTTCCAGAGCCCGGACCCGCTCAAGGACATCTTCACCAAGCGCGCCCTGGGCGTGGACACCTTCGAGACCATCGGCTGGACGTTGCTGGTGCCCCCGGGCGGCAGCTCGCGCTCCACCGGTGGTGACGCGGAAGGGGACGCCGCGGGCCGCGTGCAGCCCGTCAAGCCCGTGGCCCTGTGGAGCGGCGTGGTGCCGGTGCCGGCCAACGGCAAGCTGCGCCTGCCGTTCCAGCTCCCGCAGTACCGGGGCGCGGTGCGGGTGATGGCGGTGACGGCGGGGCCCAAGCGCATGGGCCGCGCCAGCGCGCAGGTGCTGGTCAGGGACCCGCTGGTGCTCCAGACGACGCTGCCGCGCTTCCTCACGCAGAACGACGAAATCCAGGTGCCCGTCTTCGTCACCAACCTGTCCGGCAAGGCGCAGGACGTGAAGGTGACGCTGGCCGCGGAGTCACTGCCGGTGCCCGGGCTCGCCCTGCCCGCGGACACGGCGTCGCCGCTGCAACTGCTTGGCAAGAGCGAGGGCCGCGCGCGCGTGGCGGACGGCAAGTCCACCACGTTCGTCTTCCAGGCCCGCGCGGTGCAGTCGGTGGGCGCCGCGCGGCTGAGCGTGGTGGTGGAGGGCGGCGGCTACACGTCCAAGGAGACGCTGGACGTGCCGCTGTCGCCGTCCGGTCCTCGCGAGCGCCGCGTGCAGCGCATCGAGCTGGCGCAGGGCGTGACGGATGTCTCCAAGCACCTGCAGGGGTGGGTGCCCACCACGGAGCGCTCGACGCTGTGGGTGACGGCCAATCCCTATGCGCAGTCGCTCCAGCACCTGTCGTACCTGGTGCAGTACCCGTACGGCTGCATCGAGCAGACGACGTCCTCCACGCGGCCGCTGCTGTTCGTGTCGGAGCTGGTGGACCAGGTGGACCCCACGCTGAAGAAGCACGGGGACGTGGGGGACATGGTGCTCGCGGGCATCAACCGCGTGCTGTCCATGCAGACGCCGTCGGGAGGCTTCGGCTACTGGCCGGGCGCGATGGAGCCGCAGCTGTGGGGCACCGCGTACGCGACGCACATGCTCCTGGACGCGCAGAAGCAGAAATTCCCCGTCCCGCAGGACCGGCTGGACGACGCGCTCCTGTGGATGGGCAACACGCTCAACTCCCTGGAGGGCAACGCGACCGCCCGGGACTACCACGGCAGCTCGGAGGCCTACATGCACTACGTGCTGGCGCTGTCCGGCAAGGGCCGCAAGGCGCGTGTGCAGAAGCTGGTGGACGCCCTCGCGGAGAGCGCGAAGAAGGCCCCGCTCAAGGGCGAACAGCGGGAGGAGGACTACATGCTCAAGGCGGCGCTGTGGCTCGCCGGAGACCGCCGCTATGAGAAGGAGCTGCGCAGCCCGGACCTGTCGCCCGTCACCGAGGAGCGGAGCAACAGCTGGTCCTTCTACTCGGACCGACGCCGGCGCGGCTTCATGCTGAGCACCTACCAGGACCTCTTCGGCACCGACGCCGCGGGTGAGCCCCTGGCCGCCATGGTCGCCAGCGCGCTGAGCTCGAGCCCCAGCTCCTGGTACACGACGCAGGAGCTGGTCTGGGGCATCACCGGCCTGGGCAAGCGCCTCAAGGGCGCGGCCACGAGCTTCACCCCGCCGACGCTGACGGTGGATGGCAAGGAGGTGGCGGCGAAGCAGGCCAAGGACGCGCGCGCCTCGGACCGCACCTGGGCGCTGGCCCGCGCGAGCGAGCGCAAGAGCCTCCAGCTCGACCTGAAGGAGAAGTCCGCGGGCACGCTGTTCCTCGTGCTGAGCAGCGAGGGCGTGCGCTCGGAGGGCCCGCCGCGCGTGGGCGGCGAGGGGCTGAAGCTCAGCCGCAAGTACCGCGGCCAGGATGGCTCGGAGGTGGACCTGAAGAGCGCGCCGGTGGCGCTCGCGCAGCTGGTCTACGTGGAGCTGGAGCTGACCAACACCACGGCCGAGCGGGTGCAGAACATCGCGCTGGTCGACCGGCTGCCCGCGGGCTGGGAGATCGAGAACGCGCGGCTGGGCCGGGGCGGCTCGGTGGACTGGGTGCAGGCGGACGCGCTGTGGACCCCGGACTACGTCAACATCCGGGATGACCGCATGGAGGTCTTCGGCGCGCTGGGGGCTCGCGAGTCGAAGAAGATTGTCTACGCGGTGCGCGCGGTGACGGCGGGTGCCTTCACGCTGCCCACGGCGGAGGCCGAGGCGATGTACGACCCTCGCCTGTGGGCCCGCGAGGCGGGTGGCACGGTGCAGGTGTCCGGCCCGTGGAAGGACAACCTCCTCTGACATGCGCCGCGTCCGTCCACTCCTGAAGAAGCTCCTCTGGACCGCCGCGGGGCTCTTGCTCCTCGCGGCGGTGGGAGTGGCGGCGGCGTGGTCCGTGCCGCTGCCGTCGCGGCTCTCCGCACCACCCTCGGTGGTGATGGAGTACCGCGACGGCACCCCGGCCCACGTCTTCCTCGCGCCCGACGAGCGCTGGCGCATCGCCGCGCCCGTCGAGCGCATCGACCCGGCCTACCTCCGGGCGTTGTTCGCGCTGGAGGACAAGCGCTTCTCCTCACACCCCGGCGTGGACCCGCTCGCCGTGGTGCGCGCCGCCGCGCTCAACGTGGCGCGGGGGCGCCGGGTGTCGGGAGCCTCCACGCTGACGATGCAGCTGGTGCGCATGCTGGAGCCCCGGCCGCGCACCTTCACCTCGAAGCTCGTGGAGTCCCTGCGCGCGGTGCAGCTGGAGCTGCGCCTGACGAAGCAGGAGGTGCTCGCGGCCTATCTCCAGTTCGTCCCCTACGGGCGCAACGTGGAGGGCGTGGAGGCCGCGGCCCTGGCGTACTTCGGCCACACCGCGGCGCACCTGAGCCCGGCCGAAATCGCCACGCTGCTGGCGGTGCCGCAGAACCCCAACCGCCGCTTCCCCACGCCGGAGAACCGCGAGCGGCTGCGCGCGGCGCGCGACGACGTGGCCCGCAGGCTGCTGGAGGCGGAGGCCCTTCCGCGTGGACCGGAGGAGGCGAGGGTGCCCGCCGAGCAGGTGCTCGCCGACGTGCGCGCCTCGGACGTGCCGGGCGGGCTCAAGGCCTTCCCGCGCGAGGCACCCCACGTGGCCGTGTGGCTCAGGGCCCAGCGCCCCGGCCAGACGCGGCTGTCCACCACGCTGGATGGGGGCACGCAGCGCCTGGTGGAGCGGGTGATGCGCGACGCGGCCCGGGAGCTGAAGGCCAAGGGCATCCACAACGGCACGGCGGTGGTGGTGGAGCGGGAGCAGGGCGCGGTGCTCGCGCTGGTGGGCAACTTCGACTTCTTCGACGCGGAGCACGGCGGGCAGATTGTCGGCTTCGCCACGCCGCGCTCGCCGGGCTCGGCGCTCAAGCCGCTGCTGTACGCCATGGGCATCGACCAGGGCCTCACCGGCCCCGAGCAGCTCGTGGCGGACATCCCCACGACGTACGGCGGCTATGCGCCGCGCAACTTCGACGGCCGCTTCCTGGGGCTCGTGCGGCTGGAGTACGCGCTGTCCCAGTCCCTCAACATGCCCTTCGTGCGGCTGCTCGAGCGCGTGGGCGTGGAGCGCTTCCTGGCCGCGCTGAGGACCTCGGGTGTCACCAGCCTGGTGCCGGACCCGGGCCACTATGGCCTGTCCGCGGCCGTGGGCGGCATCGAGCTGACGCCCCTGGAGGTCGCCGGGCTCTACGTGGCCATCGCGGGAGATGGCCGCGCCCGTCCGCTGCGTCTCCTGGACGAGGGCCAGCCGCCGGAGGCTCCGGTGGAGGTCATGTCCCCGGGCGCCGCGTGGCTGACGCGCAAGGCACTGGCGCTCAGGGACCGGCCGGACTTCCCGGAGCGGCGCCGGCTGACGGGCCTGCCCGCGCGGGTGCACTGGAAGACGGGCACGAGCTTCGGCCACCGCGACGCTTGGGCCGCGGGCTCCGGCCCCCGGCACACCGCCGTCGTGTGGCTGGGCAACTTCAACCACGCGCCGAGCGTGCACCTGGTGGGCGCGGACGCGGCGGGCCCGGTGCTGTTCGACATCCTCGAGGGCGTGGGGCCCCGGGGCCGCTCGCTGCCCGAGGACGAGACGGTGGTGCCGGAGGACCTGATGCGGGTGGAGGTCTGCGCGTACTCGGGGCACCTGCCGACGGAGGCGTGCACCCAGCGCAAGCACGTCCACGCGCGCCGCTCGGCCGTGCCCACCGCGGTGTGTCCGTATCACCAGCGCGTGGAGGTGGACGTGGCCACGGGCCTGTCCGTGGGCCCCACGTGCAGCGCGGGGCGCAAGACGGAGTCGCGTGTCTTCGTCACGTGGCCGGCGACGATTCGCCGCTGGCTGGAGGAGCAGCACCGCCGGCTGCCCGAGCCCCCCGCGCCCGCTCCGGGGTGTGAGCCCGGCGGCGCCCGGGCGGCGCCCTCCATCGTCTCACCGGCCCCCGGCCACGTCGCGCTGCTGATTCCGGGGGTGCCCGCCAACCAGCAGGAGGTGCCGCTGGAGGCGGAGGCCTCGCACGAGCGCGCGCTCACCTGGTTCGTGGACGGCGCGCTGCTCGGCTCGGCGCGCGCGGACGAGCGGGTCTGGTGGACGCCGTCAGTGGGCTCGCACGAAATCCTCGTCACCGATGACCGGGGCCTCACCGCCCGCCGCACGCTCGTCGTCCGCGAGCGGCGGTAGGCCCCGGCCGCGAGGGCGCTGCTCTCAGCGGGCCTCCCAGCCCGCCTCGCCGCGCTGGTACTGCTGGCCCGAGGGCAGCGCGCCGTAGAAGAGGAAGTCCTTCACGCCCACTACGGACTTGCCGTCGAACAGGCCCAGCTCGCCCTTGGGGGGCAGTTGGATGCCCAGCTCGGACGCCTTCAGCCGCACCTTCGCGCCCGGGGCCACGGTGAGCGCCGGGAGCACCGCGCCCATGGGCGCGCGCACCTGCGTGGGCGCATGGTCGCTCTGCGCCAGGCTCACCCGCAGGTTGGTGGTCAGCACCATGCCCTGGAGCGACACGGCCGTGGTGCCGTGGTTGGCCACGTCCACCCAGCCCTCCACCGGGTCGAACGCGTCGAACACCAGCGTCGAGCGCTGCGCCTTGAGCCGCGCCCAGTCCTTCTCCACGAAGGCCCGGCGCTCCCGGACGTAGCGCTTCATGTAGTCGCGGCTGGCGTGGAAGCGCGCGTAGTCGATGTACGGGGCCGTCCGCATGTGCGAGTCGATGAGCGCGTGCACCGCGTCGATGTACGGGTTGAGCACCTCGGGCTTGAACAGCTCGTCCAGCGCCTTCTCCAGCCGCTCGTCCAGCCGCCCGCGCAGCTCCGGGTTCATCAGCACGCGCGTGGCCAGGTTGGAGAACACGGGCAGGTAGCCCGGGTAGGACTGCGACTCATTCTTGCGCTGCAGGTACATCTTCTCCGTCCACGCGTCGGACAGCGTGAAGTTGAACAGCGGGTGGCGCATGCTGTTGGTGCTCGTGGCCATGTCGGGCACCGGGTTCAGGTACCACCAGCGCGCGTCCACGTTGTTGAGGTCCCACGGCACATAGGACCACTTCGCCACGGCCCGGTCGTAGATGAAGTAGCTCTCCGAGTCCTCGACGAAGTTGTTGGACATCAGCGCGTCCATCACCATGGAGCGCAGGTAGTGCTCCAGCTGGAGATGCTTGCCCAGCCTCTCGGCGAACTCGGGCTCCGGCGAGTGGTTGATGACGTCCATCATCGCGACGAGCGCGTCGTCGGGCTGCCGCTCGTTCGTCTTCTTCGTCCAGTTGCCCTGGTAGGGCACCTTCCACGTCTTCATCTCGCAGTCCTTCCACCCGCATCGGTAGATGGTCGCGTCGTCATCCGCGAAGGCGTGGGCCTTGAGGAAGGCCTTGTTCACCTGCTCGATCTCCAGGAACACGCCCTCGTTCTTGCCGTTGACCGTCAGGAGCACGTACGTCGCCTTGGACGCGGGCACGCGCATCGCCTCCAGCAGGTCGAAGGCCATCTTCTCCGCCAGCAGGGACGCGTCGGCGAACTCGGCCACCAGGTTGAGCGACGTGCGACCCTCGAAGCGGGTGCCGTCCGCGAAGCTCACGTTCCAGCTCTTCTTGTCGAAGAACCGCGCGGACGCGCCGCGCAGCCGCACCTTCACCGGGTACGTCATCCCCTTGGCCTTGAAGACGGCGTCCTGCTCGGGCGTCCACACGTCCTCGGCGAACTTCTTCAT
Source organism: Myxococcus sp. XM-1-1-1 (assembly GCF_020037095.1). Taxonomy (NCBI): domain Bacteria; kingdom Pseudomonadati; phylum Myxococcota; class Myxococcia; order Myxococcales; family Myxococcaceae; genus Myxococcus; species Myxococcus sp. XM-1-1-1. The sequence continues at coordinate 151,510 of NZ_JAIQDH010000003.1, forward strand.
CGCCTCCGGAGGGATGATGAGCTCGTACTCGGGCACGCTCGTCTGCAGCTTCGGCATGACGTAGGGCCGCTGGGCCTCGGGCGTCGGAGGTGGCGGTGGTGGAGGAGGAGGCGGCGGCGGGTCCACCGGCCCCGGGTCCTCGGGCGTCGGATTCGGCGTCGGGTCCACGGGCGTCGGATTCGACGGTGTCGGGTCCTCGATGACGGGTGGCGCCTGCGTCGGCGGAGACGGGGCCTCGGAACCACAAGCCCACATCCACATCAATGGAAGACAGAGCAAGAGTCGTGAGCGAGTCATCGACTGGGGTTGAGCAAGGCGCGTGCCTCATGGAGGCCAAGGTGCGCTGCCCGGTAGTGGACGAATCCACTGCGCCTTGGGGCCATGGGGTGGGAAGTCGATGAAAGGGATTTCCCATCCTGGTCCGGTCAATCGCCCCACCCTGGAGGGCAGAGGACCCGTCGCGCCGCGCGTCGCCTCCTGGGTCGGAGCTGGAGCGGCCCCCCCCGGAAGCGGGCCCTCTGGCGGGGCAGGCAGGCAGTCAGGGAAGCCACTTCTCTTCCCACCCGTCGCTGTTCCCGACGCGCCGTTGCGCCCCTAGCTTCATCGAGAAGAGGGGAGCGCCGCGACAGGGAGACGCGATGGAGACCTGGAACCAGTCGTCTGATTCCGCCCGCAGCCACACGCCGCTGATGGTGAACCGTCGTATCGACGAGCACGTGGAGGCGTGCGTGCGGCACATGGCGACCCACGCCGACCGCCCGGAGATGAGCCGCTACCTCCAGACGCTGGAGCGCGAGTGGGACCTCAACCGCGCCGTCATGGTGGGCACCGCCGTGGCCGGCGCGCTGGGCCTCCTGCTGGGCAGGCGGGACGGCGGCGGCTGGCGGTGGCTCAGCGCGGTGGCCGCCGGCGTGCTCCTCCAGCATGGCGTCCTGGGCTTCGGCCCCCTGTCCGCTCCCTTGCGCGCGCTGGGTATCCGCACGCGCCGGGAGATCGATCTGGAGAAGTTCGCCATCAAGGCGCTGCGCGGTGACTTCGAGCGCATCCCCAATGACGGCGGCCCCATGGCCCGCGCCAACGCGGCGCTGGTGGCCGCGCAGTCCTGAGCTGTCCTGCCCCCGCTCACGACAGCGCGAGCGGGGGCCCGGACGATTCTCAGTGCCGGGGCGAGGTGTAGCCGCCACCCAGCGCCGGCATCAGCGCGGGCGAGGACGGCTGCGGCGCGCCGTTCTTGGCGCCCGTGTCGGCCGTGTCGAAGAAGCCGTTGAGGCCGGCGATGCCCAGCGAGAAGTTCGTCACCCAGCCCGAGTCCGGCTTGCCCGCGGCCGCGTTGATGTCGAGCGGCCGGGCGAAGTGCAGGCGCATCAGCAGCGGCCCCAGCGACACGTTGAAGCCGATGGCGGCGTTCAGCACGCGGTGGTCCCACAGGTCCCGTGAGCTGTTGCCCACGCCGCCCACGTCGACGCCAGCCACCGCCTCCAGGTCGTTGAGGAAGGCCACCCGGATGATGTCGTTGAGCGGCAGCTGCAGCTCCAGCGTGGAGTAGACGAAGTTGCGGCCCAACAGCCACCGCTCGTCGCCGAAGTTCACGCCGCGCAGGGTGTCGAACGAGGACAGGAAGTAGGAGCGCGCGTAGCGTCCGCCCAGCGTGGTGCCCGCGCCGCCGCGCAGGAACAGGTGCGTGCGGCCGTAGATGGGGAAGTAGCGCTCGGCGTCGACGCGCACGTTGCCGTAGGCCTCGGAGTTGAACGGCTGCACACCCACCGTCGTCTCGAGCAGCGCGGAGCTGCCCGACAGCGGGCCCGTGGCGTAGTGGTACTTCAGGCTGTCGTAGCCGATCTGCCCGCTCAGCTCCGTCTGGAAGCGGATGGAGCCGTTCTTCTGGTTCCACAGCGACAAGAGCTCCCGGTTGGCCTCGTTGCGGTCCGGGAAGAAGAGGCGGAACTCCGTGTCGTCGTCGAGGAAGTACTTGGTGCCACCCACGCTCAGGTCACCCTGGATGAACAGGAAGGTGCTCAGCGGGTAGCGCAGGCTGCCGAGCGCGCCGAAGTAGCGCTCCGCCGACGTGAAGAAGACGGGCAGGTCGTCGAACGTCTGGTCCACGCGGAAGCGCAGCGACTGGAAGAGGCCGCCGCCCCACGTCGTGCGGCGCTCGTCGTTGATGTAGAGCATGTAGCCGTCGGTGAGGTCGAAGCTGCCGTACACCGCCAGCGTCAGGATGAACTGGTGGTCGCGCATGCGGTCGCTCGCCGCGGCGAAGAGCTGACCGACGAAGCCGCCGCCGCCCGCGCCCGCGAAGCCGAAGATGGGGCCGAACTCCAGGTTCTGTCGGGCGAAGGGCCGGTAGGGCGTGGCGTCCGTGAGCGGGCGCACCGCGAGCGGGTTGGGCGGCTCGGGCGGCGGCTCGGGCGGCACGTCGAGCGCGAGCATGCGCGGCGGCCGGAGCACCGCGGGCTTGCGCTCACCGGAGACGTGGAAGAGCATCCACAGGCTGCCCTCGGGGCCGGGGCCTGGCTCGAACACGCCCGTGGTCAGGTCCGTGCGCCGCACGATGCGGCCGTCCGCCATCAGCTCGTGCAGGTCGGAGCTGCTGTTGTTGAAGGCGGTGAAGAACACGCGCCCGTCCGCCAGCGCCACCGGGTCCGCGTGGTCGCGGTCCTCGCTCGTCAGCCGCTCCACCTGGCGGGGCGCGTCCACCTTCACGCGGAAGAGGTTGAACTTGCGGTGCGACGTCGCATCCGACGTGAAGACGATGCCCGAGGGGCCCCACGTCACCTGGCGCTCGGAGAACACGTCGTCGGTGAGCCGCAGCGGCTTGGCGTCGGGGCTGGCGTTCAGGTCGATGACGTACACGTCGCGCAGGCCCTCGTCCTGGATGCCGATGAAGGCCACCCAGCGGCCGTCCGGGGAGATGGCCGGCGAGTACGCGGCGAGCAGCCCGTGCTTGTCGATGCGGTACGTCTTGCGGTCCCCCAGCTCCAGGTTCACCGACGTGCCCACCTCCCGGTCGATGCCGGTGCGGATGGGGTTGCGGCGCACCAGCACGTCCTGGGAGCGCTTCTCCACGGTGTGCTTGTAGTCCTGCACGTAGATGACGTCGCGCCCGGTGATCTCCGCGACGAACGCCAGCTTGTCCTTCGACAGCGCGAAGTTGCGGCCTGAGATGGGGTGCAGGGACTCCACGCCCGGCATGCCGTCGCTGGCCACCCGCACGTTCTTGTCCGGCGCGCGCGGGTCCATCATGTACAGCCGGCTCTCGCCCGTCTCCGGGACGATGGTGCGCATGGCCAGCACCGAGCCGTCCGGGGAGCTGGTGAACGCGGTGATGTAGCCGGGCGCCTTGTCGAGCAGGTCCAACGCGGGCGCGGACTGCTCCGAGCCCAGGTACGTCTTGTACGCGCGCCGCTTCAGCCAGTTCTCGAACCGCGCCGACAGCCGCTTCGGGTCATCGCCCGTCAGCCGCTCCAGCAGCTCCTCGAACTTCAGCGACGGCGTGTCCTTGGCGCCGCCCACCAGCCGGGGCGACTCCTCCAGCACGCGCTGGATGAAGCCCTTGCCGTACTCCTCCTCCAGGAAGGCCACGCGCACCTGGCCGACCTTGTAGATCCACAGGTAGCCGTAGGGCCCGGGGGAGAAGAAGTCGAGGAACGCGTAGCCCTTGTAGAGGTCCGGGTTCACGAGCAGGTCCCGGACCAGCATCTCCGCCTCGGGGTCCATGCCCCGCTTGGCGTAGAACTCCGCGAGGCCTTCGATGAACCACAGGGGGATGGCCTGGAGCGGCTCGCCGAACACCTTCGCCTGCTCCGTCACGGTGCGCACCTTCTGGATGGTGAACTGGTGCGCGAGCTCGTGCGTGCTGACCTCCTCGAAGAGCCGGTGGTCACCCAGGTACGGCAGGGTGAGCTTCAGGTCACCCTCGGTGCTGGTGACACCCAGGGTACCCTCGGACAGCGGGAAGAGGTTGGTCTGCAGGAACTCCTGGTAGCTGCTGTAGAGGATGTACGGGAAGGTCTCCGTGGGGACGTACTGGAACGTGTCCACCAGGTAGCGGTAGGCCTCCTCGATGAGCGGCGCGGCGCGCTCGGCGACGATGCGCTCACGCTCGTAGAAGTAGAAGCGCACCCCGCCGGCCTTCGCCCCCAGCGACCTGGCGTAGGTGTAGTTGAAGCCGCCATCCGGTGAGCCGCCCAGCGCGGGGCCTCCCAACGCGGGCGCGCCCAGCGCGGTGCCTCCGTCGGGGTCGCCCAGCGCGATGCCTCCGTCGGGGGCGCCGAGCGCGGCGGTGCTCAGGGGCGTGCCGCCGTCCTCGTTGGAGGCGACGGAGCCCGGAGGGGGCGGGGGGCCGGCATCCTCGGTCTGGACGAGCTCGGGTGCGGGGCTGGGCGACAGCGTGGTGGACGGCTCGGTGGGCGCGGCCGCGCCGGAGGGCGGGGATTTCGTGTCTCCGGCCTCCGCGTTGGCGGTGGGGGCGTCCGGGTTGGCGCCACCCTGGACGCCGGGGGGCTGGTCATGCGCCGTCCTGTCCGGAGGCCTGGCCTCTTCGCCCGTGGCCTGGGGGCCGACGAGGATGTCGACGTGCCGCCACTCGAACTCGTAGCTGTTCACCGGCGTCTTGCCCGGGCGGCGAGGCACGACGAAGACCTGGGCCAGCGCCAGCTCCGGCAGGAGCAGGGCCAGCGCGGCGGCAGCGAGGAGACGGGGGTTCACGAACACCTCATGGGTGGGGTACTGGCGAGACAGGGCTTCCTGGGAGGCTCGCTCTCAGGAGTGAGCCTATACAAGGGCCTCGTTTATTTCTTTCCGTTTACTTGCCCGACGGTGGGCGTCCCGCATCCCTTGGGGAGAGTGAGGGAGGGGCTTTCGTTGTGTGGCATGGCCCGGTATGCATACGGGTCATGAGACGCCTCTTCGTACTGAGCAGCACGCTGGTCCTTGCCCTGGGTTGCGGCAAGGACGGGGACTCCAAGAACAAGGCGGAGTGTCACCTTGCCGCCATCAACCTGTCGTCCTGTCAGCGTTCAAGCCTCGCGGCCCTGCAACCCGCGGGCGTGTGGAACGTCAATGTCGAACTGAACGATGGCTCGGGTTCGGCGGGCGCGCTGCGTCTGTCGGGTGCGGACGGCGCGAAGGTGCTGGGCTTCACCGTGACGGAGCAGCAGCACACGGAGGACTCGTACTACCTGGCCGCGGACGTGGTCGACCCGTTCGAGCGCACGGTGCGCTACGCCTTCGCCGGCTGCGAGGCGAGCTCGCCCAGCCGCATGAAGGGCACCTTCCGTCGTTGCGTGGACGGAGAGCTGGACCTGCAGGGCACGTTCGAGGCGGCGCGCCTGCAGCGCAAGGCGGACGAGGTCGAGGGCTCCGGGGTGGAGCTGGTGCGCGAGATCCACCTGGGAGAGGAACTGGTCCCCAAGGAGCTGACGGTGGTGGGCGGCCGCGCCTACGTCACGCTCGGCAAGGATGGCTTCGCCATCTACGACGTGAGCGTCCCGTCGGAGACCCGGAAGCTGTCGGGCCCCAAGCCGTCGAGTGATGTCTACAACGACCTGGTGGTGCACGGCACGCTGGCGTACGTGGCCAGCCAGAAGAGCGGCCTGGTCATCTACGACGTGGCGGACCCGGAGAAGCCGGTGGTGCTGCGCTCGTTGACGGACCCGTCGGTGGAGGTGGGCTCCCTGGCGCTGAACGGCAACCTGCTGTTCGCCGCGTCGCCGGCGCCCAACGGCGAGGTGTTGGTCTTCGACGTGACGACGCCGCTGCAGCCGAAGCTGCTGAAGCGCTACTTCATCGAGGGCGCCGAGCCTTTGAGCGGGGAGGTGCCTTTCGACGTGGTATCGGTGGGGAACCGGCTCTACGTGAGCAACTGGACGTTCGGCGTCACGGTGTCGGACATCACGACGCCTTCGGCGCCGAAGCTGCTGGGCCGGTTCGGAGGCATCTCGTCCCGTTCGTTGGCGGTGGGCTCGGTGAATGAGCGTCCGTTGGTGTTCTCGGGTGGCGAGGACTGGGGGGCGTTCGTCAGCGTGCTGGACGTGTCCAATCCGGCGAGCACGCTCCAGGTGGGGGAGTTCCGGGTCCGCCCGGAGGTCTCCGTGCGCGCGATGGCGCTGTCGGGGACGAAGCTCTACGTCGCGCACTACCAGGACGGTCTGCGGGTGGTGGACGTGAGCAACCCCGGCGTTCCTCGGCAGGTGGCGTACTTCAACACCTACCGCGAGACGGACGCGGGCCGTGGCCTGTCGTTCTTCGAGGGGCTCAACGCCATCGCGGTCCCGGGTGACGGGTACATCTACACGACGGAGTCGTCGCGGGGTCTGCTCATCTTCCGCGAGACGCCGGCGCCCTGAGTCTGGTGTGACTTCCGGTGAGGCGCCTCATGCTGGAGGCGCCTCACGCGGTCGTGGTGCTGTGTCGGAGTCTAGGGCGACAGCAGCGAGTTGCCCGTTCCGCTCCTGCCGAGGCTGGCGCCGCGTGCGAGGTTGAGCTCGATGCCGGCCTCCTGGAGCGCGAGCCGCGCGGCGTATCCGTCGCTGCGTCCCGCCGCGTCACGAGCGAGGTTGAGCAGCGCTCGGGCACGGTCCGCATGGACGATGACGTTGCCCTGACCGAACGCAGCCGCGCTCTGGCGAATCTCCACGAAGGCGCTGTCGGCGATGTCCAGGGCATCGTCGACGTCATCCGCGCCCTGCTGGATGGCGGCGTCGGCGGCCATCATCCATTCGCCGGCGCTCTGGAGCGCGGAGAGCCGCTGCTGGCGTGATTGCTCGGTCTCGACGGCGCGCTCGCCGAACGTGTCGACCTGCTGCTGGGTGGCGACGGCGTTCTGTTCAATCTGGTCGTCGCGAGCCCGGAGCTCTTCCTCGAGCTCGTCGAGTCGGGCGCGCAGCTGCGCGACCTCCGTGTCGTTCGAAGCGGGGGGATTCGAGGTCGCGGAGGTCTGCTGTTGTCCGGAGGGGGCGTTGTTGTTCTGCGGCACGGAGGTGCCCTGCGTGTCGGTGGATTGAGGCACGGTGTTCGAGCCCGAGCCACCGGTGCCGTTCGGAGAGACGGGCGACGTGCCCGTGGTGCCCTGGCCACCGCCTTGCTCGGCCTCGGTGGGACCGAAGCCGCCCAGCGAGTCTTGAGGCTCGGGCTGCGCGCCTGAGCCGCCCGTGCCCGATTGCGTCGAGGGCTGAGTCGTCGTGCCAGTCCCGACGCCACTCGAGTCGTTCGGAACAGAGGTCTGAGGCGTCGTACCCGAGCCACCCGTACCGTCGACCTGTCCACTCACATCCGAGCCTTGCGGAGCCTCGGCGCCGTAGTTCCCCGAGGCGCCAGTCACATCCTGTCCGCCCAGCGGAGCGGGGGCGGGCTGTGAGAGCGCGGACGTATTCGAGCCTCCGGGTTGATTCACCCGAGCATCGCCCCCTTCATCGCCCACATCACCCGAACCGCCAACGCCCAGGTCCGTATCGGACACGGTCGAAGCGGCGCTCTCCGTCTGCTCCGCACCGCTCCCGCCCGTGCCCTCCTGCACCTGCGCGGGGATGGGCATATAGGTCTGATAGGTCTCGTCGACGGCGATCTCGCTCGGCGTCGCCGGAGCCGTCCCATCGGGGAGGGCGGGCGTCACCACATAGCCGCTGTACGGCGTCGTCCCGTCCGCGGTGGGCTGCTGGATGACGTAGTTCGGGGGGAGCCACGCGCCATCCGCCTCCTCGGCGGCCTGCTCGTTCGCGTCGCGCAGGGCCTCCGCGGCCGGGTCGCGGACGTTCGGGTCCATGGGAGAGGGGTAGGGCGTCTGGCTCTGTCCCTGAGCGACGCTCAACCCCGCGGCGAGGGCGATCCACAGGTTCATGTCGCCAGAGTGTTCACTGCTCGAATTCTCCGGCACCTCGGCGGCCCGCTTTCCCCTCGCTCGCATGCCCGACGTGCGACCACCCCGCCGCCCGCTGGGAGAAGTCGAAGGGCCGTGTCCCCACTCGGGAACACGGCCCCTCGAATCCCTCCGCTGACCACCGCCTCAGATGCTGATGCGCAGGCCCGCGCCCAGCTCGAAGGTGGGGTAGTTGATGGTGATCGGCGGATTGGGCGGCTCGCCTTCGCCCGCCGGCGCACCAGGAAGCGTGAACCCGCCGAAGCGGAACTCGCCACCCTTGTGGCCGTAGTGGACCGCGCCGTACGCCTCCACCGTCAGATAGCTCAGCGCGCGGTGGGTGACGTTGAGCCGGCTGATGTACGACTTGTCCGAGAGGTTGCTCAACGTGAACAGGTTGAACGACGTCCGCTCGAGCGAGCCGGGGCGGTCCAGGAAGAGGTACGCGGAGCCGTAGTGGCGCCCCGTGTACAGCGGCTGGAAGGCCTGCTTGAAGAGCAGGAACGGATAGCCGAACGAGCTCGTGTAGCCCGTCGAGTTGTAGAAGTACTCCACGCCCAACACGGCGATGTCGTTCTCACCGTACGCGAAGCTGTAGTTCGCGCCAGTCGTCACCTGGGGCGTGAGACCCGAGGGGAAGTAGGCCTCGACGATGTCGGGATTGGCGAGCACATCCTCCGCCGTGGTCCCCGGAGGAACGCGGTACAGCGGCTGCTCCGTGCTCTTCTTCAGCGCCACCTCGCCATACACATCGATGGGCCCCAGCGCGGAGGACACATCCAGTCCGAAGCGGGGCTTGCGCCCCCGCTGGGCCACCGTGCTCAAGCCCACCTCCGCGGGCCCCAGCACCACCTCGGCGCGCAGCGCGCCACCGATGCGGCTCAGGCTGTTGACGGGCTCGGACACCCCCGCGCGAGGCACGCCGCCGGTGTTGTCCGTGAGCACGCCCGTATCGGTGCCCAGGTCATCCATCACCGCGAGCGCATAGAAGTTCCAGCCCCGAGCCTCCCAGGGGACATGGACCTTCAGCATCGACACACCGGTGCGCAGGTCGACGAAGGCCAGCGGGTTGCGCCGCTGCGGGGACAGGAAGTCGGTGGGGTTCCAGATCTGCCCCGTGCCCCACTTCACGTGCTGCTTGCCGACGGTGAGGAACACCGTCCGCTCGATGTCGAAGCGCAGCCAGGCCTGGTCCAGGAGGACGCGAGGATTCGCCAGGGCGCCCGCGGTCCCCGACTGCGTGGACACGGTGGGGTCGTAGCTCAACCGGCCCACCACGAAGCCGCGCAGGCGGTCCATGGGCCGCGCGTCGAAGTACCCGTCCACCAGCGTGGGCGCGGAGAACGCCGTGTCGCCGAAGGACGTGCCCTGCGTCGCGGCCGCGAAGCCGCGCAGGTAGAACTGTCCGCCAATCTTCAGCGGATCATCCACCGCCTCCTCGGAGTCGAACGCGCTGCGCGTCGCCGGCCCCGAAAGCGAGCGTGAGTCCCGGTCTCCAGGCTCCGGCGGCGCCTCCGTCAGCGGCCGCTGTCGCTCCGTCGCGTCGCCCGTGTTGCTGGCATCCGCGTCCGCCGAGGGCTCCGAGTCCCCGCCGAACAGGGCATCCTCGCTCGGACGCTCCGATGACGGAGCCTCCGAGGGAGGCGTCGAGGACGGGTCCGCTCGCGCGGGCGGGTCGTCCCCTCCGCCGAACAAGGCATCGTCGTCCCGCTGCGCCGACTGGCCCAGCGCGGCGGGAGCAACGAGGGCCACGGACAGCGCCGTGGCCAGGGTGAGGGCGCGGGGGCTCATCGGCTCTTGCTCTCGAGCCAGGCCTTGGTGAAGAGGTTGGCCTCCAGCGAGCGCAGGTCCACCGACTTGATGAGGATGATGGTGGAGTTGGCCTTCTCCACCTCGTCGTAGATGCGGATCTCCTCGGGGAACCAGACGTCGGCGCCCTTGGACTCGCTGAAGATCTTCTTCCAGCGCGGGTAGAGCGCGGTGCGCATCAGCCGGCCGGACAGCGCGTACTCCTCGCGCTTGAGGATGTTGGTGGAGTCCTTGTCCACCCACAGCTTCACGACGGGGTAGGCCACGTCGACGTTGGGCTTCACCTTGAGCGACAGCTTGTGCGCGGTGTACTTGCCCAGCTTGGCCTCGCCCTCGTACGTCGGGTCGAACTCCTCGGCCAGGCGGGACTCGTCGAAGTCGGCGCGGCGGCTGTCGGTGCCGGCGATGCGTTCGCGCTCCGTGCGACGCTCCCACTTGCCCACGTTGGGGTCGTAGCTCCAGAGGTTCTTGTCCATGCGGAGGTAGCCCTTGCCGGCCTCCGTCTTGGGCTTGCTGAAGAGGATCATCAGCTTGTCGTCCGCGTCGCGTCGGTACACGAACGCCTCGCGCACGTTGTCCGTCTTGTCCTTCTCCTTCTGCTCCAGATAGATGAGCGCCTTGTAGTCGCCACCATTGCGCTGGCGATCATCGATGGTCGCCAGCATCTGCGTCATGACGGCCGGCTCCAGGGCCAGGGCCACGGGCGCGGACAGCAGGGCCGCGGTGACGACCGCGGCGGACAGCAGGCTCTTGAGGCTCATGGAAATCACCCGATGTGGTGCATCGCCGTCACCGGCTTGAGCCGCGCGGCGAGGAAGGAGGGAATCAACGAGATGAGCGTGGTGCAGGTCGTGATGAACACCATGGCGCCCACCACCGCGCCCGCGTCCACCACCAGGTTCAGCCGCTCGGACATGATGAACATCGCCACCACCTCGGGGACGCTCACGTTCGCGGCCGTCACGCCCAGGCACACCGCCAGGCCCAGCAGCGCCCCCACCAGCGTGCCCAGCGCCCCGAGCGTCATCGCCTCGAAGAGGAACATCGCCACCACGCGCGTCCTCTGCATGCCAATCGCGCGCAGCGTGCCAATCTCGCGGGTGCGCTCGCGGATGGCGATCCACAGCGTGTTCATGATGCCCACGCCGATGATGACCAGCAGCACGAAGATGAGCACGCCCGTCAGCCCGTTGAGCGCCGTGAGCGTCCAGGTGATGAAGGACAGCTCGTCCTCCCAGTTGGTGATGTCCAGCTTCTGGCCCGTCCACGCCTCGCGGTTGACGACGTCGAACTTGAACCAGAACGCGCGCGGGTCGTTGTCCATCACGGTGAAGCCGGCCTTGGCCAGCACCTCGCGCAGCCGCGCCTGGACCTGCGGCACCTGCGAGACGTCCTTCAGGTACAGGTAGAGCGCGCCGGTGGTGTCCTCGCGCAGTTGGTAGAGCGAGCGCAGGGTGGAGGCTTCGACGTAGATGTTGAAGTCGCTCATCATGCCCATGTCACCGGCGATGGCCGCCACGCGCACGTCCACCGTGTTGTTGGTGCCGCGCATGGTGGGCGCGGAGATGGTGATGGTGTCGCCCACCTTCACCTCCAGCCGCTTGGCCTGCTTCTCGAACAGCAGCGCCGTGCCGGACTCCGACAGCCCGTCGAGCGAGCCCTCGCGAATCTGGAGGACCTTGTGGAGGCCCGGCTCGTTCTTCACGTCGACGCCGCCGATGCCCACCTGCATGGAGCTCTTCTCGCTGACGATCTTCGCCCAGCCGCGCCCGCGCTGGACGGCGTAGTCGAGCTCCGGAATCTCCTTCCGGACCAGCTCCATGACCTTCGGGTAGGACGTCACCACGGGCGCGGCCTGGCCGGCGGTGACCTTGTAGAAGCCGCCCACGTTGACGTGGCCGGTGGACAGGATGGTGGCCGAGCGCAGCAGCGTCTCCTTCATGCCCGTGGACAGGCCCATGAGGATGACGAGCAGCGCGGTGACACCCGCGATGGCCCCGCCGAGCAGCAGCGTGCGCCGCCGGTGGGTGCCGAGGTTTCGGAATGCGATGAGGAAGAGCTGGAACATGGGTCACTCGTCCGTCTGCATCGCCTGGAGGGGCGAGACGCGCGTCGCGAGGAACGCGGGGTAGAGGGTGGAGATGGCGGAGACCAACAGGACGATGACGAACGCCGCGACGAGGTTGCCGGCGCTCAACGTCGGGTAGAGGCGGGGACCGGAGAAGAAGAAGTACAGCGCCTCGTTGCCGGCGGGGATGCCCGCGCTGCCCAGCGCGCTCATGATGCCGCTGCCCACCAGCGCCCCGCCCAGGCCGAACACCGCCCCGAGCAGCACCGTCTCGATGAGCACCATGCTCAAGACGAAGGAGCGCTGCGCGCCGATGGCCCGCATCGTCCCCACCTCGCGCACCCGCTGCAGCGTCGCCATCATCATCGCGTTGTTGATGATGACCAGCGCCACCACGAAGATGATGAACACCGCGAAGTACAGCACCAGCTTCGCCATCAGCACGAACTGGCCGATGATGCCCGCGGCCTGCTGCCAGGACACCACGCGCAGCTTGAGCCCCGCGGCCTGGGTCGACTCGCGCAGCTCCTCCATCGTCCGGTCCAGCTGCTCCGGGTCCTTCAGGATGACCGCCGCGCTGAGCGCCTCGCCCTGTTCGATCTCCTGCTGCGAGTAGACGCGCGCCACCAGGTCCTCTCGGGCCAGCGCGCCCAGCCCGCCCTCGAACACCTTGGACTCCTCGATGAGCCCGGGCGTGGCGTCCGCCACCAGCGTGTTGCCGCTGTCCTCGCCGAAGAGCGCCTCCTCCGCGCTGCCCCGGTCCAGCTCCTTCAGGCCGCTGCCCTTCTGCAGCTCGGTGATCTCCGCCTTGCGCTCCGGGCTCAGGTAGCCGTAGAGGTCGCGGAAGGTCATCAGGTCCATCAGGTTGATGGCGCCCGCCATGAAGGACTTCTCCAGGCCCTTGAACTGGTAGGTGCCGTAGACCTTCACGTTGATGCTCTGCACGTAGCCGGTGCGCGTGAAGGCGGTGATGGTGAGCGAGTCCCCCATGCGCAGCCGGTACAAATCCAGCAGCGGCGCCAGCTCCGCGTAGAACTGCTGGTAGCGCGTGTCGAAGTTGTCGTCGGTGGTGGTGAAGAACTCCGACAGGAGCTTCTCCAGCGACGGCTCCTGGCTGCCGAGCACCTTCTGCAGCCGCTCCACCGCCTGGCGCGTCTTCACCGGGTCCAGCTGGAAGAGGATTTCCCGCGTCTGGGTCTGGTTCTCCTTCACCCAGCGCTGAAGGGTCGGGTCGGTGTCGATGCGCTTCTGGTTGACGTCCCGCTCCTGCTTGATGTTGTCCAGGCGCAGCGCGGACTTCAGCTTGAGGAAGTTCTCGTAATAGAACTTGGACATCAGCATGCCGCGCTTGCCCGCGGGCACCGCCTGGCCGTCCACGACCTCCATGCGGTCGAACGACTTCTGGAACGCGTCCAGGTCCGTTCCCACGTAGCGGAAGTCCAGCAGGTCGCCGTCCGGCAGCTGCGGGGCGATGCGGTTCTCCAGGAACTCGAGCGAGCCGAACGGGTCCTCCTCGAAGGCGCTCCAGAACGCGTCGGTGCGGGCGCGCGCCAGCGCCTCCACCTCCACGGGGTCCTGGGCGGCCTCTGTGAGCAGCTCGCGGCTCTTGGCCCGCTGCTCCTCCATCAGCGCCACCATCTGCCGCACGTGGCCCTTCACGCTGTCGATGTTCTCGCGAAGGGCAGGGGACTCACCCTCCGTCTGGCGCTTCTTGTACAGGTCGCGCAGCCGCGCGAGCGTCAGGTCCACCGTGTTGCCGGAGGTGATGAGCGCGCCGCTGGTGCCCATGGGCACCACCGTCTTCACGTTGGGGTGCTTCTCCAGCACGGGCTTGATGCGGCTGAAGTCGTCCACCACCGCCAGGTCCGGCTCGCCGCTCATGCCGCCGTACAGGCTCAGCTCGTCCTTGGAGTCATCCGAGTAGACCTGGATGTGGCCCGCGACGCTGCCGATGATGCTGCGGCTCATCGCGCTGTCCATGCTGTCGAGCAGCGCGCCGCCCACGACCACCAGCAGGGTGCCGAAGAAGATGATGCCGCCGATGAGGATGTTGATCTTGCTGGTGAACAGGTTGCGCAACGCCACCTGCAACAGCAACCGGAGCTGCCCCATGTCAGTGCCCCTCCGCGCCCGCGGCCATGGCCCGCTTCGCCTCGGCGGGGGTGAGCCGGTCGAGGATCTTCCCGTCCGCCAGGCGCACCACCGCGTTCGCGTGATTCATCACCTTGGCGTCGTGCGTGGAGAAGATGAAGGTGGTGCCCTCCTTCTGGTTGAGCTCCTTCATCAGGTCGATGATGTGCTGGCCCGTCACCGAGTCCAGGTTCGCCGTGGGCTCGTCGGCGAGCACCAGCTGCGGCCGGGTGACGAGCGCGCGCGCCACCGCCACGCGCTGACGCTGGCCGCCGGACAGCTCGTTGGGGCGGTGCTTCGCATGGTCGGCCAGGCCCACCTGCTCGAGCAGCTGCATCACCCGCTCCTTGCGCTGGTTCTTGTCCAGCTTGCGCTGCAGGAGCAGCGGGAACTCCACGTTCTGGAAGACGCTGAGCACCGACACCAGGTTGAAGGACTGGAAGATGAAGCCGATGGTGTGCAGGCGCAGGTGCGTGAGCTGACGCTCACTCAACTGCTTGGTGTCCTGACCCGCGACGCTCACCACGCCCGAGGTCGCGGTGTCCACGCAGCCGATGAGGTTGAGCAGCGTCGTCTTGCCGCTGCCGGACGGGCCGGCGATGGAGATGAACTCCCCGGGGTGCACCAGCAGGTCCACGCCCCTCAACGCGGGGACCACCACCTTGCCCAGGGTGTAGTCCTTGGTCACCTGGGTGATGGAGACGATGGGAGACTGCGCGACAGCGCCATTCATGCGGTGCGTCCTTTCGAAGCCTTGGAAGTGCGGGGTGTGGGGCGGGCGGCGCGCGAGGCTCGCCACCGCTCGGCGATACCGGCCATCTCGGCCAGGTAGAAGTCACAGAAGTCCGCCGCCTCGCGCAGGTGGTGCTTGTTCGCGAGCTGCGGCACGGAGAGGGCCTCCTGGCACACGCGGACGAACGCCTTGACGCTGTCCTCGGCGGTGCGAAGCCGGCTCTCCCAGCCATTGCTGTTGACGACGTAGTAGTGCTGCCGGTCTCCCGGCACGCTGACGGGCTCCACCAGTCCAATCGCCATGCTGGCGCGGATGTTGGTGGACACGGAGGCCGCGCTCACCTTGAGCACGCGCGCGAGCTGCTGCAGCGACAAAGGTTCGTCCGTCAGCATCAGCAGCGCGTGGATGCGCCCGCCGATGCGCGTGCCGCCCTGTCGCTCGAAGTACAGCCCCATCGATTCGATGAAGCGCTGCTCCGCGACGCCCAGCTCCTTCATGCACGGCCTCCGTCCCACCCGCGTGGGGGCCGCGCGCGACGCGCTTCCGCCGGGGCCCAGGGTGGCGCCCGGCATCTAGTTCGTTCAGGCCATTCAGTCAATACTGAATGAAGTGAATGGACCGCCCCGAGGCGTCAGGTGGGACGGGTGAAGCGAAGGCCCACGGCCAGGTGGGGCCGTGGGCCTGGGATTCCCTCTGGGAAGAGGGCGTCATGCGGGCGTGTGCCCGGGGCGCTAGTACGTGTCGGGGCTGGTGCTCTTGTCACCGCTGGTGTCGCCACCCATGTCCCGGTTCTTGCTGGAGTCCATGCCGGAGCCGCCGGTGCCGGGCTCATCCAGGGTGCCGCCGGGGTCCAGGGTGCCGTTGTCCTGCGGCGGCGTGCCCTGGTTGATGGAGGAGTCCGGCGTCATGACGTCCGTGCCCGCGCCGCCGGTGCCCGACAGCGAGATGCTCTTGGCCATGTTCTTGGTCTCCTTCACCTCGAAGCTGGCGCGGATCTCCTGGCCCTCCTTGAGGTCCTTGGCCTTCTTCAGGGTCGGGTCGGTGAACATGGTGCTCTTGTCGATGTCGAGCGGCACCACCGCGCCCTGCGCGTCCTGCACGAAGACCTTGCTGCTCTCGGTCTTCACCACCTTGCCGCTCAGCTCCTTCTGGCCCATGGCGCTGGAGCCCATGGTGGAGCCCGAGCCGCCCACGGGGCTGCCGGGCTGCATCGTGCTGTCCTGGGGCATGCTGGTGCTACCTGAGGTGCCCGAGCCGCCCTGCGCCGAGGTGTCCGTCTGGGGCTTGTTCTTGTCGTCGCCCGCCAGGGCCGTTCCGGAACCGACCAGCGCCAGCGCCGCGAAAATCCCGATCAGCTTCTTCATGGGAGAGTCTCCTGTGTGAGTGCGACGGGGGGCGTTGTGTGGTGCGTCATCCCCCGCTGTTCCAAAAGCTAGGTGCGGATGTGGAAGGGGACAGGGCTGGGGGGGCAAGGCTGCGCGTGCCCGGTTCCTCCCCTGCCGGTGGGCCTGGGGCCAGCCAATCCCACGGGGCAGGATGGGAGGCGGCTTGAAGCAGGGGCCGCTTTTCCCCTACCGTCCAGCCAGCAAGCGTCCCGCGGCCCTGGTGCCGTGGGCCCGACAGGAGACCCCCTCCGCGATGCCCCCGTCCGCCAAGCCGTCGTCCGCCCCCCCGCCGCAGGAGCTGCCGGCGCCGTCGTACCCCGCAATCGAGTCGCTGCTCGAGGCGACCCCCGCGGAGGACGTCCGGGCGCTGTTCGCCCCGGTGAAGGAGGGCCTGGCCGGCCTCAAGGGCCCCAAGGTGGAGGTGGGCAAGAAGGCCCAGGTCGCGCTGGCCCACGCCGAGCAGCTGCTGGAGCTGCTGGTGGACACCCGCGAGCGGCTGATCGCCGAGGCCAAGGGGGCCAAGGGTCGGAAATGACGGGCTTTTACCCGTTCGTCACGGTTTTTGGCTCCGGGCAGGCAACTGGCGGAGCGCCGGGACGATAATGGGAGAAAGAGCACTGGATCATCCGGGAGCTCTGTCTTCTTCTTCTCGCAGCGCCTGGAGGATGAAATGGCGAACATCAACAGCATGCAGGGCCCCAGCATCCGGCTCTCCACCCACGTCACGACGGCGCGCCAGACCCCTGAGACGGGCTTCGGCGCTCGGCTCCACAACGGGCTGAACAGCGCGGCGGGCGCGGTGGGCACGGGCGTCGGCGCGGTGGCCGGCATGATTCCTGGCGGGCAGATCGTCTCCGCGGCGGTCTCCTCCGTGCACACGCTGTCCAACACGAGCGGCTCGGGCGCTGGCCCCTACGCCGGTGTGATGAGCACCGCGGTGGGCGCGGGCGGCGGCGGTGTCGTCGGCGGCGCCTCCGTGGGCGGCGCGGCGGTGGGCATCAGCGGCGTGGCCGGTGGCATCGGCGGCGGCGTGGCCGGTCCGGGCACGGGCGCGCTGGGCACCAGCACGTCGGACACCGTGGGCGGCAACTTCTCCCTGAACCAGATGGCGGCGGAGAACTCCAAGCTGCTCAACCTGCAGGCGGCCATCCAGCAGGAGTCGCAGACGTTCACGGCGATTTCCAACGTGATGAAGTCGCGGCACGATTGCATCAAGAACTCCATCAGCAACGTCCGCTAGGCCCGTAGGGCCTGGGTCGGGCCGAAGCACGGCGGGGAGGGGAGCGGCGCCGCTTCCCTCCTGGCCGCGCGCGGAAAGGAAGAGCGAAGTCCATGGCGGAGAGCGTCTCGGAGATCTCGAACAGCCTGGTCCCCCTGGGGCGCCAGCAGGCCATGGTGTTGCTGGAGGCCGGCTACCTGTGGCTGGACATGGGGCAGTTCGACAAGGCGAAGGAGATCTTCGCCGGGGCCGCGGCGCTGATGCCCAAGAGCGAGGTGCCGCAGCTGGGGCTGGGCGCCGTGGAGTTCGCGCAGGGCCGTCACGACAAGGCGCTCCAGGCCTACCGCTCCGCGCAGCGGCTGGCCCCGCAGGCGTCGCTGCCGCGCGCGCATGTGGGCGAGGCGCTCCTGTTCCTGGGCAAGGTGCCAGAGGCGCTCAAGGAGCTCAAGGCGGCCATCGACCTGGAGCCGGAAGGTGACGGGGCGCGTCTTGCGCAGGCGCTCCTCCAGGCGAAGGATGCGGGAGTCCTGCCTCCCGCGAAGAAGTAGGGGCAGGGGAGGTTCACCCATGGCTGTCGGTGGCGTTGGACGCGGTGGAGGGAAGGGGCGCGCCGGTGGCGCGAAGGGGCCGTCGTCCGCGGCGCCCGCGGGTGGGGCTTTCGGCGCCCGGGTGGACAAGGCCGAGTCTCTCGTCGGAGTCTCCGGTCTGGTAGGCTCCAGCAACGTCCAGGGCCCCCAGGCCGCGGACCCGGTCGCCGCGCAGGCGATGGCGATTGCCCGCGGGCTGAAGAACGGGGGCTTCAAGAGCAAGGAAGAGGCGACCCGGGCGTTGGTCGCCGAGGTCCTGAAGGAGAAGCTGCGCATGAAGTCCTCCTCCCTCACCACGAAGATTGCGGACGCACTGCAGGATGACCCGCGGCTGAACCAGGTTCTCGAGCGGCTGTGGTCCAAGGCCGAGTGAGCAGCGCTTGCCACTGGGCGACGACAGACAGGCCATCCTCACGAAGTACGGCCCCTACGTTCGGTCCCTCGCGGCGACCGTGCGCAAGCAGTTCAACGCCCAGCTGGAGCTGGACGAGCTGGTGGCGTACGGACAGATAGGCCTGCTGGAGGCCGCCGAGCGCTTCGACCCGAAGGTGGGCGCCAACTTCCTCACCTTCGCCCACTACCGCATCAAGGGCGCCATCTTCGACGGTCTTCGGAAGATGGGCGTCCTGCGGGGCTCGGACGCCCGGACGGCGTATGTCGGGGAGCGGGCGGCGGCCTATTTGGGGAATTTGTCGGACCGCGAGTCGGGCTCAAGCAACCGCGGCAGCTCATTCGACGATGATGTCAGTGACATCTCGGATGCTGTGCAGGGGCTGGCGATGGTGTTCGCCTCCAGCCTCGAGGGTGCGGACAGCGCGGGCTACACCGACGAGTCCCTGCCGGTGGACATCCGGCTGGAGCAGGAGCAGCTGAAGACGCGGGTGCGGGCGGCGATCGAGAAGCTCCCGGAGAAGGAGCGAAAGCTCCTTCAGGGGTACTACTTCCAGGGCAGGACGCTGGAAGAGGCGGGGGCGGAAATCGGGCAGTCGAAGAGTTGGGCGTCTCGGCTTCATGCGCGCGCCATCGACCGGCTCAAGGAACTCTTGAACGAGGAGGAGGAACTTCCTCCGACCTCGACGGATGCAAGGAGGCTGTCACATGGCGGGTCCGATGGCGGGCATCTCCGCGGCGCAGGTGGCGCAGCAAAAGCTGCAGGATCAGGGCGCTCAGCAGACGACGAAGCAGGGCGCGTCGAAGTTCGACGGAGTTCTCGCTGACAAGGCGCAGGGCGCCGGTCAGGTGGACGCCGCGCAGGGCGTGAACAAGGCCCAGGCGACGCAGAAGACGGACATGGTCCGTCAGGTGGAGACGGTCAACAAGACGGAGAAGGCGGGCCTGAACAAGGTCAACGCCAACGCCGCCCAGCCCGTGTCCGCGAAGGCGGCCGAGCCCGTCGCCGCGAAGACGGAGACCGGCAAGACGGCCAAGGCCACCGACATGATGGAGCAGGTGCTCGGCGACCTGGAGAAGGGCCAGGGCAACCTGGAGAAGATCATCTCCCAGGCCGCCAGCGGCAAGCAGTTCTCCAACGCGGAGCTGCTCTCCCTGCAGGCGTCCATGTATCAGTACACCCAGCAGCTGGACCTGACGAGCAAGGTGGTGGAGAAGGCGACCACCGGTCTCAAGGACGTCGTCAAGACGCAGGTCTGAGTCCGTCCACCGTCCTTGGTGGCGCTTGACGAAGGGCGGCTCCTCCTGGTTGGAGGGGGCGCCCTTCCGCGTTTTCCGAGGCCCTAGTAAGCTCCCCGTGCCCATGATTCGCCGACCGCAAGCGTTTGTCGCCCCGCTCCTCGCCCTCGTGCTCGTGACGGGCTGTCACATTGAGCTCCAGCACGAGCTGAGTGAGGCGGACGCCAACGAAATCTACGTCCTGCTCAGCAAGAACGGCATCAACGCGAAGAAGGAGAAGGAGGAGGGCGGCAACGAGGTCCGGTTCATGATCACCGTGCCCAAGACGGATGCCGCCGAGGCCGCGGAGCTGCTCAAGCTCAACTCGCTTCCGCGTCCGGTGGAGAAGGGCCTGTCCCACTTCGCCAAGGGAAGCATGGTGCCCACCGCCACGGAGGAGCGCGCCATGCTCCTCAAGGCGATGGGCGGCGAGGTCTCCAACGCGCTCAACCAGATCGACGGCGTGCTGGAGGCGCGCGCGATCGTGAGCGTCCCGGAGAACAACGACCTGACGCAGCCGGAGAACAAGCCGATGCCGTCCGCGTCGGTGTTCATCAAGTTCCGGCCCGGCGCGGAGGGCAAGCCGCCCATCGACGTCAACGCGGTGAAGGCGTTCGTCGCCACGGCGGTGCCGGAGATGAAGCCGGACGCGGTGACGGTGCTGATGACGCCCGCGCTGGGACCCAAGGCGGAGAAGACCGACGAGAACCGGCAGCAGGACGTGCTGGGTCTGCGCATGACGGCCTCCAGCGCCAGCCAGTTCAAGGTGATGATCGCCGGAGCCTTCGCGCTCATCCTGGGGATGATGGGCGTCACGGCGTGGTCCATCATGCGCGGGGGCGGCGGCAACGCCCCCACGGCGCGTGGCCCCCGCCCCCGGGTCCGCCCGCCCGAGGCCTGACCGGTTCCGCGCCCCCCTTCGAGGGGGCGCCTTCTTTCCTCCCAGCGGGCGTCGGTGGGGCCCGCGAGGTGACGTTTGGACTCGTTCTTCACCTCGCTCAACAAGCGCCAGAGCATGCTGCTGCTGACCGCCGTGACGTTCGGCGGGCAGGAGAGCCTGGGCGCGATGGAGCACCTCCCGACGGAGGAAGGTGAGCTCCTGCGCCACCGCGCGCAGGAGATCCTCCAGATTCCTCGCGACAAGCGCATCCCGGCGCTGGTCCAGGAGATCAAGCGGCTGGTGAAGGACCGCCGCGGGCAGCTGTGGACCGCGGAGCCGGAGCGGCTGGCGGCGCTGCTGCAGCGCGAGCGCGGGGCGCTGGTGGAGATCGTCCTGCGCGCGCTGCCCGCGCCCCTGGCGGAGGCCGTGCGAGGCCACCTGCCGCCGCCTCGGGTGAAGCTGACCCGCGAGGTGCGGCCCCAGGTGCTGGACATCGTCCGGTGGAAGCTCGAGGAGGCGCTGGCGCGCGAGACGGGCGACTCGCAGTCCGCGGGGTTCAAGTTCTCCGACGTGCTCCTGCTGACGCAGCGCGAGCTGTTCACGGTGTGCGACCGGTTGGGCGCGCGCGTGCTGGGGCCGGCGCTGGCGGGGCTTCCCGACGCGGAGCGCGAGGCCCTGTTCGAGCCGCTGCCTCCGGACCTGAAGCTGCTCGCCTCCAAGTCGGTGGCGGCGAACGCGCCGCGCAAGCTGCCCGAGGAGGACGCTCGCGCGCAGCTGGAGCAGCACGATGCGCTGAGGAATCCGGCGGGCTCCATCCGCAGCGCGGGCGTGCAGCGCCTGGTGCGCGCGTGCGTGGCCCAGTCCGCGGAGTTCGCCGCGCGCATGGTGGAGAAGTACCGGGGCGAGTTCGGCGGGCTCATCGCGAAGTGGCTGCGCGAGGAGCGAAACCGGCAGCCGGCGCGGGGCGATGGTGGCCGCACGGACATCGTCATGGACCTGGAGCGGCTCGCCTCGCGCGGGCTCATCGAGCGCCCGGTGCGCCTGGCCACGCCGCCCCCGCCGCGTCAGTCCGCGGTGCTGCCGCCTCCGCCCGGCGCGCGCAAGGCCGCCGCTGCCGCCGCTGCCGCACGTCCCGCCGCGCCGTCCTCGGGGCGGGATGCCGCGCCTCCCGCGGGGCGGGAGGGTGCGAGTCCGCCGCCCCGCGAGCCCGCTGCCGCGCGCCCCGCTCCGGGGGCTCCCAAGGCCGCGCCCGGACAGGGTGGGACGGTCTCTCGTCGTCCTCCTGGCGCGGCGCCCGCCGTGCGTCGCGACTTCATGGCCGAGCGCGCCGCAAGGAACGCGGGCGCCATGTCCAGCCGCGAGGGCTCGCGTGTCGCGCGCCCCAAGGACGGGGCCTCGGATGGCTCGGCGATGCATCGGCTTCCGCCGCGCCGCGACCCTGGGGCCTCCCCGGAGGCCACCGGGGACCACCGGGAAGCCCGGCGAGACCCCGCGGCCCCGGCGGCCCGCAGGGAGCCGTCCGGAGCCGACCCCCGGTCCGCTCGACCTGGAAGGGTGGATCCGGAGGGTGCCCGCATCGGACCGCCTCCGTCGCGCCTGGGACAGGGGGGGGCTCGTCCTCGTCCGTCGAGCGCTGCCGCGGGCTCGCCCGAGGCCCCGGCGCGTGCTCGCATCGGACCGCCTCCGTCGCGCCTGGGAGGCCCTCGCCCCTCGAGCGCGGCCGCTGGTGAGCCCCTGCCTCCCGGTGCCCGAGAGCGTTCCCGTGTGGCGCCCGACGCCGAGGGCTCGCGGGTGGCGCCCGCGGGGGATGGCTCGCGGGTGGCGCCCGCCGGTGATGGTTCCCGTGTGGGGCCAGCCGCCGGGGGCTCGCGGGTGGGGCCTGCCGGGGGCTCGCGCGTGGCGCCTGCCGGTGATGGCTCGCGAGTCGGGCCCGCGGGTGATGGCTCTCGTATCGGGCCCGCCGGGGGCTCGCGCGTGGCGCCTGCCGGTGATGGCTCGCGAGTGGGCCCCGCGGGAGATGGCTCTCGTATCGGGCCCGTCGGGGGCTCGCGGGTGGCGCCTGCCGGTGATGGCTCGCGAGTGGGGCCCGCCGCTGGGGGCTCCCGGGTAGCGCCCGCGGGCGATGGCTCACGCGTGGCGCCCGCGGCCGGCGGCTCGCGCATCCAGCGCCCCCCCGAGGCAGGGTCCCGCGTGCGGCCTCGTCCCGAAGCCCCCGAGGCCCAGGAGGTCTCGCGCGTGTTCCGCTCGCGCTCGTCGGTCTCCATCGCGGCGGTGCGCCCCGAGCCCCCCCGTGAGGGTGGGCCGGAGCGGCCTCCTCGGGTGCTGGTCGGGCGGGCTGGCACCTCCGCGGGGCAGGCGCCCGCGGGCGGGCAGGAGGGGACGTCCGTGCAGCGCAGGCCACGTTCACCGTCCGGGACGGACGACTCTTCGTCCTCGGGCTCGGGCGGGCGTGGACCTCGCGGCGGAACGCGCTAGCATCCGGCCCGCAAGGAGCGGCGCATGGCGATCGGCAAGGTGATCAAGGGAGACGGGACGGCCGAGCCGTCCGTCGTGTCGGAGCGGCCGGTGTTGCGGCCTCCGCGCGCGGGGGTGATGAACGCCGAGGTCTTCGAGGCGCGCCAGGGCGCCCAGGGCATCCTCGAGGAGGCGCAGCGCGAGAAGGAGCGCATCCTCGCGGAGGCGCAGCGGGAGCGTGAGGCGCTCCTCGTGAAGACGCGCGAGGAGGGACGTCAGGAGGGGCTCGCCCAGGCCACGGAGATCATCCTCCGGGCGAAGATGCAGGCGGGGGAGATCCTGGCCACCTACGAGCAGGACGTCATCGCCCTGGGGCTGCGCGTCGGGGAGAAGATCATCGGCCGGAGCCTGGAGAAGGACCCGGACCTGATGCTGGAGCTGTGCGCGGCGGCCATCGACAACCTGCGCAGCGCCCGCTCCATGGTGCTGCGGGTTCATCCCAAGACGGCGGCGGTGCTGCGCGCGAAGAAGCCGGTGTTGATGGAGCTCATCGGTCGCGCGGTGGACCTGGCCATCAAGGAGGACCCCGAGGTGGCCCCGGTGGGCTGCATCGTCCAGACGGAGTTCGGCACGGTGGACGCGCAGCTGCCCACGCAGTTGGAGATGCTCCAGAGCGTGCTCTTGCCCGACCAGAACGGCCCGAAGGAAGGCCCGGCGTAGCCGGGACGGGAAGGAGCCCACGTCCATGGCCATCGACCTCTCTCGTTATCTCGACCTCATCAAGGACGCCCAGACGGTCCGCGTCCGCGGCCGCGTCACCGAGCTGACGGGCCTCATCATCAAGGCGAGCGTCCCCAACGTCCGCGTGGGCGAGCTGGTGCTCATCAAGAGCCGCGCGCGCGGCGCCGTGAAGGCCGAGGTCGTCGGCTTCCAGGGCGACGAGGTCATGCTCATGCCCCTGGGTGAGCTGTACGGCATCGGTCCGGACAGCGAGGTGATTCCCACCGGCAAGCCGCTGAGCATCAAGTGCGGCGAGGCGCTCCTGGGCCGCGTGCTCAACGGCATCGGCGAGCCGATGGACGGCAGCCCCCTGCCGGACGAGGGGCTCATCGACTGGTCCGTGGACCGCGACTGTCCGGACCCCTTCACGCGTCAGCGCATCGAGCGGCCGCTGCCCCTGGGCGTGCGCTGCATCGACGGACTGCTCACGGTGGGCGAGGGCCAACGCGTGGGCCTCTTCGCCGGCTCCGGCGTCGGCAAGTCGACGTTGATGGGGCAGATCGCGCGCAACACCAAGGCCGACCTGTGCGTCGTCGCCCTCATCGGCGAGCGTGGTCGCGAGGTGCGCGAGTTCATCGAGGACGCCATGGGCGAGGAGGGCATGAAGCGCTCCGTGCTCGTGTGCGCCACGTCCGACCAGCCCAGCCTGGTGCGTCTGCGCGCCGCCTACGTGGCCACGGCCATCGCCGAGTACTTCCGCGAGCGCGGCGGCAACGTGCTCTTCATGCTCGACACGGTGACGCGTCTGGCGCGAGCCCAGCGTGAGATTGGCCTCGCGGTGGGCGAGCCCCCGGCGCGTCAGGGCTATCCGCCGAGCGTGTTCTCCATGCTGCCGCGCATCCTGGAGCGCACGGGCAACTCGCAGAAGGGCAAGTGCACCGCCATCTACACGTGCCTGGTGGCCGGCGGTGACATGGAGGAGCCCATCGCGGACGAGGTCCGCGGTATTCTCGACGGTCACTTCATCCTCAACCGCGCCCTGGGCGAGCGAAACCAGTGGCCCGCCATGGACGTGCTCGCCAGCCTCAGCCGCGTGATGAGCGGCATCGTCTCCAAGGAGCACAAGAAGGCCGCGGGCAAGCTGCGCGAGACGCTCTCCACGTACGAGAAGCAGCGCGACCTCATCCTGCTGGGGGCCTACCAGTACGGCACGGACCCCCGCACGGACTACGCCATCGACAAGTACGACTCCATCATCGACTTCCTCAAGCAGGACACCCACTCGAACTCGGACTTCGAGGACACGGTGGGCCAGCTGGTGGGGCTGTTCGACGAGTGAGGTCCACCCTGGAGGGTGGGCTTGGGGCCCCCTGGTCCGCTGGACGGGGGTGCACCTCCGGGAAACCGGGGTAGGATGGGGACACCATGCCCCCGTACCGGTTGCAGACCCTGCTGGACATGCGGACCCGGGCCAAGGAGGAGGCCGAGCAGGCCTTCTCCGACGCCATCAAGGCCCTGGAGCGCGAGAAGGTGGAGCTCCAGCGTCTGATGGACGAGCTGGAGCGGCGCAAGCGCGAGCGCAAGGAGAAGGTCGCCGCCTACCTCAAGGAGATCATGGCCAAGGGTGCCGGCATCAACGGCATGAACATGATGGGCCGCTTCGAGGAGCGCCTGAAGGACGAGGAGGCGCAGGTGGCGCTGGAGGTCGAGCGTCAGCGTGAGGCGGTGAAGGTGGCCGAGCGCCTGGTCGAGCAGCGGCGCCGGGAGATGGCCGAGGCGGCCAAGGAGCTCAAGGCCATCGAGAAGCACAAGGAGACCTGGCAGAAGCAGGTGAAGCATGAGCGCCAGCAGCGCGAGGAGTTGAGCCAGGAGGAGATTGGCAACGCCTTGTTCCTGGCTCGGCAGCGCAAGTAACCTGCCGCCACCCCATCCCTCGGGAAAGATGTCATGAGCCGTGTCGACGACGACCGTGAAGCAGCGCGCCTGGCCGAGCGCATCATGCAGGAGAAGAAGCTCGCCGAGGGCCAGGCCAAGAAGCGCCAGGAGGGCACGTCCGCCTTCCAGAAGCTGATGCAGCCGCAGGCGCAGCCCCAGGCGACGGCCCCCACCCAGACGCCGCAGACGCCGGGAGGCCTGGCCCGTCAGGTGCTGGCCAAGGCGACCCAGCAGGGGAAGACCTTCGGCGAGGCCCTCCAGCAGCCGCCCCAGATGGGCGGCAACCCCGCCTCCACGCTGGCCCAGACGCAGCGTCGGGCGGACACGAACACCTCGGAGGCCCGCTCCGGCTCGCGCGCCTCGGACGCCAAGGAGACCCAGCGCACCTCCGAGGGGCGGGAGAAGGACCTGGACAAGGCCGACTCGGCCCTGGGGCAGGTCAGCTCCGAGCGCGGCGCGGCCATCCGCGCGGACGCGGACGCGGGCGGCAAGGGCAGCGGCGGCGGTGGCAAGGAGGACAAGAAGGGCGGCGGTGGCACGGAGATGGGGGCGGGCTTCCGCTTCAACCCCGCGCTGATGGCGCCGGTGCCGGTGGCCAAGCCCAAGGACACCGCGGGCTCCGAGCGGCTGCGCGCCATGGCGAGCGAAATCGCGCAGAAGATCGTCGACCGCGTGCGCGTGGGGACGAACGCCGCGGGCCTGGCCGAGTTCCAGATTGATCTGCGCGGGGACGTGCTCAACGGCCTGTCCATCAAGGTCAGCGCGCGCAACGGGAAGATCTCCGCCACCTTCAGCGGCACCAACCGTGACGTGCTGAAGATGCTCGAGGAGCAGAGCGACGGGCTTCGCACCGCGCTCGGGGGCCGGGGCCTGAAGCTCGAGACGGTCCGCTTCGAGGCGAAGACATGAGCGTGGAGCCGGAGGACGAGTCTCCGGGCGTGCACGAGCGCACGATGCTCGTGGACCTGCGCAACCTCAAGCCCGTCCGTCCTCCTCCCGAGAAGGCCGGCGCGCCGGAGAATGCGGAGCCGCGTCCCGAGAAGGCCGAGCGGCCGGAGAAGGTCGCGCGGAGCGCCTGGCGTCCCTTCACGTTCAAGGGGCTGGAGAAGGTGTCGCGCGCCCAGGGGCAGCTCGCCGAGCGGCTGCGCTGGCTGACGCCCAACGAGGGGACGCTGACGGGCGTGTCCGCCCGGCTCAAGGGGCTCTTCGACGCGGAGGTCGGCCTGTCGCTGGAGTCCGTGCAGGTGCGGCCCATGGCGGAGCTGCGCCGCTTCCTGGGGGACCCGACGTTCCTCGCGGTGCTGGCGCCCGGGGCGCTGCCGGGGCGGGCGGTGCTCGAGGTGGAGCTGGCGCTGGCGCACACGGCGGTGGACCTGCTGTTGGGCGGCGCGGGCGAGACGGTGGGCTTGAGGCCCCTGACGGACATCGAGGAGGGCGTGATGGGCTACGTCATCCTGGAGGCGCTGCGGGTGCTGGTGCCCGCGCTCCAGGCCGGCGTGCCTCGCCCGAGGCTGGACGGGGTCGCCCGGGGCGTGGACGAGGTGTCCGCGCGCCTGGGGGACGACGGGCCGATGTTGACGGTGCACCTGAACGCCACGCTGGGACCGCACGGCGGCATGGTGCGGCTGGTGGTGCCGGCGGCGGTGCTGGAGGCGGCCGAGCCCGCGGTGGAGAGCGCCCAGCGGCGCGCCCGCGTCAAGGCGGACCTGGCGGCGAACGCGGGCCGGCTGTCGGCGGTGCGCGGGTGGCTGCGGGCGGAGATTGGCACGGCGGAGCTGACCGGCCAGGACCTGGCGAGCCTGCGCGTCAAGGACGTGGTCCTGGTGGACGTGCTGTCGGCGCGGCCGGACCGGGGCGAGCCGGGCACGGCGCAGCTGCGGCTGGGCGCGGGGCGCTCGGGGCACGCCGAGGCCGAGGTCTTCGTCGAGGACGGGCGCTACCAGGCGCGCATCACCCGCATCATCCCCGGGGAGTCGGGGAACCCGCGTTCGGCCACCGAGGAGGGTGGGGGGCGGGACGAGGAAGAGGATTTCACCAACCCGGAGCTGGACGTTCCTCCGGAGCTCGAAGGGGCGCCCTTGGACGACGTGAACAAGCCGGACGGAAGCGACCTGCTGGGCGACGTGCCGCTGCAGATCGCCGTGGAGCTGGCGCGCATCCCGGTCACCGCCGAGCAGGTGGTGGGCATGCGGGCCGGTCAGGTCATCGAGCTGAGCCGGGGCCCCGGCGAGCCGGTGGAGCTGTCCATCAACGGCAAGGTGGTGGCCCGCGGTGAGCTGGTGGAGATGGAAGGCCAGCTCGGCGTCCGCGTCACCACGTTGGCGAGCTGAGCACCTTCGCGAGGACTGGAAGCAAGCGGGCTGCCAGACGGGGCCCGTGGCGGTCCTCCGGCCTTTGAACTAGCCTCGCCCCCAGCCATGGCAGTCCTCCGCAACCCCCTCCCGCGCCTGACCCTGGGCGTCACGCTGCTGCTCGCGCCCGCGTCCGTGTGGGCGCAGGCGCCCGCGCCGAGCCCCTCGCCCGTTCCCGCCGCGCCCACTGGGGCCGCGGTCAGGGACGCCGTGGCGCCGCCACAGGCAGGGCAGGGCGCCCCGGCCGCGCCTTCTCCTGCCTCGCCCCCCGTCTGGGAGGACCCGTCCATCAACGCCGCCGCGGCTGCGGAGGCGGAGCCGGAGAGCATGGGCTGGATGCTCGTGCGCACCCTGATGGTCCTGGGCGCGGTGGTGGCGTCCATCTACCTGACGTTGAACGTGGGCCTTCGCCGGCTGATGGGCCTGCAGTCCACCTCGACGGGGCGGCAGACGGTGGTCTCCGTGGTGGAGCGGCTCCCCCTGGACCCCAAGCGCGCGCTCTTCGTGGTGAAGGCCGCGGACGAATACCTGTTGGTGGGCGGCGGCGAGGCGGGCCTGCAGTTGCTGTCGAAGCTGGATGCGGAAGCCGTCGAGCGCATCCGGGCACAGCGCCCGCAGACGAACGTGGTTCCCCTCAGCCCTTTCCTCCAGAAGCTCCTTTCCCGTCGCTCCGGGGGCTCGTCGTCCGAGCCCCCTGGCGCCTGATGGCCCCCTTCCCGTGAACGCCCTGACACCCGCCCTCCCTCGTCTTCCGCGCGTCGCGCCCTGGCTGTTCGCGGCCGTGGTGTCGCTGCATCCCTTCATCGCGCTCGCGCAGAAGAAGCGCCCGGGCGGCATCCCCGACTCCGTCGCCAACGAAGCGGTGAGCGCCGACACCTTCACCTCGCGCCCCCTCGTCCTCATCCTCGCGCTCGCCGCCATGGGCCTGGTGCCCTTCGCGCTGATGATGGTGACGAGCTTCGTGAAGATCTCCGTCGTCCTCTCCATCGTCCGCTCGGCGCTGGGCACCCAGCAGATTCCGCCCACCCAGGTGATTACGGGCCTGGCCGTCATCCTCACCGTCTACATCATGGCCCCGGTGGGCACCTCCATGTACCGGGCCTCCGAGGTGGACATCTGGGACACCGGCGGCGCGGGCAACTTCTCCTCCGCCAAGGTGGGCACGCTCCTGGAGGGCGCCGACCGCGCCAAGGAGCCCCTGCGCGCGTGGCTGATGAAGAAGGTCACCGTGAAGGACCGCTCGCTCTTCTACAACCTCGCCAAGAAGATGCGCACGGGTGAGGACCGCGACTCGGTGAAGAGCGAGGACTTCATGGTCATCATCCCCGCCTTCGTCGTGTCCGAACTGAAGGAGGCCTTCCAGATTGGCTTCCTGCTCTTCGTCCCGTTCATCGTCATCGACATGGTGGTGGCCAACATCCTGCTGGCGCTCGGCATGCACATGCTGTCGCCGACCACCATCTCCATGCCCTTCAAGCTGCTCCTGTTCGTGCTCGTGGACGGCTGGTACCTCATCGCCAAGGGCCTGGTCGTCGGCTACCTGTAAGAGGAAGGCACCCATGAACCAGCTCACGTTCATCACCCAGGAAGCGCTGTTCCTGGTGCTCGTGGTCTCGGCCCCGCCGGTGTTGATGAGCCTGTTGGTGGGCTTCATGATCTCCCTGTTCCAGGCGACCACGCAGATCCAGGAGCAGACGCTCACCTTCGCCCCCAAGGTCATCATCGTCTTCGGGGTGCTCGCCATGACGGGCCCGTGGATCGGCGGCCAGCTGGTGCGCTTCACGTTCCACGTCTTCGACCGGTTCCCCGCCCTCATCAAATGAACGCCGCGGAACTCGTGTCCGAGCTGGCTGCCCGGACCAACTTCTCCGCCGCCATCTTCACGGTCGCCCTGCTCATGTGCCGGGTGATGCCCGTGCTCATCTTCAGTCCGTTCCTGGGCGGTGAGGTGGTGCCCACGGAGATGAAGATGGGCATCGGCCTGACGCTGGCCATCGTCCTGTATCCGTCCATCGCGCACTCGGTGACGACCATCCCCCTGAGCGCGCTGCCGTACATCGCGCTGATGGCCAAGGAGATCTTCATCGGCTTCTCCATGGCCTTCGTCGTCAACGGCGTGTTCGAGGCCGCGCGCATCGCCGGCACGCTCGCGGACACCATGTCCGGCAGCAACAACGCCCAGCTCTACGTGCCGCAGCTGGGGCAGCAGGTCTCGCTCTTCTCCAACCTGAAGGTGCAGCTGTCCGTGGTGCTCTTCCTCACCCTGGACGGCCACCACCTGGTCATCCGTGCCCTGGCGGACAGCCTCACCACGGTGCCGCTGGATGGCTTCCCGCGCTTCAGCCAGGGCTCGTGGACCTTCTTCGACGTGCTCATCCGCGTCTTCGCGGACATGCTGCGCGTCAGCCTGGCCCTGGCGGCCCCCGCCACGCTGGCCGCGTTCCTCACCGACGTGGCGCTGGGCGCCATCAACCGCGTGGCGCCGCAGATCCAGGTGTTCTTCATCTCCATGGCCATCAAGCCGCTCGTCGGCGTGCTCATCACCTTCCTGGTGTTGGGGACGTTGATCGGCCGCATCCAGGACGAGCTGGCCCACATGCTGAAGGTGCTCCACGACGCCCTTCGGCTGCTGGCCTAGCGCCCACGGGAACCTCGCGCCCATGTCGGACGATAGTGGAGACAAGACAGAGGAGCCGTCGCAGAAGAAGCTCGACGACTCTCGCAAGAAGGGGCAGGTCTGGAAGAGCAAGGACCTGAGCGGCGTGGCGGTGCTCGTGGTGGGCCTGGCCGCCGTGAAGGCGACCTGGGACAACCTCGAGAAGGAGATCTCCAGTCTCTTCCTCTTCAGCTTCGACCACGTGGCGCGGGGCGGAGACCTGGCCGACGCGACGGGCCAACTGCTCTACCTGGGCGTGCGGGCGCTGCTGCTGGTGACGCTGCCGGTGCTCCTGGGGGGCGCGGTGATTGGCGGGCTGATGGAGTTCCTGCAGGTGGGCTCCCTGTTCACCATGGACCCGCTGATGCCCAAGCTGGACAAGCTCAACCCGCTGGCCGGGTTGAAGAACATGTTCAGCAAGAAGTCGCTGGTGGAGCTGCTCAAGAACCTCATCAAGATTTCCGTCACCGCCTACGTCGTCTACGGCGTGGTGCGCGACGCGATGCCCATGGTGCTGGAGACGGTGCGCCAGGACACTCACACCATCATGGTCATCATGGGGGAGCTGGTGACACGCGTGGCCGCGCGCGTGGCGCTGCTCTTCGTCATCTTCGCCATCTTCGACGTCTGGTGGCAGCGCAAGTCCTTCATGAAGGACATGATGATGTCCAAGGACGATGTGAAGAAGGAGTACAAGGAGAGCGAGGGCGACCCGCATCACAAGGCCAAGCGCAAGGAGTTCCACCAGGAGATCATGGAGGGCCAGCAGATGGAGGCCGTGCGGGACGCGGACGTCATCGTCACCAACCCCGACCACGTGGCCGTCGCCCTCAAGTACGACCGGGAGAAGGACGGCGCCCCTCGCGTGCTCGCCAAGGGCGTGGACCACAAGGCCGAGCGCATCAAGGGCATCGCCCGCGAGCAGGAGGTCCCCACGCTGCGCAACGTGCCGCTGGCGCACGCGCTCCTGCGGGTGGAGGTGGGCCACGAGGTCCCGGAGGAGCTGTACGACGCGGTCGCCGAGGTCCTCAACTTCGTCTACGAGCTGAAGAACGGCGCCCCCCAGGCCCCCGCGGCCCGCGCATGACGGGGTGGGGTGGGGCTACAATCGCCGGGACTTCGCGGAGCTGCCCATGAGTGACGACGCCGAAATCGCCATCGCGCTGAAGTACGACAAGGAGAAGGACGGCGCTCCGCGCGTGGTGGCCAAGGGCCTGCGGCTCAAGGCGGAGAAGATTCGCGCCATCGCCAAGGAGCATGGCATCCCCGTGATGCGCAACATCCCCCTGGCCAACGCGCTGTACCGGGTGGACGTGGGCCAGGAGGTGCCCGAGGAGCTGTACGACGCGGTGGCCGAGGTCCTCAACTTCATCTACGAGCTCCAGCGGGAACAGGCCGCCTCGGGCGGCAGGTAGGCGAGGGGGGCTGGACGGCCCCCCCCTGTCTGGGGTGTGCTCCGGAATCGACGATGGCCAGAATCAACAATCAGCCCCCCGGTGGACCCCAGTGGCCCTGGGGGGGACCCCGCAGCGTCCGTGAGCGGCTGGTCGACCCGTCCCAGGTCGACCGCAAGAAGCTGCGCAAGACGGGCAACCCCAAGAACCCGGCGCTCGCGTCCGCGGCGCTGCTGGACTTCATCGGTCCGGCGCACTCCTCGGAGGAGCTCCGCCTGCCCCTGCCGCCGCACCCCGGCGGACACGAGGCGGACCTGGAGGGCTTCAGTGACAGGCCCCACCTGGCCAGCGTGGCGGGGCGGGGGAGCGACGAGTCGCGCCACCTGCTGGAGCGCGGCCTGTCGCGCATCAACGCCTCGCCGGACCGCCTGGAGCGCCTCAAGGCCCTGCTCCAGCGCGAGGCCTCCATGCTCACCCTGGTGGACCAGGTGAACGAGGAGACCAAGGAGATCATCCGCCGGATGTGGGCGGAGCAGAAGGACGAGGGTTACTAGCGCCATGCCGGAGGACCCTCAGGACGAGGCGCAGCTGGCGGCACGGCTGCAGCGTTGGGCGGACGGCAAGTCCACGCTGCGCGAGGTGCGCGGCTACTCCAACGACGAGCTCTACGCCATCGCCAAGACGGCGTACTTCTTCTTCTACCAGGGGCGCATCAACGAGGCGCGCACGCTCTTCCAGGGCCTGTACGCCGTCAACCCCACGGACGGCTACTTCGCCAAGGCCCTGGGCGTGGTGGAGATGGCCGCCGGGAACGGGCAGGGCGCCCTGGCCGCCTTCGACGTGGCCGCCAAGCTGTCCCCGCAGGACCCCTCCGTCTACGTGGGCCGCGCCGAGGTGAAGCTGGCCCTGGGTCAGAAGCAGCAGGCGCTGGAGGACCTTCGCCGCGCCGCGGCGATGACGCCCCAGGATGATCCCGTGGTGCGCAAGGCCGGCGCCATGGTGACGGCGCTCACCCGACGTTGAGTCCAGCACGCTCCGGCGTCCGGCTTCGGCCAGACGCCGGGTAGGTGAGCCTGGAACAGTCTGCTAGGCTCGCCGGGTTCACTCACCCCAACCCTCTTTGTGGAGAGGTGGAGAGTCATTCGATGAGCACGCAGAAGGCGAAGATGGGCGCGCTGCCGCCAGAGCCCGCGGCGCTGGTGGAGAAGCGCGAGAAGCTGCTGGCGGAGCTGGAGACGCAGTCGAAGACGGCCCAGGGCACCTTCCTCCAGGTCGTCCGCACCATGAAGATGCTGGTGTCGTCCACCACGCCGGGCGCCCCGTTCGACGAGCGCCTCTACGGCGACGTGTCCAGCGCGCTCGAGCGCTTCATGGCCGACCCCATCCTCCCGGTGCCTCCCGCGTTGGGCATGGTGGTGACGTACCTGTCGGAGCGCCTGAACACCTACGGGATGACCATCCAGAACGCCGTCAAGGAGGCGAACCCGGAGATGCACGCGAAGCTCGCGTTCACGCCTCCGAGCGCCCAGCCGGCCCCCGCACCGGCGGCTCCGGCCGCCGCGGCCCGCGCCCCCGCCGCCAAGGATGGCTTCGAGAGCGGCTCTTCTCGCCGGGCCCTGGCGCTGGACCCCGAGGCCAACCCCCCTCCGCCCGCGGCGGACCCGAAGCAGGAGCAGCAGAAGCTGGAGGGTTTCAAGGCCTGGATGAAGAACCCGAGCCTTGGAAAGATCAAGGGTTAGGCCTGTTTCCGGAGGGGACCCGGGACGGGCGGATAAGCCGGAAATGATCCGGATAATTCGCAGGAAACTTCTGGCCCCCTCCCCCGATAATCTTTTTGTAGCCGCCGCTGCACTTCACCTCGCAGCACTCACGAATTAATCACAGGAGAACGTCCATGAGCATCTCTGCCAACTTCAACGCCGCTGCGAGCAGCATCCTGGCCGGTTCCAAGGCCTCCAACGACATGATCGCGGCGGCCCCGAAGGATCAGCAGCCGTTCCTCCGCGCGCAGGAGCAGATGCAGCGCGAGGCGAAGCTGGTGGAGCTCATCTCCAACTCGATGAAGGCCATCGAGAAGATGCAGAGCGCCATCACCAGCAACATGCGCTAATTCGGTTCAGCGCTGGTCGCAGCACCCTGGCCTCGCAACAGCTCTCCGAGCTGCTGCGGGGCCGGTTCATTTCTGGCCGCCGGTGGACACGCGGCCCTCGAGCGTCCGAAACTTTCCGCGCCGCTCCACGAGAATTCCTTCAACCCTACCTTTTGGAGAAATCCATGGTCGCTCCCGTCAATGGCGGTCCCCGCTATACCTCCTCGACGCAGAAGACCGCGTCCGAGTCTTCCACCCAGACGCCGTCGGATCCGGCCGCGGAGCGGGCCAAGCAGCAGGCCACCATGGATGGAATCCGCAAGAAGGACCCGAGCAAGCTGACCGGCGCGGACCGCGACAACTACGCGAGCGCCCTGGGCACGGACAAGATCCTGGAGAACAAGGCGTTCCTCGGCTTCTTCCCCGACTCCGTGTCGGAGACCATCGCCAAGAAGCTGGACGAGGACGTCGCCAGCTTCATGAAGCAGAACCCCAACGCGTCCCTGAAGGACATCGACAAGCACGTCGACGACCGCTTCAAGGCGCAGATGTTCAGCGCGGTGGTGGCCCAGAAGGGCGTGGACATGGCCATCGCCAACCTGAAGAAGCAGTTGCAGAAGACGCGCGACGGCTTCGACGATTAGCTCGCTCGGCGTCTCCTGACTGGTGGGCCTGCTGGAGGCGGGCTAGACTCCAGGCCGCCTCCATGTTCCGCCCCGGGAATGAGTCCAGATGACGACGACCCAAGCCAAGGCGCCGGTCTCCGAGAATGATGTGAAGCCGCTGTCCGGTCCGGCGCTGCTGGAGCGGGCCACGCAGGGCTTCGACCTGTTCCAGGAAGGCCGCTTCCAGGAGTCGCTGGCCCTCTTCGAGGAGCTGGCCGCGATGGATGGCTCGGAGGCGTACTTCCAGACCGCCCTCGGGGCCTGCCACCTGGCGCTGGAGAACCTGGACCAGGCGGAGGCCTTCTTCAACCGGGCCATCGAGCTGGACCCCTCGGACCTGACGCCGTTCGTCAACCGGGGTGAGGTCCATCTGCGCCAGGGCAAGGTGATGGAGGCGGCGCGTGACTTCAACCACGCGGTGTCCCTGGACCCCGAGGGCAAGGACCCCTTGAGCGCTCGCGCGCGGATGCTGGCGGCCGCCGCCCTGGAGAGCGTGGAGGAGGCCCAGTCCGGCGCCCCCGAGCGCGACTCCGGCTCCGAGCGTCCCTGAAGTCCCCCCGTCTCCCCCCTGGACGGAACACCCCCGCCCGGCTCGTGAGGCCCCCCTTGGGCCCGGGGCCGGGCGCGGACTAGGATGGGTATCCTCTGATGTCCGCCTCCAATCCGAACAGCTTCCTCTCGAAGTACTCCGACATCGTCCTGGCTGTTGTCGTGGTGGCCATCGTCGGGATGATGATCGTCCCGCTGCCGCCGCTGCTGCTGGACGTGCTGCTGACGCTGAACATCAGCATCTCGGTGGTGCTGCTGCTGGTGTCCCTCTACGTGCCAGCGGCGCTGCACCTGTCGGTGTTCCCGACGCTCCTGCTCATCACCACGATGTTCCGGCTGTCGCTGACCATCTCCACCACGCGGCTCATCCTGCTGACGGGAGATCCGGGTGAGGTGGTGGTCGCCTTCGGAAACTTCGTGGTGCAGGGCAACTTCGTCGTCGGCGCCATCCTGTTCCTCATCCTGGTCATCGTGAACTTCATCGTCATCTCCAAGGGCTCGGAGCGCGTCGCCGAAGTGGCCGCGCGCTTCACCCTGGACGCGATGCCGGGCAAGCAGATGTCCATCGACGCGGACCTGCGCGCGGGCTCCATCGACCAGGACCAGGGCAAGAAGAAGCGCCGCGACCTGGAGCGCGAGAGCCAGCTGTTCGGCGCCATGGACGGCGCCATGAAGTTCGTCAAGGGCGACGCCATCGCCAGCATCATCATCACCGTCGTCAACATCGTCGGTGGCCTCATCATCGGCGTGACGCAGAAGGGCATGTCCGCGGCCGACGCGGCCCAGAAGTACACGCTGCTCACCATCGGTGACGGCCTGGTCGGCATGATTCCCGCCATCCTCATCTCCACCTGCGCCGGCATCATCGTGACGCGCGTCGGCGGCGAGGAGGAGGGGGCCCACCTGGGCAAGGACATGGGCAGCCAGCTCACCGCCTACCCGAAGGCCATCGCCATCGCCGCGGGCATGCTCATCATCCTGGGCCTGGTGCCGGGTCTGCCGAAGATTCCCTTCTTCCTGTTGGGCTTCGGCGCGGGCTTCGGCGCGTGGACGATGCTCAAGAAGCAGAAGGAAGCGCAGATGGTGGAGGAGGCCGGGCCGGCCATGGAGTCGGACCTGGGCACGCCGATGTCGTCGGAGCCGGCGCCCAAGGAGCCGATGAACCCGGACTCCGAGCTCTTCATCCCCGTCGTCACGCCCATCGTCCTGGAGGTCTCCGACGCGCTGGTGCCGTACGTGGACTCGCGTCAGGACAACGGCAAGTTCCTCTTCGAGCTCATCCCGTTCATGCGCGATGGCCTCTTCGTGGAGCTGGGAGTCCGCTTCCCGGGCGTGCGCGCGCGCGGCAACTCGTCGCTGCCGCCGGGGGCGTACCAGATTCAAATCAACGAGGTGCCCGTCGTCACCGGGCAGGCCACGCTGGGCCACGTGCTCGTCAACGACACGGTGGACCGCCTGCGCCTGATGAACATCCAGGGCTTCGAGGCCATCAACCCCGCCACCCGCCAGCCGGCCGCGTGGGTGCCCGAGCAGCACCGCGACACGCTGGAGGCCGCGGGCCTGACGACGTGGGACGTGCCCGGCTACATCATCCTCCACGTGGCGGCCATCCTCCGGCGCAACGCGCGGGAGTTCGTCGGCGTGCAGGAGACGCAGACGATGCTGGAGCAACTGGAGAAGGCCTTCCCCGCCATCGTCAAGGAGGTCATCCCGAAGGTCGTCAACGTCCTGAAGCTCACGGACATCCTCCAGCGCTTGGTGGAGGAGGAGATCTCCATCCGTGACCTGCGCGGCATCCTCCAGGCCCTGTCGGAGTACGGCCAGGTGGAGGCGGACAACGTGATGCTCACCGAGCACGTCCGCGCCTCGCAGCGCCGCTACATCTCCCACAAGTACGCGCGCGGCAGCGGCACGCTGGTGGTCTACCTGCTGGACCCCAACATCGAGGAGGCCATCCGCGGCTCCATCAAGCGCACCTCGGCGGGCGCGCACCTGGCGCTCGAGCCGGAGCTGGCGCAGGAGATCGTCCAGGCCGTGCGCTCGGAGTGTGGCCACCTGCCGCCGTCCGCCCAGCGCCCCGTCATCCTCACCGCCATGGACATCCGGCGCTACGTGCGCAAGCTGCTGGAGTACGAGTTCAACCCCTCGTTCTCCGTGCTGAGCTACCAGGAGCTGTCCCCCGAGCTGAACATCCAGCCGGTGGCCCGCATCTCCACCCGGTAGTCCCGGGGCAGGGCAGGGCGCGGGGGCGTCACTTCCGACCCCCGCCGTCGTGATCGGAATCCTCGCGTTTCAACGCAACTCGCGAGGCAGGACACCGACAATGGAAGGAAGGCGGGAGTGCGTGCTCTCCAGCGCGGATTCCCCGAGATTCGGGAGGAAGTCATGACGAGTGTCAATCAGGCCGGCAACGCTTCCCGCACCCTCAGCACTGGCAGCACGAAGGTCGGGCTGAGCGATGCGGAGCTGACGAAGAACCTCGGTCTCATCGAGAAGACGGTGGAGAGCGCGTTCGCGGACATCGAGTCCGCGGTGAAGGCGCTCAACCAGCTCAGCGAGAACTCGTTCTCGACCGAGCCGGTCCGGGTGAGCGACCTGACCGCGACGGTGGACTCCGGCAACGTGTTCCCCACGGAGAAGCCGCTCATCGACGAGAACACCTTCCGCCCGGCGGACAAGCTGAAGGTGGACGACAAGGGCACCATCACCACGCCGGGCGGCTACAAGATCGAGCAGCTGGGCCAGTTCGAGTGGAAGATCTCCGGTCCGGACGGCAAGAGCACCCGCATCTGGGGCGACCCGCACGTCGACGAGAGCGACGGCGGCAAGTTCGACTTCAAGCGCAACACCACGTTCCAGCTGCCGGACGGGACGGAGATCAACTGCACCACCGTGCCCTGGGGCAACAACGGGATGACGGTGACGGGCAAGCTGGACATCACCAACGGCGCGGACCACATCGCCGTCACGGACATCGACAAGGGCAAGGGCAAGGTCGGTGAGCTGACCAAGGACGGCTACGAGACGACCGTCGCCTTCCAGTGGAACGATACCTTCCAGAACAACAGCCGGGACCTGCTCGTCATGGGCAAGGACTCCGACGACTGGGCCAACCAGGGCAAGGAAGTCCTGGGCGACGAGGGCGGCGGCGCCACCTTCAAGCACGGCAAGGACCTGGAGTTCCAGTACAAGGACACCCCCTCGGTGCTCAACCTGCTGCCCGAGCCGGCCAAGGACAAGAAGGACACGTCCAAGGCGGGGGACGTCACCCAGCAGCGCGACGCGCTGATGCAGAAGGTGAACGACCACATCACCCAGGCCCTCGCCGTGCTGGGCAAGCCGAAGGAGTCCGAGAAGGAGCAGCCCCTCGAGGACCGCTTCAAGTCCGTCGCCGACATGTTCAAGGCGCTGGATGAGATCAACTCGCTGAATGATATGGTCAAGCCGCGCAGCAACATCTTCATCTGACCCATGGCAACAAGAGGGGCCCTGCCCGAAGGGCCTCTCGCGAGGTGGTCTTGAGCGGCAAACCGGAGAGCGGTGGAACGCCGGACGTGCGGATTCCGAAGGCCCTGGTGGACAAGCTCGTCAAGGGCGAGCTCCAGCTGGGCCAGTTCCTGGGAATGACACGTGAGCGGCTCTTCGAGTACGCCGCCGTGGGCCACAAGATGCTCCAGGCCGGCCGCACCCGGCTGGCGCTGGACATCTTCCAGGGCCTGACGGCGGCCGCGCCCCAGGAGCCCGCCTTCCACACCCAGCTGGCCGCCACGCTGCTGACGATGGAGCGCGTGGACGCCGCGTTCGACGCCTACCAGCGCGCGCTCGCGTTGGATGGCTCGCACGGCGACGCGCTGGTGGGCCGCGGCGAAATCCTGCTGCGCCGGGGCAACGTCCCGGAGGGCCTCAAGGACCTGAGTCGGGCCATCGAGCTGGACCCGGGCCTGAAGAAGCGCTCCACCCAGCGCGCCAAGGGCACGCTGCTCGCGCTGAAGAAGCAGGCCGAGACGCTCAAGGCCGCCCGGCCGAAGCGCTGACGTGACGCCGTCCCCGCGGTGAGTGCGTGCGGGCGCGCATGTCGCGCCCGCGCCTCCCGTGCCCCCTCAGGCGCCGGCGACCACGGCGATGAGCAGCACCAGGAACACCAGCCCCACCACGCCCATGACGACGAGCGGGACGAGCTTCTGCTTGTCCTTGAGCATCGCCATGGCGCCGCCCGGAGCGACCTCGTCCGGGACGGAGTTCTCCTGGGAGGACTGGATGGGCTCCTCGATGGGGCCGGGCTCGGGCTCGGGTTCCGGCTCAGGGGGCGCGGGCTCCGGTTCCGGCTCCGGGGGAGCGGGCTCGGGCTCCGGCTCCGGAGGCTTCTCCTTGCGCACCGGCGCGGGGCGCGAGGGCGACGGAGGCGGGGCCTTCTTCACGTCGGTGGCGAGCTGGACGGGCTCCTCGGCGGGCTCGGCCGGATCGACGTAGAGGAAGCGCGTGCCGCCCACCTCCACCTCGTCGTTGTCCTTGAGCGCCTTGCGGTTCACCCGCTTCTTGTTGACCTTGATGCCGTTGCGGCTGCCCAGGTCCTCCACGTGGGTTCCGGACCAGTCGCGGCGGATCTTCGCGTGCTTGCGCGAGGTGAGGTCGTCCTTGAGGACGATGTCCACCTCCTTCTCGTCCCGGCCGATGACCAGCTCGGACGCGTCCGCGATTTCGATGCGCTCGCCCTCGCGGGGGCCGTTCATGATGCGCAGGTAGCGCTCCTCCGAGGAGGACAGTCCGCGCATCACGTCCTTCAGGTTGTCGCGCGCGATGAAGGACGTCTTCTCCGACGTGGCGTCCCCGTTGATGAGCTCCGTCACCTTGTCGAAGCGCACGTCGTACTGCGCGATGGCGATGACGTCGCCGTTGCGCAAGAGGCGCTTCTCGCCCTTGGGCAGGGGCTTGCCGTTGACCTGGGTGCCATAGGCGCTGCCCAGGTCCTCCAGGAAGAAGAGCGTGCCCTCCTGGCAGATGCGCGCGTGGTTGCGCGACACCGCCTGCTGGGCCAGCACCACCTGGCAGGACTTGTCTCGCCCCAGCGTGATGACCGATTCGGTGAGGACGTGCTCGGTGCCCTTGGCTCCGGCCTCGCTGCGCTGCGTGACGGTGAGACGGACGCTCATCGAGGGGGTGGTGCTTGCAGGGAACTGCGGGGCATCAGAACGTCGCGTTGCTCAGGTACTTCTCGCACGTCTGATACTCGGTGGGGAACTCTTCGGAAGTCGCATACTTCAGGAAGTTCTTGCAGGCCACCTCGGCGTGCTCGTGCTTGTTGGCGTCCTGGAAGAGCTCGAAGAGTCCGAAGTGGCAGGGGGCGTACTTCCCATCCAGCTTCACGCACTTCTTGTAGGTGGTCTCCTCCTCGGCCAGAAGCCCCTTCTCGCGGAAGGTGCGGGCGAGGGTGAAGAGCGCGGGGGCGGAGTTCTCCGCCTGCTGGGTGTCCTTGACCTCACGCAGGCCCGCGTCCGTGAGCGCCGCCTTGCGCTGGGCCAGGGCGAGGTTGTTGACGCAGCTGGTCAGCTTGGCGTCCAGCTGGATGCAGTTGGCGAAGGCCTCGCGCGCGTCGACGAAGCGGCCCAGCTCCATCAGCGTGTTGCCGTAGTCGTGC
This sequence comes from Myxococcus sp. XM-1-1-1, assembly GCF_020037095.1. Classification (NCBI taxonomy): domain Bacteria; kingdom Pseudomonadati; phylum Myxococcota; class Myxococcia; order Myxococcales; family Myxococcaceae; genus Myxococcus; species Myxococcus sp. XM-1-1-1. Next base: position 192,292 of record NZ_JAIQDH010000003.1, read on the forward strand.
CAGACGTCGGGGTTGTTCGGGTCCGTCGCGGCGGACTGGGCCATGTGCTCGGCGGCCTCTTCGTACTGGTCCTCCTCGAAGGCGATGATGCCCAGCGAGTGGTGGGCGGCGGCCAGGTTCGGATTGATGGCGAGCAGGGTGCGGAACTCCTTCTTCGCCTCCGTGTACTTCTTCATCTTCATCATCGTGACGGCGAGGCTGTAGCGCGTGTCCAGGTTGTCCGGGTTCACCTTCAGGGCGCGCCGGTAGTTGTCGTGCGCCTTCCCGTAGGCTCCCTCCTCCGCGTAGAGGTAGCCCAGGTTCTGGTAGGACTGGAGGTGCTCCTGGTTGTAGCGCAGGGCCTTGATGAAGTGCTTCTTCGCGTCCTCCTTGCGGCCGGCCATCATCGCGATGATGCCCTTGTTGGCCCACAGGTCCGCGTACTGCGGCGAGAACTCCAGGCCCAGGTCGCAGTAGACCTCCGCCTTCACCAGGTTCTGGGCGTGCAGCTCCTGGGCGCAGAGCTCGTTGTTGATGAGCGCGCGCTCATGCGGCGGCGGCGTGGACAGACAGCCGGCGAGCGGAAGCGTGCAGACCAGGGAAAGCGCGGTGACGAGGCGGGCAAGACGCATGGCCGACCGAGTGTAGGAGAGCGCCTCCTTTGGCGCAACGCCTCGGCGGGGCCTGAATCCGGGCTGATTTCGGTGGGTTGCACGATTAGAGTGGCCGCCCATGCGTACCTTGCTCTGTGCTTTCACCTTCGCGCTGGCCCTGCTCGGGGCGGCCCCGGCTCACGCCCAGTTCGCCAATCGCAGCCTCGGGTTGTCGCTGGGTTACATGGACTTCAACCGCACCAAGGGGTTGGACGACGCCTTCTTCCTGGGCATCGACGCGAGCCTCTATATCGAGAACGGCTTCGAGCTGGTGTCCCTGTCGAAGGTGGCCTTCCCCCGCGACACGACGGACCCGGCGCGCAAGCGCGTGGTGGGCCTGGCCCCGTCGCTGGGCATCCGCTACCTGCTGATGGAGGAGAGCATCCGCCCCTACCTCGGCTCCGACATCAGCTACCTCATCGTCTTCAAGGAGAGCATGAGCAACTTCGTCGGCATCGGGCCCAATGCCGGCGTGGACTTCTTCATGTCGGACTCGGTGAGCGTGGGGCTCAGGGCGCAGTACAACTTCTACATCGCGCTCAACGAGAAGACGCAGAACTCGCTGACGTTGTCAGCGGGCGTGGCGGCGTACTTCTAGCGCTTGGGCAGGAGGGCCGCGGCGACGAGCAGCGTCCATTTCTCGTCGGACAGGTGGGCGGGCTTCTCCATCGCCAGCGCGTCCTGCAGCCGTGCGCCGAGCGCGGCGAACAGGCGCAGGCGGGCCTCCATGCGCAGCTCGTCCCGGCGGAGGACGGCGGTGAGCACCAGCTCCCGCTCCTCCGTGGACAGCCGCTTCACGCGTGAGACGAAGAGCGGATCCGCCAGCAGGCCCTCCTCGCCGGAGGCGTTGATGGCGGAGGGCACCTTCAGCCGCCGCTCCCGCACGACGATGGTGCCGGCGAGCATGTCCCCCAGCCGCTGCTGCGAGCCGGAGACGAGCGCCGTCACGCCACCCACCAGGTACAGCAGGGGGAGCCGGTCCACGGGACGGGCCAGGTTGCGCAGCGCCGCGTGGTAGAAGCCGATGCGCACGCCGCTCTCCTGGATGACCCGCAGGGACAGGGCGCGCTTGCCCACCGTCTGGCCGCTCCAGAGCGTCTCCAGGGTGATGCCGTAGCCCCAGTCCACCAGGAAGTACACGACGATGCCCAGCGCGCTCGCGACGCCGGGGAAGGCGGCCATGACCAGGCTCAGCCCCAGGATGACGGCGAGGCTGATGACCACGACGATGACCGAGTCCAGGAGCCACGCCAGGAAGCGCGAGTACAGGCCCGCGAGCGTGAAGCGGAACTCCACGTACTCCGGTGTGAGCACCGTGTGGGTGCCGTCCAGCAAGGTGTCGGTGGCCGTTGTCACGGCGGGCAGTGTAGCCGGCTCTCCGGGCATGCGGGGGAGCATGGGGGGATGCGGGTATTCCCAGGTGAGCCCTTCGGGGGCCCTGCCTGGCCGACCACCCGGCGAGTGCCCCGTGGGGGGCGCGGGCGGACGGGCGTCTGTGTTAATCATGGCTGTCGGGGTGGTGGGGTAGCCTCGCCGCCCCTCGCGCAACGTGCCCCCCTCCGCCACCTCATCCTGGAACCGCCGCCTCTTGCCGGCGGCCGCCTTTCAGTTCGCGCTCATCGCTGGGGTGACGCAGCTCAAGACGGCGGCCAACGCGCTGGTGTTGTCGCGTTTCGACTCGCAGGCGCTGCCCTACCTGTACCTGTTGGGTGCCCTCATCACCGCGGCGCTGACGGTGCTGCCGCGCTTCAAGCCGGGCTCGCCGTTCGAGTCGCCGGGCGTGCTGACGGGGCTGGGCGGTGTGGTGTCGATGGGGCTGGCGGTGGCGCTGTCGGTGGGCGTGAGCACGTCGGCGCTGGCGCTGTACCTGTTCGCGGACACGTTCTCGACGTTCGTTTCGTTCCGGTTCTGGGCGCGCATGGCGTCCGCCTTCGATGCGCGCGAGGCCCGGCGCGCCTTCACCGCGCTCAATGGCTTCGCCATGGGCGGCGGCATCGTCGGAGGTCTGCTGGTCCAGGGGCTGGCGGAGCGGCTGGGCACGCCGGCCATGGTGGTGAGCGGCGGGCTGGGGCTGTTGGCCGCGGGCGCCATCTTCCACCACCTGTATCGCGGTGAGCCGCCGCCTCCGCCCCGGGGGCGTCCGGCGCCCACGTCGTTCATGGCGTTCAGCTACCTGGCGGAGAGCCCCTACGCGCAGGTGCTCGCGGCGCTGGGCATCTCGTTCGCGGTGCTGTCGTCCTTCGTCGACTACCTGTTCCGCATCCGGCTGGAGGGCCAGCTCAGCGAGGACGCGCTGGCGGCGCTCTTCGGTTCGCTGCAGCTGTGGATTGGACTGTTCTGCGTCGCGTTCCAGCTGTTGTTGACGCAGCGGCTGCTCAAGCGCCTGGGGCTCCTGCGCTACGTGGCGCTGGTGCCGCTGGTGCTCGCGCCGTTGGCGGGGGCGACGCTGGTGACGCCCGACCTGTGGCCGGTGCACCTGTTGCGGCTGGTGGAGACGGCGGTGAGCTACTCCATCCTGCCGGTGGGCATCCAGCTGCTCTACGCGGCGGTGCCGGATGACCAGCGCGAGGGGCTGCGCGCGGCGGTGGATGGGCTCTTGCGCAAGAGCGGCGTGGTGGTGGCCGGTCTGCTGCTCATCGGCGCGGGGCGCGCGGCCACGGGCATGTCGATGGCGGTGGCCGTGGTGGCCATGTGCGCGGCGCTCGGGTTGCTCCTGGTGCGGCTCAAGCCCGCCTACGTCGCGGCGCTGGGTGAGCAGGTGGGCGCGCACGAGGAAGAGGAGGTGGAGCTGGAGGGGGAGGAGGAGCAGCGCCTGTTGACGGAGGCGTTGTCGGCCCCCATGCCGGACCGCGTGCTGCGCGCCGTGGATTTGATGGAGCAGGCGGATGTGTCGCTGCGGCAGCACCTGCCGGCGTTGCTGCGACATCCGCATGAGCGCGTGCTGGAGCGGGGCGTGGCCCTGGCGCTGGAGCTGGAGGCTCGCGAGCTGGCGCCGGTGCTGGAGCGATTGGTGGAGGAGGGGCCTCGTCGGCCTCGGGACCAGGCCGTGTGGGCGCTGGCGCGGCTGTCTCCGGAGCGGGCGGAGCGGCTGTTGCCGGCGCTGCTCAACCACCCGGACGTGGGGCTGCGGTGCGCGGCCATCGGCGCCCTGGTGAAGTCGACGGGGAGCGCGGCGGCGCTGGCGTCGCTGGAGGAGCTGCTCGCGCGCGGTGAAGGGGCTCCGGTGATGGAGCGCCGTGAGGTGGCGAAGCTGCTGGGGCGGCTCCAGGACGCGCGCTTCGCGGGGCCGCTCGCCCGGTATCTGGATGATGGGGACACCACCGTGCGGCGCGTGACGCTGGCCGCGGTGGGGGAGGGCGGCTACGTGGAGCTCGCGCCCCGGCTGTTGCCCTTCCTGACGTGGCGCGAGGAGCGCAAGACGGCCCGCGAGGCGCTCATCGCGCTGGGCGACGCGGTGACGCCGCTGGTGGAGGAGCACCTCAACAACAAGAAGGCGCCGCTGGCGATGCGGCTGCAACTGCCTCGCGTGCTGCGGGGCATCGGTACGCCCGCGGCGCTGGATGCGCTGCTGTTCTCCAACGTGCGGGATGATGCCTCGCTGCACTTCCGCATCGGCGCGCAGCTGTCGCGGCTTCGCGACGAGCACCCCGAGCATCCGGTGGACGTGGACCGCGTGCGCGAGGCGCTGGGCCGCCGTCGGGACACGTATCGGGCGCTGGTGGGGGCCTATCGCGACGTGCGCGCGGCGTTGGGAGATGGCTCGTTGCTCACCCGCGCGGTGGGCGACCGGCTGGACCAGGCGCTCGAGCTGTCGTTCTTCCTGCTGGGGTTGTTGGACTCGTCGCACCGCATGCGCGGCATCCACTACAACCTGGTGGGGCAGGATGCGCGGCGGCGGGCGCTGGCGTTGGAGTTGTTGGACAACCTGCTCTCCGAGGAGGACCGGGAGCTGGTGATGGAGCAGGTGGAGGCGCACCACCGGGAGCTGCCTCCCGGGGCGTCGGGGCGGCTGTGGCGCAGGCTGGCGGCGCTGGTGCAGAGCGAGGACGTGGTGCTGCGCGCGTGCGCCCGCCACATCGCGCGGGTGAACGGGCTGGACGTGCTCCCGCAGGAGGGTGAATTGAGCGACCGCATTGTCCAACGGATGTTCGAGCTGGAGGGCGTGAGCGTCTTCTCCCAGAGCGACGTGGATGACATCGCGGCCATCGCCGCGGTGGCCCGCGAGGGCTTCTTCCGCGCCGGTGAGCGCATCTATGCGCAGGGCGACCCGGGGGACGCGCTCTACGTCATCGTCGACGGCGCCATCGATGCGTTCCACGACGGCGAGCACGTGCTGCGCTTCCAGGGCAAGCAGGCCTTCGGCGAGGTGAGCCTGCTGGATGGCGCGCCGCGTCCCACGGACATGGTGGCCGCGGTGGACACGCGGGTGCTCATCATCGACCGGCGTGACTTCCTGGACCTGCTCGCGGACCGGCCCGAGCTGCTCACGGGGTTCTTCCGCGCGGTGAGCCTGCAGCTCCAGGCGCTCATCGCGCTGCCGGACTCGCGCGAGACGGGCGAGCGGCTGGAGATGACCGCGCCCGCGGCTCCCACCGCGCCGCCGCTGCCCACGGGCCCCGCGCCCGAGGGCTCGGAGCCGCCGACGACGGAGAAGCGCACCCGGGGTGGAGACGCCTGAGCGGCTCGGCGTGCTCGGGTTGACCGAGGGCTTCGAGCCGACGGGTTCGTGTCGCTGTCCGCGGGGGCCGTGTCCGAGGGCTTGGGGCCGATGACGTAGACATGCTCCCGGGGCGGCGACACCTGAGTGGCTCGCCGCGCTCCGGCTTCTCTGGGACCAGGTGCCGACTGCTTCGTGCGGCTGCCCGTGAGGGTGATGCCTGAGTGGCGGCGTCGTTCGTAGAGCCCCGTGACGAGGCGCGCGCTCTCAGGAGTCCTTGGCGGGGTGGTCCTGGTCCGGGCTGGTGGCGGTGAGCCGGCGGGTACGCTCGTGCTGGAGGATGTGTGCGGAGGCCACCGGGATGAGCGGCCGCACGAAGAACTTCAGCGGAGCGAAGGAGCCCACGAAGCGGACCAGCGACAGCCCCGCATACGCCCAGGGGTGGCGCTCCACCGAGGCGACGGGCGCGTAGACCTCGCTCGTGCGCTGGGTCCACATGGCGCCGTAGCGCTGGAGAATCCCCCACCGCAGGCCCGGCACGCGGGTGGTGAGCGTCGTCCACGCGCGCAGGAACCAAGGAGGCCGCTGGCCCGCCACCTCATCCCAGGCGCGGCAGCTCTTGGCGGCGGTGAACACCATCAGCCACCACATGCCCCACAGCGAGGTGATCGCCGTGAGCAACGGGCCGCTCAGGCCCGTGCAGAACAAGGGCGAGGCGACGAAGACCGCGGCCGGGACTCCCACCGCGAACAGGAGCATCGCGCGCACCCGACGCTGGACCTTCTTGCGCAGCCACTGCACGTTCAGCCGGACGTGCGGCGTGAAGGCCTCGTCCTCCGGCTCGATGCGCGTGAGCAGGCTCGCGTCGCGCGAGATGACGTCGTGGTAGTCGCGTGAGAGCGCGATGATGACCCACTGCGCGAGCTGCATCGCCGCGAACAGGGCGATCCAGAACGGCAGGCTGAGCAACGAGAAGCCCTTGTACGAGAGGAAGGGCAGGGCGTCCTCCTCCGGCGGAGGGGGATGGACCTTCTTCCGGGGCTCGCTCGACGAGGGGGCTCCCGCGACGCCGCCGTCAGAGGGGGCCTCGGCGCCGCCCTGCTGGACCTCCGTCGTGATCGCCTCGGCGATGAGCGCTCCCAGCGCACTCGCGAGAGACGGTCCCCCGTCGCCCTGTCCGTTCGCCGCGGCCTCGACGTCGCGAACCCGCTGCTCGAGGGCCTTGTCGCGCGCGGCCTCGGCCTCCAGGGCCTGCTGCATGGCGGCGCTCGCGGCCTTGAGGCTCTCGCGCACGTCGGGGGGCAGAGAGTCCACGTCATCCAGCACGGCCTCGGTGCTCGCCGGGGCCTTGAGGGTGTCGTCCGCGATGGCTCCTGACCCCATCGGACGCGCGCCCGGGATGGCGGTCTCCGCGAGCCCTGCCCCCGCAGGGGCCTGGGAATCTCGCGCCGAGTTCTCGGAGGCCGGACGCTCATCCGCCGGCTCCGCCGCTGCCGCGAGTTTCTCGGAAGGTCGAGCCTTGTTCTCGGAGGCCGGGGGTTCGTCCGGCTTCGTGGCTTGAGGGGCCGCGTGCTTCTCGGAGGCCGGTGCCTGGCGCTCCCCTCCACGGGTTTCGTCTCCTGGCTTCGCGGACTTCTCTGCCGACGCGGTCTCGGTCGTTCCAGCTGAGGACATCGAGCCAGGCTTCTTCGCGACGTGCGTTGGCGCCACCGTCCCGGAGGCTTGCTCCTGTCCAGCGGCCTCCTCTTCGTCACCCGGCGCCGCCCGCGCTTCCGTGGGCTCGTCCCCGTCACCCTGCTCGGCGGCCTCGGCCTCTGCGACGGCCGTGCCCCGCGCCACGGAGGTCTCCTCCCCGGCCTGGGGGCCCGCGGAGGCCTCCTGCTTCTCACGCTCCCGGGCGGCGATGCGTCGTCGGCGCCGCTCGCGCAGGCGCTCCATCACCTCCGGGTCGAAGTCCTTCGCCTTGTCCTCCGCCATGGCGTGCGCGGCCGCCTGGATGACCCGGGAGACCTCCGCCTCGACGGCCGCGTCCCGTCGCTCGTCCACCGCGTTCGCGGCCTTCTTCGCTGACCCCATGCACGTCAGCGCGAGCGCCAGGGCGACCATCGTCTGCATCATCCCCACACGCAGGTACCGGGAGCGCGCGGCGGAGTCCGCCAACAAGGCCCGGGCGATGTGGAACGGCAGGCTCATCCCATGCGCGAACTGCCTCAGCCGACCCTGCTGGCCCACACCGGAGCCATGCTCCTGGAAGTGGGTGGCTCCCTTTTGCAGTTCTTCCCAGAAATGCTGGGTCGAGGTACGACCGGAAGGGTTCTCCCCGCGCGCCGCGTCCTGACTCTGCTCTCCTCGGCGTGAGGGTGGGGCTTCAGGGGCCGAATGATCCGACACGCCGGCCACCGTATCACGTCCGGAGTTGTGCTAAACGGCGCTGCTGTGAACTCGACCCCCTGCTATCGCTTCCGTCCCTCCCGCCAGTCGCGCCTGTCTGGCGTGCTGGTCCTCGCGCTCGGCGCTCTGGCCGGCTGCGAGAAGAGCAGTCCTCCCCCCGCCGCGCCCGCCACCGAACAGCCAGACGCGGCTCCCGCGAAGCCCGCGGTGCCCAGCGAGGTCACGCTGCTGGTCACCGGCGGCACCTTCGGCCAGCTCCAGCCCGTCGAGGGCAAGGGCGGCGCCGCCGAGCTGCTCGGGCAATGGGTGAACAACGAGAAGCACTGTCCGGGCCCCGTGAAGGATGGCCAGGCCACGTGCGCGGACTCGGGCACCCTGGCGCTCGCCACCGGTGACCACTGGAACGGGCCCGCCCTGTCGTCCTTCTTCCTGGGCGCCCCCACGGCCGAGGTCATGGGCCGCATGGGCTACGCCGCCTCCGCCATGGGCAACCACGAGCTGGCGTTCGGCAAGGAGGCCTTCCTCAAGAACCGCGCCTCCGGCGGCTTCCCCTTCCTCGCCGCCAACCTGCGCGTGAAGGACCCGGCGCTCGCGGGTGACATGTCCCTGCCCGCGTTCCAGGTGTTCGACCGTCGCGGCCTGAAGATCGGCGTGGTGGGCCTGGCCTCCGAGAAGACCGTGCGCACGGCGATGGCCGGCCGCGCCGACGGGCTCGAGGTCACCGGTTACGAGGAGGCGCTCGCCAGCGCCGTCCCCGAGGCCCGCAAGGCCGGCGCGGACACCGTCGTCGTCGTGGCCGACACGTGCGTCACCGAGCTTCAGCCGGTGGTCGCCAAGCACCCCGAGTGGAAGCTTGCGCTCGTGGCCGGCGGCCGCTGCCCCGCGCAGGTGTACTCGAAGGAGAACGGCACCATCTTCGCGTCGCTGGACCGCGGCTTCTCCAAGTACCTGCGCGCGCACATCACCTTCGACCCGGCGAAGCCCGCGGGCGAGAAGGTCACCCAGTTCGAGGGCAAGCTCGTCGACGTGGCCGGTGGCACGCCCGACGCCGAGACCGCGCAGCTGGTCGCCAAGTGGAAGGCGCAGCTCGACGAGGTGCTGGGCCAGCAGATCGGCTTCACCAAGACGGGCATCCCCCAGGCCTCGCCGCAGATGGCGAAGTGGGTCGCGGGCGCGGTGCGCGAGTCGCTCGGCACCGACGCGGCCATCCTCAACAAGGGCGGCATCCGCGGCGACCTGCCGGCGGGCCCGGTGACTCGCGGCAGCATCTACACGGTGATGCCGTTCGAGAACTCGCTGCTCGTCGTGAAGCTCAAGGGCGAGGACCTGGCCAAGCAGCTGGCCAACCCCAACGCGCTCATCTCCGGCTTCACCGCCGCGGGCAAGGGCAAGTTCAAGGACGCCAAGGGCAAGGCGCTGGACCCCGCGAAGGAGTACACGGTCGCCACCGTCGAATACCTGTACTTCGGCGGTGACGGCTTCGAGTTCGAGAAGCTGGCCCCCGAGCCCACCGAGACGGGCATGGCGTGGCAGACGCCCGTGGTGGACTGGACCAAGCAGCTCGACTCCAACGAGAAGAAGCCGCTGGAGAAGCAGCTGAAGTAACCCGCGCCCACGCGCGGCTCCACGAGGCGCCGGACGAGCTCCCACCTGGGCTCCTCCGGCGCTTCGTCGTTGCGGGCCCCAGGGGACGTGGCCCCGGGGGCCTGGGCTGCGCGGCTACTCGCCGCCGATGGGCGAGGTCGCCGAAGGTGCGGCGCCGCACACGGCCTCATAGCGGGCCAGCGTGTCGTGCACCGTCTGGCTCAGCCGCACCGGCGTGCCCTCGTAGAGGACCTCCACCGCGAGCTGCTGCGTGGCGAGCGCCTCCTGGCACCGGCCGAGCTGGAAGAGGATGGTGGAGTACGTGTCCAGCACGCTCGCGTTCCCCGGCGCGAGGGCGAGGGCCCGCTGCGCCGCCGCCAGTCCCCGCTCGGGCTGGGCCGTGCGCGCGTAGTAGCGGGCGAGCCCCTCCTGCGCGGCGACGTTGTCGGGAATCAACTCCACCGCGCGCAGCCTCGCGGCCTCCTGTTCCTCCGTCGCGTAGCCCGCGGCATCCAGCGCCTGGGCGAGCGCGTCCCACGCCCTGCCGCTCTCGGGCCTGCGGCCCACCAGCTCCCTCGCGAGCTCCAGTTGCTCCTCCGGCTCGGCCGTGTTGCGGATGCGCAGCAGGGCCACGGTGAGGTTGCCCGGGTCCTCCTTCAGCGCCTGGGCCATCTCGAACTCGGCCTTCTCCAGCCGCTCCTCGGGGGTGGCGCCTCCCGGCGTCATCAGGAAGAGGCGCGCGCGGATGGCGTGCACCTCCGCGGGCTCCAGGGGCCGGATGTCGATGTCCCCGGAGACGGGCAGCAGCGGCGCGGTGATGGTCGGGGAGCGCATGGGCACCGTGCCCAGGGCGTAGGCGTGGACCTGTCCGGCCAGGTCCTTCACTCCGTGGAACGCCGCATCCCAGGCGACGCGCGGGTCCTCCCCGCCCATCAGCCGCTTCTGGAAGCGCTCGAAGCGCTCGGCGTGCTGGCTGATGAAGAAGTGCACCCAGAGCCACGCGGACACGTAGTACTGCTGGGACTCGGCGCTGCTCATCGGCCCGCGGCGGTCCCACTCCCACAGCTCGTCCAGCGTGCGCCAGCCCTGGCGCCGGGCGATGTCCAGGAAGGGGCCGTGCTTCGCCCCCAGCACCACCTCCTGCTTCTCCGGCTTGAGGGCGATGGTCTCCAGGTAGGTGGCCAGCCCCTCGGACAGCCAGCGGGGCTGACGCACCAGCGCGAACTGGGAGAGGTAGTGCGTCAGCTCGTGGGCCTGCGTGGAGATGTCCGCGCCCTCCTCGCTGAGCGCGTAGCTGTGGCCCGCCATCACCAGCACGGGGCCCTCGGCCATCGTCGCGGAGAAGCCCTCGATGCTGACCTGGGTGAACTCGGAGAGCTCCCGGCGGTTGCGCAGGACGATGACCTCCACCGTGCCCGGCGGGTCGAAGCTGCCGCCCCAGGCCTGCAGCAGGCCCTGGCGCATCAGCTCCAGCTCCCGCGCGGCCTCGGCGGACGTCTCCGCGTCCAGGTTCGTGCGGACGGTGAAGTGCGGGCTCTTCACCTCCACCCAGGGGCGGCCGCCCTCGAGGGGGCACAGTGCTCGCATGGAGCTGCACCCCGTCACACAGGCCAGAAGGCACCCCAGCAACGCCAGCCGACACGTCATGTTCCTGTTTTCCCACAACTGACGCCCGTAGGGCAGGGTGGGCATCCCTCCTCGCTGGGCTAGAGTGTCGTCATGGAGATGGCGGAGTTCATCGCGTCGCGCCGGCCTCGCTGGGAGAAGCTCGAACGGCTGCTGGACCAGTCGGAGACCCGGGGCCTCCGGGGCCTGAGCCTGGAGGACGCGCGGACGCTGGGGAAGCTCTACCGCGCCGTGTCGAGCGACCTGCTCTGGGTCCGGGCGCGCAGCGGTTCGGCGGACGTGAGCGCGTACCTCAATGATTTGGTGGGCCGGGCCTATGCGCTGACCTACCCGGGGCGGCGTCCCCGGTTCGCGGACGTGTGGGGCTTCGTGGCCCGGGGCTTCCCGGCGCTCTTCCACCGCGAGGTGCGCATGTACCTCGCCGCGGTGCTGCTGTTCCTCGCGGGCGGGGGCTTCGGCTACCTGGGGATGCTGGTGGACCCGGAGGCGGCGCACTACCTGGTGCCCGCCGAGCACCTGGACCTGGACCCCGTCCAGCGCGCCGCCGACGAGGCGAAGGGCGAGGGGATGACGGCCGACCAGCAGGCCCATTTCTCATCGTACCTCTTCACGCACAACATCCAGGTGGCCTTCCTGGCCTTCGCCCTGGGCGTGACGCTGGGGTTGGGCACGGCCATCATGCTGTTCGTCAATGGACTGTTCCTGGGGGCGCTGGCGCAGGTGTACGCGGCGAAGGGCATGGCCGGCTGGTTCTGGGCGTGGATCCTCCCGCACGGCATCCCCGAGGTGACGGCCATCTGCATCGCGGGCGCGGCGGGGCTCGTCATCGCGCGCGGGCTGGTGGCCCCCAAGGGTCTCACCCGGGGACAGGCGCTGCGCCTGGAGGCGGTGACGGCGGTGAAGCTGCTGTTCGGGACGCTCGCGCTGTTCGTGCTCGCGGGCTTCATCGAGGGCACCGTGTCGCAGATCCATCCGCCCAGGCTGTCGGTGGCCTTCAAGGTGACGTTCGCCCTGGTGGTGGGCTCGGGCGTCTATGCGTACCTGTTCTCGGACTGGCTCCGAGACTCCCACCCGGCCGGGCCGGGCCCGGACGCTCCCCCGGCGTCCTGACGGGCATCGTGGGCGACGGGGCCGTGCTACACGGGGCGGGTGCTGCTCCTGCCCCCGCTGCCGCCCCTGCCCGAGGTCCTCATCGAGTGCCCCCGCTTCTCGTTCGTGAAGCGGCGGGCGGATGGCTCGGTGGACTTCGTGTCGCCGGTGCCGTGTCCGTACAACTACGGCAGCATCCCGGGGCTCGTGGCGGATGATGGAGACCCGCTCGACGCGGTGGTGCTGGGCGCGCGGCTCGCTCGCGGGCAGCGGGTGCGGCTGCCGGTGGTGGGCGTGCTGGGCTTCGTCGACTCGGGGCGGGGCGACCCGAAGGTGATTTGCGGCGCGGCCCCGATGAGCGCCGCCGAGCGCGCGGGACTGGAGTCCTTCTTCCGCGTCTACGCGCTCTTCAAGCGGGGCCTGCACCTGGTGCGCGGCAACGACACCGACACCCGCTTCACGGGGTGGCTGCCGGTTCCGTCAGTGTCTTCCGCATCCTGAGGACGCGGTAGCTCAGCTCGCCCAGCGCCATCGGCCCCACCCACGTCTCCGGCTGGAAGCCCTCGCGCGTCCAGAAGCGCAGCGCCGCCGGGTTGGGCTCGGCCACGCCCACGCGCAGCACGTGCTGGCCCGAGGCGCGCAGCCAGTCCTCGTAGCCCGCGAGCAACCCCGCGCCCAGCCCGTGTCCCCGCGCCCCGGGCTCCAGGAGCAGCAGGCCGAGGTACGCCTCGCCTCGCGTCGGGAAGTCCTGGAGCCCCTCGAAGAGGCCCACCCACGCGCCCGTCGGGTCCACGAGGGCGAGCAGGTGCCCCTCCTCGGGCGTCACGCCAGGAGGACGCTCCAGGGTGAGTCGAAGGGCCTCGTCCGCACGCGCGGGGCGGCCGTAGCACAGACGGAAGAAGTCCTCGCAGCGCTCCATCAGCGGCTGGAAGCGCTCGGCCTCGGCGTCGCCGATGCGGTGCGCGGCGACGTCGCCGGATTGAAAGAGCGGGTGCATGGCGGGGTTAGAGGACGCCCCGGGCCTTGATGTCGAGGTAGCGGTTGACGGCCGCGAGGCTCAGGTCATCCGGCTGCACGTCGAGCATCTGCACGCCACCCTGGCTCACCCGCGCCTTGAGCACCTCGCGGTCCGTGAGCAGCTCCGAGGCCACCGCGTGCTGGAAAGACTCCTCGGGGCCCGGAGGCGGTGTGCGCAGGAGCTTCTGCAGCGCGGTGTCCTTGACCGACAGGCACAGGGGCACGTGCCGCCGCGCGAGCCGGTGGAGCGGGGCCACCATGGTGGACGCCTGCTCCTCGTCGAGGAAGTCCGTGAAGACGCACAGCAGGCTGCGCCGCGTGAGGCGGACGTTCAGCTCCTTGAAGAGGGCGAGGTAGTCCACGTACGTGAGGCTGGGCGTCGTGGAGTAGAGCGCGTCCACCATCTTCCGGTACTGCGTGCGCCCCGCCGCGGGAGGCAGGTACGTCTTCACGCCATCCGCGAAGACGGCGAGCCCCACCCGGTCTCCGTTGCGCACGGCGACGAAGGCGAGGAAGAGCGCGGCGTTCACCGCGTGGTCCAGCTTGGTGAGCCCGTCCACCTGCGCGGCCATGGAGCGGCCCGCGTCCACGCAGATGAGGATGGACTGCGAGCGCTCCGACTCCAGTACCCGCGTCACCGGCCGTCCGCGACGGGCCGTGGCCTTCCAGTCCACGTCGCGCGCGCTGTCTCCCTGCGCGTAGTCGCGCAGTCGCGCGAACTCACTGCCGCGTCCGTCACGGCGAAGTTGCCGCAGGCCCAGGTTCACCAGGTCCAGCGCGGCGCCGGACAGGAGCAGTCGGCTGGCGCCTCGCAGGTCCGGGTACACCGAGAGGGTCTGCGTGGTGGGGAACACGCGCTCGTGGAGGACGAGCCCCAGCGGGCCCGACACGCGCGCGGTCACCTCCGTGAAGTCGAAGCGGCCTCGCCTCGCGGGCGTCACCCGGTACACCCAGCGCGTCTCGCTGTCCGGGGGCAGCTCCAGCGTGGCCTCGTCGGGCACGGCGGTGAAGGACTCCGGCACGCCGTCCTTGACGCGCACCCGGGCCGTCCGGCCGCCCCGGTGCACCAGCCGCAGCTCCACCTTGTTGGGCACGCCCACGTTGAGCCGCTGCGGCAACACGCGCCGCGCCTCCAGCCGCACCGCGCGCGCCCACAGGAAGTCCAGCACGGCGAGCGCCAGGGCCAGCGCGTCCAACGCCAGCACGGCGCCGCCCAGGCCGGGGAAGAACCCCGCGGCCATCATGGGCACGGCCAGCAGCGCGAACAGCGCCCAGAGGCGCCCGGTCGGAATCACCGGGGGACCTCCACCGCCTGCACCACCTCGCGCAGCACGTCCGACGGCGTGGCTCCGTCCAGCTCCGCGTCCGGCGACAGCAGCAGCCGGTGCTTCAGCACGGGGCCCGCCAGGAAGCGCACGTCGTCCGGCGTGACGAAGTTGCGCCCGCGCAGGGCGGCCAGGGCCTTGGACGCGAGCAAGAGGTGCACGCCCGCGCGAGGACCCGCGCCCAGGCGGATGCGACTGGAGGTCCGCGTCGCCGCCACCAGCTTGCGGATGTAGCCCAGCACCGGCGGCTCCACGTTGACCTCGTTGAGCGCGGCGCGCGCACCCAGGAGGCCCTCCTTCGTCACCGCCGGGCGCACCCCCGCGCGCGCCAGGTCGCCGGCGTCGAAGCCGCGGTGCACGGAGGCGAGGATGGCGTCCTCCTCCTCGGGCGCGGGGTAGCCCACGTCGATCTTCAGGAGGAAGCGGTCCAGCTGCGCCTCGGGCAGCGGGTACGTGCCCTCCGACTCCACCGGGTTCTGCGTGGCGAACACCGTGAAGAGGGGGGACAGCGGCAGGTTTCGGCCCTCGAGCGAGACGCCGCGCTCCTGCATGGCCTCCAGCAGCGCGGACTGCGTCTTGGCCGGGGCGCGGTTGATTTCATCGGCCAGCAGCAGGTCCGTGAAGATGGGGCCCTTCACGAGCACGAAGCCCTGGGACTTCAAGTCGAACACGCTGGTGCCCAGGATGTCCGCGGGCATCAGGTCCGGGGTGAACTGGATGCGCTTGAAGTCCGAGCCGATGCTGCGCGCGAGCGCCTTGGCCATCAGCGTCTTGGCCACGCCGGGCACGCCCTCCAGCAGCACGTGGCCGCCGGCGATGAGGCCGCAGAGCATCAGCTCCAGCACCTCGTCCTGGCCCACCACGGCCTTGCGCACCTCGCGCAGCACGCCCTCGCGGATGGCATGGGCGGCCTGCACGGCGGAGCCGGTCTGGACGAGCGGGGAGGCGGGGTCGTTCGCGTTCATGGGGTACCGGAAGTGCTGCGCCGGGCCTGGCCGGCGGGGTGGAGACCTTGCCGCAGCGTGGCCGCTCGCGCGGTGAGCTGCTGGAGGTCGGAGTCGTTGTTCACCGTGTCGGCCCGGCCGACCACTTCGCGCAGGCCGCGCGCGAGGTCCTCCCGGCCGCGCTCCTGCAGCGCCTCCGAGACGGCCTTGGGCGCCGCGTGCGCGGGCAGGCCCGCGTGCAGCGCGAACTCCTGGGTGAGCCCTCGGGCGACCAGCTTCGCCGCGAAGCCGTGGTGGCGTCCCTCGCGGTACAGCCGCGCCATGGCGAACAGGGCATCGGTGGCGCCCACGCGCACGGACTCGGGCGGAGGGCGGGGGCGGCCGAAGCGCTTGAGCGCCACGGACCACAGCGCCACGCCCGCGAGCAGCTGGAGCACCGCGAAGTGCAGGCCGTAGCGGCGCGCGAAGTCGACGACGGAGCGCTCGTTGGTGAAGCCGTGGTGGAACTCGTCGAACTCGTACGGGCCGGGGCCCAGCGCCGCCAGGGCGGAGAGCCAGAACTGCGCGTTGTCCGCGCGCGACAGCGCCACGTTCATCGCCAGCTCCGGTGCGCCCAGCACCAGCACCCGGCCCTGGCCGTGAGGCACTACCGCCGCCACCATGCGTCCCAGGCGCTCGTCCTCGAGGACCGGCACCGCGGTCGTCGGCAGCTCCAGGTACGCCTGCACCTTCACCTCCACCCGCTCCACGCCGAGCGTGTAGGGGGAGGGGAAGGGGGGCACCAGCGTGCGCATGGGCAGCGTCGTGTCGGCCTTGATGAGCTTCACGCTCAAGGCGTCGAGCAGCGGGTTCTCCCGCGAGCCCCAGGGGACGTAGACGGCGGAGCCGCCCGCGGACACGTGCGTGAGCAGCTCCGTCACCTCGCGGTCGTCGAGTGCGCTGGCGCGGAAGGTGTTGAAGCCCGTGTGCGGCACGTCCTCGTCACCCAGACCGGCGTCCGGCTCGGCGGCGAGCTGCGTCTGCTCCAGGTCATCCTCGCGAGCGCCCTGCACCTCCACCGCGAGCAGCACCGGTGTCGTCGAGCCCGTCGTGCCGATGCGCAGGTCCGCCATGCGGCGAGTCACCGGCAGGCCGCTCTCCTCCGCCAGGAGGTACAGCGCGCGCGCGCCATCTTCCTGCGCGCGGTAGGTGGACAGCGTGTCGGCGAACTCGCCACGACGCGCGCTCGAGATCAGCATCGAACCGAGCACCACGGTGAGCACCAGGCCGCCCACCGCGAGCAATGGGAGGCGGTCACGCACCGGCGGCCTCCCGGCGAGGGCGCGCGGTGCGCATCGACGTACTGACCACGGCGAGCACCCCATGGCCCACCATCAGCTCGAGGCGGCGGTCACGCACCGGCGGCCTCCTGGGGCGTGGGGGCGGCGAGCATCGGCGCGCTGAGGGCGCGGAACTCCTGGTAGCCGCTGCTGCCCACCGGCGTGTTGCCGTACCACGCGAAGTCGAAGCGCAGCGTCAGCTCCCGGAAGCGGGGCTTCCACTCCATGCGCCCCTTGAACTGGCTCAGGTAGTCCCAGTTGGACAGCGTCACGTCGTAGAGGATCGCGCCGTCGCGGTGCAGTCGGGACAGCAGTGCCAGGTAGAGGCTGCGCACCGCCTCGCGATACTCGCCCTTCGCGGCCAGCTCGTCCGCGAGCTGCGCCCAGCCCTCCGGCGGACGCGACAGCGCATGGCCCGCGTCCCCCGCGAGCGTCGAGGCGTCCAGGGTGGACACCTCCAGCCCCTCGCCCGCCTTGCGGCGCACGTTCTTCTTCAGCGCGCTCCAGAGCACATACAGCAGCACCGCCACCGTCAGCGTCGCGATGACCACCACCAGCGTGTTGGCCACGGCGCCACCGGACACGACGGGCGGCGTGAAGTTCCGCGTGGGCGGCGCCTCGTCCCGCTCGAAGAGCTTCTTGAGGAACTCCCCCAGCCAGGTCGTGAAGCGGCGCCACCAGTCGGGAGGCTGGGTTGGCTCCGGGGGCTCCTCGGCGGCCTTCTCCACCGGCGGCGCCACCGCGAACTCCGGCCGCGCCAGGATGTCCCGCGCCCGCGCCGAGGCCTGTCGCGCATCCACGGCCGCCTGCGCCTGCACCGTCCGCGAGCCCTGCTCCAGCCCCTGCTCCAGCGTGCCGAGCGCCGAGTCACAGTCCTCGTCGTCGTAGGCCTGCCGCTCCACCGCGCGCACCAGCCGGTCCAGCTTGCCGCGCTCACCCGTCCCCAGCGCCCCCAGCTTCTCGAAGCGCGCGTCCTCCTCCGGACCCGCGCCCTCGCACACCGTGGCCACCTGGCCCAGCCGACGCACGGCCTCGCGGCTCGACGTCACCGGCGCGCGAGGCGCGTCCTCCTGCGCCCGCGCCGGCGTGCCCGTCAGCAGCCCCAGCCCCAACACCACCGCGAGCATCGCCGCGCTCCGCTGTCCCAGGGGCTTGCCCGTGGAGCGCGGGGGCAGCTGCTGCGCCGCGGCCAGCAGGTCCAACCCCTCCTGGCGCACGCGCCCGTCGACGAGCAGCAGCGTGGCCGTCGCGGCGCGCACGGGCTCGAACAGCGTGAAGGTGAGGGCGGCCAGGAACAGCAGCCACGGCATGTTGTCCAGCGAGGCGTAACGCTCCGCGAACGTCAGGTCCACGCCCAACAGCTTGCGCGCCATCATGAGCAGGAAGTTCAGGCCGATGTGCAGGTTGAAGAACACCAGCACCTGCACGGACATGAGGAAGCGCACCTTCAGCGCCGTGCCTCGCGCCGGGCCCAGGAGCCGCGAGCACTGCCCGTACAGCCGCAGCACCGAGCCGCGCCCCTCCATCACCGCCGCGTAGCCCACGCTCTGCGCCGACACGACGAAGAACGCGATGCCCAGCGTCAGGTTGAACAGCAGCCAGTTGAAGACGAAGAGGTACGCCACCGCGACGAAGACCGAGGGCAGCCTCGCCAGCACCGCCTTCAGCGAAGCCCACGTGGTGGGCTCCGCCGGGCCCAGCAACACCGCCTGCACATGGTGCGCGGCCGCGCTCTGGCCCACGCCCCGCGCGAACCACGCGAGGGTGAACGCCAGCGACGGCAGCACCAGCGAGTGCCCCATCCGCGCCGCCTCCGCCAGGTACAGCACGGACGCGATGACGGCGGCGCCCCCCGGCAGCGTGAGGGCCCAGACGCCCGTGCTCCGGGCGCACAGGCGCAGCGCCGCGTCCATCACCGCGATGGCGTTCCGGGGCCGCAACTCGAGCGCGGAGACGGCCATGGCTCAGCCCATCACCAGGTGGAGCGTCATGTAGACCGCCCCCCAGACGATGCCCAGGCCCGCCACGGCGAGCAGGCCGCTGCCGACCGTCCACTCGCGTCGCTCGGCGGGGCCCTCGAGCGCCTGGAGGCGTCGCCCCAGGCAGCTCGCGCAGCGGTTGATGCCCTCGAACTGCGTGGTGCACTCCCGGCAGATGACCCGCCGGCACTCCACGCAGACACCGAGGCCGGCGCGCTCCGGGTGGTAGTGGCAGCGGCCCGAGCCCTGAATCATGCCGCCACCTTAAGCAGAGCCGGGCCCGCCACACCACCCCCAGCGCGCGGCTCAGAGCTCGTCGAGGAACTCGTCGTTGTAGGTGTAGCGCGACAGCCGCTTCACCAGGGCCTCCATCGCCTCCACGGGCTTCACCGCGAAGAGCATCTGCCGCAGCTTCTTCACCTTCTCGTACTCGCGCTGGGTGAAGAGCTTCTCCTCCTTGCGCGTGCCGGACTGGGCGATGTTGACCGCGGGGAAGACGCGCTTCTCGGCGAGCAGGCGGTCCAGGGTGACCTCGGAGTTACCCGTGCCCTTGAACTCCTCGAAGATGACCTCGTCCATGCGGCTGCCGGTGTCGATGAGCGCCGTGCCGATGATGGTGAGCGAGCCCGCCTCCTCGGTCGCCCGCGCGGCGCCGAAGATGCGCTTGGGGCGCTCCAGCGCGCGGCTGTCCACGCCGCCGGACATGGTGCGGCCGGAGTTGTCGACCTCCTTGTTGAAGGCGCGCGCCAGCCGTGTAATCGAGTCCAGCAGGATGACCACGTCCTTGCCCGTCTCCACCAGGCGCCGGGCGCGCTCCAGCGCCAGCTCCGCCACCTTGAGGTGGTCCCCGGTGGGCCGGTCCGAGCTGGACGCGAGCACCTCCGCCTTGATGCTGCGGCGCATGTCCGTCACTTCCTCGGGCCGCTCGTCGATGAGCACCACCATGACGTGCGCCTCCGGGTGGTTGGAGATGACCGCCTGGGCGATGCGCTGGAGCATGATGGTCTTGCCCGTCTTCGGGGGCGCGACGATGAGCGCGCGCTGTCCCTTGCCGATGGGCGAGATGAGGTCCAGCACCCGGGTCACCATCTCCTTGTGACCGTTCTCCAGCTTGAGCCGCTCGGTGGGGTCCACCGACGTCAGGTCCGCGAAGTGCGGCAGCCGGGACACGCCCTCCAGCGGGCGGCCGTCCACCGTGTCCACCTTCTGGATGATGCCCTTGTTGCCGCGCATCTGCGCGAAGGCCGTCAGGTACTGGCCCTGACGCAGCCGCAGCTTCTGCACCAGGTTCTTGGGCAGCTCCGGGTCGTCCGGCGCCGCCAGCAGGTTGCGCTTGAGCTGGCGCAGGAACGCGTTGGGCCCCTTGACCTCGGTGTCCAGCACGCCCTCCACCGGCGCCAGGTTGGACTGCTGCTGCGCCTGACCCTGGCCGCCGTGGTGCTGGCGCTGATGCTGCTGGCCGCCGCCGTGGCCCTGATGCTGCTGCTGTTGCTGGGGCTGCTGCTGGCCCTGCTGTTGCTGCTGCGCCTGGCGCTGCTTGTACTGCTCCAGCTCCTGCGGCGTCAGGAAGACCTGGACCTGCTGGCCGTCCGGGCCCGCCGTCATGCGGTACGCCTGACCCTCCGGCGTGAAGAGCACCTGCGCGCCACGACGACGACGGCGCCGACGGCGGCGGCGTCCCCCGGGCTGACCGGGCTGGCCGGGCTGGCCGCCCGACGCGGAGGCGCCTCCGCCTTCGCCCTCGTCGCCACCCTCGTCGTCGCCTTCGTCGCCGTCGTCATCCGCCTCGGGAGGAGGGACGGGACGGGCAGCCGCGGGCGGCGGGGTGGCATCACGGGGGTCGCGGTTATCGGAGTTTTCGCTCATGAGGTTTCCAGACCGTGTGCGCCCCTCACGGGCCATCCCGAGGGGAGGGCGGGGGGACGCAGGGTGACTCAGGCTGTGGGACAGGAAGCCGGGCGCGGGGCCTTCGAGATACGCGAAAGGCCGAACCGCCGGTCCCTGGAACACCCTGGTGGCCCAAGGCCGACCGGGGTGCGGAGACAACACTAACAGAGGAGCCTCGCGGCGCTCCCGGTTTTTTCACCCGGTGTTGGCGGGCCGACCCCGCGGCCCGCCTGGGGGTTGCTCAGCGGACGGTGAGGGTGAAGGGCATCATCGCCTTCATCCCCGGGCGCAGCATCTCCAGGTCCACGCCCGCCTGCCGCGCCAGCTCCCGCAGGGCGGACGGGAAGGGCTCCACCGGAGCGGGCAGCAGGGCGAGCGCCGCCTGCACGCCCGGCTCCCCACCCAGGCTGGAGAAGAAGCCGCGCGCCTCGCCCATCAGCACCAGGTCCAGCTCCTCCGACGCCGGGACGCCCGCGTGGCGGCGGGCCGACTCCACCGCGTCCTGCAGGCCGCCCAGCCGGTCCACCAGCCCGCGCGCCAGGGCGTCATTGCCGCTCCACACCCGGCCGCGCGCCACGGCGTCCACCTCCGCCTTGTCCTTCTTGCGCACCTTGGCGACCTCGGTGATGAACATGTCATAGGACGTGTCCACCCACTGCTGCACCGCGGCCTGCTGCTCGGGCGTCCACGCCTTCCACATGCCGAAGACGTCCGCCATGGGCGAGCGCGAGAGGGTCTGCTGGCTCACGCCGAGCTTCTCGCCCAACAGGCCCTCCAGCGCGGGCTTGAAGTAGAAGACGCCGATGCTGCCGGTGATCGTCGTGGGCAGCGCGAGCACCTCCGTGGCGCCCATGGCCGCGTAGTAGCCGCCGGAGGCCGCCGCGTCGCCCATGGAGGCGATGACGGGCTTCACCTTCGCCGCGTCCACCACCGCCTGGTACATCAGGTACGAGGCCAGCACCTCGCCGCCGCCCGAGTCCACGCGCAGCACGATGGCCACCACGGACGGGTCCGACTTCGCCGCCTCCAGCGCCCGCACCACCGTCTCCGCCCCGGCGATGCGGCTGAAGCCCAGCGGGTCCTCGCGGCTCTTGCCGCCGGCAATCGTCCCCAGCACCGGCACCACCGCGACGCGGCGGCGCGTGCCCCAGCGGCCCTCGCGCTCGTCGCGCGGCGCGTACGTGGCGCTGAAGCGCCCGCCCGGCACCAGCTCGCGCACCTTGCCGTCCAGCTCCGAGGGAAGGATGAGGCCGTCCAGGAAGCCCAGCTTCAGCGCCAGCTGCGGCGTGGCAAGCCCCGCGGCCCACAGCTCGTGCAGCTTCTCCACCGGCACGTTGCGAGCCTGGGTGACGGCGCGCTCGTACCAGGCCACCTCGTTGTCCAGGTAGGCGTTCACCACCTCGCGCGAGGCCTCGCTCGGCTCGGTGAGGGTGAGCTGCTCGGGCGCCGTCTTGTACTTGCCCACCCGCGCCACGTCCCACGTCACGCCCAGCTTCTGCATCGTCCCGCCGTACGTCTGCAGGCTCGCGGCCAGGCCGTTGATGGGCAGCGACGACTCGGGGAGCGCGTAGACGCGCTCGGCGGCGGACGCCACGAAGTAGCCCAGGTCATCCGCCGACAGCAGCACCGCCATCACCCGCTTGCCGGACGCGCGCAGCCGCAGCACCGCCTGGCGCAGCTCCTCCGCCTTGCCCCAGTCCACGCCGGGCAGGCCCTCCATCTTCAGCACCACGCCCGACAGCCGCTCGTCCTTCGCCGCCAGGTCCAGCCACCGCGACAGCCGGAGGAACGGGTCCGCCTCGCTCACGCCCAAGAGCGACAGCAGCGGACTGCCGCCGCCCGCCAGCACGTCGTTGAGGTCCAGCATCGTCACCACGCCGCCGGGCGGCCGCAGCGAGCGGTAGTTCTCCGTGGACAGGCGCACCTGCGCCACGTGGTTCGTGCCGTTCTCCCCGCCGCCCGCCGCGTAGGTGAGGCCCAGGTGGCCGGTGTCCACCGTGACGGCCAGCTGGAGCGCCAGGGGCACCGCGTCGACGAAGCCGTGGGACACGCCGCCGCCCAGCCGCAGGCCCGGAATCACCTCCGCCTGCAGCGTGTACGTGGCCTGCCCCTGGCGGAAGGCCCCCTCCGAGAAGAGCCAGTCCACGCCCAGGGTGAAGCGCTCGCCCAGCGGGCGTAGGCCCAGGCCGAAGTCGTACGCGCGCTCAATCTTGAAGGCGCCCTCCCGTGGGGCGTTGAGGTTCCTGGCCACCGCCGCCAGCGACAGGTAGCGGGCGGGCCGGGCGGTGAGGCCCACGTCGAAGGTGTCCAGCGAGTCCACGTCCTCGTCGTCCGAGCCGAACGTGTGCCAGGACGCGCCCAACTGCAGCGTGGGGGCACCCAGGGACAGTCCCAGTGACGTGCGCCGGTAGTCCGGCCCGTGGCGGGGGCGCATCCACTCCATCGACGCGCCCAGGCCCAGGCCCAACAGCTTCGCGCCCAGGAAGACGCCGTCGGCGGTGCTGTCCTGCTCGAGGTTGCGCTCGTGCAGGTAGAACAATTGACCGGAGCGCACGAAGCCCAGGCCCGCGGGGTTGAGCGACAGGGCCGTGGCTTCGTCCACCAGCGCGGCGCCGGTGGGTGGCAACGTCAGCCCCCGTGAGGGCAGGGGGGCCTGGACGATGGAGCTCGTCTGGGCGAGCGCGAGCGATGGGAGCAGCAGGAGGGCGAGCAGGCGCATAGAGCCCCGGACTCTAGGCATCGCCCGTCCGGGGACAAGCGCCTCGTGTCACCAGTCCTCGGTTCCAGACACCCCGTCGAGCGGATCATCCCCGGGCTTCTTCGCCTTCTCCTGCTTGCGCGTCCGGCCGCCGCGGTCCTCGGCGCCCCAGTCCTCGGTGCCGCCCCGGTTGTCGAGCGGATCCGAGCTGCGCACCACCTTCTCCCCGCCGCCCTCGCTGGTGTTCACCAGCTGATTCACCATGCGCTCCATCTCCGACTTGAGCTGACCGAACTCGTCGCCCTGGAGCACCACGCGCCGGCCGCCCAGCTTCCGGCCGTTGCGCAGGTCGTAGTAGCCCAGGATGAGCTCGGTGCCCTCGCCGTGGCTCCTCACCGTGCCCACCATGGCCCGCTCCAGGCCCAGCGACTTGCCCAGCCCCGCGACGCCGTTGGCCTGGCTGATGCCGCGCGACACCTCGCTGGCCACCCGGTCCAGCTGCGCGTCATAGGCCTTGTACGCGGCCGTGGGCACCAGCTCCGTGCTCACCTCCACGTCATCCGGCGTCACCTCCATGAGCTGGCCGTACTGGCGGAAGCCGGGCCGCTCGACGCGCAGCAGGTGCTTGCCCACCGTCAGCGCGGGAATCGTCACCGGCGTGTACCCGGCCATCTCCCCGTCCACGTAGACGCGGGCGCCGGCGGGGCGCGACTTCACCGTGGCGCTGCCGCGCAGCTGGGACGTGCGCCCGGTGGCCACCTGCACGCGCAGGGCGATGAAGTCCCGGCTGAAGCGCTTGGGGTTGAGCTCGAAGGTGGGGGACACGGCGATGAGGTCGATGAGGACCAGCTTCGCCTCCTCCACGTCACCGCGCAGGTGCAACAGCGCCGCGTACAGCGCCAGCGACTCGCACAGAGGCGAGCAGCCGCGCATGGCCGCCGGAGCGTTCTGCAGCTCCTTGAGCGTGGCGCGCACCTTCGTCTCCGCGTCGTCGTACTCCTTCTTGTCGAAGGCGGCGGCGCTCTCCGAGTAGCCCTTGCGCGCGCGCTCCATCGCCGACTGGGCGTTGGGGTCGGCGGGCAGGCCGAAGATCTCCTCGGATTTGCGGACGGTGAACCCGGCGAAGTTCCCCAGCGCCTCGTTCATGTAGCCCTCCATCTTCACGCTGCCGGACTCGGCCGCGGGGTCCATGGGGATGAGGAGGCTGGTGGCGCGCCGCGCGGGTGCGGGGGACGCCGCCAGGGCGAGCGAGGGAAGCAGGGCGAGGACGAGGGCTCTCATGGGGTAACCTCAGAAACGAGCGACGCGAGCGGGCGAACCGTCATTCAACCCGGAGCTCAGAAGCCTGTTCCTCCGGTGATGGGGTTGAACGGGCGGCCCTTGTCCTGGGTCGCCACGAAGACGGCGCCCGCCGTGACGGCCGCGGCGCCTCCGACGACGGCCCAGAACCAGGGCCGCTTGAGCAGGGACTGGCCGGACGCGCCGCTCTCGGCGACGCGCGGGGAGATGGCGCCCTGGATGAAGTCGCGCGCCTGCTGGGCGGCGGCCTCCGGGCTCTGGTCGCGCTCGCGGCCCGACAGGTCGATGTCCACGCCGCGCAGCCGCGCCTGGGTGCGCACGTCCCACGCCTGGAGCTCCGCCTTGAGCCGGCCCTTCTTGTCCTGCGACACGGCGGCCACCACCACGTAGCGCGCATCCAGCCGGTCGGCGATGGCGGCGGTGTCCGGCGGCAAGGTCTCGCTGTCGAAGGCGGCCTGGGAACCTGCGCGCACGGAGGCGTCGCGGATGGCCGTCAGGCCCGGCCCGGGGCTGAGCTCCGCCTTCACCTGCGCGCTCGCGCCGGACTTCACCTCCGTGTACTCGGCGTGGGGCGTGTGGCCCGGCAGCGTCACCACCACGGCGTGGTGGCCGGCGGGGACCGTCACGCCCCTCAGCGGCGTCACGCCCAGCTCCTGGCCGCGCACGCTCACCTTGGCGCCCGCGGGCTTGGACTCCACCACCAGCGTGCCGGCGGGGCGCGCGCCCACCTCGGCGCGGGCGTCCTCGAAGGCCTTCTGCACGTCCTGGCCGAAGAGCGCCTTGTCCGGACGGGTGGAGGGCTCGGCCACCGCGGCGCGCACGAACGCCGCCTTCGCGCCCGCGGCGTCGCCGTTGAGCAGCCTGGCGGCGCCCAGGAAGAGGTACGTCTCACCCAGCCGCTCCGGGCGGAAATCGCCGGGGGACTTCTCGTACGCCTCCGCGGCGGCGCGGAACTTCGTCTCCGCGGCCTCCGGGTCCAGGTTGTCGTACGCGGCCCGGCCCTCGTCGTAGAGGCCATCCGCCTGCGTCAGCGGCGTCGGCTCCGGGGGAGGGAAGGCCGTGCCCAGGTCCACGAACGGGATGTCCCCGCCGCGCTGCAGGTGCCTCGTCAGCTCCCCCTCCAGGCGGGCAGCGGCGTCGGAGGCGGCCGGCGTGCGGGCCACCGAGAACAGCGCCACCGTGCCGGACGCCACCGCGGGGGTGTTCGCCAGCGAGGGCCGCGCGTTGGGATTGACGGGCTCGTGGGGCTTCGTCGCCGGAGGCGGCACGGGCGTGGCCACCGTGGGCTTGTCCGTGCCGACGGGCTTCTCCGGGGGCGTGGGCTGCTCGGGCTCACCGAAGACGAGCGGCTGCGGCGACTCGACGTCCTGGACGTCCGTCGGCTCGGCGGTGACCGGGCTCTTCTGGCCCTTGATGCCGGGCTTCTTCTTCTTCGCCTTCACCACCTTGCTGGAAGGGGTGGCCTTCTTGCGCGCGGCCTTCTTGCGCGTCGTCTGGGCGTGGGCGGGGAGGACGGCCAACAGCAGCGTGAGCAGCAGGGCGAGTCGGCGAAAGGTGTTCACGGCGTCGGAATCTAGCCGAGCTAGAAAGGGCCGTCACGAGCCCCCGCCTCGGCCCTCGGGGCAACACCCGGGGTGGCGGGGACTCGCGGCAGGATGACGGATGGCTAGACGTCCAGCGCCTCGACCTCGCCGGCGCGCTCCATGATGAACCGGAAGCGGGCGCTCACGTCCCGGCCCATCAGGTCATTGATGACGCGGTCCGTCTCGATGGGGTTGTCGATGGTGACCCGCAGGCTCATCCGGTTCTTCACGTCCAGGGTGGTCTGCTTGAGCTCGTCGGCCGTCATCTCGCCCAGACCCTTGAACCGCATGATGTTGGGCTTGGCGTTGCCCTTGACCTTCTCGCGGATGATGCGGTCGCGGTCCGCCTCGTCCAGCGCCCAGTACGTCTCCTTGCCGATGTCCACGCGGAACAGGGGCGGCTGGGCGATGTGGATGGCGCCGCTCTCGATGAGCGGGCGCAGGTGGCGGTAGAAGAAGGTGAGCAGCAGCGTGGCGATGTGGTGGCCGTCGCTGTCGGCGTCCATCAGCAGGAACACGCGGCCGTATCTCAGCTTGGAGATGTCGAAGTCCGCCCCGATGCCGCAGCCCAGCGCGCTGACGATGTCCTGGAGCTCCTTGTTGCCGGCGACCTTGTCCGTGGACGCCTGCTCCGCGTTGAGCACCTTGCCGCGCAGCGGGAGGATGGCCTGGGTGCGCCTGTCCCGGCCCTGCTTGGCGGAGCCGCCTGCGGAGTCACCCTCGACCAGGAACAGCTCGCTGACGTTGGGGTCCGTGGACGAGCAGTCCGCCAGCTTGCCCGGCAGGTTGAGCCGGTGGCTGACGGCCGTCTTGCGGCTGACGGCCTGGGACGCGGCGCGGCTGGCCTCGCGGGCGCGGGCGGCCAGGATGATGCGGGCCACCACCGCCTCGGCGACGCTCTTGTTGTCGTTGAGCCACTTCTCCAGGGCGGGGCGCAGCACGCCGTCCACCTGGGCCGTCACCTCGGGGTTGTTCAGACGCGACTTCGTCTGCCCCTGGAACTGCGGCTCCACCACGTAGACGGACAGAATCGCGGTGATGCCCTCGCGGATGTCCTCCGCGGTGAGCGACACGCCCTTGGGCGTCAGGTCGTGCGTCTCGATGTAGTTGCGCACCGCCTTGACGACGGCGCCGCGCAGGCCCGCCTCGTGGGTGCCGCCCATGTTGGTGGGGATGCCGTTGACGTACGAGCGGATGTGCTCGTCGGTGGCCTCCGTCCAGCCCAGCGACGCCTCCAGCCGCACGCCGTTGTCGCGCGAGTGGTAGAACGTGGCGCTGCCCGCCGGCACCAGGGGCTTCTGCCGCTCGGCCACCACCTTGGTGAGGTACTCGGCGATGCCGCCGTCGTGCTTGTACGTGACGGACGTCGCGGGGCTGGCGGTCTCATCCTTCCAGATGACCGTCATCCCCTTGTGCAGGTAGCTCTTGGCCTCCAGCCGCTCGCGCACCAGCTCCGCGTCGAACTTCAGCTTCTCGCCGAAGATCTCCGGGTCCGGCTCGAAGGTGATGGAGGTGCCGGTGCCGCGGGCGGCGCCGTCCACCTTCAGCTGGCTGGTGGCCTTGCCGCGCGCGTACGTCTGGACGTACTTCTTGCCGTCGCGCTTGATTTCAATCGTCAGCTTGCGCGCGAGCGCGTTGACCACCGAGCTGCCCACGCCGTGCAGACCGCCGGAGTGGATGTAGTTGCCCTGCTCGAACTTGCCGCCCGCGTGCAGCGTCGTGAGGATGACCTCCACGGCGGGCTTCTTGAGCTTGGGCATGATGTCCACGGGGATGCCGCGCCCGTTGTCCACCACGGTGATGCTGCGGCCATCCTTGTGGAGCACGACCTCGACGGTGGTGGCGTGGCTGTTGATGACCTCGTCCACCGAGTTGTCGAGGATCTCCCACAGCAGGTGGTGATAACCGGTGCTGTCGGTGCCGCCGATGTACATGGCCGGGCGCTTGCGCACCGGCTCCAGGCCCTCGAGGACCTGGATGTCCGCGCCTGTGTAGCTTTCCTTCTTCGTCGCCATGGCGTCCTCTGGCTAATCCTTCTTCTCGGGCAACGGGATGAAGACGACGGGCCGGGCCACGTCCTCCACCGCGTCGCGCTTGGACATCTCGTGGCCCTTGCCGCCGCGGCCCGTCACCCCGTACTTGGCGGGAGCGAGCTGCAGCTTGCGGCCCTTCTGCGTGTCGAAATCGATCTTCGCGTCCTTCTGGTTGGGCGCGCTGACCAGGAACTCCACCACCTGGTCGTCGTCATCCACCTTGATGACGGTGACGCCCTTGCCGGGGCCGGCCAGCTCGTTGACCTCCGCCACCTTGCACACCAGGGCGTTGGTCTTCTTGGTCAGCACCGCGAGCAGGTCCTTCTCGCCCGCCTCGCGCACGCCGATGATCTCATCGCCCTCGCCCGTCTTCGCGTAGCGACGGCCGGCGCGCGTGGAGACCTCCAGGTGCGGCTCCAGGAGGAAGCGCATGCCCATGCCCTGCTTCGTCACGCCGACCAGCTTCGCCGGGGCCTCGAGCCGGGCGTCCAGCGACCAGGCGGCCACCACGCGCTCGCCGTCGTCGAACTTGAACAGCTTCTGCACCGGGTCGCCGTAGCCGGTGGACGCCGGGATGTCGTTGAAGCGGGTGACGTACGCGGTGCCGAAGTTGCTGAACAGCACCAGGTTGGCCTTGAGGCTGCCGGCCAGCACCGCCATCACCGCGTCGCCCTCGCGCAGACGGGTGGAGGACGGGTCCTTCACCTCGCGCACGCGCTTGACCCAGCCGTCGCGGGTGAGGACCACGTGGGCGTCCTCGTCCGCGATGAACGCGTCCGCGTTGAACTCCACCTCCTCGGAGCCCGCGCCGCCGATCTTCGTGCGGCGCTTGTCGTTGTACTGGCCCTTGATCTCCCCGAGCTCGTCCTTGACGGTGGACCAGACCTTCTTCTTGTCCTTGAGGATGCCCTCGATGCGCTTGATCTCCGCGCGCTTCTCCTTGAGCTCCTTCTGGACGACCAGGATCTCCAGGCGGGCCAGCTTGTAGAGCTTCATCTCCAGGATGGCGTCCACCTGGAGCTCGTCCAGCTGGAAGCGCTTCATCAGCTTCTGGGCCGCGTCCTGCTTGCCCTCGGACTGGCGGATGATGCGGATGATCTCATCCAGCGCGTCGTAGGCCTTCTCGAAGCCCTCGAGCAGGTGCACGCGCTTCTGCAGCTCGCCCAGCTCGTGCTGGAAGCGGCGCGTGACGACGGCGAAGCGGAAGTCCAGGAAGTGCTGGAGGATGTCCTTGAGGTTGAGCCGGCGCGGCGTGCCGACCTCCGGGTTGTCCTCGCTGGGGACCAGACACGTCAGGTTCACGCCGAACGTCGTCTGCAGCGGCGTGTGCTTGTAGAGGTACGCCATCACCAGCTCGGCGTTGGCGTCCTTCTTGAGCTCCAGGACGATGCGCACGTCCTTGGTGGACTCGTCGCGCACGTCCACGATGAGCGGCAGCTTCCGCTCGCGCACCAGGTCGCCGATCTTCGAGACCAGGGTGGACTTGTTCACCGTGTACGGGATGGACGTGATGATGATCTGCGTCCCGCCGCGCTTGAGCTCCTCGGTGTCCCACTCGCCGCGGATGCGGACGCTGCCCTGGCCCGTCTCGTAGATCTCCCGCAGCTCCTTCTTGTCGTTGAGGATCTGCCCGCCGGTGGGGAAGTCCGGTCCCTTGACCCACTTGAGCAGGTCCTTGGTGAGCAGCGTCGGGGTCTCGATGAGGGCCACGAGCGCGTCCACCAGCTCGCCCAGGTGGTGGGGCGGGATGTTGGTCGCCATGCCCACGGCGATGCCCGTGGTGCCGTTCATCAGCAGCTGGGGCACGCGTGCGGGGATGACGATGGGCTCGTTGCGGGTGCCGTCGTAGGTGGGCCGGAAGTCCACCGTCTTGCGCTCGAGCTCCCCGAGCATCTCGGTGGCGAGCTTGTCCAGGCGGCACTCGGTGTAGCGGTAGGCGGCGGCGGAGTCGCCGTCCAGCGAGCCGAAGTTGCCGTGGCCGTCCACCAGCGGGTAGCGCAGGGAGAAGTCCTGCGCCATGCGCACGAGCGCGTCGTAGATGGAGGCGTCGCCGTGCGGGTGGTAGCGACCCATGATGGCGCCGACGACCTGGGCGCACTTCTGGTACTTCGTGTCGAACGACAGGTTCAGGTCGTTCCACATGCCGTACAGGATGCGGCGCTGCACGGGCTTGAGGCCGTCGCGCACGTCCGGCAGGGCGCGCGAGGTGATGACCGACAGCGCGTAGTTGATGTACCGGCGACGCGCCTCGTCGGCCAGCGAGGCCGGGACGAACCCATCACCCCCACCACCGGAGCCCGCGGCACCACCCCCGCCGCCCGAGCCCCCCTGCTTCTTTCGCGTCTTCAATTCGGCTTCTGCGCGCATGCTCTTCGAACCCAGGTGAGAACGTCTCGTACCCGAACGCGGTGCGTGACTCGCGCACTCCGCGCCATGGACTCTGAAATCTTCAACAAAGCGGCGGGACTACCATGCCCCCCTGACAAAGGGAACGAATTCGGGGGGTTGCACGTACTCCGAGGCATCCCACCTGAATCTCCGTCCAGGCCCGCCTCCGAGTGGAACATCTCTGTAACCCCCTGAAATTCCGGCGGCCGGGGCACGCGAGACTCCCCAGCGGACGGGACGGTGGGTGCGGGTAGGATGGGCCGGCGAGGGAGGCTTTGGACCCCGTGGGGTAGGGCGACCGGGGAGCGTTCGGCCGCCCGGCTGCCCCATGATGTGCCGCGTCACGGGCCTTCGTCAGGACGCGGCGCGGGCCTGTTCTTCCGGGTTCGGAAGGTGCTCGGCGGGGGGCGTCCGCTCGCCTCCGTGGCTGCTTCCCCGGCCCGCGCCGAGCACCGAGTAGAGCGCCGGGAGCACCAGCAGCGTCAGCAGGGTCGAGGACAGGACGCCGCCCACCACCACGGTGGCCAGCGGTCGTTGGACCTCCGCGCCGATGCCCGTGTTGAGTGCCATGGGGAGGAAGCCGAGCGCCGCCACCGAGGCCGTCATCAGCACCGGACGCAGGCGGGAGACGGCGGCCTCGCGGAGGGCTTCGGGGAGCGCGCGTCCCTGGCCGAGCAGCTGCCGCAGCCGGGACACCAGCACCATGTCCCCGAGCACGGACACGCCGCTGACGGCGATGAAGCCCACCGCGGCGGAGATGGAGAACGGCAGCCCGCGCGCGAGCAGCGCCAGCACGCCGCCCATCAGCGCGAAGGGGACGCCCGCGAAGATTCGCAGCGTGTCCACCCAGCGGCGGTACGTGAGGTGGAGCAGCAGGAGGATGAGTCCCAGCGCGATGGGCACCACGAGGGCCAGCCGCGCCTGGGCCCGCTCCAGGTTCTGGAACTGGCCGCCGTAGCGGAGGTGGTAGCCCGGCGGCAGCTCCACCTTCGCCAGCGCGGCGCGCACGTGGGTGACGAAGCCGCCCAGGTCGCCGTCGCTCACATTGGCCTGGATGACGATGCGCCGCTGGCCCCACTCGCGCTGCAGGGTGGTGGGGCCGGACACCTCGCGAATCGTCGCCAGCCGACCCAGGGGCACACGCTCACCTCCGGGCGCTGTGATGGGCACGGTGGCCAGCCTCGTGGGCTCATTGCGGTACGCCTCGGCCAGCCGCACCGCCAGGTCGAAGCGGCGCTCGCCCTCACGGACCTCGCCCACCACGCGTGTGCCCACCGCCTCCACCACGTCGAGCACCTCGCGCGCGGCGATGCCATGCCGCGCGATGGCGACCCGGTCCACGGTGACCTCCAGCACGGGCTGACCCGTGAGCTGCTCCAGCGTCACGTCCGTGGCGCCGGGGACCGCGCGCACCAGCGCCTCCAGCTCGCGCGCCTTGGCCTTGAGCACGTCCAGGTCATCGCCGAACAGCTTGATGCCCACGTCCCCGCGCACGCCGGCGATCATCTCGTTGACGCGCATCTCGATGGGCTGGAGGAACGCCATGCGCATGCCGGGCAGGTCCGCCAGCTCCGCCTTCATCTCCGCCACCAGCTCCTCCTGCGTCGCGGCGCGCTTCCACTGCTCGCGGGGATGGAGCGTGACGAACACGTCGGACAGCTCGATGCCCATCGGGTCCGTCGCCACCTCGGCCGTCCCGGTGCGCGTCCACACGCGCGCCACCTCGTCGGGGAACCGGCTCCGGAGCACCTTCTCCACCTGCCCGCCGTAGCGCACCGACTCGGTGAGGGACACCTCGGCCAGGCGCACGGTGTTGATGACGAGGGTTCCCTCGGACAGCCTCGGGACGAACTCGCGACCGAGCCCCGTGGCCGCCAGCCCCGTGCCCACCACCAGCAGCCCCGCCACGATGAGGACCGTGCGCGCATGGGACACGCTCCACTCCAGCAGCGGCCGGTAGCCCCGCTGCAGCCAGCGCACGAGGCGCGGCTCGGGGTGTCCTCGCCTGCCTCGCTCCAACGCGAACGACGCGAGCACCGGCATCAACGTCATGGACAGCAGCACGCTGCCCAGCAGGGCCAGGATGACGGTGAGCGCCATGGGACGGAACAGCCGCCCCTCCACGCCCTCCAATGCGAGCACGGGCAGGTACACCACCATGATGATGAGCTCACCGAAGAGCGTGGGCTTGCGGACCTCCACGGCCGCGTCCCGCACCACCTGCTTCAGGCTCCGTCCATCGCGGGCGCCGGCCAGGTGCCGCTCCGCGTTCTCCACGAGGATGACGGACGAGTCCACCACCAGCCCGAAGTCGATGGCGCCCAGGGACATGAGGGTGCCGGCGATGCCGAAGCGCAGCATGCCGCTGAAAGCGAACAGCAGGGACAGGGGAATGGCGGAGGCGACGATGAGCCCCGCGCGCCAGTTGCCCAGGAAGAGGAAGAGGACGGCGATGACCAGCAGCGCGCCTTCGAGCAGGTTGGTGCGCACCGTGCGCAGCACCAGGTCCACCAGCTCCGTGCGCTCGTAGACGACGTCCACCTGCACATCGTCGGGCAGGCGCTGCTTCACCTCGTCCATGCGCCGAGCGAGCGCCCGTGTCACCACGTGCGAGCTCTCGCCCAGGAGCATGAAGCCCAGGCCCAGGACGACCTCACCCTCGCCGTCCGCGGTGGTCGCGCCTCGACGAATCTCGTGCCCCACCTCCACCTGGGCCACGTCGCGCACGCGCACGGGCACGCCGTCTCGCGCGGCCACCACCACGTCGCCCACGGCCCGGCCATCCTCCAGCACACCGATGCCGAGCACCAGGCTCGCTCCACCACCGCGCTCCACCATGCCGCCGCCCACGTTCGCGTTGTTCGCCTCCAGGGCCCGGTACAGGTCGCCCAGGGACAGGTCGAACTGTCGGAGTCGCTGCGGCTCCACCACCACGTGCCACTGCTTCTCGCGGCCTCCCCACGCATTCACCTCGGCCACACCGGGCACCGCGCGGAGCTGGGGCGCGATGACCTGGTCGTGCAGCGTGCGCAGCTCCTCCAGGCTCCGGCTCCTGCTCTTGACCAGGTAGTGGAAGACCTCGCCCAGCCCCGTCGCCACGGGCCCGAGCGTGGGTGCCTCGATTCCCGGAGGCATCTTCACGCGGCCCATCCGCTCCGAGACCTGCTGCCGCGCGAACCACACATCCGTGCCGTCGCGGAACTGGAGCGTCACCTGCGACAGCCCGAACTTGGAGATGGAGCGCAGTTCTTCCAGCTGCGGCAGTCCCGCGAGCTGCTGCTCGAGCGGAATGGTGAGCTGCCGCTCCACCTCGACGGGCGAGAGCGCGGGCGCCACCGTGTTGACCTGCACCTGCGTGGGGGTCGTGTCGGGGAAGGCATCGAGCGGCAGGGCCCGGAACGCGAGCAGCCCCGAGATGACGAGCGCCACGGTGCCCAGCAGCACCGCGCCACGGTGCTCCAGTGACCCATCGATGATGCGCGTGAGCATGGGCTACGGGCCTCCTTCCTCGCAGCAGCCCGCGCCGATGGAGTCCTTGAGCACCTCGGTCTTCAGCAGGAAGGCGCCCGTGGTGACGACCTCCATGCCGGGCCGCAGGCCCTTGACCACCTCGACCTCGTCACGCGTGCCCGCGCCCAGCTCCACGGGGACAGGCTCGTAGAGTGTCTCGTCCTTCTTCACGAAGACGAGCACCTGTCCCTTGGCGCGCTGGATGGCGGAGTGGGGCACCATCAACGCCTCGTGCTCCTCGGCCACTTGAATCCGCGCGCGCAGGAACATGCCGGCCTTGAGGGCGCGGTCGGGGTTGGGCAGCTCGACGCGGGCGCGCACCGTGCGGGTGGCGCGGTCCACGGAGGCACCCACGCGGGTGAGCGTGGCCTCACGGACCTCTCCGGGAAGACCCTCGAGGCTCAGGGTGACCTGCTGCCCCGTGCGCACCTGGGCCGAGTCCGCCTCGGGAATCTCGAGCAGGGCCCAGAGCGTGGAGAGGTCGGCGACCTCGAGCAACGTCTGTCCCGCGGCGACATGTCGGCCGGACACCGCGTCGCGAGCCACCACCGTCCCGGCGAAGGGCGCGGAGAGATTGTAGAGACCCTCGCTGCTCCCCTGTGACGCGCCCGCCGCGCTGAGGGACGCGCGCGCCGCTTCACGCTCGCCCTCGGCCGCGGCGAGCTCGGCCCGGGCCTGCTCCAAGTCCTTGCGAGGGCTGATGCCGCGCTCCACCAGTTCCTGCTCTCGCGCGAGCGCCGCGCGTGCCGTCTCCAGTCGCGCGAGGGCCGCGGACAGCCGCCCCTTGTCCTGTCCGACGGAAGGAGAGGTGAGCGCGAGCAGGGGCTGGCCTGCCTTGACGTCGTCGCCCTCGTCCACGCGCACCTCGCTCACCAGCGCGTCGCCTCGCGCGGACAGTCGCGCCAGGCGGTTCTGGTTGAAGGTGAGCTGGCCCACCACCTCCAGCGAGCGCGCGAAGTGCCTGCGTTGGAGTCGATGTGTCTGGAGCCCCGCCTCCCGCGCGGTGTCGGCGGAGGCCAGTCGGATGCGTGTGCCGGGCGTGGGGAACAGCGGCATCTCGGCGCCCGCGGCCTTCACGAGCTCCGGGTGACAGAAGGGGCAGACCGACTCCGGGAAGCCGTGCTCGCGGCAGTAGTCACCCGCGGCGATGAAGTCGGCCACCAGCTTCGGGTTGCATTGGGTGCACTTCGATTCGGGCACCGCGTGCTCCTTGCACCAGTCGGCGGGCGTGGCCGGGGCGGTGAAGGAGAGCGATGGGTTGCATTGACGGCAGTGGGACTCGGGCAGCCCGTGCTCGTCGCACCAGTCGTCCTGGGCCTTGTAGACATCGACGAGGTCGGGGTCGCACTTCGTGCACAGCTCCGAGGGCACGCCGTGCTCGCACAGCGTGACGGCGCGAGCCTCGGGGGACGGGGGCCCCGCATCGGAGGTGGTGCTCTTCGCGACCTCGGGCTGGGACGACTTCGTGCACGAAGCGCCCAGGACGAGCAGTCCCGCCAGCGCCAGGAGACCGATGCGGGGGCCCATCTACTTCACGCCCTTCTTGGCGAGGTCCGGGTGGCAGAGCGAGCACTGGGACTCGGGGCGCTCGTGCTCGGCGCACCAGTCGTTCTTGGCCTTGAAGACCGCCGCGAGCTTCGGATTGCAGCGCGTGCACAGCGACTTCTGCACGCCGTGCTCACACTTGGGCTTCTCGGCGGCCTGCGACTGCTGCGCGGGCTTGGGCTCCTCGGCCGACGCGGCGAGGACGGGGAAGGACACGAGGGACACGACGAGCACGAAGGTCTGGAGGGAACGCATGACATGACTCCGGCCAGGGCGGTACCCCGGCGGCGTATGTCCGCGCGGGAGTGCGCGGAGGGTGGCTTCAGCTTCAGCGGGGCAGCACGGTGACGTGCGCGTCCGCGCGAGACCCGGGAAGGGGACTCGCTGGACACACGTCTCCCGTGAGGGGCGGAATCACCCTCTGGGAGGCTGGAAGATGTCGCGTCCCACGCCGTTTGGGAGCAGCACGTCCGGGTGGACGTGGATGGTGGGCCGGACGAGCGGCTCCTCCACCTGGCTCACGAAGGGCAGGGGCGCGGGCGCGGCCCTCAGCGGACAGCAGAGGCACAGCGCACAATCCGTGGCGCAGTCCGAGCAGTCCCCCGACCCGGTTTCCTCTTCGCAGTCCGCGTGCGTGTCCGATGCGAAGGCGAGCGTCTGGAAGACGCCACCCGTCATCAGCACGAGGAGGAGCGCGAGGGTGCGCAGGAGGAACCGCATCGACCCGAAGGCTTACTGGAGGTCTCCGCGGAGAGTCAACGCGACGGGGCCGACACTGGTACGGGGTGCTCGCGGATCAACTTCTCCAGCAGGCGGCGCATGGCTCGTGAATCCCACGCTCGAGGCCCCGAGAATCGAGCGACCAGGCGCCCGTCCACCACCAGGACGCTCTGGGGCAGGGTGTCCACGCCGAACGCGCGGGCGACCTGGTGTCCCTCGTCCAGGCGCAGATGCAGCGCGGCGTGGTGCGGCCCTTCGAAGAAGGTCTCCACCGCCTTCGGGTCCGTGTCGTGGCTGAAGACGACGACACGCAGCGCGTCAGGGGGCGCTTCGGCCAGCGACACGAGCTGCGGCGTCTCGGCGCGGCAGGGCGGACACCACGTGGCCCAGAAGACCACCAGCAGGGCCCGCGAGTCGGGGACCTCCGCGAGCCGTGGGGCCGGCCCTTCGACCCGGAGATAGCTCGGAGGTGGTGGCTCCGTCCGACACGCGGTGAGCGGCGACGAGAGGAGCAGTGCGGCGACACCGGCACCGAAGCGGGAGCCGCGCACCCGAACTCGAAGGTGCGACGGACCCGTGTGAAGCCGCGAGTACTGGGAGCCTCGCGCGAGCACCTTCACCGCGCACCTCCGGAGGCGATGACGTGATGGCCCCCCGGCACCCGCCGCTCGATGGCCCCACCCCCGGACGGGCCCCGACGCACGCGCCCTGCGAGCCCATCGCGGGCCCGAGGACGCGACACGTGTGGGGACGGGAACGTCAGGGGTCGGCCTTGGGCGCCTTGCCCCAGTTGCCGTCCTTGAAGATCTTCACGTTGCCCTTGGAGCCGCCTCCGCCAATCAGGCCCGTCACGTTGGCCTGGATGGGCTTGCCACCGGGCGGCTGGTAGACGACGCGCGCCTTGCGGCCGGCGGGGATGGACGGGTGGGTGCTGTCGATGAGCAGGTAGACGGTCTTCCCATCGGACTGGATGCGGTCGGTGTCGTGCTTGTGGCTCAGCTCGGCGAGCAGCTCGCCGTCGTCCACGCTGCTCGCCTCGTTGTTGAGCAGGCGCACCTTGACGCGCAGCCAGTTCTTGGCGCCCTTGCCGCTCTCCGTCGCGTACTCCCGCACGCCCTGGATGATGACGGCCAGGTCGGCGCCGTTGCCTGGCGCCCCCGCCGCGAGCTTCAGGCCCGTCTGTTTGCTGGAGTCCGCGTCGATGAGCAGCGTGGCATTGGCACAGCGGTTCTTGCATTCCTCGCCCCACGGCTCCTTGTCGAAGCGCAGGCGCATGGCGAAGTCGCTGCCCTGGGGTGCGATGACGGCGTCGACGATGACCGGACGCTCGCCGTCCGGAGGCGCGGTGTACTTGAAAGTGGACCGTTCCTTGGCGACGACGCTCGAGCCGGCGAGGAGGGTACAGGCGAGCAACGGCAGAGAGCGCTTCACGGGGTGTGGACCTCCAGGGAAAAGACGTCCATTCAAGTGGGAAGCGCCCGTGCCTTCAAGTCTTGGGCGTTAGAGTCTCCCCGGGAGGTGTGAGAGATGCGGAATCCCTACGTACGTCAGCTCAAGTTGGGCCCCATGGACAACTTCGTCTACCTCGTCGGCGCGGCGGACTCGCCCGACGTCGTGGTGGTGGACCCGGCGTGGGACGTGGATGCGATTGAACGGGCAGTGGAAGAGGACGGCAAGCGCCTGGCGGGCGCGTTCGTCTCGCACTGCCACTTCGACCACATCAACGGCCTGCCGGACCTGCTCTCCCGACACGACGTGCCTGTCTACGCGCAGCGGGCGGAGGTGGAGTTCTCCGCGGAGCTGCGCGAGCTCTCGGGCGCGCTGCGCCTGCTCGGGCCCGGAGACGCGGTGCCGGTGGGCGCCGAGACGTTCCATGCGCTGCACACGCCCGGACACACCCCGGGCTCGCACTGCCTGCTCGCCGGAGACGCGCTCGTGTCCGGGGACACGCTGTTCATCAACGGGTGCGGGCGGTGCGACATGAACGGCGGCGACCCGGAGGCGATGTACCGCTCCTTGTCGCAGGTGCTGTTGAAGGTCCCGGACTCCACGCGCCTGTGGCCGGGGCACGACTACGCGGATGTCCCGGTGGCGGCGCTGGGCGAGGTGCGCCAGAAGAACCCGTACTTCTCCTTCCCGGACGTCGCCTCGTTCGTCGCGTTCCGCATGCGCCCGAGGAAGTGAGCGCCTGGGCCGACGCGGGACCGGAGGCGCGAGGACACGCCTCCGGCCCGCTCACGTCACGACGGGACTACCAATAGACGGCGACCGACGAGACGCGGTCGTTCCACGAGTGCCAGCGGCGGAACGGCCAGAAGCCCGTGTACCAGCCGTAGCTGCCCATGTTTCCGATGGCCCACGCACGGCCGACCCACAGCACGTGGCCGCCGAAGTAGGAGTGCTCCGTCATCAGCGTCCAGCGGCCGCACTGGGTGCTCCACATGGAGGAGATGCGGTCATTCCACCAGCCCAGCGTGTTGTAGCCCCAGCCCGGGTAGACGGAGAACGCCGCCCCGCCGTACCACGAGTGCTCGAAGAAGACCGACCAGGGGTTGCACGGCGCCATGCCCGTGGTGGGCTGCTCGGAGGGGAACTGGTGGGTCTGCTGGAAGTACTTCGTCAGGTCCGCGGTGGTGCGGAAGCCCTGCACCACGGCCATCGCCGCGGAGTTGCCGTCGAGCACGTAGTGGGAGAGGTGGATGTCCCGCTCCTGGAGCTGCTGTGCCGTGTAGCGCACGCCGTCGACCAGGATGGGCAGCTCCGGCAGGAAGCCCTCGACCGGCGCCTGCTCGATGTCCTCACGCGGCGCGTCCCGCAGGACCTTGCTCAACGGGATGCGCGCCAGCTCACCTTCCTTGTTGGGGAGGTCGCCCGTGTTGTGCTCGGGCACCGGCTCGATGTTCTGCGCGAACGCCGCGCCCGTCGACAGCAGCGACGCCAAAACCAGTGAACCCATCACTGACTTGAGATTCATTGCCTGCTCCTGGGGTGTGGGGATGACCGCGGCCCATCCCGGCCGCGTCGCCCGCACTCATAGCGTGTCTGTTTTGTGGCAGACAAATCAGTGAATTTTTGTTTAGCGGTTAGTTCGTGACTCACGTTCCACTGGACCTGGGGCGCGGCTGTCGCGGCGCCGAGCGCGTACATCCGCGTCGGCGCGACACGTGCCCGTGCGCGTCTGGAGAATGCCTGTCGTGTTGGAAGGGGAGGCCCGTCGCTCCCAGGGTCGATTCAGGCGGAGATGGAAGAATCCAGCCTGTCTTGCCTCATGGGAGCTGCGGGCCTGTAACCGGTTACATTCGTTGCTGGGCGGGCATCCAGTCCCAGAACGCCTGCGTGCCGTACGACTGGGACCCGCCGGTGTGTGCGCTGCCCGTCAGGACGAGGTGAGCGTGTCACCCTGTGCGCCGATGCTGGTGGCGAACGGGGCGATGGCCGCCACTTCGTGGTGATGGTGAACAGCTCCGACTCCGTCGTCGCCCGGCCCAGTTCCCCCATTCCGTTGAGGTGGATGAGGGTGGGGTAGCGCTGCGTCGACGTCAGGTCGTCGGGGAGGGCCGCTCCGTCACGCCCTCCGGGCCCGGGAGCCCACGGGGGGCATCTGCAGGCCCTGGGGCCTTGCGTGGAGCGAGCGGTAGGCGGCGATGGAGAGCAGGCCCACCGCGAGCAGCGTCCACAGGGCGGCCCAGACGACGGCGGGCACGTAGGTGAGGTCCGCGAGCAGGGCCGCGTCGCTGCGCGAGCGCACGGCGCTGTTCCACAGGTCGTCGCGCAAGTCGAACACGGCGTACAGCGCGGTGAAGGCGGCGATGAACAGGTTGACGAAGTCCACCGCGCCGTCCGGCAGCCACTTCGCGCCGATGCCCATGACCGCGGCGGTGCCCACGCAGAAGGCCAGGGTGAAGGCGTCCCCCGCGTAGAGCAGGCCCATCACGACCAGCCACACACACGCGGCCCCCAGCACCCACCGGCGCAGCCGGAAGCGGAAGGTGGCGAGCAGGAGGCCCGCGCCGGCCACCGCGCTGCCCAGGTAGCCGCCCGAGTACACGGCGATCTGCCGCAGCATGCCCGGCGGCAGGCGCGACAGGCAGGAGCCCGACTCGTCGGCCGCGAGGTGGATGCGGTCCACGGAGCCCCCCACCAACAGGGTGGCGAGCGCGTGCCCGCTCTCGTGCATCATCACCACCAGCAGCTTCAGGGGCCAGAAGACGGGCGAGTACCAGAAGTACCAGCCGACCCCCAGCATGACGAGCAGGAGGGCCAGGCGGCCGAAATCGAGCTGTGCACCGCTGGCGGTCTTCATCGGTACCGGGGCCTCCCCACCATGGGACACCCCAACACTTAAGTCGGGTCCCTCTTCCCGGGAAACTCCTGGCTTGCCGCGGGGCGTCGTGACCTCAGGCGGATGTCGCCTGCGGGCGCCGGACGGGGTAGGGATGGGGCATGAAGAAGACGCTCCTCCTGCTCTCGCTCGTGGCTGCCCCGGCGCTCGCCGGGGAAGGGAAGTGGACCCCCCAGCAGGTCCTGGAACTGGACCCGGCCTGGCTGCGCGCCCAGGGCCTCCAGGTGCCCCCCAAGAAGTTGTGGGACCCCAAGCGCGGCACCGGCCTGCTCGCGGGCGCCGTGAATGTGGGCGGGTGCACCGGCGCCTTCATCTCCGACACGGGCCTGGTCATCACCAACCACCACTGTGCCTTCGGCATCATCCAGGAGCACAGCACCCCCCAGCGCGACCTCATCACCCAGGGCTTCCTGGCCACGGAGCGCAAGGACGAATTGCCCGGCAAGGGCGCCCGGGTGCAGGTCCCCCGCAGCTTCACGGACGTGACGGCGCAGGTGCTGGCGGCGGTGCCCGAGGGCGCGGATGACACGGCCCGCTTCAAGGCCATCGAGCGCAAGCAGAAGGAGCTGGTGGCCGAGTGCGAGAAGCGCCCCGCCACCCGCTGCCAGGTGTCCACGTTCGACGGCGGCGTGAACTACACGCTGGTGGACGCGGTGGAGCTGCAGGACTCGCGGCTCGTCTACGCCCCGCCGCGCGCGGTGGGTGAGTACGGCGGCGAGGAGGATAACTGGATGTGGCCGCGCCACACCGGCGACTTCGCCATCCTCCGGGCGTACACCGCGCCGGACGGGACGTCGGCGGCGTACAGCGAGAAGAACGTGCCCTACAAGGCGGAGTTCTTCTTCCCGCTGTCCCCCGAGGGCGTGAAGCCCGGTGACTTCGTGATGGTGCTGGGCTACCCGGGCCGCACCTACCGCGCGCTGCTCGCGGAGGAGATGGCGGAGCGCCAGTCGCGGCTCTACCCGCGCATGCGCGACGTGTTCGGCGAGGCCATCCGCATCCTCGAGGAGGAGGGAGAGAAGGACCCGGCCGGGAAGATCGCCGTGGCCTCCACGCTCAAGGGCCTGCACAACGTGCACAAGAACGCGGGCGGGCAACTGGCGGGGCTCAAGCGCGGGCGCATCGTGGAGAAGCAGCGCGAGGCCGAGGCGGCCGTGGCGGCCTGGGCGACGAAGAACAGCGCGAAGTGGGGTGGGGCGCTGAAGGCCCGCGAGGCCCTGCTCGCCGAGCAGAAGGCCACCTCGAAGGTGTTCGAGCGCGAGTTCCTGCTCGGCGCCACGGGCCGGCTCGCCCGGGGGCCGTCGCTGGCGGTGACGCTGGCGCGGCTGGCCACCGAGCGCGCGAAGCCCGATTTGGAGCGCCGCCCGGCGTACATGGAGCGCGAGCAGGTGCGCATCAAGGACCGCCTGGAGCGCGAGCAGAAGAACGTGTTCCTGCCCGCGGAGAAGCGGCTCCTGACGGCCTTCGTGCGGCGCGCACAGGCGCTGGGCGCGGACGAGCGCATCGCCGCGGTGGACAAGCACTTCGGCAAGACGTTCGTGGAGAAGGACGTGGCGGCGAAGGTGGACGCGATGTACGCGGCCACGCAGGTGCTCACGCTGGCCGAGCGGATGAAGATGGGCACGGAGACGCTCGCGCAGCTTCAGGCTCGCAAGGACCCGCTCCTGGCGTTCGGCCTGGACCTGGCGCGTGAGCAGGAGGTGCTGGACGAGGCGCAGGACCGGCGCGACGGCGCCTCGTCGCGGCTGCGGCCCGACTGGCGCAAGGCGGTGCTGGCGCATGCGGGCAAGCCCGTGGCGCCGGACGCCAACGGGACGCTGCGGGTGACGTTCGCCAAGGTGCAGGGCTACTCGCCGCGGGATGGCGCGGTGTACACGCCGCAGACGACGCTGTCGGGCATGCTGGCCAAGCACACGGGGGAGGAGCCCTTCGACGTGCCCGAGCGCGTCTCGAAGGTGGCCGAGGCGAAGCGTTATGGTGCGTGGGCGGACAAGAAGCTCAAGGAGGTGCCGGTGAACTTCCTGTCGGACGCGGATACGACGGGTGGCAACTCGGGCAGCCCCACGGTGAACGGCCGGGGACAGCTGGTGGGCGTGAACTTCGACCGCGTCTGGGAGAACGTGGCCAACGATTTCGGCTACAACCCGGAGGTGGCGCGCAACGTCAACGTGGACGTGCGCTACGTGCTGTGGATGTTGGACCAGGTGGAGAACGCGGACGCCCTGCTGCGGGAGCTGGGCGTGCGCAAGGGCCCGCCGGTGGCGGGGGAGACGCGCTGATGACCGAGCCGGCGGACACCTCGTTGGCACTGCCTGTCTTCCGGCCGGAAGAGCAGGTGTGTGGCAACTGCAAGTTGTGGAGCCCTCACTCGGTGGATGAGCGCCGGGGGTGGGTGGGGCCCTGCCGGCTCCAGTCGTCTCGGGGGATGTTTCCGCCGTCCGCCCCCATCTGTGACAAGTACGCGCCCCGGGGTACGGCCGTGGCCCCGGCGGCGCAGTCCCCCTCGCGCGAGCGCGCCGCCCGGAGCGTGGCCCCGGTGGTGATTCGCCGGCGGGTGGCGGACCCCAACGAAGTCATCGACCTGGAAGGGCTGAGCATGACGCGTGAAGAGCTGATGGACATCTTCCGGGAGGCGTCGGGCCTCGCCGAGGCGCCGCCGCTCGCGGGCAAGTGGGAGGGCGGCACGGTGCGCCTGGTCCCCGGCAACCCGGAGCTGCAGGCGAAGGATTTGCCCATCGACAACCTGTTCCACAAGGTCGTCATGGTGCGCGACCGGCTGCGCGTGCTCGAGCAGAAGCTCAACGCGCACCCGAAGCTGTCCGATGCGGAGAAGGTGGAGATGCAGAGCTACATCACCCGCGTGTACGGCTCGCTCACCAGCTTCAACGTCCTCTTCAAGGACAAGGGCGACCAATTCGTCGGCGCCAAGGGCGACGAGTAGGTGGCTCAGGGGCGCTGGCCGCGCTCCTCGAGCAGCTCGAAGGTGCGCTGCCGGGCGCGGTGGAGGGTGCTCTTCACGGTGCCCTCGGGGATGCGCAAGAGGCGCGCGATTTCGGGGTACGTCAGGCCGCGGACCTCGCGCAGGTAGAGGACCTGGCGCTGCTGCTCGTTGATGTCCTCGAGCGCGGCGGTGAAGTGCCGTTCCATCTGCGTGCCCATGGCCTGCCGCTCGGGAGAGAGGGGCTCGGCGGGCTCGTGGCTCAGGCGCTCGCGGCGCTTGCGTGCGCGCAGCCA
Source organism: Myxococcus sp. XM-1-1-1 (assembly GCF_020037095.1). Taxonomy (NCBI): domain Bacteria; kingdom Pseudomonadati; phylum Myxococcota; class Myxococcia; order Myxococcales; family Myxococcaceae; genus Myxococcus; species Myxococcus sp. XM-1-1-1. Next base: position 236,094 of record NZ_JAIQDH010000003.1, read on the forward strand.
GTTGATGCTGCTGTTGACCATGACGCGGTGGAGCCACGTGGTCCACGCGGCGCGCCCGCCGTAGCCGGGCGACTTCCAGGCGAGCCGGGCGAAGACGTCCTGCACGACGTCCTCGGCGTCATCCGCGTCACCGACGATGCGGCGGGCGATGGCGAGCGCGCGGGCGCGGTGCTCGTTGTAGAGCTGCGTGAGGGGCGGAAGGTCGATGGCGGCGGCGTGCATCACGGGTGGGCTCCTGGACACCCCAGCGGGGACCTCCCTTGGAACGAACCACCCGCGAAAAGGGTCTACGCGCCTGCCTGACGGTTTTTTCTCACCGGACGCGACGAACCTCGCCCTTCAGGGCAGGGTGGCGCCATGGCCCATTTCGAGGACCTCTCGCCGTGCGCGTATTTTCCAGGCGGGGACGACCGGCTGGTGGCGGTGGGGTGGCTGGAGCACGGGCATTCCTTCCCGCGAGGTGAAGTGGAGGCGGACTTCTTCGCGGCGCTCGTCCGCCTGTGCGTGGACCCGTGGCAGCCGGTGGTCTTCGCCGGGCGGCACGCGTGCTCGTTGTGTCGCTTCTCGGGGGGCCCAGGGGCGCTCGCGTATGACTCCCTGACGGTGTCACTCGGCAGCGCGAACGTCTTCGTCCCGGATGGGACGCGTGTCTTCGTCGCGCCCACGACGGTGCTGCACTACCTTGATGCGCACGGGTACGCGCCTCCACGCGAGTTCCAGGAGGCGGTGCTGCGGTGTCCTCCGATGCGCTCGATGCCGTACCTCCGGGCGCTCAAGGAGAGCGGACTCCCGTTCCGGAGGTGAGGCGGGCTCCCCGTGCCCCGCGCGAGGTCCGCGAGGCACGGAGGAGGGGACGCCTACTCCTGCTCGTCCTGCTTCGTCAGGCCCCAGTCCTTCAGGCGCTTGAACAAGGTGGAGCGGGCCACGCCCAGCTCGCGGGCCACGCGCTCGCGGTTGTTGTTGTACCGGCGCAGCGCCGCCTCGACGATCTGCCGCTCGAGCTTCTCCAACATCTGCTCCAGCGTCATCCCCGGAGGCAGCTCGGGCACCGCGATGCCCGTCTCCTTGTTCATCTCCTGGTCGAACGTCAAATCGTTCGCGTCGACGACCGGCCCCTTGCGCAACAGCAGCGCCCGGTGCACCACGTTGCGCAGCTCGCGGATGTTGCCCGGCCACGTGTGGTTCTGGAGCCGGTCCATCGCGGACGCGGACAGCTTCACCGTCTGCCCTCGCGGCGAGTACAGCTTCACGAAGTGGTCCGCCAGCGCCGGCAGGTCCCCCTTGCGGCTGCGCAGCGGCGGCAGGTGCAACGGAATCACGCAGAGGCGGTAGTACAGGTCCTCGCGGAACTTGCCCTCGCGCGCCGCTGCCAGCAGGTCCAGGTTCGTCGCCGCCACCACCCGCACGTCCACGTGCATCGGCCGGCTGGCGCCCACCCGCTTGATCTCGCCGCTCTCCAGCGCACGCAGCAGCTTCGCCTGCAAGTCCAGCGGCAACTCGCCAATCTCATCCAGGAACAGCGTGCCGCCGTCCGCCTCCTCGAAGGCGCCCTTGCGCGCATTCGCCGCGCCCGTGAACGAGCCCTTCTCGTGGCCGAACAGCTCGCTCTCGATGAGCTCCTTGGAGATGGCCGCGCAGTTGACGGGGATGAGCGGCCGGTTGGCCCGCTGCGAGCACTGGTGGATGGCCCGCGCCACCAGCTCCTTGCCCGTTCCGGACTCGCCGAGAATCGTCACCGCCGCCGTGGAGGGCGCCACCCGCTCGATGAGGTCCGACAGCCCCTTCACCGCGTTGTCGCTCCCGATGATGCCGTGGAACGACGTCGGCTCCTTGCGGTTGCCCGTCGCCGCCGCCTCGAGCACCAGCTCCGTCTCGCCCACCCTCAGCGTGGTGGGCAACGACACCTCCGCCTCGAACACGCGCACCGGCCCCAGCCACGTGCCGTTCGTCGAGCGCAGGTCCACGACGTGGAACGTCCCGTCCCGCCGCGTCACCTTCAGGTGCTTGCTGGACGCGAACCGGTCCTGGAGCACCAGGTCGCACCCCGCGTCCTTGCCCGCCGTGAAGCTGTCCCCCGAGAACCGATGCACCGTCTCGTTGGGGCCCTGCTTCACGCGCACCTGCGCCGGCTGCCAGCGCAGCGACTGCGCGTCACGGGCCTGGATGGACGTGGTGTGCCCCACCTCGGTGGCCACCTCCGCGCCCTCGCCGCCGCCGCTCAGCCGGAACACCGCGCGCCACTGCCCCAGCGCCAGGTCCGCGCCGTCCGGCAACGCCGCCTCGGTGATCGACGTGCCGGACACCGTGGTGCCCTTGCCCGACAGGTCCTGCACCCGGCACTCCACGCCGTCCCACAGCAGCGCCACCTGCTGACGGCTCACCTCCGGGTCCGGGATGGCGACGTCGCTCTGCTCGCCGCGACCGAGCACCAACCTCGCCCGGTCCACCCCCACCCTCAACACCTCCTCGCCACGACGGAAAAACACCAGCTCCGGCATCCACGGCCCTCCTGTGCGCCCGCGCTTTACACGTCCCGGCGCGCTGACTTCAACCACCACGCCCCGGGAAGGGCGCACCCGAGCCGTTGCCCGCTACCGCCGGGGCAGGAACGTCGGCCGGTTCAGGAACCCGCCGAGCCTGGCCGCCCGGAAGCTCGGGTCCTTCTTGTCCGGAGGGAAGATGGTGATGCCCGCCGCCAGCAGGCCCAGGCGCTTCTGCGCCTCCGGGTCCAACCGCAGGTTCACATCCATCGCCGGCTCGCTGTACTCCAGCCGCTTGCCCAGCTTCAGCGTGCCCGTGGCCAGCGCCTCGATGTCCTCGCCCTTGAGCTTGAGCTCCTTCACCGTGCCCAGGCCCTTGTCGAAGTCGATACGGCCCACCAGCGCGCCGAGCGCCACCTGCGGCAGGTCCATGGGCATGGAGTTGCCACCGCCCATCGGAATGGAGGCCTTGCCACCCTTGATGATGAGCCCCTGCGTGTCGAGCAGCAGCTCCCCGTTCGCCAGGGACAGGTCTGGCTCCGGGCTCTTCCCCTTGGGCAGCGTCAGGGCCAGCGTGCCGTTGATGACGCCGTCCAGGTCCACGCCGAGGAAGCCCGGCAGGTTGCCGCCGCTGACCTTGAGCCCGTCGATGTCCGCGCGCACCTTCGAGTCACCCAGCAACCCCACCGACGCCGTCACCGTCCCGCCCATCGCGTTGGCGCGCACCGCCACGCCCGGAGGGAAGAGGGTGGGGCGCACCGCCAGGCTGTCGATGATGACCGCCTCGCCCAGCTCCGCCGCGCCCGGCAGGCCCTCGCCGCTGATGAGCTTGCCGAGCAGGTCCGCGCTCAACGGCTGGGGCGGCTTGCTCACCCGCACGTTGGTGGCCGTGACGCCGGACAGCCCCGGCCGCAGCGAGCCGATGCGCACCGCCAGCCCCGCCTGCGCCGCCTCGTTGATGATGCGCGCGCGCACCGTCTCGTACGGGAAGGTGAGCAGCAGGCAGAGGATGAAGGCCACGAGCGCGAACGCGCCGTAGCCCAGGATGACCTTCCAACGAGCGGGCTTGGAGTCAGAGGACATAGGGCTATTGCTTCATCCGGTAGGTGGCCACCGTCGTCCACGCCGTCAGCGTGTCGTTGGGCCTCGGTTCGATGCGCAGGTACTTCACCTTCACCACGCCCGGCCCGCTCTCCACCGTGCGCATGAAGTCCGTCAGCTTGCGGAGGTCCACGTCGGAGAACGTCAGCTCCACCGAGCTCTCCATGATCTTCCCGTCGCCGATGCCCACGTCGCCCTTGGGCGTCATGTTGGGCACCTGCAGCCCGGCCGCCGTGGCCTTGTCCTCGATGTAGGTGATCAGCTGCACGTTGCTGGACGTCAGCTGCGTCTCCACGGCCTGCCGCGACGCCTGGGCCTCGCGATAGCTGGCCGCCAGCGCCTGCACCTCCTGGAGCTTGCCCAGCTTGTCCTCGGTGCGCTTGCGGTAGCCGGACGCGCTGTTGGCGAACGTCATCAGCACCACGAACACCACGAACACCGCCACCGCCGTGCCGGCGATGGCCACCATGCGCCGCTCACGCTCGCTGAGCCGCTCGAACCACGTCTGCAACGGCGCGAGTGCTTCCTGAAGTCTGGCCATGACTAGCTCTCCCCGCCTTCCGCCCCGGGGCACTGCACCTGGACGTCCAGACGGAACGTCACCTTCTGTCCGTCCCGCGTGCGCTCCACCTTCCCCTGCTTCACTTCCTTGAAGCAGGCGTGGTTCCTGAGCGCGTTGGACAGCGTGTCCACCTGCTTGGAGGAGTCCGTCTCCCCCTGGAGGATGACGCGCTCGGTATCAATCTGGATGCGGTCGAACTTCACCGGGATTTCCTTGGGGACGTGCTCGGTGACCTCCGCCAGGAGGTTGACCGCGGACATGCGCGGCAGCGCCGCCGCGGGGCTCTCCACGCCCTTGAGCATGTTGAGCGCGCGGTTGTAGTCCTTCTCGCACCGCCCCAGGATCCGCTGCGTCGTCTCGCACAGCGCCGCGTCCACCTGCGCCTCGCGCCGCGACAGCACCGAGTTGCGCACCACGCCGAACGCGATGAGCAGCAAGAGCAGCGTCGCCGCGAAGGACGCCAGGAGGCCCAGCTTGTCCTTCACGTAGTCGAAGTCACCCTTGAAGGCGAGCTCGCCCCGGCGGTAGTTGAAGCGCGGCGCGCGCGCGCCCGTCGCGTTGCCTCGCAGCGCGAGCGCGTACGCCTGCGCCGCCGTCGGCTGCTCGTCGGCGGCGATGGCCTCCGTCGTGTCCGCCGGCAGCGCCAGCACGCGCACCGGCAGGTTCAAGTCCCGCGAGAGCTGCTCCGCGAGCCCCGGCATCCGCGCGGTGCCGCCACACAGCACCAGCGCGCCCACCTGCTGGCGGGTGCGCGCGGTGAAGGACTTCAGCGTGGGCCGCAGCTCGCGCAACACCGGCTGGAGCCCCCGGGTGAAGGCCGCCGCCGCGCGCTCCGCGTCCGGCCCCTTCGCCGCGCTGGCCAGCGCCCCGTGCTGCTCCTTCCAGTGGTGCGCCTCCGCCAATGACGTCTGGAACTCCGTGGCCAGGGCCTTGCTCAGGTCCTTGCCACCGCCGGCGAACGTGCGCGCGAAGCGGACGCCCGTGCCCGGCGTGCCGATGGCCACCGACGTGCGCTCGTGGCCCAGGTCCACGATGGCCACCGCGCCGCCCTCGTTCGCGCCCTCGAAGAGCCCCGCCGCCTGCTGGAGCAGGTTCTGGTAGGCGAGGCCGGGGTGCGTGACGACGCGCGGGTCCACCTTCAGCTCCGCCAGCACCTCCAGCAGCGCCTTGAGCTCCTCGGTGCGCACCACGCCGACGAGCAGGTCGCTCGCCCTCTCCTTGCCCTCCAGGTCCTTGTGGCCGACGACCTGGTAGTCGTAGACGACCTCGGAGATGTCGAACGGGAGCTGGCTGCCGATTTCGAACGGCAGCGTCGCGTCGATGCGCTTGCTGTCGGAGAACGGCAAGGTCAGCGTGTGGGTGATGAGCGCGGGGCCGGGCAGGGACACCACCACCTGGTCGGCGTGGCCCGGCGGCAGCTTGCCGAGCAGCTCCGTCACCGCGGCGCGCAGCGTGTCGGCGCGCTCGCCTTCCTGAGCACGGCGCACCTCCACGTAGCTCCGGGTGGCGTGTCCCTTCGTCCGCGCCTCCAGCACCACGCCCTTCACGGCGTGGCTGCCCAAATCGAGGCCAAGAATGCGGGCCATGCTATTCCTCTCTCCAGTACAGGAGCTTGCCCAGCGTGTCGTCCAGCCGGACCACCGCGGTCAGCGTCTTCTGCACGCTGCCCGCCTCTCCCACGGATTTGATGGTGAACGTCTGACTCTTGTCGCCGATGAGGCGGTTGCCCGCCACGTTGGACTTCACGGCCGGATTCACCACGATGCCGGCGCTCTCCACCACCGCCACGAAGTCCTGCACCGCCATGCCGAAGAAGCTGAACATGCGCGCCGAGCGGATGCGGGTGATGAGCTCGTTGAGGAACACCGGGTCCCTCAAGCGCGGGTCCGGCCGGGCCGGGTCCGCCACCGACATGATGGCCAGCCCCATCATCACCGGGTCATCCGTGTTGATGTTGGGCCGTGAGTTGATGTCCGGATACACCGTGAGCCTGTCACGGAAGGCCGACATGAACTGGTCATTCACCCCGTGCACCCGGTACAGCTCGTCGACGCTGTCGAACCGCGCGTTCTTCGGCTCGTAGCTCGGCTCGTACCGGCTGTAGGGCGAGCCCTCGTCGGAGAAGCCGGACGGCATGGGGTTGACCGGGTCATTGCGGTTGATGGCCGAGCCCGTCTCATCGTCGTCCGCGTAGTCCTTGATGGCCAGCATCACGTCCTGCGGATTGCTGCGGACCTTGTTCGCGTCGTCGCGCTCCCACAGGAACTCGAAGCGCTTGTCCTCGAGCATGTCCAGCATGCGCAGCGCGGTGGGCAGCGCGTCGCCGGCGCCCGCCATCAGCCGGTGGACGTTGAGCTTCTCCTCCTCGTCGGAGATGGTGGACAGGAAGCAGCCCTCGAAGCCGCCGAACGAGCGGCGCGTCATCTGCGCCGACATCTCCTTCGACGCCGGGTCCTCCTCGCCGTCCATGCGGAAGTTCCCGTCGTCCTCGTCCACCGGGTCCAGGGGCGGCGCGTCCTCCTTGCCGTTCTCCAGGCCCTCGCTCTTCACCAGGCCCTTGAGCATGTGGCAGTCCACGCGCGCCATCCGCCACAGCTGGAGGTTCAGGCTGGAGGGCTGGGGCGTGTTGCCCTGCGCGCCCACGTTGCCGCCCAGAAAGCCGCTGAGCAGCGACGCGGGGTTGGGGATGGGCGTCGCGTCCACCTGCTTCTGGAAGCGCAGAAGCAGCCGCGACAGCGCCACGCCCGAGCGCGCCATGTAGTACGCGCGGACCTCGTCGCGCTGGTTGGCGGCGAGCTGCAGGTCCACGCGGCTGTTGTAGGCGAACTCGGTGGCGATGATGGTGAGCAGCGCGATGGACACCACCGCGATGATGAGCGCCACGCCGCGCGAGCGCCGCTCGTTCGCGGCCGCCGAGCGCGGGGCGGGCCTGGGACGTCGCCGGGACGTCTGCTTGGGGAAGGGCAGGGGCATCAGTACCTCGGCAGCTCCGTGTTCAACATGATGCGCGTCTGGGTGCTGTAGCGCGCTTCCTTTCCCGTCTCGTCCACCGCCGTCACCGTCACCCGCACGCGTGTGGGCAGGATGCTCTTCTGCTCGGGGCGCCGGGTGTCCCACTCGTCATCCCACTCCTTCTTCTCGGAGTTCCAGTACTCGAACTCCAGCTTCTTCACGCCCTCCAGCAGCACGTCCGTCGTGCCGCCCCGGTCCATGCGGTCGTCCACGTTCGGGTTGACCCGGCGCTTGAGGTCCTGCCGCCCGCGCGCCGTCTTGTCCTCGGACGCGTCCACGAAGTACTCCACCACCGCCTGGTCGGACTCCTTCACGTCCGTGTACAGCCGCTGGTGCGCGAACGTGGTGAACAGGAGCCGGTCGCTCTCCCCGACGAAGTTGCTGGGCCGGTCCTGCTGGTCCCGGAAGCGCTTCAGGTCGAACCGGTCACTGACGTACGCGGAGCCGATCTCCCGCGACATGCGGTTCATCGCCACCCGCAGCTGCCGGTAGCGGTCCGCGTCCGCCTCCACCGTCTCCTTCGCCGTCAGGCCCGTCTGGAAGGCCATGGCCACCACCGTGCCCATCAGGGCGGTGATGGCCACCGCCACCATGACCTCCATCAGCGTGAAGCCGCGCGCGCGCCGGGTCATCGGTCGTTCCTCATCAGGCCGCCGCCCAGGTTCGGAATCTGCGGCCGCCCGCCGCCCATGCCGGGCGGGAGGATGCCGCCCGCGCCACGGCCGCCCTGCTGGCCGCCGTTGGCGCGGTTGAGCCACTCCGAGCGGCGCATCAGCGGCTTGCGCGTCTGCGGATGCAGCATGACGCCGTTGGGGCCGGGGATGGGGTTCTGGACGATCATCCCGGGGCTGTCGGGGTCCACCCACTGGTTGTCCGCGCCCGGCGTCTGGCCACCGGCGTTGGGCGTGAAGCCGCCGTTCCTGTCCGAGCCCGGCCCGAGCGACACCACGTGCGTCACCAGGTCGATGCTCTCCAGCTGCGTGCCCTCCTGCCAGTACACCGTGAGGTGCACCTCGCGCACCGTCTGGGTGAGCTGCTGCACCATCTGCGTGAACATGGGCTGCGCCATGCCCATGGCCGCGCCGCCCAGGCCGCCGCCCGCGGGCTGCGGTCCGCTGGAGCCGCCCTTGCCATCCTTGTCGCCGCCGCCACCGCCGCCGAAGAGGCTGGCGATGCCGCTCATCGGGTCGCTCGAGTCCCCGCCGATGGGCAGGTTGAAGAGCGCGCCGATGAGCTGGTCGGGTGACACGCCGTCCAGCTTGGGCGCGATGATGCGCGCCTTCCACTTGAACTGGGGCCAGCCCTCGTCGGAGAAGTCGCCCGACTCCTCGTCGTCGTCGGGCGTGAAGCCGTCGTCGTAGAGCTGCTGCTCCACGTCCGTCATCTTCGAGCGCGCCAGCAGCGAGGCCACCGTGAGGCGCTTGGTGTAGACGTGGTTGGCCACCGCGCCCGCGTTGAGGTCGAAGATGGCCATCAGCGCGAGGCCGAGGATGGCGAGCGCCACGACGACCTCCAGCAGCGTGAAGCCCCGGGCCTGTCTCATCGCGGCACCTCCAGCGCCTCGCCCACGATGTTCACCTTGCCGGTGAGCGGGGACACGTCCAGGGTCCAGATGTTGTCGCCCTGGCTCAGGTAGACGTAGGCCTTCTCCGTGTAGCCCTGCGGGAAGAAGTAGAGATACGCGACGCCGCTGTCCACGGCCTCTCGCTGCTGGCGCGTCCACACCGACACGCGCACGTCCGAGGGCAGCTCGCGCGGCGGAATCTCCTCCGACGTGAAGGACGAGAAGCGCGACTGGCTCTCCACGCGCTGCTTCTCCGCCTCCATCAGGTCCTGCGCGCTGACCGTCTCCCCGGCCGAGGCCACGTAGGTGCGCCGCTCCTGCCCGTTGCCGGAGCCGCTCCGGTTGGAGCGCCGGGCCCGATCCCTCTCGGAGTTCTCGTCGCGCAGGGCGGTGTCGCGGTCCCTCGCCGTCGTCACGCCGCTCTCCGCGCACTCGGCGTGGTAGCGCGTGGCCTTCTCCTCCTTGGCCTCCGGAATCTCGAACACCAGCCGGCACGTCTTGCCGCGCAGCGCCGCCGAGTCGTAGAGCGAGCGGATGGTGCCGGCCAGCTCGCCGGCCGCGCCCTTGGCCTTGGCGCCGGTGAGCGAGCCGATGCCCATCACCGCCGCGGAGAACAGCATCGCGACGATGATGATGGCGATGGAGATCTCGATGAGCGTCAGGCCGCGCTCCTGGCGCCGCCGTGTCGCCGTGCTCCGCGTCATGGCTGCCCCCAGTCCGCCAGCACGCCTCCGCTGCTCAGGTCCGCGTCCAGCCCCGCGCCGCCCTGCTTGCCGTCCGCGCCAAGCGAGATGACGGCGCCGCTCTTGCCGTCCATCCAGTAGACGTACGGGTGGCCCCATGGATCACTGGGCACGCCCTCGATGAGCTTCGCCTCGATGAGCGGGGTGAAGCCCTCCTCCTTGGAGGGGAAGTGGCCCATCAGCCGGTGGTGCGCCTTGAACATGCCCTCCAGCTTGCGGATCTCCGTCCGGGCGCGCCGCTGCTCGGGCGCCAGCGTGCGGTCCTCCGTCGCGTAGACGAGGGCGAACGCCAGCACCGTGGCCACCAGGAAGATGCCGCCCAGGATGAGTTGGCCCGACCGGTTCGGACGGGCGCCCCCCGCGGGTGAGGACGTCGGGGATGTCACTGCGTTCTGCTCGTTCATACCCAAGTCCTGTCAACACACGGGGCGCGCCGGTTCTTCACTTGGTGGCGGCCCCGTCCGCGGACGAGATGTCCGCGTCGTTGCCCTCACCGCCGGCCGTGCCGTCCGCGCCGTAGGAGATGATGACGGGCTTGCCGCCCTCGTTGAGGTACACGTAGTCGTTGTTCCACGGGTCCTTCGGCATCGACTCCAGCGACTGCGTCTCCACCAGCGCGTTGAGGCCCGCCGACGTGTCCGGGTACTTGCCCTTCTTCGTGTAGTAGAGCTTCAGCGCACCCTGGATGTTCTTGATGTCCAGGGCCGCCCGGTCCCTTCGGGCCGCCTCGAGCTGGGGAATCACCGCCACGCCGACGGCGGCGGCGATGAGGCCGAGGATGGTGATGACCACCATGATTTCGATGAGCGTCATGCCCCGGCGGTTGCGGCGGCGGCGCTGCTGCTGGGTGTTCTGGTTCGTCTTGTTCATGTCTCTCACCTCGGGGTGACTTTCTGGCAAGCCACCGCTTCGTGTTCTGGACTTCCTGTCAGGGGACCCGGGGGACGTCCACCACTCCGGGAGGGGGCACGGCGGCCCGGGGGCCGTACAGCCGGGCCCCCACCGTCACCAGCGCCGCGGCGACGGCGATCATCGCCGCCAGCGTCACACGCTGAATCCAACGGTCTAACGTCTCATTCGTCATGGGCGTCGCACCTCACCGGATGGCCGAGTTCACCTGGAGGATCGGCATCAGGATGGAGAGCGCGACGAATGCAATCACCGCGCCCATCACCACGATGAGCAGGGGCTCGAGCAGCGAGGTGAGGGCGCCGATGCGCACGTTCACCTGCGTCTCGTAGTTGTCCGCCACGTTGGTGAGCATCTCCTCGAGCTGACCGGAGCGCTCGCCGATGGCGACCATGTGGTAGACGAGCGGCGGGAACTCCCCGGAGCGCTTGAGCGGGTTGGCGATGCTCTCGCCCTCGCGGATGGAGTCGCGGGCCTTCTCGACGACCTCCGCCAGCACGGTGTTCGTCATCACCGCCTTGACGATGTCCATGGCCGCCAGGAGCGGGACGCCGCTCTTGAGCAGCGTGGACAGCGTGCGGGCGAAGCGGGAGATGGAGAGCAGCCGCACCAGGTTGCCCACCACGGGCGCCTTGAGCGTGAAGCGGTCCCACTTGGGCTTGCCCTTGGGGCTCACCGTCCAGCGCATGAACAGCCAGCCGCACAGCACCATCACCGGGACGGCGATGAACCACCAGTCCTGGAAGAAGTTGCTCGTGGCGATGAGCATCCGCGTGCTCAATGGCAGCGTGGCCTTCATCGTCTCGAAGATCTTCGTCACCTTCGGGACGACGAACACCATCAGCGCCACCAGGATGCCGCCGCCCACCACCATCATGATGGCGGGGTAGAGCATGGTGCTGAGGATCTTCTGCTGCAGCCGGGCCTGGTTCTCCGTGAAGTCAGCCAGGCGCGTGAGCACCGCGTCCAGGGCGCCGGACGCCTCGCCCGCGCGCACCATGTTCACGTAGATGCTGGGGAAGATCTTGGGGTGCTGTCCCAGCGCGTCCGCCAGGGACGAGCCCTCGTTGACGCGCTGCTTGATGTCGGAGAGGGCGCGCTTGAAGCGCTCCTTCTCCACCTGGTCCACCAGGGCGGTGAGCGACTCCACCAGCGTGACGCCGGCGCCCAGCAGCGTGGACAGCTGCCGGGTGAAGATGGCCACGTCGTCGGTGTTGACGCGGCCCCGGCCCAGCTTGCGCAGGTCGATGTCGCGCGCCACCTGCGCGGCGTTGGCGCCCTTGGACACCGCGCCCCGGCTGCCCTCCGCCTGGGCGAGCACGTCCGTGAGGAAGATGCCGTCGGCGCGCAGCTTGGAGCGCAGCGTCTTGGGCGAGTCGGCTTCCAGCAGGCCCTTGATCTGCTTGCCCGCGGAGTTGAGACCTCTGTACTCGAAGACCGGCATGGCTCGATGACCCCGGCCCCTCCCAGGGAGGAGCTGTCGGTTACATGTCCTCCTGGGTGATGCTCAGCACCTCGGCGATGGTCGTCTCCCCCAGCGCAATCTTGCGCGCGCCGTCCTCGAGCAGGGTGATCATCCCCTTGGAGGTGGCGGACTTCTTGATGGTGGAGGCGTCCACGTTCTTCAGTACGAGCTGGCGCACGTCGTCGTCCACGGGCAGGAACTCGTAGATGCCCGTACGGCCTCGGTAGCCGTTGCGGTTGCAGGTGGGGCAGCCGACGGCCTTGTAGATGCGCTCGGTGCCGTAGCGCTCCTTGAAGGAGGCGCGCGAGTGGCCGATCTCCTTCAGCTCCGCGTCCGTGGGCTGGTAGGGCGCGCGGCAGTCCGGGCACACGCGGCGCACCAGGCGCTGGGCGAGGATGCCCGTGAGCGACGACGCCACGAGGAACGGCTCCACGCCCATGTCCACCAGACGGGTGACGGCGCCGGCCGCGTCATTGGTGTGGACCGTGGAGAGCACCAGATGGCCCGTGAGCGAGGCCTGGATGGCGATCTCCGCCGTCTCCTTGTCGCGGATCTCACCGACCATGATGACGTCCGGGTCCTGGCGCAGGAAGGAGCGCAGGCCTTGGGCGAAGGTGAGGCCGATCTTGGGGTTGATGGCCATCTGGCCAATCCCCTTGAGCTGGTACTCCACCGGGTCCTCGACGGTGAGGATGTTGAGGTCCGGGGTGTTGATCTTCGACAGCGCGCCGTAGAGCGTCGTCGTCTTGCCGGAGCCCGTGGGGCCGGTGACGAGGATGATGCCGTGCGAGCGCTTGATGACGGCTTCCATGGCGTGGAGCGTCACCTGGCTCATGCCGATCTCCGCCAGGTCCAGCAGCGTCGCCGTCTTGTCCAGCAGACGCATGACGATGCGCTCCCCGTTGGTGGTGGGGATGGTGGACAGACGGATGTCGATGTCGCGGCCGGCCAGCTTGATGCGGATGCGGCCGTCCTGCGGCAGGCGCTTCTCGGCGATGTTGAGCTGCCCCATCACCTTCACGCGGCTGACGATGGCGTTCTGGTAGCGCTTGGGCGGCTTGATGACCTCCTGCAGCACGCCGTCCACGCGGAAGCGCACGAGCAGCTCGCGCTCCATGGGCTCGATGTGGATATCGCTCGCGCGCTCCTTGGCGGCGCGGAAGAGCACCGAGTTCACCAGCCGGATGACCGGGGCCTCGTCGTCCGTGTCCAGCAGGTCCTGCGGCTCGTCCAGCTCGTGGGCGATGGCGTCCAGGTCCTGCGTCTCCATCTCGTCGACCAGCTGCTCGGCCTCGTTGATGGATCGGTCATAGACGCTGTTGATGGCGTCGGTGATGGTGGTGTCGAGCGCCAGCCGGGGGCTGATGCTCTGGCCCAGCAGCAGCCGCGCGTGGTCCAGCGCGGACGTGTCCAGCGGGTCCGCCACCGCCAGGACCACGCTGTCGTTCTCCAGCGACAGCGGGAGGATGTGCGCCTGCTTGGCGAAGTTGATGGGGATGCGCTTGACCAGCTCCGCGTCCACCTCTTCGGTGAAGATGCGCGCCAGGTAGGGCAGGTCCAGCTGGTGTCCCAGCGCCTTGGCGACGTCCTCGGCGCTGACCGCCTTGAGCCCCACCAGGACCTCACCGATGCGTCCGCCCTTCTCCTCCTGGAGGGCGAGCGCCTCGCGCAGCTTCTCCTCGGTAAGCGAGGGGACGAGCGCGCGGAGGATCTCCCCCAGCGGCCTGCCGCACAGGAAGGCCTGGCCGTGGGAGACGACCTGGGTGGAGTCGTTCCGGGCAGGGGCCGCGCCGGACGCGGCGGTGGCGAGAGTGGGGTCTGCGGTCACGTTCATGGGCTCTATTCCCCGGTCTCGGGCTGGATGCGCAGGCGCTCGGGCGACGCGTCTCCGGTGGACTCCGGAGCCGGCGCTTCGGGCGTCTGCGGCGCCGGAGTCGCGGGGGCTGACTCTTCGGAACCGGCGGGAGGCAGCGGCGCTTCCCGCACCTCGGGCTCGGGCGACACGGGGGCCGGGCCCCGCGCGGGCGGCACGCTGTTCGAGCGGCCGGCCGGCGGGGTGTTGGAGCGGGACGGCGCCGACGAGTTCGGCGAGATGACGCGCTCACCCGACACGCCCGGGCCGCCATTCTCCGCGCGCTGGCGCTCGCGCAGGACGGCCTGGTTCATCTTGGACAGCGGGCCGGGCTTGCGGCTGAAGTCCACCGCCACGTCGTAGCCGGGCACCTGGCCGTAGAACTGCTCCACGAACTGCTGACGCTCCTTCATCTTGCGCTCGAAGATGACGCGGAAGTCCTCGGGGCCCCGGATGATGTAGGGCGTCAGGAACAGGAGCAGGTTCGTCTTCGTCTTCTTGCGCGTCGTCTCGCGGAAGAAGTTGCCGATGATGGGGATGTCGCCCAGCACCGGGACCTTGGTGACGGACTCGATGGTGCGGTCCTGCATGATGCCGCCCAGCACCACCGTCTCCTGGTCCTTGGCGATGACGGTCGTCTTCGCGCTGCGCTTGCTGGTGGTCGGGCCGAGCACCGCGTCGTTGGAGGCGATCTCCTCCGTCTGCTCGGTGATGACCATGCGGATGTAGTCGCTCTCGTTGATCTGCGGCTTCACCGTCAGCTTCAGCTCCACGTTCTGACGCTGGATGGGCGCGTACAGCGAGCCCAGGCCGCCCAGCGCGCCGAGCAGCGACGTGTTCAGGCCGCCCGCACCGCCGGCGGTGCCGGTGCCCACGCCCGTGCCCAGCGACGAGGGCGAGAAGCCGGACTGGAAGGGCACGTTCTGGCCCACGGTGATCTCCGCCTCCTCGTTGTCGCTGGTGAGGATGTGCGGCGTGGACAGCACGTTCACGTCGGAGCTCTGCTGCATCGCGTGCAGCACCACGCCGAAGGCGGGGATGTCCAGGCCCAGCTTCTCCAGCGCGGGGATGACGGGGCCCTGCAGGCCCGCGAGGAAGCCGCCGAAGGACGCCAGGTTCGCCAGGCTCAGCGACGGGGGCAGGCCCGAGCCGGTGTTGTTGGTGCCGATGAGGCCGGGCACCGCGCCGTCATCCGTCTGCAGCGAGAAGCCGCTGTGCAGGTTGACGCCGTACTCGGCATTGCGGTCCAGGTTCACCTCCATGATGACGGCCTCGACGAACACCTGGCGACGGGGCGTGTCGAGCTGCTGGATGACCTGGACGATGTTCTTGTAGTCCGACTGGCTGGCGACGATGACGAGCGAGTTGGTGCCCTTGTCGGCGGAGATCTTCACCTCGCCGCTGAACAGCTCCGCGGCCTGCGTGGGTGCGTTGCCGCGCGGCATGCCCGGGGGGAGGTTGGGGGCGCCCGGCGTGCGGGGACGGTTGGCCGTGCCCTGCGCCAGCGACTGCAGCGTGCTCGCCAGCTCCTCCGCGTTGGCGTTCTCCAGGTAGTAGACGTTGATGCGGCCGCCCGTGCCGGACGGGATGTCGAGCTGGGTGACGATCTCCTGGATGCGCTCGAACGCGGCGGGGCTCGCCACGATGATGAGCTTGTTGGTGCGCTCGTCCGGGATGATCTGCGACAGCGTCACCGGGCCACCGGCGGACTCGCCGCCCTGGGAGGGCTGGGCGACAATCTCACCGCCGGGCTGACCCGCGGGCGGCACGCCCTGGGTGAAGTTGCCGGGGCGGGTGGCGCCGGGGCGCGCGCCCTTGCTCTCGAACAGCTTCTGCACCGTGCCGGCCACGTCCTGGGCGCTCGCGTACTGCACCTGGATGACGCGCAGCTCGTCGCTGGCGGCGCGCGAGTCCAGCTGGTTGATGAGCCGCTCCAGGCGGTGGATGTTGGAGCCCACGTCGTTGACGATGATGGTGTCGGGCGGGTACGGGATGGTGTCGCCGTCCTTGGACACCAGCTGCTGCAGCACGCCGCGCAGCGGCTCCACCTCCACGTTGCGGATGCGGAACAGCTTGGTCACCATCTGCTCGTTGGTGGTGTACGGCTGGCCGTCCTCGACGATGGTGGGGATGGGGTTCTGCTTCGCCGAGCGCTTGTCGACGATCTTCATGAAGCGGCCGTACTGGTAGACGGCCAGGCCGTTGGCGTCGAGCGAGGCGAGGAACGCGGAGTAGAACGCGTCCGCGTCCACCTCCACGCGGCCGTTCTCCGGGCCGATGATGGAGATCTTCCCGCGCACGTTCTCCGGGAGGATGAACGTGCGGCAGGTGGCGTCCGCCACCGTCTGCACCAGCTTCTCGATCTCCACCTTGTCGAAGTAGATGCCGTAGCGCGCGTTGCGCCGGGCCTCCTCGCACGTGGGCGTACGGCGGGGCCCTTGATTGGCCTCCTCGGCGGCGCCGGGGGACTGGGGCGTGATGGTCCGCTCACCGGGCGCGGAAGGCGCGGAGGTGCCGGGCGGGGTGGGGCGGCGCTGGGCCTGCGCGGGGACGGCGAGCGCGAGGCACAGGCAGAGCATCCAGGACGGGAGCGTCTTCATGGAGGAGCGGGCGCGACGTGGGGTTTAACGGACGTTGTAGGACTTGCGGATCGGCGCGCCGTTGCGCTCGATCTCGATTTCGATGCGGGAGGAGTCCTTCATCTTCGAGTAGACCTCGAGCGCCTTCTCGGGGCTGTTGAGGTCGAACCCGTTGATGCGGCGGATGACGTCGCCGTTCTGGACGCCGATCTTCGAGTAGATGGAATCCGGGCGGATGGAGAAGAGCTTGAACCCCACCGCCTGACCGTCCTTGAAGGCCGGAACGATGCGCGCCTGCATGGCCACGTCGTTGAGGTTGTTGAGCGTCTTGTCGATCTCCGCGCGCGGCACTTCGTACTCGTTGTCGCTGACGGCGCGGATGCCGCTGGGGGACGCGGTGTTGGTCTGCGCCACCGGAGGCGTCGGCGGGGTGAAGGCCTGGGCGCCGTCACCCGGGTTGCCGTCGATGAACTCCTTGCGGCCCCCGTTGAGGATGATGACGCGCTCACGCTCGATTTCGAGCACGGTGGCGCCCTGCAGGGCGTTGCCCACCATGTACGTCTGCGAGCGCTGCGTCACCATGTCCTGGACCGACGCGAAGGACCAGTCCGGGTTGCTCGCGACGAGCGTGCCGAGCAGCTTCACCCTGAGGCCGCTCTTCACCGGGGCGGCGTTGGGGTCCACCTCCGGCGTCGTGGGCTCCCTCACCGCGACTTCCGGCTCGGGAATCTTGATGCCCGTCACCCGCGACAGGCCCTCCATGTCCGGCAGCGCGAGCGCCGCCTGCGCGGGCCGGTTCGTCGGCGCACGCGCGGTGGCCCCCGAGGACGGCACGGGGGAGATGGAGGATTCGACGAACAGGTTCACCGTCTTCGCCGCCAGCAGCGCGACGAGGAGGATGAACAGCAGGTTCACCGTCCAGAAGTATTTGCGAAAGAAGAGTTCCATCACGCTTCCGAGAAGAAAGCCGGACCCGGGAAGAGCAAGGCAGGTGCCACCCTCGGGTCAGACGGGCCATCCCAAGGGGACGGCCAAGCACGCGTAATTATTCCGAAAAGGGCGGGCACCCCAGGCAGGGGAGCGGGCTGCTCCAGGGCTTGGGACAAATTGTCAAAGCAGGGTGGGGGCCTTTGTGACGGCCTGTCAGTCGTCGCTTCCGGCGGAGGGCTCGCCGCCGGAGGACTGCTCGCGCTCCAGCTTGCGGTAGATGGTGCGGGCGGCGATGCCCAGCAGCCGGGCGGCCAGCGTCTTGTCGCCCTTGGTGTGGCGCAGCGTCTCGTGGATCACCCGGCGCTCCACCTCCTCCATGGGCGTGCCGATGGGGATGACCAGCTGGGTGGCGGCGCCGAGCGGGCCCTTGCGCACCGACTCGGGCAGGTCGCTGGCCTCCAGCACCTCGCCCCGCGCCAGCACCACCGCGCGCTCGACGGCGTGCTCCAACTCCCGCACGTTGCCGGGCCAGGCGTAGTTCTCCAGCGTCTGCAGCGCCTCCGGCGAGAAGCCGCGCAGCGCCTTGCCGTTCTTCGCGGCGAAGCGGCGCAGGAACGCGTCCGCCAAGAGCGGGATGTCCTCGCGGCGCGAGGCCAGCGCGGGCACGCGGATCTCCACCACGTTGAGCCGGTAGTAGAGGTCCTCGCGGAAGCGGCCCTCGGCCACCTCCTTCTGCAAATCCTTGTTGGTGGCGGCCACCAGCCGCACGTCCACCTTCACCGTCTGGGTGCCGCCCAGCCGCTCGATTTCGCCCTCGGCCAGCGCGCGCAGCAGCTTCACCTGCGCGGGCAGCGGCATCTCGCCGACTTCGTCCAGGAAGAGGGTGCCGCCGTGGGCGCGCTCGAAGCGGCCCTCGCGCCGGGCCACCGCGCCGGTGAAGGCGCCGCGCTCCACGCCGAACAGCTCCGCCTCCAGGATGTTCTCCGGCAGCGCGCCGCAGTTGACGGCGACGAACGCGCCCTTGGCGCGGCTGGAGTACTCGTGCACCGAGCGCGCCGCCAGCTCCTTGCCCGTGCCCGACTCACCCAGCAGCAGCACCGTGGCGGTGGAGGGCGCGGCCTGGCGGATGGTGTCCAGCATGGCGCGGAAGGCGGGGGACTGGCCCACCATGCTGCGCCCGCCCTGGGCGCTCATCTCCGCCAGCTTCGCCTTGAGCGTCTGGTTCTCCGAGACGAGCGCGCGCTTCTCCAGCGCCTTCTGCACCGCCTTCACCAGCGAGTGGCGCTTGAGCGGCTTGGTGATGAAGTCGTAGGCGCCGTCCTTCATCGCCGCCACGGCCGTCTCCACCGTGCCGTAGGCGGTCATCAGCACCACCTCCACGTCGGGGCGGATGGTGCGCGCGGCGCGCAAGAGCTCCTGCCCGTCCATGCCGGGCATCATCAGGTCCGTCACCATCACCGTGACTTCGGGGCGGCGCAAAAGCTCCAGGGCCTCCGTGCCGTTGGCCGCGGAGAGCGTGGCCATGTTCTCCCGCTGGAAGATGCGCGTCACGGAGTCGAGGTTGGCGCGGTCGTCGTCGACGACGAGGACGGTGGAGGTGGTCATGGTGGGGGCCGCACTATGCAATACCCGTTCCCGTCAGGCGTGCTCCTCGTCCGCCTCCACGGGGCCTCCGCCCATGCGGCCGATGTCCTCGCGCTTGACGGAGTCGACGTTGAACTTGCGCGCGCTGGCGAGCATCCGGTCCACGGTGTCGTCGAAGTCGGGCTTGCCGCCGTTCTTCTTGAAGCGCAGGAAGTTGATGCGCGCGACCACGAAGTTCTTGAGGTAGGGGCTCTGCAGTCCCTTGGCCTTGAGGGAGTCGACGACGGCGACGACGGCGTCATCGAGCTCCAGCAGGCGGTCCGCGCGGGCGTCGCGCACCTTCAGCGCGTCCTCCAGCGGCACGTCCATGAAGTCCTCCACCGCCTTGACGAAGGGGTGGTAGGCGCCCGCGGAGTAGCGGGGGCGCTTCTCGTACGCGGCGCCGAGCGTGATGAAGGCGGGCTCCTCGAACAGGTGCGCGAAGGCGGACTCCTTGCCCGCGCGGCCCGCGCCCACGAGCCCCCGGTACATGCGCACCACCTCGAGCGAGCGCTCCTTGAGGTTGTGGGCCTTCTCCGTGTTGAGCGCGAGGATTTGATAGGCCACGTCCTCGTCGGGCAGCAGCAGCGCGACGATGGCCTTGGCGCCCAGCAGCTTGCTCGCGTGCAGGCGGTGGTTGCCGTTGGGCGTCCAGTAGCGGCCCTCCTTGCGCACGGCGATGACGGGGTCCAGGAAGCGGTCCAGCCGCTCCATGGCGCTGGCGAGCCGCTTCACGTGGGGCTCGGACAAATCACGCTGGTAGGGGGTGGGCTCCACCTTGTCGATGGGCAGCACCGCGAGCACCACCGGATGTCCGCCCAAGGGGTCGCGATAGACGCCGAGCACCTCGCCGCCGTCGGTGCGCACCGCCTCGAGAATCTCCGTGGGGTACTCCACCGAGTCGCTGGCCACGTCCTGGGGAGACAGGCCGCGCGACTTCGGTTCCGCCTTCTTGCGGCGGGGCTTCCTGGGGGCGGCGGCGGGCTTCTTCGCTGCGGCGCTCTTGCGTGCGGACTTCGCTGCCATGGGTGCGTCCTCCTCGCGCTGCGGACGAGTGATGTAGCAGCAGACCCTGACACGTCCTCCCCCAGCGAGTGGGGGAGGAGGAGCGCTCGGGCGTCGCCCACGCTAGGGGGACGCGGCAGGTAGGGCTACCCTCCCGACAGGGTGAGCTGTCGGAAGCGGACAGTGGGCGCGCCCACCGTGCCTCCGCGGAACTGGAGGTCGTTCCCCACGCCGTCCAGGTCCTGGAGCATCTTCAGCACGTTGCCCGCCACGGTGACCTCCTGCACCGCGTGCGTCAGCTCGCCGTTCTCAATCCACAGGCCGTTGGCTCCCGCGGACAGCTCGCCCGTGACGGGGTTGGCGCCGTGGCCGAGCAGGGACGTGACGTAGAAGCCCCGGTCCACGCCCTTGATGAGCTCCTCGGGCGAGGCCGTGCCCGCCTCCAGGTAGAGGTTGGTGGTGCCGATGCTCGGCAGCGCGTTGTAGCCGCGCTTGGCGTTGCCCGTGGGCCGCGCCTTCGCCTTGCGCGCGGTGAACGCGTCGTAGAGGAAGCTCGACATGACGCCCCGGTCGATGATGGGTGTGCGCCGCGTGGGCACGCCTTCACCGTCGAAGGGCGCGGTGGCGAGGCCTCGGGGCAGCAGGCCGTTGTCCACCAGCGTGACGTGCTCGGAGGCCAGGCGCTTGCCCTTGAGCGAGGCCAGCATGCTGGCCTGCTGGTGCACGGCGTTGCCGCTGGCGGCCTTGGCCACGCCGGACATGAAGGACGCGGTGACGAGCGGGTCGAACAGCACCGGCACCTGCTGCGTCTTCACGCGCCTGGCGCCCAGCATCCGCACCGCGCGACGCGTCGCCTCGCGGCCGATGGACTCGGGCGACTCCAGGTCACCCAGGAAGCGCTTGTAGTCGAGCCAGTAGCCCTTCTGGAGCTGCCCGTCCGCGGCGGCCACGGGCATGGCGTACATGAACACGTACGTGCCCGAGTAGCCTCCGGCCATGCCTTCCGACGACGCGACGTAGACCTCCGACACGAAGTCCCCGGCGCCCACCGCGTTGAAGGTGCTGACGCGCGAGTCCTCCGCGCGGCCCGCCTTCTCCATCTCCAGCGCGGCCTTCACCTTCCAGTCGCCGGGCAGGTTGGCCACGGCCTCGTCGTACAGCGCGCCGGTGTCGCCGAAGCGGCCCAGGTCCCGCGCGCCGGGCAGGCCGTTGAGCTTGTTGGGCGCGGCGGCCTCGGCCAGCTTCAGGGACTGGTCCACGAGCAGGTCGATGCCCGAGGGCTCGAAGTCCGACGTGAAGGCGAACCCGAGCCGGTCCTTCGTCACCACGCGCAGGCCCACGCCCTTGGCGGTGGACTGGGTGAGGTCCTCGATCTGCCCTTCGCGCACGCGCACGGTGCTCTGGCGGCTGACCTCGATGAAGGCCTCGGCCTGGCGGGCGCCCTTCTTGGTGGCGCGCTGGACGATTCGCTTCGCGAGCTTCTGGTAGTCCATGGTGTCGGTGCTCTCTCTTCAGACCTGGGTTCCGCCGACGGTGACGTTGTCGATGCGCACGGTGGGCAGGCCCACGCCCACGGGCATCGACTGGCCGTTCTTTCCGCACACGCCCATGCCCGGGTCCGGCTGCGGGTCGCACCCCACGCGGGACACGTTCTTGAGCACCTCCGGCCCCACGCCGATGAGGATGGCGTTCTTCACCGGACGGCCCAGCTTGCCGTCCTCGATTTGATACGCCTCGCTCACCTCGAACACGAAGTTGCCGTTGCTGATGTCCACCTGACCGCCGCCGAACGTGGCGCAGTACAGCCCGCGCTTCACCTCCTTGAGGATGTCCTCGGGGTGGTGGTTGCCCGGCGCGAGGAAGGTGTTCGTCATGCGCGGAATGGGCAGGTGCTTGAAGGACTCTCGCCGCCCGCTGCCGGTGGAGCGCTGGCCCATCAGCTTCGCGTTGAGGCTGTCGTAGAGGTAGCCCTTGAGCACGCCGTTCTCGATGAGGACCTTGCGCTCACCGGGCGTGCCCTCGTCGTCGATGTTGATGGAGCCGCGCCCGCTGGACACCGTGCCGTCGTCGATGACCGTCACCAGCTCCGAGGCGACCTTCTGCCCCAGCTTGCCGGCGAACAGCGACGTGCCCTTGCGGATGAAGTCCGCCTCCAGGCCATGGCCCACCGCCTCGTGCAGCAGGATTCCGCTCCAGCCCGGCGCCAGCACCACCGTCTGCGGGCCCGCCGCGCAGTCCACCGCGCCCAGCGTGGCCACCGCCTGCCTCGCGGCCTCGCGGCCCACGTCCTCGGGAGGGAACGTCGCCCAGTGGGTGAAGGGCACCCGGCCTCCGCCGCCGTACGAGCCCGTGCGCCGCTCGTTCTTCTTGCCCTGCGCCACGACCTGGATGGACATGCGGCACAAATCCTGGGTGTCCTCGGTGTAGCGGCCCTCGGTGTTGGCCACGGCGATGCGGCGCGTCTGGTCCACGTAGGCGCCGTTGACCTGGGTCACCCGCGAGTCGAACGCGCGGGCGGCCTTGTCCGCGCGGGTCAGCAGGGAGGCCTTGAGGGACACCTCCACGTCGGCCAGCGGGGTGGGGACGCGGTAGTGGCTGGGCACGGCGATGCGTGAGACGGGGAAGGCCCGCTCGGAGCCGGTTCCCTGGGCGATCATCGCCGCGGTGGAGGCGGCCCGCAGCAGCGCGGGCTCGTCCCAGTCGTCGGAGAAGGCGTAGCCCACCTTGCCCCCGGAGATGACCCGCACGCCCACGCCCTGGATGAGGCCCGTCTGGGCGCTCTTGATGCGCGACTCCTCCAGCACGACGCTGGTGCTGTGGGTGCGCTCCACGTAGACCTCGGCGAAGTCTCCGCCGCGCTCCATGGCCACGGCCAGCAGCCGCTCGAGCAGCGCCTGGGGCAGCAGGGGGGCGGGCGCGACGAGGCGGGCCGCCAGGGGGGCGAGCTGGGAGGTGGAGGCACGCCGGGCCGGCGCGGACACTCGGGGCATTTTGCGGGACTCCCTCGGTGAATCGTTGGGGGTGTGGGAACCTACATAGGAGGGGGAAACGTCCTGAGCAACGGACAATGGCCCCGCTTCTTTCCCCAAGGGCGGGCTTGTCGCATTCCCACCGTGGTGGCGCCGCTTTAAGATGCCGGACGTTTCGGAGACCTGGACCCGACCCCATGCCTGCTCGTCCTCCATCCCCCCCTCGCCCTGGTGCCGGAGGTAAGCCCTCATCCCGGGGCCGCCCTCCGCGCGAGGTGTCCTCCGACGAGGACTTCGCCGCGCCACCCTCCGGAGACGAGGGCCAGCCCGACGGCCCCGCCAACCCGGAGCTCTACGGGGACGCCGAGCCGCCGCGCTCGCGCACGGACGAGACGCGGGTGGCCTCGGTGTCCGACGTGCGCGAGGAGTCCCGGCGTCGCCAGGAGGAGGAGGACGACAACGCGGACGCCACGCGCGCCGGGCCGCCGGTGCAGATGCTGGTGCTGGCGGGGCCGGACCGCGGGCGCAAGAAGCGCTTCCAGGGCGTGCGCATGGTGGTGGGGCGCGGCAAGGACTGCGACTTCGTGCTGGATGACCAGTCCGTGTCGCGCCGGCACCTGGAGCTCATCTACGGCCAGGGCGGCGTGGCGATGCGAGACCTGGGCAGCATCTCCGGCACCCAGGTGAATGATCAGCGCGTGGACGAGTGCACCCTGAAGCACGGGGATGAGATCGCCATCGGCAAGACGCGCCTTCGCTTCGTGGACGAGGCGGAGCAGATCAAGGAGCTGCGCGCGCAGGCGGAGGCCCGCGAGGCGGAGGAGAAGCGCGAGCGCGAGGAGGCCGCGAAGGACCGCGACGAGGCGCGCAAGGCGGCGGGTGCGTCCCGGGGCACCGACGTGGACCCGAATGATCCGCGGCTCAACGAGGCGACCAACGCCAACTACCGGATGCCGGACGAGCTGAAGGAGAAGAACCGCGACGCCAGCGGCGTGAAGAAGGGCAAGGGCGCCATCGCGATTCCCCGGCCGCGTCCGCCTCCGCGCAGCGCCGTCACCGGCGGCGGAGGGAACTCGAAGGCGAAGCTGCTCATCGGCGTGGGCGGTGGCGTGGTGGTGCTGCTCATGCTGGGGCTGATGCTCATCCCCTCGGGACCGCCGCCCCCGCCTCCGGTGGACCCCAACGTGGAGCGCTCGAAGCTCCTGATGCAGAAGGCGCGCGAGGCGGTGCGCTCGGACGACTTCGCTGGCGCGGTGAAGCTGGTGGAGGAGGCGGAGAAGCTGCGCCCGGGCGCGGACGACGAAGGCCTGGGCAAGGCGGCGGCGAAGGAGCTGCTCGTGCAGCAGTCCTTCCAGGCCGTGCGCGAGCTCATCGACGCCAACGACTTCGAGGGGGCCCGCCAGAAGCTGTCCGAGACGCCCCAGGGCACCGCCAAGACGGACGACGTGCGGCGCAAGCTGGAGCAGGAGGTCAAGACGAAGGACGAGCTGTGGCGCATCCAGAAGATGGAGGAGGCGCTCGCGGCGCGTGACGTCGCCACGGCCCAGTCGCTGCTGGAGCAGGTGCCGGAGCTCAACCGGCCCGCGTACTCGCAGAAGCTGCAGGACCTGCAGGCGGAGCTGGCCAAGGAGGCCCGGGACAGCGCGGTGCGGGACAGGGCCAGCCGGGAGCGCAACGAGGAGCGGGCCAAGGAGGAGCGCAAGCGCTTCATCGCGGAGGCCTTCACGGACGTGGAGCGGCGCTTCAACGGCGGCGACTACCAGCGCGCGGTGCTCGAGTGCGACCGCGTGGTGGAGAAGTACAAGGCGGACAAGGACGTGAAGGACCGCTCGCGCCAGCTCAAGACGTTGATTCCCCAGTTCCAGCGCGCGCTGGACGACGCGCAGAAGAAGCTCGCGTCCAATGCGCTGGAGTCCGCGTCCAAGCCCCTGCGCCGCGCGGCGGAGCTGTACCGTCAGATCGGCTTCGACGGCTCGCTGGGGCGCACGCTGGACGAGCAGCTCGCGTCGGCGGCGCTGGCGGCGGGGCAGGCGGCGCTGAAGAAGGGCGACCTGGCGGCGGCGGGCAGCAACTTCCGCGAGGCCCTGCGCCTCAACCCGGGAGATCGTCGGGCGCGGGATGGCCTGGACGACCTGAGCAAGAAGGTGGAGGAGCTGTACATGCGCGCGTATATCGAGCGCGACCGGGACCCTCGCTCCGCCGCGGAGAAGTTCAAGGTCGTCATCGAGACGGCGGCCGAGGGTTCGGATACGAAGCGCAAGGCCGAGATGTACCTGAGCGAGATACAGCCGTGAGGCGCTCGCCAACAACGTTCGTACGTGGGGAGATGGGATGAGCGAGTCGTCGCTGCGTGAGCTCGGGATGGACCTCATCGAGGAGCGCCAGTTCGAGCGCGCCCTCGCCGTGTTCGCGGAGGCGGTGCGCCGGGTTCCCGCCGACCACCGCTCCCGGATGATGGCGTCCCGGTGTCTGGCCGAGCTGGGTGAGCGCGAGCGCGCCGTCACGTCGTACCACGCGACGGCCGAGGGCCTCTTGCGTCGTGACTACCTGCTGTCCGCGATGGCCGCGTGCAAGCTGGGGTTGGACCTGGCGCCCAACGAGCGACGGTTGAAGGAGACGCTGATCCGCGTCCACTCGCGCGCGGTGCGCAGCGCGCCGGGTCGCGCCGTGGTGCCGCCGCCCCTGCCGCCCGAGACGCTGTATGACGGGAAGGTGGAGACGGACCTGATGGGGCTGGCTGGAGAGGAGCTCTCCAACCGCGCCATCGAGGTGCTGGCCGCTCCGGATCCGGGTGGCTCCGCGGACCCGAACAGCCGTCCTCCGCTGCCGTTGTTCGCGGACCTGGACCGGGACGCGTTCATCGACCTGGTGGGCCGCATGGCGTGGCGCCGGGTGCGTCCCGAGGAGGTGGTGAGTCGCGAGGGCGAGCCCGCCGACCACCTCTACGTGCTCGTCGCCGGCAAGGCGGAGGTGACGCGGCAGATGGAGGGTGAGGCGCGCACGCTGGGCTTCCTCGGCGGCGGCTCCATCTTCGGGGAGATTGCTCTTTTGACGGGCGCGCCGCCGACGGCGACGGTGTCCGCGGTGTCCGACACGGAGGTCTTCGAGATCCGCCGCGAGCACCTCAACGCGGTGGCCAAGAGCCACCCGGCGGTGCCTCAGGTTCTGGCGGACTTCGCGCAGCAGCGCATGGCGCGGAACCTGATGGCCACCTCGCCCATGTTCCAGACGCTGCCGGAGTCGGAGCGGGGCGCGCTGCTGCAGCGCTTCACCTTCCGCGCGCTGCAGGGACACGAGAAGGTGCTGGTGGAGGGCGAGCACTCGCCGGGGCTGTTCCTGGTGCTGGCCGGTGAGCTGGTGGTGCAGAAGGAGGACCCGGCGGGCGGCACGGTGACGCTGGGCGTGCTGCGCGAGGGTGATGTGGCGGGGGAGATTTCGCTGCTGACGGGGCTGCGCGCCTCGGCGACGGTGGTGGCCACGCGCAAGACGGCGGCGGCGTTCCTGGAGCGCAACGCGTTCCATGCGCTGGTGCAGGCCTTCCCGCACATCCGGACGTACCTGGAGCAGCTCTCGGACCGGCGGCTGAAGCAGATTGGCGAGGCGCTGCGGCCCGCCGAGATCATCGACGCGGACGAGCTGGTGCTCGAGCCCGAGGCGGCGTGAGGAGCACATGGTGACGTTGTCGCGTTCGCGGGTGGTGGGCGTGGCGCTGGCGTTGGTGGCGGCCGGAGCGGTGCTCTATTTCTGGCCGCGCCACGAGCCCGGTGTCCCGGAGGCCGTCACGCGTCAGGTCATCACGATGACGCGGGCCGCGGAGGCCAAGGACATCAGCAAGGTGATGGAGGGCGTGTCCGAGCGCTTCAAGACGGACGGCGGCATGGACTCGCGGCAGGTGCGCGGCATCCTCACCGGGCAGGTGCTGCGCGGTCAGTGGGTCCGCATCTTCACCACGAACCTGGAGGTCCACGAGGTCTCGCCCACGCAGGGTGACTTCCAGGCGCGCTTCATCTTCGGCCGCTCGCAGGCGGAGAGCGTCAAGGACCTGGCGGCCGACAGCGTGCTGAACGCGTACCTCATCGAGGGGACATTCGAGAAGGAAGCCGACGGCGAGTGGCGCGTGGTTCGCGCGAAGTACCGGCCGCTCGAGGCGACGGAGTTGCTGTAGCCGCTCGCAGCGGGCGCTTCACTGGAGCAGGGCGCCCGTCTCGTTCAGCCAGGCCTTGGCCATGGCGCCCTGGCCCGCGGACTCCAGGCCCTTCTTCACTGTGTCGATGCGCGAGGCCAGCTCCTCGCGAGGCATGCCCTGCGCCCGCGCGCGCACCAGCCCGAAGTAGTAGTGCTGGCAGCCCGCCGCGTACGCGCTCTGCGCGAAGAGCAGGTCGCCCATGGCGCTGTACGCCTCCGGCAACGAGCCCGCGCCTGTGTCCGGCGCGATCACCGCGAGCAGCGCCTTCGCGCCCTCGTAGTCCTTGCGCCGCACCAGCAGCGCGCCCTTGGCGTACTGCGCCTTTGCCAGCCCCACGCCCTTGGCTGCAATCGCCTTGTCGTAGGCGACGAGCGCATCGTCCTGCCGCTCCGCTGCCTCCAGCAGCCCGCCGCGCGCCAGCCAGTAGCGGCCGTCCTGCTCCAGCAGCGGGACCTTCTTCCCGTCCGCGGACGCCACCTGGATGGCCCCGAACGCGCCCTCATACGCATCCAGCAGCGCCAGCGCGCCCGTGGTGTCACCCGAGGCCTGCAAGCTGCGAGCGCCGTCCAGGTAGAGCAGGGGCGCCGTCTTGCGCTTCGCCACCGCGGCCTCGAACGCGCCCCGCGCCTCGGGCACCTTGCGCGCGGCCAGCGCTCGCGCTCGTGCGAAGAGCGCATGTACGTCATCCGGCACGGCCTTCAGCGCCGCATCCGCCTCCTGGAGCGCCTGGTCCGCGGCGCCACGCGACAACGCCAGCTCCGCCTTCAGCGCCCCCGCGCGCGACGTCAGCGCGGGCGTCAGCTCCGCCTGCTTCTCCCGCGCCGTGGCGAGCGCGCGCTCGGCCTCCTCCAGCTTCTTGCCCTGATACGCGTGCGCCAGCCCCATGCCCAGCCGCGCCATCAGGTGGTCCGGGTTCACGCTCGTCGCCTTCTCGAACGCCTCCACCGCCTGGGCGGGCTGTCCCTCGTCCAGCAGCGCCTCCCCGTACGCCGTGGTGAAGCGTGGGTCCCGATACGCGTTCTCCGCCGCGCGGGCGAAGGCCTGACGCGCGCCGGGCAGGTCCCCCTTCGCCTGCAGCGTGAACGCCTGCGCCAGCGTGAGCCGGGGGCTGTTGGCCCCTTGCGTCTGCAGGTCCGCCAGGTACTTCTCCGCCTCGGCCGTCTTGCCCTCCGCGAGCAGATGCAGCGCGCGAGCCCCATGCCGCTCACCGGAGCGCGAGTCGAGCGCCTCGGCCCGGGCCAGGTACTCACGGGCCCGCGCATCCGCGCCGGGCTGATGGTGCTCCAGCCACAGCACCGTCTGGATGTCGGCGGCCAGCGCCTGCGCGTCGCGGGCGTCGGAGTCCAACTGGAAGAGCTTCTCCAGCTCCGCCATGGCGCGCGTCAAGTCGGACGGATTGCCTCGCAGCGCGGCGGCGCGGGCCGCGCGCAGGTGCTCCTCCGTCTCCTTTCGCACCGTTCCCCGGTGGACGAAGTAGGCCACGGCGCCCGCGAGCACCACCGCCACCACCGCCACCTGCGTCAGCGCGCTCTTCCAACTCTCGCGTCGCTTCCAGTCGCCGTGACCTTCGGTGCTCATGGACCTGTCTCCCCGCGCTGGAGTTGGATGCTATTAGGTACGCCCCTCGCGGGTGTCAATGGACGGAGCCCGGAGCACGGGAGGAGTGAGCAATGGCGGTCCACACGGTGCTGTCCCCCGACGTCTTCACGCGCATCGCAGAGACCTTCGGGCTGGGAAACGTGCTCGGCGTGACGCCCATCCCCCAGGGCTCCATCAACACCAACCACCGGTTGGAGACCGACACCGGCCGCTACTTCGTCCGCCACACGACGGTGCGCTCCTCGGACGACCTGCGCTTCGAGTCCGCCCTGCTCGCGCACCTGGCCGCGCACCGCTTCCCCTCGCCCGTGCAGCTCACCACGCGCGAGGGCGCCACCTTCGTCGAGCTCGCGGGCGGCCGCGTGAGCGTCTTCCGCTGGCTCCCCGGTGAGGAGAAGCGCCACCCGGGCCTCACCGCCGAGCACCTGGAGCGGCTGGGCACCGAGCTGGGCAAGCTGCACCGCGACACCCAGTCCTTCGGCGGCAGCCGCGAGAACCCGTACTCTCCCCAGGTGGTGCGCGGGTGGCTGGTGGAGCTGGCGCGCCACCCGGACCCGACGCTGTCATCGCTCTCAGGGGAGCTGGAGGGGATGCTCACCCACGCGGAGTCACGGCGACAGGGCCTGGAGCCGCTCGGCGTCATCCACGCGGACCTCTTCACCGACAACGTGAAGTGGCTGGGCGACAGCGTGGGCGCCTTCTTCGACTTCGAGATGGCCTGCCGCGAGGCCTATGGCCTGGACCTGGTCATCACGTTGAACGCCTGGTGCTTCGACGGCGGGCAGTACCTGCCGGAGCTGTGTCGCGCGCTGGTGCGCGGCTACCAGGATGTCCGCCCGCTGGCCCCGGTGGAGCGCGAGAGCCTCTTCGGCCACGCGCTCTTCGGGGCGGTGCGCTTCACCGCGAGCCGCATCCGGGACTACCACCTGTCCGCGCTGCCCGCGGACAAGCTGGTGCGCAAGGACTACCGCACCTACCTGACCCGGGCCCGCGCGCTCACGGCCATGGGCCCCCAGGGCTACGCGGCGCTCCTGGGGCTGTGAGGCCTCAGATGCCGGTGAGGATCTTCCACTGGTTGCCCTCGAGCCGGAACACCATCTGCTCCAGCTCCGCCTCCTTCTGCGGGCGCGAGGTGAGGCCGGGCATCCGGAAGTTCAGCTTCCAGTAGTAGATGGCCGTGGCGATGTCCTTGCCCACCTGGACCTTGCGCACCTCCATCTCCACCTTGGGCGACTGGAGCTGCGGGAAGAGCGTCTCCAGGTACGGGCCCAGGTTCGCCGCGGTGAGGTCGTCCTCGGGATCACTCGGCGTGCCGGCGTCCTCGCGGAAGTCCTTCGACACCAGCGCCTGGATGGCGTGGGCGTCGCGTGCCTCGATGGCAGACCGATAGGCCTCCATCACTGCCAAAATGGCGCGGGTCTCGTCGGTGTCGTCGATTTCAGTGCCGGGGATGCGCTTCGGAGCGCAGGCGGCCAGGAGGGACAGGGCGCAGATGGCGAGGAAGCGGTAGAGCATGGCGGGGCCTTACGAAGACAATGCGGAGGAAGTCAACCCATTCCCCACGGCCCCGCCTGCACTTCGCGTGCCTCAGCCCTTGCGGATGACCTCGGAGATGAAGCGGTTGAGGACGGGAATCTCGTTGTCGAGGATCTTCAGGCCCTCGCCCTGGATGACCTTCTCGCCGATGAGCGCCAGGGGCTTCATCAGGAAGGGCAGCTTGAGGGAGATTTCACCGTCCAGCGAGCGCTCCGTCTGGCCCGCGCCCAAATCACGGAAGCGCAGCGTGCCCGTGTTCACCAGCATCTTGGAGATGGTGTGGGACGTGGGCACGTTGGTGAACGTGAGCTCCTTGCGGCGCTTGTCGTAGGTGGACGACTCGATGAAGGCGAACCACTCGGGGGGCACGCGCTTGGGGCCGATGCTCTCGATGACGGGCTTGGGGCGGTAGCGCACCCGGCGGCGGACCACGTCACCCTCGGCCTTCACCTCGAGCGGCTGGAGCTCCAGCAGCACGCCATGGTGCTTGAGCAGGAACTCGAAGTACCGCTCGTCGAGGAGCGCGCGCTCCACCTCGTCCACCGTCCCCTGGATTCGCTGCCTCGTCTCGAACCGCATCGCTTCCCTCCTGATGACCTGGCTCGTCGCCGCTGTGTGGGCTGCCTGCCTAGCGGAAAGCGCGGCTAGCGGAAAGCCTGTCGTGGCACGAGCACGCCCCGGAAGGTCTTCTCCTCGAAATCACACCGCTCCACCCACTCCAGGGCGGTGGCCTTGAAGGCCGTGCCGAAGTCCGGGAGGACACCCACCTCGTGGCGCACCGCGCCGCAGTCGCCCGAGAGATAGGAAGCCTCCACCTTCAGGCGCAAGGCCTCGCGGCGCAGGGGCAGGGGCAGCGAATCGTCCGACAGCGCACGTTGCAGCGACTCGCCGGCCAGGACGGGGGAGCCCACCTGCTGCAGCCTGCGGCCCAGCAGGTAGTTGAGGTACGGGTCCGAGGGCAGGGCCTGCAGGGCGCGCGACAGGAGCAGGAGCCGCAGCTCCTCCTTGGGCGCCAGGAAGTACGCGTCGATGCCGGCGCGGCGCGCCGTGGACTCCAGCGCGGCGAGCTTCACCTGGGCGGTGCGCGTCAAATCGGGCGTGGCGTCCAGGGTCAGCACCGTGTCCAGGTGGGCGCGGGCCTGCTCGGGACGCTCGCGCCGGGTCTCCACGTCGGCCAGCGCCATGGCCACCTCGGCCTCGGAGACCGTCTGGCCCTTCACCTTGCCCGCGAGCGTGGTGAGCACGGTGGTGGCCTCGTCGTAGCGCTCCAGCGCGGAGAGGGCGGCGGCCTCGCCCAGGCGGTAGGCGGGCTCCTCGGGCTGGAGGGTGGCGGCGCGGGTGTAGCGCTCCAGCGCATCCGACGGGTCCGTCACGAGCGAGGCGCGGGCGGGCTCGGTGAGGCGGGCCACCTCGCGCGCACAGGCGCGGCTGAAGAGGCTGCCAGCGCGGAAGCGCGCGAAGGCGCGGGCCACGGCGGCGTCGTCCAGGGGCAGGGCGTCGACATGTCGCTCCCACTCGCCGACGAGCTCGTCGAGGGGCCGCCCATAGGCCTCCTGGAAGTCCGCGTGCGCGTAGAGCGCGCGCAGCCTGTCGGAGCCGTAGGTGTCAGCGAGGTACAGGAGGAAGGAGCCCGCGACGGTGTACGCGCGCGCGGGGGCGGATTGGTAGAAGCCCTCCGGCCCCATCAGCTTGCGCATGTCGGGCGCCAGCTTCTGACGGCGCATGCCCGCGGCCCACTGGTGCAGCGTGAGGTCCCCCTGCGCGGGGCCGTCCGCGGCGACGGCGAACCCCTCGATGACGCCCATGAGGGGCCACAGGCCCAGGCGCGTGGTGACGCGGAAGGGACCGCTGCCAGCGGGCGCGGCCATGACGTGGGCCAGCTCGTGGTGCAGCGTGGAGTGGGGGAAGGGCTTGTCCTGGATGTGCAGCTCGTGGCGCCAGGGCTTCGCGTACTGCGTGCGGCCGGCGCCCACCAGCCGCTGCTTCTCCTCCTCGTTGCGATACAGCCACACGCGGATGCGCTCGGTGGGGGCCACGCCCAGGAAGCGCTGGACCTGCGTCCAGCGGAACTCCATGTCGCGGGCCATCCGGTCCACGTCCTCGCGCGACTTGCCCCGGGGGTAGTGCAGCCGGAAGTGCTCCGTGTCGCGCACGCCGCCCAGCGTCTCGGCCAGGTACGCGTCCGTCATCCGGGTGCGCAGCTGGGGCCCCTTCACCTCCAGGAAGCCGATGGCCACGGCGGGCAGCAGCAGCCCCACCAGGACGCCCACGCGCGGGGCGGCTCTCGACAGGTGCCCCGAGTCCACCTGGAGGAACGCGGCGGCGAGGCCCGCGAGGACCCAGGCCCACAGGAGCGTCTCCAGCCGGAACCAGCCGAGCGCGGGCGTCATCACCAGCGCCTCGTCGTAGAGGGGGCCGGGGAGATGTCCCAGGTAGTGGTTGAAGGCGAAGACCTGGGGCCCGGCGACGATGGGCCACACCGTGGGCACCAGCGACAGCAGGACCAGGAGCACATGCATCCCCACGCCCCGGGAGGGACGGCGGGCCCCCAGGCCACACAGCACCCCCGAGGCCGAGGCCAGCACGGCCGAGGGGAGGGTGAGCATGGGATAGAAACCCACCAGCTCGAATGGATCACACGCCGTGCGTAGCCACGCGAAGACGGTGGAGGTGAGGAAGGGGGGCACCAGCGCCGCCACGTTGAGGACCAGGGCCGCACCCAGGGCGCGGGTCACGGCGGTGCCGGGGGCGTCCGGGCGGAGGGCGCCGGGGGGGCGGGGCTCCTGGCCGAGGAGGATCCGACGCTCCTGGGCGGCGGCGGCCACGCCCGTCCCCCCGCCGAGCAGCCCCACGGCGATGGCCAGGGCCAGGCCCAGCTCGAAGCCGGGGACGCCGAAGAGGGGGAGGAGGACGAGCGTCGAGCCTCCGCCCGCCAGGAGGAGCAGGGGGGCCAGGACGGCCGGGCGACGCATCAAGGCGCGGGCACGGGTGAGGACTTGCTCCATGGCCTCCCCTATACTCCCGGGCCGCATGTCCGAACAGAAGACAGGTCCCGAGCACCGCCAGCACGGGCGCGCGCCCATCGAGCTGAAGGTCGACTACAAGAAGCTCAACTCGTTCTTCGCGGACTACACGAAGAACATCAGCAAGGGCGGCACGTTCATCAAGACGAAGAAGCCGCTGCCCATCGGCACGCGCTTCCTCTTCAAGTTGACGGTGCCCCACCGGGAGGCGCCGTTCGAGTTGCTGGGCGAGGTCGTCTGGTCCAAGGCGGACGGCGACGAGCCGGGCATGGGCATCCGGTTCATCTACAGCAGCGACACGCAGCGGGTGGAGTTCGAGACCGTGGTGGAGCGGCTGATGTCCGACAGCCTGGGGCCCGAGCTGACCGAGAAGCTGCTCAACAAGCCGCTGCACCCCCAGCACCCATGAAGACCTCCCGTCGGCTCGGCCTGGTCCTCCTGTCGCTCGCGCTCTGCGCCTGTCAGCAGGAGGCGCAGGGCCGGCAGCCCTCGTCCACGCCTCCCGCGCCCGTGAAGCCTCTCGTCACCGACGTCACCGCGAAGGACTACGTGGGCCCCACGCTGCCGCGCGCGCACGTGCGGCTCAAGGACGCCTTCGGTGGGGTGCATCGGGTGGAGGTGGAGGTGGCCGCCACGCGCGACTCGCGAGAGCGCGGGATGATGTGGCGCACGGAGTTCGCCGAGGGCAAGGGGATGCTGTTCCTGTTCCCCCAGGAGTCGATGCAGGGCTTCTGGATGCGCAACACGCTCATCCCGCTGGACATCATCTTCATCACCGCGGACCTGCGCATCGCGGGCATCGTGTCGCGCGCGGTGCCCAGGTCGATGGAGACGCGCTCGGTGGGCGCGCCCAGCCAGTACGTGCTGGAGGTTCCGGGCGGCTGGGCGGAGAAGGTCGGCTTGCGCAAGGGCTCGCCGGTGGAGTTCGAGGGCGTGTCGAACCTCCGCATCGACCCGTGACGCGCGCGACGTTGGTCGCGCGTGACGTCATGGGGCCGTGACGTGATGAAGAAGTGACGCACTGAACAAGCCGTCGCCACACAGCCTCCTCAGGATGCGCTCGCGTCCGTTCGCCCGCATGCGAGCGCGACGCGAACCCCTGGAGGAAGTGGCTCATGTCTTCTCGTCTGTTGCGGCTCGCGACCGGTGCGGTGCTTCTGGGCAGCTCGTTGTCCTTCGTCGCCTGTGAGGGGGACACGGGCCCCGCTGGCGCGAACGGGCAGGATGGTCAGGATGGCGCGCCCGGCGAGGATGGAGCCCCGGGGGGTGACGGTGGACCGCAACGCGTGGCCGATTCGATGGCCGCTTGGCTGTAAACCCGCTACCAACTCTCCCTCGTCGAGACAGGCGGCTGAGGCGGAGTGTTGGCGCTCCCCGGCAATGGGACTCACGGGCTGAAGATTCATCAACTTCGGGCGATGTTCTTCAACCGCTTCGCATGGTCGCTCGGCGAAATTGCATTCCGATGCAGCGGGTCCCCGTGCCACAGCGGAGTCGGCAACTCTCGCCGGGGCGACGGAGATGGTCGGTTGTCAACGGCCCCACCCATTCGG
This sequence comes from Myxococcus sp. XM-1-1-1, assembly GCF_020037095.1. Taxonomy (NCBI): domain Bacteria; kingdom Pseudomonadati; phylum Myxococcota; class Myxococcia; order Myxococcales; family Myxococcaceae; genus Myxococcus; species Myxococcus sp. XM-1-1-1. The sequence goes on from NZ_JAIQDH010000003.1 coordinate 270,785, forward strand.
TATCCCATACGAAAGGCGCTGACAAATGTACGGGCAGAATCGTATGCGAGCCGACCGATACCGTACGCGATCAAGATGCCGGTGGTAGCGGTGAGAGCAACAACGCCGAAAGCGATGGCTTCGATGAGCCCCCATGGGTCGTTACCGCTCACCCGATACGCTGCGACAAAGCCAGCCGCAATTGATGGCAGACCAACGAGTACCCACCGCATGGCGACATGGTGAGTGCTCCATCCCACTGGAGTCAAGATGGTGGGCATGCGGCTGTCTATCGTGGACACCGATGACTTCGGTGCGCCCTTGCCCGAGGGCTTGGTGTTGGGCACGCACTCCAACGACTCGGGTGGACAGACGCCATGGGTCACCATCTTCACGGGCGAGAAGGACGTGCAGGGTGTCTACGGCGACCCCTGAGGGATTGTGGACGTCGAAGAACAACTGGGTCCCCACCGTGCCCGGCATGCAGGCCGGTGCGCCGCGTGCGCTCGACTTCGCGTCGCCCGCGCCCGGCGACATGGTCAGCTTGGACACGCGCTCCACGCACCACAAGGATGGCCACGGCTTCTTCCTCCCGGACGCGTTCCGTCGCGATGCGGGAGGACAGCCGTCGCGCGAGGTGTATCGGCTCAACCTGGCCATCCTGGAAGCGGCGATGACGGTGGACCCGGCGCTGCTGGATGCGACGAAGTCTCGACGCCGGGTGGAGCCGGTGGACGAGCGCTCGGGTGGGGTGGACCTGGATGGAGACGGAGTGCTCGTCCGGGGCGTCGAGGTCGTGCATGGACTGCCGCCGCACTACGCGGGGGCCGCCGCGAAAGTGAAGGTGCGGCGTGACTTCTATCCGCGGCGTCGAGTTCCTGCACACCGTGCGGTACGTGGACCCGGATGCGCCCGCGCTGTTGTCCGCGCGGATGAAGGAGGTCCGCTACTCGCGCAAGGACGAGGAGTACGCCGGCGACCAGGTGATGGCGTTCTACGGCGCGGAGCAGGAGAAGAAGATGCGCAACCGGCTGCCCGCGTTCCCGGGCACGCCGGAGCTGGGGCTCATCAACGAGTTCGGCTGGCGTCTGCAGGGCTTCATCGAGGATTCGAAGGGCCGGCTGCGCGTGCAGACGATGGAGGAGCACGTGTTCTGCATGGGCTGTCACACGAACCTGGGGGTGACGGTGGACCAGACCTTCGGCTTCCCGCGCAAGGTGCCGGGGAGGGAAGGGTGGCGGCACCAGGACCTGCGTGGCATCGCGGACGTGCCGCAGGCGGGGCACGCGAAGCCGGAGGTGATCACGTACTTCGAGCGGGTGAAGGGCGGCGACGAGTTCCGCGCCAACGAGGAGTTGCTCGCGCGCTTCTTCGCGGACGGGAAGGTGGATGAGACCTCCGTGCGTCGGGCCTCGGTGGGGGGAGACAAGGACCTGGCGTGGCTGCTGACGCCGTCGCGTGAGCGGGCGCTGGCGCTGGGGCGGGCGTACATGGCGCTGGTTCGCGAGCAGGGCTTCACGAAGGGGCGCGACACGTTGCTGTCGCCGCCGACGAACGTGCTGCCCTCGGTGGAGAACGGCTCCACGGGGCTCGAGGACGCGGGCCTCATCTTCGAGGACGGCCGGCTGCACCTCGCGTGGGAGTAAGTCGGGGGGCTCGTGGCCTCACGCGTGAGCGTCATCGGCGAAGGCGGGTGACGCTCACGCGGACGGAGGTCCTTCACCTCGGCGGAGCGTAGGGGCTCCATCGAGTTCGTGACCGCTGAACTCCGAAGACGCGCCGAGGCGCGAACACGCGCCGGTGCTACCGAGGGTCGAGCATCTGGTTTCAGGTGGTGACGCCTCGCGAGCGGCGTCGCCTTGTCGCGCTGCGACGCGCGGTCGCGGCTTTGGCGCGTCGGACTCCGTGTGTCCGCGCAGTCCCGCTGCTACTTCGCGGCGGGGCGCTCGGCGAGCTCCGTAGCGCGCAGCAGCAACTGCTTCATCGTCACGGTGCCCAGGAACTGTCCCTGCGCATCCGTGACGACCACCGGCTCGTAGACTGCCTCCGGAGGCCGCGCCATCGCGAGACCCACGAGCGCCGTCACCGCCACCTGGTCCTCGATGACGAGCGAGGGCGCGTGCGCCGTGCTTCCAGGACTCCATGACGCGAGATTGCGCCGCGTCACCAGCGCGCGGGGACGTGAGCCCTCGAGCACCACCACATGGTCCGCCTGCGGCGCATCGCGGAACACGTCGTTCACCGTGTCCACTGTCGCGGACACATCCACCGTCGCGCGCCGGATGACCAGTCCTCCGACCGTCGTGTCATCCGCGCGCTCACGCAGGAGCAGGGCGCGCATCGCCTCGCGCCGCCGCGACTCGAACGCCTCGGCCGGACGCATGGGGCTCGGCGTCGGACGCGCGAGCAGGTAGCCCTGCGCGTGACGGATGCCCAGCCGCAGCAGCACCGTCATCTCCTCCCACGTCTCCACGCCCTCGGCGATGAGGATGGCGTCCACGCTCGACGAGAAGTCCACCAGCGACTTCACCAGGTGCTGCCGGTACGCGTGCAGATGGATGTCCCGCACCAGCGCCTGGTCCAGCTTGATGAAGCGCGGTACGCAGTGCACCAGCGTCACCAGCCCCGAGTGCCCCGCGCCGAAGTCATCCAGCGCGAGCCCGAAGCCCTGCGCCGCGCACTCCCGCGTCAGCCGCTGCAACAGCGCGCCATCCTCGATGACCGCCTTCTCGGTGATCTCCAGCACCAGATGCCGAGGCCCCAACCCATGCCGCTCCAACAGCGCCAGCGTCGAGCCATCCCCGAAGCGAGGATCACTCAGCACATCCGGGCTCACGTTGAAGAAGAACGGCGCGCGACGCTGGTCCTCCGGCAGCTTCGAGATGCAGCGCAGCGCCGATGTCCAGCACGCGCGCTCCAGCTCCCACGTGTAGCCGGAGACCCGCGCGTGCGTGAACAGCTCGTGCGGTGACTCGAGCGAGCCCTGTCCGCGCGACAGCACCTCGTACCCGATGACCTCTCCCGTGCGCAGATCCACGATGGGCTGGAACGCGGAGGTCACCCCAGGCTCGGTGCCGTTCCACAACCAGAGGGGAATCAGACCGGGCTGTCGGACGAGGGGGTGGGTCATGACGGGGCAAATGTTACCTGACGCTACCCACGTCTACAGTTCATGCCTGCGAACCACCACCACAACCATCACTCAGCGTGCGAGACAGCGCCCGTTCCCCCCTCTACCCGTGTTCGATATCCGGGAATTCCACGCTCAGGACGTACGAATCCGAGCGGTTCGGGCCTCCGAAGGAGCCTCCTCCCCGACAGGTTGGACGGGTTCCGGGACATGCGCGAGGGTGGCCTGCGAGGCCACGGCGTCCAGTCCCTGCCCCTCTTCCCACTGCACGGAGGACAGCGCGCGGAAGCGTCGCGCGAGGGATGACAGCTCCGCGGCCTTGAGCTGCGCCTGTCCGCTGCGCAGCGACAACAGCGCCACGCGCGCGCGCTCCAGCAACGCCACTTCGGAGCGCAGCCTCGCGAGGATTCGCTCACGCCGCACCTTCAGCTCCCCCAGCCGCTCCACCTCCTCCGCGAGCGACGCGGCGGCCGCCTCCAGCTGCCTGCGGGCCACCGCGTCCGTGGTGGCGCGCGCGGCGCGCTCCAGCTCCTCACGCTCGGCCCGCAGCTCCGCCTGCGCGCGCTCCTCGAGCTGGGACTCCACGCCCGCCCACTCGGAGGCCAGCTCCACCGCGTCGCGGGTGATGCGCGCCAGCGTGCGGGCCAGCTCCTCGCGCGCGGGCTCTCGCGGCAACAACGCGAGCGACTGCCCGCACTGGCGATACAGCGCGAGCGCCCGCTCGCACTGCGTCCGGAAGTCCCCCGCGAGCCGAGGAATCAGCTCCTCCGCGCGCGCCTCCACCGGGTCCGCCGTGAGCGCCAGGTGCGCGGCCACCGAGCTCAGTCCCACGAAGAGCCCCAGGATGGCGCCCGTCGCCCCCGCCGCGAGCAGCGCGGGCGTGGCCAGGTCCGCCAGCCGCGCGGAGAACACCCGGGCAATCTCCGAGCCCGCGAGCGTGAGCCCCGCGCCCAACAGCGCCCCCAGGCCCAGGTGCACGAGGGTGGGGCGCGCCTCCGCCACCTGTCCCTCCACGCCCTTCTCGCTCAGCCGCGCACGCACCAGCAGCGAGCCTGCCGCCGCCGCGCTGCAGGCCACCGTCCACGCGGGCGCCATCCCCAGCGCATACGGCACCGACGTCAGCAACACGCCCAGTCCTCCCAACAGCACGCGGTCCCACTTGTCGCCCTGCGCGCACGCCAGCACCACGGCCGCCGGCACCAGCCACGCCAACGGCAACGGCACCCCCAGCCTCGCCGTGACGAGCTGCACCAGCCCCGCGCCCGCGCCCGCGGCCAGCGCCCTCGTCACGGTCCGCTCGAAGGCTTCGCGGTGGTGCAACTGCAAAATGGTGGCGTTCATCGACACTCCGAGCGTGGGGGCAGGGCAAGGGGCTCCCCCTTTCACGCACGGCCGAATTAAAAGGTCTGCCGCAATGAGAACCCCCCCGGTCCCCGTGGCGATGCGCGCGCTGGTCCTCCACGCCTATGACGGGCGCCCCGAGTCCCTCCAGGTCCAGACCCGCGCCGTGCCGCGTCCCACCGCGGGGCAGGTGCTGGTGCGCATGGCCGCCTCGCCCATCAACCCCGCGGACCTCCAGTTCGTGCGGGGCCAGTACGGCGTGCGCAACGCGCTGCCCGTGGTGCCGGGCTTCGAGGGCAGCGGCACCGTGGTGTCCGCGGGGAGCCTCGCGGGGCAGCTGCTGGTGGGGCGCCGCGTGGCGTGCGTGGCCCCGGTGGGCGGGGATGGCCTGTGGGCCGAGTACGCCGTGGTTCCGCTGCAGCAGTGCATCCCGCTGCGCGCCCACATCTCCGTGGAGCAGGGCGCGAGCCTCTTCGTCAACCCCTTCACCGCGTGGGTGCTGATGGAGCGCGCGAAGGAGGGCGGCCACGTGGCGCTCGCGCAGACGGGCGCGGCGAGCAGCGTGGGTCGGATGCTGGGCTCGCTGGCCCGTCGTCGGAACGTGGCCATGGTGCACGTGGTGCGGCGAAAGGAGCAGGTGGAGCTCCTTCGCGGCCTGGGCGTCGAGCACGTGCTGAGCAGCGACGAGCCCGAGTTCCAGGAGCGACTGCGGCTCATGTGTCACGAGCTCAAGGTGACGCTCGCCTTCGACGCGGTGGCGGGGCGACTGACGGGGCAACTGCTGAGCGCGTTGCCCGAGGGCGGGCACGTCACGGTGTACGGCGCGCTGTCGGAGCAGGAGTGCCGGTTCGACCCGGGCGACGTCATCTTCGGACGCAAGACGGTGGACGGCTTCGCGCTGTCGGAGTGGGCGCGCCGGGGCTTCGGCCGCGAGCAGCTCAAGGCGCTGATGGGCGTGCCCGCGCTGGTGGGCCGCGAGCTGGAGACGCCCGTGCGCGCGCGGCTGCCGCTCGAGTCCGCGGGCGAGGCGGTGAAGATTGCCTCCGCGGACATGACGTCCGGCAAGGTGCTCTTCATGCCCGCGCAGGGCTCGCTGACCTGACGAAGGCCCGCGCTCAGGCCTTGTCGCGCGAGATGGGGCCGACCTTGCCCTTCGTCACGCGCAGGTAGTCGGCCGGGGCCAGCACGAGCTGCGTGCCTCGCACGCCCGCGGAGACGGCCACCTCGTCGAACAGCTCCAGCGTCTCGTCGACGAAGACCGGGTAGTCCTTCTTGCCGCCGATGGCCGTACAGCCGCCGCGCACGTAGCCGGTGAGCGGCTGCAGCTCCTTGAGCGGCACCGTGTCCACCTTGCGGTCCCCGCTCAGCCGGGCCAGCGCCTTCAGGTCCAGCTCCGCGTTGCCGGGCACCACCGCCATCAACACGCCGGTGCGGTCTCCTCTCGCGACGAGCGTCTTGAAGACCTGCTCGGCGGGCATGCCCACCTTGGCGGCCACGGTCTCCGCGGAGAGGTCCTCCGGGTCGACCTCGTAGTCGCGCAGCGAGTACTTCACGCCCAGCGAGTCGAGCAGCCGGGCGGCGTTCGTCTTCATCGCGTCACACCCCGAGAACGGCGGCCGCGGCCTTCACCCGGGCGAGGGCATCCTCGGGCGTGGTGCCCACCGCGGACAGGTGCCCCATCTTGCGTCCCTTGCGCGCCTCGCGCTTGCCATACAGGTGCAGCCGCACGCCGGGCAGCGCCAGCGCGTCCTCGAAGCGCGGCCCGCCCTCGCGCAGCCACAGGTCGCCCAGCAGGTTGACGATGGCCGCCGGGCGCACCACCTCCACCGAGCCCAGGGGCAGGTTGCACGCCGCGCGCACCGCCTGCTCGAACTGCGAGGTGAGGCACGCGACCTCCGTGGAGTGGAAGCTGTTGTGCGGCCGCGGCGCCAGCTCGTTGACGAGCACCGTGCCGTCGCGCAGCAGGAACAGCTCCAGCACCAACAGGCCCTCCACCTGCAGCGCGTCGGTGATGGCGCGCGCCAGCTCCGTGGCCTTTGTGGAGACCTTCTCCGGCAGGGGGCCCGGCAGCAGCGACCACGCGAGGATGCGCTCCTCGTGGTGGTTGAAGGCCGGCGGGTACACCGCGAGCTCGCCCTTGGGGCTGCGCGCCACCAGCACGGACAGCTCCGACTCCAAATCCAACGCGGCCTCGACGACGACGGAGCGCTCACCCAGCTCACGCCACGCGGAGGCGGCCTCACCCGCGGTCTTCACCTCCACCTGCCCGCGCCCGTCGTAGCCGCCCTCGCTGGACTTCACGAAGCACCGCCCGCCCAGCGCCTGGATGGCCTGGGCCAGCTCTTCGGCGGAGTGCGCCTCGCGCCACGGCCCCACGGGGAAGCCGCCCCTGGCGAGCCAGCCCTTCTGCCGGCCGCGGTGCTGGATGATGTTCAGCACGGACGCGCCCGGCCGCATGGGCGCATGGCGCGCCACCGCCTCCAGCGTGGCGAGCGGCACCTTCTCGATTTCGAGCGTCACCGTGTCGCAGCCCTTCGCCAGCTCCTCCGCGGCGGCGATGTCCCCGAAGGACGCGGTGAGGCAGCGGTCCACCACGGAGCGCGAGGGGCACGCCGGGTCCGGGTCCAACGCCTGCACCTGGAAGCCGAGCGTGCGCGCGGCCAGCGCCATCATCCGCCCCAGCTGCCCTCCGCCGAGGATGCCAATCGTCCCACCAGGGAGCACCACGCGCGGGCTCATGACAGCTCCCGGTGCGCGAGCACCTCGTCGGTGCGCGCCTTGCGCCACGCGGCCAGCCGCTCGCGCAGCTCCGGGTACTTCAGCGCCAGGATGGACGCGGCGTGCAGCGCGGCGTTGGCGGCGCCCGGCTTGCCGATGGCCTGCGTCCCCACCGGCACGCCCTTGGGCATCTGCACGATGGAGAGCAGCGCGTCGATGCCGTTGAGCAGCGTGGTGGGCATGGGCACGCCGATGACCGGCAGGAGCGTCTTCGCGGACACCATGCCCGGCAGGTGCGCCGCGCCCCCCGCGGCGGCGATGATGAGCGACAGCCCGCGTGACTCGGCCGTGGACGCGTACTCCATCATCCAGTCCGGCGTGCGGTGCGCGGAGACCACCCGCACCTCGTGGGGGATGCCCAGCTCCTTCAACACGTCGATGCCCGGCTGCAGGTACTCCAGGTCGCTCTTGCCGCCCATGATGACCCCGACCCAGGGGGTGTTGCCGCTCGCCATTCGGTCCACGCCTCCATGCGCTCTCCGGCCGAAGGCTGGAGGAACGCGGAGATAGGGCCGGGCGATTCCGACGGTCAACCTGGAACTGACCCGGCCACGCCCGTGCGCACGGTGGGTGCGCTCGCTCGCTTCGTTCCGTCCCAAGTCTCCGACTGGCCACCTGTAATACAGGCATGTCAGATTATTCTGATGAAAAGAGCCTTGCATCGCGTGCTGGTTCATCGAGCGTTCGCTCTCGGACTTCTCTGTGTCTGGTTGGGCCCGGGGTGTCAGGCGGGGCGTGGAGAACCCGAGCCGTCGGCGCCCGCAGAGCGCTCGGTGGGCTCGCCCCTGACCTCCGGGTTCACGAGCTTCCACGGCGTGGTCTTCAGCGCGAGTGGCCCCATCGCCGGGATGCACTGCCTGCGCATCGCCGCGACCTTCGACCCGCACGGCTGGGACGACAACTACCTGTGCTCTCCGACGGACCTCGGGTTCTTCTGGTACGACGGGGACACGACGTTCCCCTGGCCGGACCTGCGTTGCATCGAGATGACCGAGCGAGGGGACCCCGCTCTTTGGTTCGACAAGCGCCTGTGCGTCCCCCACGACTCGCCGCTCACCATGACCTGGTCGAGCACGGGGCCGCTGCCGGGCAAGGAGTGCATCCGCTTCCACGAGCCCGAGGACCCCTACGGGTGGAGCGACAACTACCTCTGCCTGGAGGCGCCGCTGGTGATGGCGTTCAGCGCGTCGGGCCCCATCGCGGGGATGAGCTGCACGTCGATGAACGAGCCGGCCGACGCCGCGGGAGGATGGACGGACAACCACCTGTGCACGAACAAGGACATCGGCCTGCGCTGGAGCATCAACGGCGAGCTGCCCGGCATGCGCTGCACCCAGATCCACGAGTCCGCGGAGCCGGCGTACAACGCGTGGCACGACAACTACCTGTGCGTGCCCCCGGAGGCGGAAGCGATGTTCTCCTATTCGTCGGCGGGCCCGCTGCCGGGGCGCCTGTGCACCCAGCTGCTGGAGGCGGACGACCCCTATACCTGGGACGACAACTACCTCTGCTACCACGAGGTGCCGGTGAACCTGGAGTTCTCCTCCGCGGGGCAGATGCCGGGGAAGGTCTGCACGGCGCTCACGGAGACGTCCGACGTGGCGGGCACGTGGCTCGACAACTACCTGTGCGCCCAGCGCGACGTCGGGATTCGCTGGAGCCTGGGCGGGCCCATCTCGGGCATGCGCTGCACGCGCATCTGGATGAACGGGGAGGGCGTGGCGACGGGGTGGAACGACAACTACCTCTGCCTGCCGCCGACCTCCGCCCTGAACTTCGTCTGGTCGCCGATGGGCCGCTGCGCCAACAAGATCTCCGTGCCCTTCGACGAGAGCGCGGACCCGCACGCCCACTGGGTGGACTCGTACCTCTGCTACTGAGTCCATCGCCCTGAAGCGACACACCCCGCCTCGCCACGTGCGCGCGGCGGGACGGGGTGGGGTGCTTGCCCGGGTGGCGATGCGTGGGCCCTTCAGTACGTGGAGCCCACCTTGCCGAAGCCCTTCAGGGCCTTCACCTTGGACTTCTTCACCGCCGAGCGCAGCTCCTCCTCGCTGCCGGCGCTGCTGTACTCGTCCAGCGTGGCCTGCTGCTCGGCCAGGTCCGCGGCCACCGCGGCGGGGCTGGCCACCGCGCCGGCCTCCTGCAGCATCACCTGGTTCTGCTGGATGTAGCCCTTGGCCTCCTCGCGGCGGCCGTCACGCAGGGCCTCGGCGGCCTTCTGGAGGTTCGCCGCGCTGCGTGCCCGCACCGCGTACACCGTGGCGTCCTTGTCCTGGCGCGCGAGGACCTCCTCCTGCCGGTCCGTCACCACCGCGGACAGCGCGGCGTTGTCCTCCACCGGCGCCTGGCGGATGAGGTCCGAGTAGCTCAGGGACACGTCCGTCACGCGCACGGTGCTGCCCACGGCCTGGCCCGTCGTCACCAGCCTGACGACGACACGCTCCAGCTGGCCGGCGGAGAAGTCCGGCAGCGACACCGTCACCTGGTTGCCGGACTGCCGCGCGTTGTAGCCCATCACCTCGCCCAGCGACGTGCCGGACGGCAGCGTGAAGGTGAGCGTCACGCCGCGCGCCACCGTCGTGGAGGCCTGCTGCAAATCCTTCTGGAAGAGGGCGGCCAGCTGGCTTGCGTCCTCGAGGAAGCCGTACGCGCCCGCGCCGTACTCGGCGAAGGCCTGCATCAGGTCCTCGTTGAAGTCGGTGCCCACGCCGATGGCGCTCACCGTGATTCCGGACGCGCGCAGCTCCTGCACCTGGCGCTCGAGGCCCTCGTCGTCGGTGATTCCCTCCGTGGGCTGCCCGTCGCTCATCAGGATGAGGCGGTTGACGCGGAACGAGGACTGCGCGGTGGACAACTGGAAGCGGCCCGCGGACAGGCCCGCGGCGATGTTGGTGCCGCCGTCATCCCAGATGCCGTCCACGTACTGGAGCATCCGCTCGCGCTGAGCGGGCGTGGCGAGCGCCGCCGGCAGGCTCTTCACGTCCGAGCCGTAGTGGACGATGGCCAGCCGGTCCTCCTCCCGCATCAGCCCGATGAGGTGCCGCGCGGCCTGCTTGGCCTGCGCCAGCTTGTAGCCGCTCATGGAGCCCGACCGGTCGATGACCAGCGCCAGGTTCACCGGGCTGCGCTTCGCCCCCGGCACCTCCGCGCCCATCAGGTCCACCGTGGCGAACAGCTCCGAGCTGCCCGCGGGGACGTACGGGTGCGACAGGCGGCTGGTCATCGTCAGCGAGCCGGGCGCGCCCGTCAGGGGAGGGGGCCTGGGCGGCGGCTCCACCACCACCACGGGCTGCGTCTTCGGAGCGCCCACCTGGGGAAGGCCCAACACCAGCGCGGTGAGGGCCAGGACTCCGGCCAGGGAGAGGAAGAGGACCGTTCGATTCATGTGGCAGGGCTCCTGGGCGTTGAGGACGCGGGCCCTGCCTTTACGAACCAGCGCGGGGAAAAGGTCTATCCCCCGCGCCGGAAAGTGTCACCCACCCTGCGAGGTGCCCAGGCGCCCGGCGCAGAAGAAGGGCGAGTTGTTCTCGCCGAAGGTGTTCCGATAGAAGTCCTCGTCCGCGGAGCGCAGCGCCTCCAGCGTCTCCTGGTCCAGCAGCAGCGAGCGGCACGTCATGCGCTTGGGGAGGTTGGGCTCCACGTCCGTGGTGTCCTTCACCTCACACGCGCTGGCGCTCGCCCCGTCGATGCAGGGCTTGCTGCAGTAGCCGCGCGCCGGCGCCGTCAGGTTCACTTCACCTTCCTCCGTGCGGGCTCGCGGGTACTCCTGATCCCGCACGCAGATGAGGTCCTCGCACTCCACGGAGCCGAAGGAGATGAAGTCCTGGCGATCCGCCACCTCGCTCTCCAGTACCGGCACCGCACCCGTCGGATACTCGGCCTCCTCCTGCGGCGTGGCCGCCTTGCGCACCAGGGTGCAGGGCTTGCCGATTTCGCTGCTGACCTTGCATCCCGCCAGCACGAACACGGTGGTCGCGAGGAACGCGGCTCGGACGGACATCTTCATGAGACCTCTTCAAAAGGGGGGGAGGGGCGTGGAGGGGCCACGCTCAGCGCTCCCCAGGGTAGCACAGCACCTCCCCGTGCCAACGACCCTCGAGTCGCACTGTCCGCCCTGGAATTGTGCAGGAATACCGGAGAGATACAGGGCAGACAGGCATCACAAGGGCGGTTGCCGCTCGGGAATACGACCGATAGGATGGCGAAGCAGAAAGAGTCGCGCTGAACCCCCCGGTGGAGTCTTTCCCCCCCTCCCCCACGGAGCCCCCGGTTTGAATCGCCACACGTTGCTGCTCGCGCTGTGCCTGGTGCCTGGTCTGGCATCCGCGCAGAGCCAGGAGGGCATGGGACTCGACCTCACGGAAGAGACCCAGCCCAAGTCGGAAGAGTCCACCACGCCACCGCCGGCGGAGGAGGCCGCGCCCGCGAGCACGGCCACGCGCCCCGTCGAGGAGGAGGCTCCGCCTCCCGAGGCCTTGATGCCGCTGACGGACATCACCCAGGAGGACCGGGTGAAGAGCGTCCAGCGCAAGGTGTACCGGAAGAAGGGCCGGTTCGAGCTGACGCCGCTCATCAGCATCTCCGTCAACGATCCGTTCTATTCGAAGGTGGGCGCGTCGGTGCGAGGCGCGTACTACCTGGCGGACACGCTGGCCATCTCCGCGCGCGGCTCGGTGATGCAGGTGGTGCCGTCCGACGACGTGCGCACCGCCAAGCGCACCTTCAACAGCAAGATCTACAACTCGGTGCCCCAGTGGTCCGCCATGGGCGACGTGGAGTGGAGCCCGCTGTACGGCAAGGTGGCGTTCCTCAACTCCATCCTCCACTTCGACGGCTACCTGCTGGCGGGCGCGGGCGTGGTGAACACGGAGACCTCGTCCCTGCCGGGCCGCGGGCTCAACCCGGCCGCGGACCTGGGCCTGGGCATGCGCTTCGTCGCCCAGGACTGGATCGCGGTGAACGTGGCGCTCATCAACACCTCCTATGTGGATCAGCCCCTGGGTAGCGCCAAGGGCGCCGTGCAGAACGTCATGACCCTCAACGCCGGCATCTCGCTGTTCCTGCCCTTCCGTTCGACGGGGAGGGACGCGGAATGAAGCCCGTCTTCCGTTGGCTGCTCGCGCTGTGTCTGACGGCGCCGGTGCTCGCGCACGCGCAGGCCTCCGAGGAGGAGGAGGCCGGCGACGTGTCGGAAGTGGACAAGGACCGCCTGGGGCCCCTGCGTGAGCGGGTGCGTCCGGTGTCCGGCCACGTGTTCCTGAAGAAGGGGCGCTTCGAGTTCAGCCCGTCCGCGACGGTGTCGCTGCGCGACGCCTTCTTCACCAAGTACATCTTCGGCGGCACGCTCACCTACCACCCCATGGAGACGCTCGGCGTCAGCCTGCGGCTGGGCTACGCGTTGACGTCGGTGGCGGGCGCGGCGCAGATCTGCACCTTCTCCGACGGCACGGACGGCTCCACGCGGGGCTGCTCGTCTCCGACGATGAAGGACCTGGACGGTCAGGCGCCCGGGCAGCTCAAGCTCATGGGGGGCGTGGACCTCCAGTGGGCGCCCATCTACGGCAAGCTGTCGCTGCTCGCCGAGAAGTTCGTCCACTTCGACCTCTACGGCGTCGTCGGCGCGTCCGTCGTCCAGTACCGGGGCCCGGACCTGGATGACACCACGGGCCTCTTGGCGAAGGACTACCTGACGCCCGGCGGCAACGTGGGCGTGGGCCTGCGCTTCTTCTTCAACCGCTGGGTGTCGCTGCGCACCGAGGTGCGCGACCTCATCTACGTGGAGAAGAGCCGCACCTCCGACAGCTACCTGCGCAACCAGCTGATGTTCGAGCTGGGTGTGTCCTTCTTCTTCCCCTCGTCCAACCCCGAGTCATGATGCGTTCCTTCAGGCTCATCCGTCTCGCCGTCCTCGGGCTCGCGCTCGCGTGGACGGCTCCATCCTACGCCCAGAGCTTCGAGGGTCTGGACCTGGGCGGTCAGTCCAAGTCCAAGAAGAAGAAGAAGGGCGCGACCTCCTCCAAGTCCGCCAAGGGCTCCAAGTCCGCCAAGGGCAAGAAGAAGAACGGGCGCGGCAAGACCGCTCCCGCGTTGGTGGAGGCTCCCGAGGACGAGCCGATCCCCGCGCCGGTGGAGGCCGCTCCCTCGGCCGTCACGGCTCCGGCGGCGGCGACGCCCGCCGCGACGACCTCCACGCCCGCGACGCCGCCTCCGGCGCCCACCCCCGCGGCCCCCCCGGCGCAGGACAGCGCCGGTGGCTTCGGGCTGGACCTGACGCAGCAGGAGGCTCCCAAGGCTCCGGCGCCCACCATGTCGTTCGACGCGGTGGACGTGTCGGGCAAGACGGCGGACCGTCAGCGCCTGGACGTGGCGGTCAGCCTCTTCAAGAACGACGAGTACGAGAAGGCCTCCATGGCGGCCCACGAGCTGCTGGCGGACCCGAAGCTGGCGGGGCTGCACACCGAGGCGCGCTACGTGCTGGCCAAGTCGCTCTACCGCATGGGCATGTACCACTCGTCGCTCGGCGAGTTCTCGAAGATCCTCTCGCTGGGGCCCTCGACCAAGTTCTTCAAGACGAGCCTGGAGTGGCTGTTCTTCATCAGCCGCAAGACGAAGAACGAGACGGTCATCCTCGATGAGATTGCCCGGCACGCGAACCAGGAGTTCCCGGAGAAGTACCGCAACGAGTTCCGGTACCTGCTGGCGCGCTACCACTTCGTGCGCGGCCGCGCGCTGGACCAGGTGGGCCAGACGGCGGACGCGGACAAGAGCTTCGCCGAGGTGAAGCGGCTGACGCTGCTCATCCCGAAGACGGACGCGTTCTATCCCCGCGCGCGCTACCTGGACGGCATCGCCAGTTTCCGCAACGGCAGCCGTCAGAAGGACGCGGCGTCCAAGCGCGGCAACGGCGAGATGCTCGCGTCGGTGGAGGCGATGAAGGAGGTGGTGCGCCTCACCCGCCCGGTGGCCGGCAAGTCCGCGGACCAGGCCAAGGCGGACAAGTCCCTGCGCGAGCTGGCGTTCATGCAGCTGGCCCGGACGCACTACGGCATGCAGCAGAACCGCTACGCGCTGTTCTACCTGGGCAAGGTGGAGCGCGGGAACACGCAGTGGCTGGAGTCGCTCTTCGAGTCGAGCTGGGCCAACTACCGCGTGGGCCAGTACGAGCAGGCGCTGGGCAACCTGATTACGTTGTCGTCGCCCTTCTTCCGCGAGGAGTACTTCCCGGAGGCGCTCATCCTCAAGGCGGTCATCTATTACGAGAACTGCCGCTACCGCGAGTCGAACATCATCCTCCAGGACTTCGAGCGCACGTACCTGCCGGTGCATGACCAGCTCGAGGGCCTGGTGAAGAAGGACATGGAGGCCTCGGCCTACTACTCGGTGCTGGCGGACGTGCAGAAGAAGAACAAGGAGGGGCTGGAGAAGAACGACACCGACCTCATCCTGGAGCGCATCCTCCGCCTGGCCCTCACGGACCAGGACCTGCGCAAGACGAACGACTCCATCCTCGAGCTGGAGGGGGAGATGGACGCCTTCGCCAGCCGCGGCGACACCTTCAAGTACTCCGAGCTGTCCAAGCAGCTGCTGGAGGAGCTGAAGGTGCAGCGCCTGAGCCTCATCTCCAAGGCCGGCATCATGGCCAAGGGCAAGCTGGAGACGGAGCTCGTGGCGCTCAAGCAGCTGCTCGCCAACGGCCTGCGCATCAAGTTCGAGACCACCACGAAGGAGAAGGAGTTCCTGGAGGAGCAGCTCAAGGCGGGCGGCCGCACGGCCATCGTCAAGAAGTACCGCTTCTCCGTGGCGGTGGCGGACGACCAGCTCTACTGGCCGTACGAGGGTGAGTACTGGCGCGACGAGCTGGGCACGTACCAGTACACGCTGACCAAGGGCTGCATCGACCGCGACTCGGCGAACCGCAACGTCCAGTCGGCGGAGGCCCAGTAGCGGGAGGCCCCGCGTCGAATCGTCGCGGGGGGCTCGCACGGAGCGCCTTTTCGACCGCCGGAGCGCTATCTTCCGCGCTCCGGCGGTTTTTCATTTCAGGCAAAGGGAGCTACGGGTGAGCCGGACGGCGTCACTGCGCGTCGTCTTCGGAATCGTGTCGCTGGACCTCATCGGGTTCGGCATCCTGATTCCGCAGCTGGGCGTGTACGGAGTGAAGTTCGGGGCGTCGCCGTTCACGGTGGGGCTGCTCATCTCCGTCTTCTCGTTGATGCAGCTCATCGCGGCGCCGGTGCTCGGGCGGCTGTCGGACAGGTACGGCCGCAGGCCCGTGCTCCTGGCCAGCCAGGTGGGCTCGCTCCTGGGCTACCTGCTGTTCGCCGTGGCGCACTCGCTGCCGCTGTTGTTCCTGGCGCGCGTCATCGACGGCATCTCCGGCGGCAACATCGCCACGGCGCAGGCGGTGGTGGCGGACATCACCAGGCCGGAGGAGCGGGCGCGCGGGATGGGCGTCATCGGCGCGGCCTTCGGGCTGGGCTTCGTGCTGGGGCCCGCGCTCGGGGGCTTTCTGGGCGCGTGGGGCGGCAACCTGGCCATCGGCCTGTTCGCCGCGGGGCTGGTGGCCGTGAACCTGGTCTGCACGTACCTGTTCCTGCCGGAGTCGCGCGCGCCGGGCGGGCCGGAGGGCCACGCGCGCACGCTCAAGGGCGTCTCCCAGGCGCTGCGGCTGCCCGTCGTCGCGAAGTGCCTGGTGCTGATGCTGCTGTTCACCACGGCCTTCGCCCAGATGGAGGGCACCTTCTCCGTCTACCTGCTGACGCGCTTCCTGTCCTCGGGGCCGGTGGCGCTGGAGGAGGGGGGGCTGTTCCTGCACGCGGTGCGCACGGACGCGGCGGTGCTGAGGGAGGCGAGCCTTCGCGCCGGCTGGCTCTTCGCCGTGGTGGGGATCCTGAGCGCGCTGGTGCAGGGTGGGGTGGTGCGCCGGCTGGTGGGCAAGGAGGGGGGCGGCTCCGGGCGGGAGGCGCGGGTGGCCCTGGCGGGCTTCGCGGTGACGGCGATGGGGCTGGCGCTGTTGCCGGTGGCGCCCACGTACGGGTGGCTGTTCCCCGTGATGGGGCTGTTGGCGGTGGGCTCGGCCCTGACGAACCCGTGCCTGTCCGCGCTGGTGTCGCTCCACGCGCCGGCGGACCGGCTGGGCGCGGCCCTGGGGGGCTTCCAGGCGGCGGGCTCGCTGGGGAGAATCGTGGGCCCGGCGCTGGGCGGGTGGCTCTTCACCCGTTTGGGGCCCGGGGCGCCGTACGGCACGGCGGCGGGAATGCTCGTCGTGGGGGCCCTGGTGGCCGCCTCGTTGGTGGGGCAGGCAAGAATGGCAGGCGCGAGGGCCCAACAAAGGTCGTAAGATGGAGGCCATGGTGGTCAAGCAGCCGCAGCCCGTGACGATTGCCTTCGACGTGATGGGGACGGACCATGGGCCCGCGGAGGTGGTGCGCGGCGCCGCGCAGCTCTCCCTGGACTCACCGCACATCCATGCGTTGCTGGTGGGGGACCGCACCCTCATCGACAACGCGCTCGCGGAGACGAAGCACAACGGCGAGCGCATCTCCGTCCAGCACGCCTCGGACTTCGTGGGCATGGACGAGAAGCCCGGCGAGGCGCTGGCGCGCAAGCCCAACGCCTCGGTGGCGGTGGCGGCCCGGCTCGTCGCCGAGGGCGAGGCGCAGGCGCTGGTGTCCGCGGGCAACACGGGCGCAGGCGTGCTCGCGTGCGCGCGTCACTTCCAGCTCATCCCCGGGGTGCGCCGCGCGGCGCTCGCCACGGTGTACCCCACGCGCTCGGTGCGCGGCGCGAAGGAGGACCCGTTCTCCCTCATCCTCGACGTGGGCGCGACGGTGGAGGCCACCGCGGATGACCTGGTGACGTTCGCCGTCATGGGCTCGAACTACGCGCGCATCATCTCCCGCAACGAGCGGCCCAAGGTGGCGCTCCTGTCCAACGGCGTGGAGCCCCAGAAGGGCCCGCCCCGGGTGGTGGAGGCGCACGCGCGGCTGTCGGAGATGAAGGACATCCACTTCATCGGCAACGTGGAGGGCATCGACATCCCGAAGGGCACCGCGGACGTCATCGTCACGGACGGCTTCGTGGGCAACGTGTGCCTGAAGATGCTGGAGGGCGTGCACGAGACCGTGGTGGAGCTGGCCCAGTACGCCTACAAGGAGAGCCTGCGCTGGCGCGCGGGCCTGGCCATGCTGTCCAGCGGCATCCAGCGCATCAAGGACATCACCGACTGGAACCAGTACGGGGGCGCGCCCATCCTCGGGTTCGACCGCATCTTCATCAAGGCGCACGGGCGCTCCAAGGCGCACGCCATCGCCAACGCGGGCAAGGTGGCCGCCAAGGTGGTGGCGAACAACCTGGGCAACGCCATCCGGGAAGGCCTCCAGAAGTGAGTCTGCCGGACCGTATCGATCCGCGGCCTCCGCGGCGCATCTACCGCTGGGACCTGGACAAGACGTACCTCCAGACCGACTTCGACTCGCTCCGCGACCTGCTGCGCACCGCGTTCCAGAAGGCGCACGAGAAGGTCGCCGTCCCGGGGGCGAGCGCGCTCATCCGCGAGCTGTCGGAGAGCGGCGACTCGCGGCTGTGCATCGTCTCCGGCAGCCCCAAGCAGATGCGCGCGGTGCTGGAGGAGAAGCTCAAGCTGGACGGCGTGCGCTGGGACGAGTTCGTCCTCAAGGACAACGTGGGCAACCTCCTGCGCGGCCGCTTCCGGGCCCTGCGCGGGCAGGTGGGCTACAAGCTGCCGGCGATTCTCGAGAGCCGGGTGAAGGCGCCCGCGGAGGCGGAGGAGGTCCTCTTCGGGGACGACGCGGAGGCGGACGCGTTCATCTACTCGCTCTTCGCGGACCTCATCGCGGGGCGCGTGGACGAGCGGGTGCTGTCCCAGGTGCTGGAGGCGGGCGGGGTGTACCCGGACGACGCGGAGCGGGTGCGCGCGGCGTGGAAGCAGATTCCGGTGGCGGACCCGGTGCGGCGCATCTTCATCCACCTGGACAAGCTGACGCCGCCCGCGCACTTCACGCCCTACGGGCCGCGCGTGGTGCCCATCTTCAACTACTTCCAGGCGGCCCTGGTGCTGCTGGCGGACGGCCACCTGTCCGCGCCCCAGGTGCTGAAAATCGCCGTGGAGATGGTGCAGACGGCCGGGCACAACATCATCACCCTCTCCAACTCCTTCCAGGACCTCTTGCGCCGGGGCCTGCCGCTGCAACAGGCGGCGGTGGCGCTGTCCCAGGCGCTGGAGGGGCCCAACAAGCTCCTGGCCGCCATGCGTCCGATGCCGGACATCCTGTCCGCCTTCAGCAAGCGGCTGGCCGCCCTGGGGACCCCGCCGCCCCCGCCGCCGGTGCAGGCGGTGGACTACGTGTCCCTCATCCACCACGCGCTGCCCCGCAACCACAAGGGGCGCACCCGGCCCTCACCTGGTGGGTAGGGCCGCCCGGGTCGCCCGCCCGCCCTCTGTCCAGGGGGCCGGGCGCCCGGTGCTTGGGACGTTTCCAGAACGTTTCGGTCCGTACCAGTGTTGATACCCAGGCAGAGTCCGTGGGCGGGCCTCGGGCCAGGGGCCGGTGTCCGGCTCCCAGGTCGATACTCGTGGCGGACCCTATTGACGGCCTGGAGCGAACTGGAACCGGATGTCCTTCGACGCTGCTTCGAATGCGCGGATGAGCCCCTTCTCGCCGGACGAGCGGAGGGTGGGGCACTGTCACTCCACCTGCCCGGTGGGCTCGCTGAAAGGGCGCTACTCCCTCCCGGGGCGGATGCGCTATAGACGGCTGCCCCTGAAGCGCCCCATGCGGGGTGTCCAAGGCGATGACGCGAGTTTTGACTGAACCGCCGCCTGCCGGCGGTCCACTGCCACCTGCGCCCGATTTTGACGCGCGCGAGGTTGCCTCCTTCGAGGCGGCAGTGGGCTCCAGGCGCGGCGACCAAGAGGTTTCCTACATGTCTTCCAATCTGGAGCTGACGGCGGCCCCCTCGGAACAGGCGACCGCCCCCGAGAACGAGGCCACTGCTTCAGCCCCTTCCGAGGTCGAGTCCCCATCCCCCCTGCTGGCCCAGTCGGCCCCCACCGCCCGCGCGCCGGAGCCCCCGTCGGAGGACGAGGCGGACGACGACGAGGATGACGACGACGAGGCGGACGCGCTCGACGACACGGGCCTGGGCGCCGTCGAGGAGGTGCTCGCCGCCGCCGAGGCGCAGGACGCGGCCGAGGCCGCCGCCGACGAAGAGGTGGAGCAGGTGCCCACCGTGCTCGAGCCCGAGCCCGAGCCGACCCCCTACGAGCGCGAGCTGCACGCGCCCCACGTGCGCTCCACCGGCGAGCCGGCGGAGATTGACCCGGACGAACTGGACCCGGACGCGCTCAAGGTGGTGCTGCGGCTGCATCAGCACGGGCACCAGGCGTACCTGGTGGGCGGCTGCGTGCGCGATCTGCTCCTGGGCCGCAAGCCCAAGGACTTCGACGTGGCCACCAGCGCGCACCCGAACGAGGTGCGCGCCATCTTCCGCAACTGCCGGCTCATCGGCCGGCGCTTCCGGCTGGCGCACGTCTACTTCAAGGGTGGGAAGATCATCGAGGTCTCCACCTTCCGCGCGAACCCCACGGAGCTGGAGGCCGCCTCGCCGGCCGCGCCGGAGGACGAGGGCGACAACGGCGGGGATGACCTGCTCATCACCCACGACAACGTCTTCGGCACCGCGCAGCAGGACGCGCGCCGCCGCGACTTCACCATCAACGGCCTGTTCTACGACGTGAGCGAGGGGCGGGTCATCGACTACGTCCGCGGCCGGCGTGATTTGGACGAGCGCTTCATCCGCACCATCGGCGACCCCGAGGTGCGCATGCGCGAGGACCCGGTGCGAATCCTCCGCGCCGTGCGCTTCGCGGCGAAGCTGGACCTGGACATCGAGTCGCGCACGTACGCGGCGATGGAGGGCGCGGTGGAGGACCTGCCGCGCTGCGCGCCCGCGCGCCTGTTGGAGGAGACCTTCCGCCTCATCCGCGGCGGGGTGTCCGCGCCCGCGCTCAAGCTGCTGGACGCGCTCGACGCGCTGAAGCTGCTGTTGCCGCCCGTCAACGCGTACCTCAAGCAGCACGGCAAGGAGGGCGAGAAGACCTTCTACGCCTTCGCCCAGGCGCTGGACCGCCGGGTGGCCGCGGGCGAGCCGCTCGACGACGCCATCCTCCTGGCCGCGCTGCTGGTGCCCATCAGCCACTCCGGGCCTCCGGCCGAGCCGCAGGATGGGGGCCGTCCGTCGGTGTCGCAGGTGGTGGAGGAGCTGCTCGCGGGCTTCGTGCAGTCGGCCCGGCTGCCGCGCCGCATCGCCGAGCGCTGCCGCATGCTGCTGCTCGCCCAGCGCACGCTGTCGGGGGAGCGCCGTCGCAAGAGCGCGGCCTTCCGTCGGCACCCGCTGTTCGGCGAGGCGCTCACCGTGTTCGAGATGTCGGTGGAGGCGACCGGCGAGGGCCGTGAGCAGCTGGAGGCGTGGAAGGCCGGCGAGGTGCCGCCGCCGCGCGCCGAGTCCTCGGAGGGCGAGGGTGGCTCGGAGCCTGGTGGTCAGCGCAAGCGCCGCCGCCGTCGTCGTCGCCGTCGTTCCTCCGGTGAAGGGGCCGCCTCGGCGGGTTCTTCCGGCTCGGGCGCCGGCGAGGCGTGAGCATCCAGGCGCCGCGCGCGGACGTGTCCCGTGCGCGCGTCTACGGCGGGTTGGTGCTGGGCGTCGTGGCCGTGTCCTGGGCCGCGCCGCTCATCCGCTTCGCCGAGGCCCCGTCGCTGGCCATCTCCGCGTGGCGCCTCACCTTCGCCGCGGCGCCGCTCCTGGCGCTGGCGTTGGTGCGAGGGCGCTCGGAGCTGGCGTCCTTCTCCGTGCGCACGTGGGGTTGGCTCCTGGTGTCGGGGCTCGCGCTGGCGCTGCACTTCGCGACGTGGATTGCGTCGCTCCAGTACACCACCGTGGCCAGCTCCGTGGCGCTCGTCACCACGCAGCCGGTGTGGGTGACGCTGTTCGCGTGGCTCGCGCTGTCGGAGCGCGTGGGCTCGCGGGGCGTGGCGGCGCTGGTGCTGTGCCTGTCGGGCAGCGTGCTCATCGGCGCGCGGGACTTCGCGGCCGGCGGCACGGCGCTGTGGGGGGATTTGCTCGCCGTGGCCGGGGCCATCCTGGCGGCGGTGTACTTCGTCGTGGGCCGCCGCGTGCGCGAGTCCATGTCGCTGGGCACGTACGTGGGCGTCGTCTACGCGGTGGCGGCGGCGGCGCTGATGCTGGCGCACGGCTTCGTCGACTCGCCGCTGACGGGCTTCTCGTCGCGCACGTGGTGGGTGTTGCTGGGGCTGGCGCTGGTGCCGCAGCTCATCGGCCACTCGCTGCTCAACGCCTCCGTGCGCCACCTGTCCGCGCCCTTCGTGGCGGTGGCGTCGCTGGGGGAGCCCGTGCTGTCCACGCTGTGGGCGGTGCCGCTGCTCGGCGAGACGCCGGACTGGGTGCAGCTCGTGGGGGGAGGGCTCGCGCTGGTGGGCGTGCTGGTGATGTCGCGGGACGAGGCCGCGCGGCAGCCGCCTCCTCCGGACATGGTGCCCGCGGCGGACTGAGGCGAGGCCTCAGCGCTTCGGGGGCGTCTTGTCCACGGGGCGCTCGGAGCGGTGCGCGTCGTCGCTCGGGGCGTCGCTGCCCGCGATGTCCGCCATGGTGATGGCCTTGCTGCCGAAGCGCTCCGCGATGCGGTCCATCGCCGCGTTGAGCTTGGCGGTGCGCGGCGGCGCGGCCGGGAAGAGGCCCAGCTGCGGTGGGGCCTCGTCGAGCTGCACGCTCACCCCGGTGAGGCGGATGGGCTTGCCCTCGTGCGCGCGCTCCAGCAGCTCCAGCGCCGCGCGGTAGAGCGTCTGCCCATCATCCGTCACCTCGCGCAGCGTGGTGCGGCGGGTGAGCAGGGTGAAGTCGGACAGCTTCAGCTTGAGCTGCACCACGCGCCCCTGCACGCCCGCGCGCCTCAGTCGCCGCGCCACCCGCAGGGCCTGCGCGTGGATGTGTGGCTTCAAGGCCTCCACGCCGACGAGGTCCTCCTCGAAGGTGTCCTCGGCGCCCACGCTCTTGGCGGCGCGGTCCGGCACGACGTCGCGCGCGTCGATGCCCTGGGCCAGCTCCCACAGGTGCCGGCCGCTGGTGCCCAGCCGCTGCTCCAGCCAGGCCACGTCCTTCGTGGACACGTCGCCGATGGTCTTCAGCCCCGCGCGCTGGAGCGCCTCCTCCGTCTTGGGCCCCACGCCCCACAGCCGCGACACCGGCAGCCCCGCGAGGAAGGCCACCGTCTCCTCGGCGCGCACCTCCCGCTGGCCGTTGGGCTTGGTCAGGTCGGAGGCGATCTTCGCCACGAACTTCACCGTGGCGATGCCCGCGGAGGAGGGCAGCTGGAGCTCGTCCGCGATGTCCTTGCGGATGCGCCGCGCGATGTCCGAGGGCGCGCCGAACAGGCCCACCGAGGCGGTGACGTCCAGGAAGGCCTCGTCCAGCGACAAGGGCTCGATGAGCGGCGTGTAGCGCTCGAAGATGGCGAAGACCTGCTCGCTGGCCTCCGCGTACGCGGCGAAGCGAGGCTTCACCACGATGGCGTGCGGCGCGGCCTTCACCGCGCGGGCCATGGGCATGGCGCTGCGCACGCCGAAGGGCCTGACTTCGTAGGACGCGGCGACGACGACGCCCCGCTGCGCATGCCCGCCCACGATGAGCGGTTTGCCCTTCAGGGCCGGGTTGTCCCGCTGCTCCACGGACGCATAGAAAGCGTCCATGTCCACGTGGATGATGGCTCTCATTGCAGGAGCCACTCTACCGGCTCTGTCTGACGTTTCCGGACTCGTAGGACGCTCCAGGTCAGGGGCGCTCGCTGTCGAGCATGTGCATCTGCTCGGCCCCATACCGCTCGCCGGTGAAAGCCACCAGAGACTCGAGGGCGGAGACGTCCTCACGGGACAGCGGACGTGCCAGGGCGGCGAGCGCGTCCTCGACCTGGGCGACGCGCCGGGCGCCGATGATGGGGACGAAGCCGGGCTGACGCGCGAGGACCCAGGCGATGGCGAGCTGTGCGGGCGACAGGTCCCGCTCCTGGGCGAAGCGATGCAGCGCCTGCACCGAGGCCTCGTT
This sequence comes from Myxococcus sp. XM-1-1-1, assembly GCF_020037095.1. Lineage (NCBI taxonomy): Bacteria > Pseudomonadati > Myxococcota > Myxococcia > Myxococcales > Myxococcaceae > Myxococcus > Myxococcus sp. XM-1-1-1. Next base: position 294,150 of record NZ_JAIQDH010000003.1, read on the forward strand.
CGTCGCGCGGTGCTCGCCGCTGAAGCGGGGCAGGTGCGCGCGGAAGTCTCCCGCGCCGGTGGGCTTGCTGCCGGTGAGCAGGCCGCGCGAGAGGACGCCGTAGAGCGTGGCGCCCACGCCCAGCTCCCTGAGCGCGGGGAAGAGGTTCGCCTCCGGGCCTCGGCTGGCGAGCGAGTACTCGAGCTGCACGTCGACGATGGGATGCACGCGCTGGGCGCGCCGCACCGTCTCCGCGCCGACCTCCGACAGGGCGATGTGCCGCACGTAGCCGGCCTTCACCAGCTCGGCGATGGCGCCGACGGTCTCCTCGATGGGGACGTTCGGGTCCAGGCGGGCGGGCCGGTAGATGTCGATGACGTCCACGCCCAATCGCTTGAGTGAATAGGCGGCGAAGTTCTTCACGGCCACGGGGCGCAGGTCCATGCCGCCCCAGCTGCCGTCCGGTCCACGCATCGCGCCGAACTTGACGGAGAGCTGCACCTTCTCGCGGCGGCCGGCGATGGCGCGGCCCACGAGCAGCTCGTTGTGGCCCATGCCGTAGAAGTCCCCGGTGTCGAGCAGCGTCACGCCGCGCTCCAGGGCCGCGTGGATGGTGCGGAGGCTCTCCGCTTCATCCGCCGCTCCGTACATCCCGGACATGCCCATGCAGCCCAGTCCGAGCCGGAAGACCTCCGGTCCCGTGCTCCCCAGCTTCACCGTGTGCTTCGTGTCCATGTGCGCCTCCTGGTTCGTTGCGACACGGCAAAGGTGAGGCATCGCCATGATTGAATCCAATCAATAGGATGGATTCCTCACATGAACGCCCTCTATGAGAAGTCGCTCGACCTCAACCTTCTCCGAGTCTTCGTCGTGGTGGCGGAGGCGGGCAGTGTCACGGCGGCGGCCGCTCGGCTGTACCTCACCCAGCCGGCGGTGAGCGCGGCGCTCCGGCGGCTGACGGAGGCCGTGGGAGCTCCCTTGTTCGTGCGCAGTGGACGGGGACTGGCGTTGAGCGCGCGGGGCCGGAAGCTGCTCGCCACGGCGAGGCCCCACCTGGAGGCGCTGGTGGAGGCGGCCTTATCCCCGGCGGCGTTCGACCCCGGCACGAGCGAGCGCACCGTGCGCCTGGGGCTCTCCGACGCGAGCGAGGCGTGGCTGCTCCCCCGGCTGCTGGCGGTCCTCGCGCGCGAGGCGCCGAGGATGCGGCTGGTGGTGCTGCCCGCGCAGTTCCGGAACGTGGGGGCGCTGTTGAGCACGTCCGCGGTGGACGTGGCGATGACGGTGGCGGACGAGCTGCCGCCGAACATCCGCAGGCTGAAGCTCTTCCACGAGGGCTTCGTCTGTCTCTACGACCCACGCCACGCTCGGCCCGGCAAGCGCTTCACGCTGGAGCGCTACCTGGAGCACGAGCACGTCATCGTCTCGTACAACGGCGACTTGCGCGGCGTGGTGGAGGACGCGCTGGGACTCCAGCGCAAGGTGCGCGTGTCGATTCCCTCGTTCCACGGGGTGGGGGAGCTGGTGGAGGGGAGCGCGCTGCTGGCCACGGTGCCGGGGAGGGTGGCGCGCCAGGTGGTGGCGTTGCGCCCGGCGCTGCGGACGGTGAAGCTTCCCTTCGCGGTGGAGGGCTCGCCCCTGGAGCTGTTCTGGCGTGTCACGTCCGAGGACGACGAGGCCCTGCGCTTCATCCGCGAACACGTGGTCCGGATTGCCCGGAGCCAGGGGCCCTCGACCTGAGCGGTTCTGCTATGACTTCGCGTCGCTCCCCGGTGGACCCCCGCCCACCGACGGAGCGCCCCTCATGACGCCCTTTCGACTGGTCATCTTCGACTTCGACGGCACCCTGGCGGACTCGCTGCCGTGGTTCCGCTCCATCTTGAACGACGTGGCCGACCGCTTCGGGTTCAAGCGCCTGTCGCCCGAGGAGCTGGAGGCGCTCCGGGGACTGTCCGGCCACGACATCCTGGCGAAGGCGAGGGTGCCCCTGTGGCGGCTGCCCTCCATCGTCAACCACATGCGCAAGGAGAAGCTGGCGGCCGCGTCGTCGACGCCGCTGTTCCCCGGGGTGCCGGAGCTGCTCGCGGACCTGAAGGCCGCGGGCGTCACGGTGGCCATCATCAGCTCCGACAGCGAGGCCTCCGTGCGCGCGGTGCTGGGGGAGTGCACCCGGGCCGTGGCGCACTTCGACTGTGGCGCCGCCCTCTTCGGGAAGGCCGCCAAGTTCCGTCGCATGGTGAAGCGCGTGAAGGTCAGCCCCGGGGAGGTCCTCTCCGTGGGCGACGAGATTCGCGACCTCGACGCGGCCCGGGAGGCGGGCATCCCCGCGGCGGCGGTGGCGTGGGGCTACACGCTGCCGGAGGCGCTGGCCCGGCACTCGCCGGACCGGCTGTTCCGCACCCTGGACGAGCTGCGCGCCGCGCTCCTGGGCTGAAACACACGGGCGGTGGGGCGGCCCGCGGGGCCCGCCCTCCGCTCGGGGATTGCGCCGGTCAGCTGCGCTGCGCGTAGAACTCGACGATGAACGGCTCGTTCACGTCGACGGGGATCTCCTCGCGCTCGGGCAGGCGCACGTAGCGCACGCCCTCGCCATCGCCGAGCACCTGCACGTAGGGCGGCACGTTGCGGCCCTTCATGCGCTCGAACGACTCCCGGACGATGGCCAGCTTCAGGTGCGCGGCGTGGTACTTCACCTCGCTGCCCGGCTTGACGCGGAAGCTGGGGATGTCCGTCGCGGCGCCGTTGACCTGGAAGTAGCCGTGGCGCACGAACTGGCGCGCCTGGCGGATGCTGGTGGCCAGCCCCGCGCGCAGGATGAGCGAGTCCAGCCGGCTCTCGAGCAGCTGCAGCAGCACCGTGCCCGTGTTGCCGGGCGAGCGGCGCGCCTCCATGAACGCGCGCCGGCACTGCTTCTCCAGGAGGCCGTAGTAGAGCTTCAGCTTCTGCTTCTCACGCAGGCGGCGCGCGAAGTCGCTGTTGCCCATGCGCGCCGTGGCGCCGTGCTGGCCGGGCGGGTAGGGCCTGCGCAGCACCGGGTCCTTGTCCGGATCCTTCGCGGTGATTCGCGACAGGGGAATCCCCAGTCGCCGGCACATCTTGCCCCTTGGTCCCAAGTCACGCGCCACGTCGTGTCCTCCACGTCCGGCCCGATGCTGTCAGGCTCAGTTGATTTTGATAATCAATATCAATATCAAGATCAGTACCGTGAAACCGGTCTGTGGGTCAAGGGGGGGCGTGGACTCCGTGTGTGGGGCGCTTCGCGGAGGATGTGGAGGGGAGGGCGTGCGGCGTGGGGCGTGGCGGGTTGGGCGGTGGTGCCGGCGGATTCGCCGAGGTTGGCGGGTGGCGCCGCGGTTGCGGTTGACCCGGTCTTGATGCGGGCTGCCGCGAGATGTGTCTGCCTTTGTAGAGGTTTTCGAGGACAGCGGACGGGTGGTCCGTCGAGACACCGTGTCTTGCGATTTGCGTGGGGTTGGTCATTCTTGACGCGGGGGTGTCGGAACGGGTTGCAGCGGCCTGTGTTGTGAGGGGTTGCGGGAAGGGCATAGAGTCGCGGTCCTCCCTTTCCCGGAGAGACTCAAGAAATGACTGTCTTCAAGAAGCTTGTCTGGGCTTGCGCCGTCGTGTCCCTGTCCGCCTGTGGTGGTCCCGAGCAGTCCTCGCCCGAGGAGTCGTTGGGCGCGCGTGAGGACGCGCTGACGACCAGCTCCTTCGGGGGCTGTAGCTTCACCATCTCCTCGGCGGTGATTCCCGGGGAGCTGCCTCCGCGCTACGCCATCACCCTGACGCGCGCCGCGTCCGGCACGTGTCCCTACGCGGCGGGCAGCGTGGAGCTGGGTCGCTCCTACAACACGCCGCACATCGCCGTGCTGGGCACGGGCGTGGGGCTGGCGACGGCCTACTCGACGAAGGGCTCCCCGAGCGGCAGTGCCAACACGCAGTGCCGCGTCAATCACATCGACGTGGCGACGCTCGGGAAGGTGCGCGACGACACCATCGTGGTGAACTTCGGCGCGGGCAACGTCAATGTCTGCAACCTGGACAAGACGGACGCCGGCGCCACGCTGGTGGTCTACGGGACGAAGACGGGCCCGCTCCCGGGGGAGACGGGCAGCGGCAGCAACTACGTGGCCACGTACTACAACTACTTCACCAGCACGACGCCGCCCGTCTACTACGCCTACTGACGCAGGAGGTGGGCCCGCGGGGTGTCTGGCTCCGTGGGCCCGCATGGGCAGGACACACTCAGGGTGTGTTGGGGTAGAGGGGCCGTACCCCCCGAAAAACAGTCCCTGGAGGCACGAATGCAGGCTGGAAGGTTCGTCAGCGGTGCGTTGCTTGCGGTGGGGTTGATGCTGGCGGGTTGTGGTGGCCCCTTGGAGGAAGACCTCGGGGAGCAGGAGTCCACGTCACGTGAGGGCCTGGTTCCCGACTGCAGCATCACGTCGGCGGGGACCGTCTATTACACCTCCTCGACGCGCTTGCGCATCGTGGGCTACCGGGGATGCGGTTGTGGCTCCTGGACGAGCTGGGGCACGACCTCGACCTACTCCCAGTCCACGAATGCCTGCATCCCGCCGGTCAGCATCCCGGAAGACTGAGGAAGCGCGTGTGAGTCGAAGGCGGTCCGTCCGGTGATTCCTGGGCGGGCCGTTGTCGTGTTGCTCAACCCGAAGCCTGTTGGAGAGTCGAATGAAGGCGAGCGTCATCTGGGGTGGGCTGTTGCCCGATACGCTCGTGTTCGATTGTCTCTGAGCCCGTAGCGGCGTGTCAGCGGGCCGCGAGCAGGACGCCGTTGTCGTCGGGGTCCTGCTCCGCGTGGTGCAATGAATAGCGCTGGGTGTCGACGTCCGCCCATTCGTTGTAGCCGTGGAGCCAATCGCGCAAGCCGGAGATGAAGCCCTGGAGTTGTCTGCTCGCCCCTTGCTCCAGCTGGTTTGCCCGCTGTTGGAACAGAAGCATTTCCTCGCGGACCTTTCGGGCGGTGAAGTCGACGCCCTCCTGGAGCGTATGTCCTCGGGCAACGTGGAGGCTGACCATGTTCCGCACCTGGCTTGGGTGCAGCGTCTCCACGGCCATGCTGTGGATGTCATTGTTCCAGATGACGGTGTTGATGGTGTGGTGGATGAGTCGCTGGACGCCGAACTGATGGTACTCGGCGGCGGAGACCTTCCCGGCGTTCGCCGCATCGCACAAGGCGAGGCAGGGCAACACGCCGCCGACGTATCGGCGGAGCGCCTCATAAGAGCGTTGGGCCAAGGGCTCCTTCATGATGTTGCATAGAATCTGGAGTCCTGCGGCGGAGCCCCACAGCCGAATCCCGTGAGCGAAGCGCTCGAAGTGCTCTGGGTCGAGCCGTGCTCGCATCCGCTGGCAGATACCCAGGAACGCCATCTCTCCGAAGCGAGGTGTCGCGGACGCGTGGTCGAAATCGATGATGTCCAGAATCGCCGTGAGATTGGGGAGTGTCTCCTGAGCGACGGCGTCCACCCTGTCCACGAAGAGGTCGTCCACGATGAAGTACCAAAGGACGAAGTCCGTGAGGAGTTGCACCAGCTCGCGGTCCGCATGCGGATAGCAGCGGGCCATGAGCCAGCCGTACTTCCCCCGGGCGTGCCGGGCCAGCTGTTTCTCGGAGATGATGAGCCCCTGCGTCTGTGCCCAGCGCAGCGCCTCCTGATCAACGGCCTCGGCGAATGGCGCGCACGCGCCAGACCACGGAAAGGTGAAGGTGGGGTACTGGATGTGCTCCAGTTGAGCGGCGAGGTTCTCGTTCACGGTGTTCATCCTTTCGCACGTGACGTGCCGTTGCGGGGCCTCGTGAGTTCGTGCAGGACGGACGGACTGTTGGAATCCCGCTTCGCAGACCCTGCTTGCCCTCCAGGCCGCTTCAGCGACCCGTTCGCAGGGACGCGGAAGGGTCGCGCGTGCGTTCCTGGAAAAGGGAGGGTTTGAGGCGGGGTGTCGTCAGTATGAGGATGGTTTGACTGATTCGCAATGTGTTGCATGCTTCTCGGGCGGAGCGAGGAGGCTGCGGGGAAGTCTGCTTCGTGCTGCGGGCCGGGGTGCTCCCCGCAGCGAGGCCTGGGGGGCTCGGCTATCGTGTGGCGCATGAAGACCCTGACCGAGTACCTGTGGTTCGAGACGAAGCAGCGCCGGGAGCTGGTGCGCCTGACGGACACCGTGGCCTCGCTGGTGCGCAAGAGCGGCATCCAGGAGGGAATGGTGCTGGTCTCCGCCATGCACATCACGGCGGGAGTCTTCGTCAATGACGACGAGTCCGGGCTGCACGAGGACATCTGGGAGTGGCTCCAGAAGCTCGCGCCCTTCGGACCGGATTATCGCCACCACGGGACGGGCGAGGACAATGGTGACGCGCACCTCAAGTCGATGCTCGTCCACCACCAGGTCATCATCCCCGTCACCGCGGGCAAGCTGGACCTGGGCCCGTGGCAGCAGGTCTTCTACGCGGAGTTCGATGGACAGCGGCGCAAGCGCGTCATCGTCAAGGTGATGGGCGAGTAGTGGGGGTGGGCCTGGTTGTCGCGCATCCGGTCGCGCAGCCCGGAGAAGATGCCTCTTGGCGCGCGGCTCCCGCGAGTCTCCGTTCTGAGCTGTATTCCATTGCGGGGACTGGGAGGACGCGCGCTCAACGACTACATTGCCTTCCCATGGACTCCGTGACTGCCAAGGCGTTGGGGCGCTACACGTTGGTGTCGAGATTGGGCAAGGGCGGCATGGCGGAGACGTGGCGTGCGCGTCTGGTGGGCGAGGCCGGCGTGACGAAGTCGGTGCTCATCAAGAAGGTGCTGCCCGAATACGCGCAGGATGAGGGTTTCCTCCAGATGTTCATCAGCGAGGCGCGCATCTCCGCCTCGCTCTCTCATGGCAACATCGCCCAGGTCTTCGACTTCGGTCAGGCGGACGGCGAGCACTTCCTGGCGATGGAGTTGGTGGATGGTCAGCCCCTCGACCGGATCCTCAAGCGTTCGCATCAGCCGGGACTGGCGTCCATCCCCATCGCCCAGGCTGTCTTCATCACGCTGGAGGTCTGTCGGGGGCTGCATTACGCGCACACCCGTGTGGACAATCGCGGCGTCAGCCTGGACCTGGTGCACCGCGACATCTCTCCCGAGAACATCCTGGTCAGCTACGAAGGGCAGGTGAAGGTCGTCGACTTCGGTATCGCCAAGGCGCGGGAGCTGAGAGGCTTCAACACGGAGCCCGGCGTCGTGAAGGGCAAGTACCTCTTCTTCTCCCCGGAACAGGCGCGCGGAGAGGAGGTCGACGCTCGCACGGATGTCTGGGCGACCGGAGTCGTGCTCTATCAATTGCTGTGCGGTCGGCTTCCGCTCGAAGGGCCCTCGTACGTCGTCATGCACCAGCTCCAGGAGGGCCGGTTCCCGTCGCCGCGCTCTCTGCGGCCGGAGCTGCCAGTCGAGTTGGAGGAGATCCTCCAGAAGGCCCTCGCGGTGCATCGTGAGGAGCGCTTCGAGTCAGCGCACGCCTTCGCGGAAGCGCTCTCCGGCTTTCTCTATGCCACCACACCTCGCTTCTCCCCGATGTCCGTGGCGTGGCTCGTCCAGACGCTGTTCGCACGGGAGTTGCGTGAGGAGGGGCGCCCGCCCCAGGTTCCCGCCGCATTCAGCGAAGCGCTGGCCCGCCCCACATCTCCGCGAGCCATCAACACCGCGCCGGAGGCCTTGATGGAGACGGGGGCATCCACCCAGGCTCCTCGGGGTGTCCGACGTCTGTCGGGCATCGGGCTCGGCGCGGCCTGTCTGCTCCTGGGAGGGCTCGGGTTCGCGGTCTGGCGTCTGTCCGAACGAGCGCCAGCGTCCATGCCGGTGACGCCGACGGCGCCCATTCGCGTCGTGGAGGCTCGTCCTGTGAAGCCCCGGGCCACGGAGGCCCCCGTCGCGGAGGCGCCCGCGGTGCCGCTCCCCGCGGTCGCCCAGGCTTCCGTGGACTCGGAGGGCGAATACGCCAACCTCATCAAGCAGGCGAAGAGCGCCACGGTGGGCAATCGCTTCAAGTCCGCGGCCGCGAGCTACCGCAAGGCGCTGGGCCTCAAGCCCGACTCCACGGAGGCCAAGGCCGGACTGGGAATCGCCCTGACGAACGGCTTCGAGTCCGAGTCCGCCTTCCGCGAGGCCACGAAGCTGCTGGCGGACGTGGTCCGGGACGACGAGAAGAACGCCCGGGCCTGGCTGTCGCTCGGCATGGCGTACCAGTCCATCGGCAAGAACTCCGAGGCGGCACGGGCCTACAACCAGTACTTGAAGCTGGAGCCCTCCGGGGCCTCCGCCAATGAAGTCAGGGCGATGCTCAAGTCGCTGGGGAACTGACGCTCGCGTCGCCGTGCTCGCCACGCGGCAGCGGCAATCCCAGCCGCTCCAGCTCCGCGCGCAGCTCCGGGGGCAGGGGACTGGTCACATGCAGGGGCTTCTTCGTCACCGGATGCGACAGCCCCAGCGCCCGCGCGTGCAGGAAGAAGCGCCCCAGCTCCGGCGCCTCGCGCCCGCCATACAGCGTGTCCCCGACGATGGGCGCGCCGATGCCCGCCAGATGCGCGCGCACCTGGTGCAGCACGCCCGTGAGGATGCGCACCTCCACCACGCTGTGCTCTCCGGCGCGCGACAGCACCCGGAAGCGAGACACCGCCTCGCGCGCGTCCTCGGCACCGTACGGCGCGGGCTCCACCCGGTCCGGATGGCGCGGGTGGTGACGCAGCGGCAGCTCGATGTCGCCCTCGTCCACCAGCGGCCCCGTCACCAGCGCCAGATAGCGCTTGTCCACCGCGCGCTCACCAAACGCCTCGCGCACCGTGTTCCAGGCCGCTCTCGTGCGCGCCGCCACCACAACGCCCGACGTCTCCACGTCCAGCCGGTGGCACAGCCCGCCCTCGCGCGGGTCCACCGACGCCTGCGCGCACTCGGGGTAGCGCGCCACGAGCGCGTTGGCCACCGTGCCCGTCTCCCCCGACTGCAGCGGGTGCGAGGGCCGGCCCGCGGGCTTGTCCACGAACACCAGCTCCGCGTCCTCGTGCAGCACCGTGAGCGGGAAGTCCTGGTCCGGCACCGCCTCGCGCGTCTCCTCCTCGAGGACGACGGCCACGGCCTGGCCCTCCACCAACGTCAGGCCCTTCTTCGCCGCGCGGCCGTTCACCTTCACCGCGCCGGACTCGAAGAGTCGCTTGAGGCGGGCACGCGACAGGCTCAGCGCCTCGCCCACGAAGAGGTCCACGCGCTGGCCCGCCTTGTCGGCGGCCACCGTGAAGGTGTGAAGCTGGGAGGTGCTCACTCGGAAAGTGCCTCGTAGACTTCCTCGGCCGTCTGGAACCGGTCGTCCGGCTCCTTGCGGATGAGGCGGTGGGCCACCCGCGCGAACTGCGGGTCCCCATGAAGGTTCAACGCCAATACGGGCGGAGGCTCCGTCTCCAACACCTGCCGCCACAACTCGTGCGGCGTCTTCGCGTCGAAGGGGGGCCGCCCGCTCAGCAGCTCATAGAGGATGACGCCCAGGCTGTACAGGTCCGAGCGTCCATCCAGCGGCTCTCCGAGAATCTGCTCCGGCGCCATGTAGCGGTACGTGCCCACCATCTTGCCGGCTTCTGTAATCGCCACGTCGTCCGCGAGGAACTTCGCCAGGCCGAAGTCCATCAGCCGCACCTGCCGGTCCTCGTCCACCATGACGTTGGAGGGCTTGAGGTCGCGGTGCACCAGGCCGTGCCCGTGGATGTACGCCAGCGCCTCGCACAGCTGGAGCATGGTGTCCTTCAGCCGCCCCATGCGCTCGGGCCGGTTGAGGTCCTCCACGCGCGGCGCCCGGGCGTCGTCCGCGGGCTTGCGGGGCGCGGGGGCGGGCACGTCAAATCCCTCCAGCGAGTCGTCCGAGTCCAGCGCGTCCTGGTTGTCCTCCGCGCCGTAGCTGCGCAAATCCTCGCTCGGGGGCTCCTCGTTGAAGGCGTCCATGCTGAACAGGCCCTCGTGCCCCGAGCGCGAGTCCCCCGGCAGGTCCAGGTCCGAGTCGCTGCCCACCCCGAAGTCGTCGTCCGCCGTGCGCCGCACGGACAACAGGCTCCGGGGCGCGCTGGAGCTGCTGGGCGACAAGAGGTCGTCCCCGCGAATCTCCAGGTAGTGGCGCAGCGTGAGCCCCTCGATGAGCTCCATGGCCAGGTAGGGCCAGCCCTGGTGGACCCCCGCCTCGAAGACCTTCACCACGTTGGGGTGGGACAGGTCCGCCAGCGTCTCGAATTCGCGCGCGAGCCGCCGCGCCGCGCGCTCGTCCAGCGTCGGGCCGGCCGAGAGCAGCTTCAGGGCGACTTCGTCGTTGCTGCGGCGGTCCAGGGCCCGGTACACGGTGCCAGCCCCGCCGCTGCCGAGCGTCTCCAGGACGCGGTAGGGACCGATGAGCTTCGGGGGCATGCGTGGCGCGGATCCTACGGAGCCGGTCGCGCCAGGGCAAACTCGTTGACGCTCGGCTGCATGGTCCTGGGCAGAACACTCGGGGAGGGATTTCACTTTTCCAGGAAAACCTGGGAGAACCTTCAGCCCAATGCAAGTCGGGAAGTATCAACTCGTCCGGAAGCTTGCCTCGGGGGGCATGGCGGAGGTCTTCCTCGCGAAGGCCGCTGGCCCCATGGGGTTCGAGAAGACGCTCGTCTTGAAGCGCATCCTCCCGCATCTGGCGGAGGACCCCGCGTTCGTGGAGATGTTCCTGGGCGAGGCGCGGCTGGCCGCGCAGCTCGAGCACCCGAACATCGTTCAAATCTTCGACTTCGGCGAGGCGGACGGCAGCTACTTCCTGGCGATGGAGTTCATCGACGGGCCCACGTTGCGGCGGCTGGTGAAGCGCGCGTCGGAGCAGCCGTTGCCGCCGGTGGTGTGCGCGAAGCTGGTGGCGCAGGCGGCGGAGGGGCTGGCGTTCGCGCACGAGTTCAGTGACGCGGCGACGGGGGAGCCGTTGGGGCTCATCCACCGCGACGTGAGCCCGGACAACATCCTGGTGTCTCGGCAGGGCGCGGTGAAGGTGGTGGACTTCGGCGTGGCGAAGGTGGCGGGGCAGGGGCATCGCACGCAGACGGGCGTGGTGAAGGGGAAGGTGGCGTACATGCCGCCGGAGCAGCTGCGCGCCAGTCCCCTGGACCGCCGCGTGGATGTGTATGCGCTGGGGGTGGTGCTGTACGAGCTGCTCACGGGCAAGCGCCCGTTCGAGGCCACCACCGAGGCGAGCACGATGCAGGCCATCCTGTTCGAGCCCTTCGTGCCGGTGGAGGCGCGCCGGGCCGATGTGCCCGAGCCGCTTCGCAGGATTCTCGAGCTGGCGTTGATGAAGGAGCGCGACGCGCGCTATCCGGACTGCCGCGCGCTCCAGTCGGACCTGGAGCGCTATCTGCTGTCGTCGGGCGAGCCGGTGGGGGCGTACCAGCTCTCGCAGTTCGTGGCGAAGGTGATGGCGGAGGCGGGGGGCACGCCCGCGGCGGGGGTGGTGGCGCCCGTGGGCATGACGCCGCCGAAGCCCGCGAGCGCGCCCCGGTCGATGTCCGCGCCCGTGGAGGAGCGGCCGATGAAGACCACGCCGCTGCCGGCGGTGGTGGATTCGACGTCGCCGACCACGCCCATGCCGCTGTCGGTGCGCGGGGTGATGGGCGGCGAGGTGGCGCAGGCCCGGCCTGTTCCGGTGGAGGCGCGGGAGAAGGGGAAGCGGGGGAGCTCGCGGCATGCCTTGCCGGCGCAGGCGGGGATGGCGGGGCAGGTTCGTGGGGCGGATGACGGGTGGAAGGCCGCTTCGCTCGCGGGAGCCACGGACGTGGCCCAGGGCGCCGAGGCCGAGCGGGATGCGAATGACCGCGTGCGGACGGACGCGGGGGCGTCGGATGAGGACCACATCTCCACGGGGGTGCAGGTCTCCGCGCCCATGGGCCCGGGGCGTGGGTGGTTGCTCGGAGTCATGGCGGCGGGAGTGGTGCTCGTGGTGGGCGGCGGTCTGGTGCTGGCCACGCGCGAGGAGTCTCCGAAGTTCGTGAACCCGCCGCCGCTGCCGGTCGCGACGAAGCGCGAGTCGGTGACGGCGCCTGAGCGCGAGGGCGTGGCCCAGGTCGCGAAGTCACCCGAGGTGGCGGCCCCGGTGGTTCAGGCCCCCAATGGGCAGGAGGTTCTGCCCGAGCGTGCACACGTCGCTCCGCCCTCCGGCGCGCCTGCTGGGAATCCGGTGGAGGTCGTGAAGGGAACGGAGCCGGCGCAGGCAAAGCCTCCCAGGGTGGCTCAGGCGGGAGGAGCCAACGTGGAATTGCCGGCCGCCGTCGCTCCTCGGCCGGCGCAAGGGGCCGCGAGCCCCGTGGGGCAGAAGCCCTCGCAGATTCCCGTGTTCGAAGCGAAGCCCGCGGCCCGTGTGAAGCCTCCGGTGCGCGTGGGCAAGGGGACACTGGAGTTCCGCATCCGGCCCTATGCCGTCGTCACGCTGAATGACCAGGAATTGGGGCCGACGCCGTTCGCCCCCAAGGAAGTCCCGGCGGGAAAGCACCGCATCAAGCTGCACAACCCCGACCTCCAGAAGACACAACATGTCACCGTGGAGGTGGGGGCAGGGGAGACCAAGGTCATCAAGCACAACTTCGAAGCGGAGTAGGCTCACGCCGCTTCGAGGTCCTGGGGCCGCTCCGTCAGCACGAACCCGAAGGGACGCAGACGGTCGAGTCCTGCTCCGGGGAGCATTGGTATGTGCCCGCGCATTGGGTGTTGGCATCCAGGCACGCGGAGCCGAGGTTGGGGTAACCCTCGTCCTGGACGCTGTCGCAATTGTCGTCCTGGCCGTTGCACAGCTCGGGGGCGCCGGGGAAGACGGTGGCCAGGTCGTCCCGGCAGTCGGAGCCTCCGAAGTTCCTGGCGACGAACCCGTCATTGTCGGCATCCCGGCCATCGAGGGTCATGGACGCTGGGACCACCTGCCCGGGTCGCACGGTGACTCCCTGGTGGAAGACGCCGATCTGGACTCCGTCGCAGCGCTGTTCGAACGAGCGGACCGTGACGCCGATGTCGGAGGACCACGAGTCAGGAGGGAGGAACGCCACGCGGAGGTCCCTCGCCTGGCGCGCACGGAGGTCGGTCACATCCGCGATGAACTCCTTGTCACTCGCGGCGTCCCTCGCATGCAATCTCAGACAGCCTGGCGTGAAGCCGAGGAGCGCGGTGGAGACGGCCACCACTCGACAACCCGAGCCGTCGCCCAGCACCGCCTCGGTGGTGCCTACCTCGAACACTCGGGTCACATCGGGCTTCCTGTCGCAGTCCGAGTTGGGTTCGGAAAGGCTCGGCGCGGAGCAGGAAGAGGCGAGCAACAGGGACAGGATGGATGCACATCTCATGGCCGCGAGACCTCGTGACGTTCAGAAGGACGGGTGAGACTCCCCACGCGAGGGCACATGCGAGGCCCGCGCAACCGATGCCAGGAAGGTGCCCCTGGACCCGAATGACTGCTCATGTCCCTGCGAGGCTAACATACCTCCCAGCCCTCATCCCTCGCCGTGATGGTTTTCCAGGACCGCCTTGGCCAAGGCAATGAACCGCACCCGGAGCGCCCGGGGCTCGATGACCTCGAATCCCTGGCCCACCGCGCACAACTGGTCCATCGCGATGGCCTCACGCTCGAAGTCGAGGGTGACTGTCTTTCGTCCGTGGGTAGCATCCCCCGCGTCGAACCGGACGCCATCCACCGGAGGGCGCATCCGCCGCAGCAGGCCTTCCGCCTCCGGCGTCAATCGCAGCGTCACCTCGTACAGTGCCCGCTTCTCCGCGAAGCGCGCGCACCACTCCTTCCAGAACGCGGGCAGGTCGAACCGCGCGGGGCGCTCGAAGGTCTCCGCACGCACCTTCACCCCGTCGATGCGCGAGCCCCGGTACACCCGAGTACCGGCCTCCGTCCCCGCGACCAGGTACCAACGGTCCGCCTTCAACACGAGCGCGTACGGCTCCACCTGTCGCCGGCCACGCTTCCCATCGAAGTCCCGGTACCTCAGCGACACCCGCCGGTTCTCCCACGCCGCCTCGCGCAGATCCTCCAGATGGGGCACGGACTCCCGTTCCGCGAACCAACCCGATGCGTCCACATGCAGCCGCTGCCGCGCGTACTCCAGCGCCGGCTGCTGCAACGCGGGCAGCGCCGCCGCCAGCTTCACCAACCCGCTGCGCAGCGGCGCGCTCAACCCGATGTCCCCCAACCCTCCCGGCGCCGCGCTCATCGCCGCCAGCGCGTGCAGCTCCGCGCGCGTCAGGCCCGTCAGCTGCGTCTTCCATCCCTCGAGCAGCGCCACGCCGCCCTCCGAGCCGCGCGTCGCGTAGACCGGCACGCCCGAGGCAGACAGGGCGTCGAGGTCTCGGTGGATGGTCCGCGCGGAGACCTGGAGCTCACGCGCCAGCTCGCCCGCGGTCAGCTTCGGGCGGCTCTGCAACAGCATCATCAGGCTGACGAGTCGGTCGGCGCGCATCGGAAAGACCTCCGCCGTGAACGTTACGGAACCAACATGACAGAGGTTGTCATATTACCCCCCGTACGGTGCGCCCCATCGCCGGCCACCCCGGTCGGTCCGTGAGGAGACACCCCATGAAGAAGCCACTCGTAGGCCGCATCGCCCTGGTCGCCGGCGCCACCCGAGGCGCGGGCCGCGGAATCGCCACCCGACTGGGCGAGGCCGGCGCCACCGTCTACTGCACCGGCCGCAGCGTCCGGGGCCGTCCCGCCTCGGGCGACTCCCGCCCGGAGACCCTCGAGGAGACCGCCGAGCAGGTCACGGCGCTCGGTGGCCACGGCATCCCCGTGCGCTGCGACCACACCGTGGAGGAGGAGGTCATCTCCCTGTGCGAGCGCATCCAGCAGGAGCAGGGCCGCCTGGACATCCTGGTCAACGACATCTGGGGCTGCGACCGGCTCACCCACTTCGGCCAGCCCTTCTGGAAGCAGTCCATCCCGGACGCACGCACCATGCTGGAGCGCGCCGTGCTCACGCACGTCATCACCAGCCGCCACGCCGTCCCCCTCATGCTCCCGCGCAACCAGGGGCTCATCGTCGAAATCACCGACGGAGACCACTTCGCCTACCGGGGCCACGTCCTCTATGACGTGCTGAAGATGGCCGTCATCCGGCTCGCCTTCGCCATGTCCCGGGACTTGCGCCGCACGGGCCTCACCGCGCTCGCCGTGACGCCGGGCTTCCTGCGCTCCGAGGAGATGCTCGAGCACTTCGGCGTCACCGAGGCCAACTGGCGCGACGGCACGAAGGTGGACCCGGACTTCATCGCCTCCGAGACGCCCGCCTATGTGGGGCGCGCCGTCGCCGCGCTCGCCGCCGACCCCAACGTCGCCTCCAAGGCCGGCCGCGTCCACAGCTCCTGGGCCCTGGCCCGCGAGTACGGCTTCACCGATGTGGACGGCTCCCAGCCGCACTGGGTGGATCACTTCACTCGCACCCACGGGCTGCCTTACCCCGTCGCCGACGAGGCCCGGTACGCCACCTGGGGACAGAGTCCCATCGAGGCCCTCCGCCCGAACTGGCCCGAATCCTGAGCCCCCATCCCCGGGCTCGCGCACCTGTGCCCACATGCGCGCGAGCCCCGAGGCCGCTCACCGGGGCCGGGCGACCGACCAGGGGCCGGGGGTGACGGTTGGACCACGCTGGCGTGGACGCGGCGCGGTGTCGCCGGTAGGGTGCGCGGCTCGAATGGAACGCCCCCTAGTGGTTTCCGCCCTCGAAAATCAGGTCAAGGCCCGGCCCATGCCGCGCCACGTGGGCATCATCATGGATGGCAACGGTCGGTGGGCGGAGTCGCGGGGTCTGGACCGACTGGAGGGGCACCGCGAGGGCAGCGCCAGTGTGCGTGAGGTGACCCGCACCGCCCGCCGCCTGGGCATCCAGGCCCTGACCCTCTACGCCTTCTCCTCGCAGAACTGGGCCCGCCCCGCCGAGGAGGTCGCGGGCCTGATGGACCTGCTGCGCGACTACCTGGAGCGCGAGCGCGCCGAGATCCTCGACAACGGCATCCGACTCAACGCGGTGGGTGACGTGGACCGGCTGCCCCGGTTCGTGAAGGACCCGCTGGAGCGGCTCATCGCCGACTCCCGCCACAACACGGGGATGGTGCTGTCGCTGGCGCTGTCCTACGGCGGCCGGGAGGAGATCCTCCGCGCCGCCCAGCGGATGGCCCAGGCCATCACCCGGGGGGAGCTGGCGGCGGACCGCGTCGAGGAGGCCGACTTCGAGTCCTTCCTCTGGACCAACGGCCTGCCGCCCCTGGACCTGATGGTGCGGACCAGCGGCGAGCTGCGCGTGTCCAACTTCCTGCTCTGGCAGATGGCGTACGCGGAGCTGTGCTTCACCGACGCGCTCTGGCCGGACTTCCGCACCGACGAGTTCCTGCGCTGCGTGTCTCAGTACCAGCAGCGTGAGCGGCGCTTCGGGTTGACGACGGCGCAGGTGAAGCGGGAAGACCCCCCTCAGCGGGCCAAGGCGTGAACGACAAGAACAAGAACCTCGTCATCCGCATCGTGACGGCGCTGACGCTCCTGCCGTTGGTGCTGGTGCTGCTCTTCCTGGGCGGTGTGTGGAGCGCGGGCCTGCTCGGCCTCGCCGCCGCCGCGTGCGTGGGCGAGTACTACCTCATCGTGCAGAAGCGGCTGAACGCGGCCGCGTGGGTGGGCATGGCCTTCGCGGCGGTGCTGCCCTTCCTGCCCCTGCGGGACGCGGCGCGCACGGGTGAGACGGCCTTCTGGCTCACCATCGTCTTCGCCTTCTTCGCGTGGATCTTCCACCTGTTCAAGGGCCCGCTCGCCGAGGCCCCCACGCGCACGGCCCACCTGGTCAACGGCTTCCTGTATGGCGCCGTGGGCCTCACCGCGCTGTCCGCGCTGCGCCTGCTGCCCGACCATGGCCTCGCGTGGGTCATCTGCGCGCTGACCATCACCTGGGCCAACGACACCGCCGCCTACTTCTTCGGCCGCTTCATGGGGCGCCACAAGCTCTACCCCGAGGTGAGCCCGAACAAGACGTGGGAGGGCTTCTTCGGCGGCATGCTCGGCTCGGTGGGCGGCATGTTCATCGCCCGGGGCTTCTTCTTCCCCGTCTTCACCGTGTGGGACTGCGTCATCCTGGGCATCGCCGGTGGCCTGCTGGGCCCCGTCGGTGACTTGTGCGAATCCATGCTCAAGCGGGCGTACGGCGTGAAGGACTCGGGGTTCCTCATCCCGGGGCACGGCGGGGTGTTGGACCGCATCGACGCCTTGCTCTTCAACGCACCCCTGGTGTTCGTCTACGTGCAGTTCGTGCGAGGCCTGCTGCCGTAGAAGCGTGAGATTTCGCTCGGCTGGCTGGCTGGCGGCCCCGGATGTGCGTTGTCCGTCCGGGGGTACACGATTACTCTTGCCGCCATGCCCTCACTTCAGAACCTGGGGTTCTTCATCCTGCTGCTCGGCGTGCTCGTGACAGTGCACGAGCTCGGCCATTTCCTCGTGGCGAAGGCCTGCGGGGTGAAGGTCCTCAAGTTCTCCATCGGCTTCGGGCCCAAGCTCATCGGCTTCATCAAGGGTGAGACGGAGTATCAGATCGCCATCCTGCCGCTGGGCGGGTACGTGAAGATGGCGGGGGACCTGCCCCACGAGGAGCTCAGCCCGGACGAGGCGAAGCGGGGCTTCCTGGCGCAGCCGCCCTGGAAGCGCGGGCTCATCGTCCTGGCGGGGCCGGCCTTCAACCTCATCTTCCCGGTGCTGGTCTATTTCTTCGTCTTCCTGGGCCCGCACCAGGCCACGTCCACCCTGGTGGGCTTCGTGGAGCCCGGCAGCCCGGCGGAGCTGTCCGGCATGCGCCCCGGCGACCGCGTCCTGTCGGTGGAGGGCGAGTCGGTTCGCACCTTCGACGACATGCGGGAGACCTTCGTGGGGCGCTTCGAGCGGCCCATCCCCATCGTGGTGGACCGGGGCGGCCAGCCGGTGACGCTGACGGTGACGCCGAAGAAGAGCACGGAGACGTCGCCCATCGACACGGTGGAGCGGGGCCTCATCGGCGTGGCGCCGGTGTCCAAGCCGCCCTTGGTGGGCGTGCGAGCGGGCTCGCCGGCGGAGGCCGCGGGCCTGCGCACCTTCGACCGGGTGCTGAGCGTCAACGGCGTGAACGTGCCGGACGAGGCGCGGCTGTACCAGGAGCTGGGCCGGCATCCGGAGGGTGAGCCGCTGAAGCTGGTGGTGCGGCGCATGTCCACGGTGGAGGCCGGCGTGGTGATGGGCCAGGTGCCCGCCCTCGTCGAGGTGACGGTGCCCCGGCAGCCGGGCGTGGGCCTGGCGGCGGTGGGCGCGGAGGCCGCGGACACGTACGTCGCGACGGTGGCCCCTGGCAGCGTGGCGCAGAAGGCGGGCCTTGCGCCCGGAGACCTCATCGTCGCGTTCAACGGCAAGCCCGTGCAGTCGCTGCGGATGATGGAGAACGAGCTCACCGAGCTGAAGGACCAGCCCTTCACGCTGACGTGGCGCGACGCGAAGGGCGGCGAGCACACCGAGAAGCTGGCGCAGGCGCCGCTCAAGAGCGAGGACGCGATGGGGCAGGAGACCTCGCGGCTGGCGCTGGGGGCGCGCGGCTGGGCGCTGATGGACGCGGACGCGCCGAAGGTGGACGAGGTGACGGTGCACCTGGGGCCCGCCGCCGCGTTCAAGCAGGCGGCCGTCGTGGTGCCGAAGATTGTCGGGCAGATGGTGAAGGTGCTCGCGGGGCTGTTCACGCGCGACGTGCCGCTGTCCTCGGTGGGCGGTCCCATCATGATGTACCAGCTGGCGGCGAAGAGCGCCGAGCAGGGGCTCGACTCGTTCCTGCACCTGATGGCCATCATCTCCATCAACCTGGGCGTGATGAACCTGCTGCCCATCCCCGTGCTGGATGGCTTCGCGCTGCTGTCCGCGGCGTGGGAGGGCATCCGCCGCCGCCCCATCCCCACGCGGGTCCGCGAGGCCGCGAACATGGTGGGCCTGGCGCTGCTCTTCCTGCTCATGCTGCTGGTCTTCACCAACGACATCACCCGATAGAGGCCCCATGCGCGCGAGCACCGTCGTCCTCCTGCTGGCGCTGGGCTGCTCCACCGCGTGCGCCTCGCGCGCGGCGAAGCCGGACTCTCGCGACGAGGAGACCCGGACGCGCTCCGGTTCGACTCCGGGCGTGACTCGGCGCGAGCAGATGCCGCGCTCCTACCTGGGCGAGGGGCTGGCGTCGTTCTACGGCCCCGGGCTGCACGGCCGGCCCACCGCGAGCGGGGAGCGCTTCAACCAGAACGCGCTCACGGCCGCGCACAAGAAGGCGCGCTTCGGCTCCTGCATGAAGGTGGTCAACATGGAGAACGGCCGCTCCGTGCAGGTGCGCATCAACGACCGGGGGCCCTACGTCGAGGGCCGCATCATCGACGTGTCCAAGGCCGCCGCGTCCAAGCTGGGGATGCTGGACAAGGGCGTGGTGCGCGTGCGGCTGTATCGCTGCCCCGATGACACCGTGTCGGAGATTCCCCAAGCAATGTGGGCCGCGCCGGTGTAGGGAGCGCCCATGTTCCTCGCGCTGGACACCTCCACGCTGACGATGTCGCTCGCCCTGGTGGAGCGGGGGCCGGACGGCGTGCGCGTCGTGGAGCACCAGGTGGTGCGTCCGCCCATCAAGCAGAGCGAGGCCCTGCCCGGCGTGGTGGGGGAGCTGCTCGCGCGGCACGACGTGAAGCTCGCGGCGCTGGAGGGGCTGGTGGTGGGCCTGGGGCCCGGCTCGTTCACGGGCCTGCGCATCGGCCTGGCCACGGTGAAGTCGCTGGCGTACGCGGCGGGCCTCAAGGTGGCGGGCGCGTCGTCGCTGGCGGCGGTGGCGATGGAGGGGCCCGAGGACGTGCCGCTCCACGTGCTGGCCGTGGCGCGCAAGGATGACTTGTACCTGGGCGCCTACGTGCGGCGCGGCGGGACGGTGGAGGCGCTGGAGCCGGAGACCGCCATGTCGCCCCAGGAGGTGGCCCAGCGCATGGCCGCCGAGCCCCGCGCGGTGGCGCTGGGGCCCGCGCTGGTGGACTACCGCGCGGCGCTCGAGTCCCACGGCGTGGCGCCCGAGCGGCTCCTGTCCGGGCACGACTTCCCGTCGGCGGTGGAGCTGGTGCGGCTTGCCCGCATGCCGGAGACCTTCTCGCTGGAGGCGCTCTTCTCCATGGAGCCGCACTACGTGCGCGCCTCCGAGCCGGAGCGCAATCCGAAGTTCCCTCCGCTGCCGGGGCCGGTGCCCACGGCGCGGCTGAAGGACGACTGAGGCCCTCCTTCCGGGACGCTGCTTGCGCCTGGAGGAGTCACGCACGCACGAGGACGCGTCATGAAGAACGACTTGCAGATTGCCGTGGTGGGTGCCACCGGCGTGGTGGGCCGCGAGGTGCTGGCCGCGTTGTACGCGCGGGACGTGCCCGCCGAGCAGGTGCGCGCCTTCGGCTCCGAACGCTCGAAGGGCCTGGAGGTGGAGTACGGCGAGGACTCCATCGAGGTGGAGCGCGCCGCGCCGGACGTCTTCCGCGGCGTGGGGCTGGTGCTGCTGGCCACGCCCGCGGAGGTGTCGCGCACGCTGGCGCCCGCGGCGCAGGCCTCCGGCGCGTGGGTGGTGGACATCAGCTCCGCGTTCCGGAGCGACGGCAACGTGCCCCTGGTGCTGCCGGGCTTCAACACGGAGGCGCTGGCGCAGGTGACGAAGGGGCGGGTGGTGTGCCTGCCGGGCGCCGTCACCACCGCGGCGGTGCACGTGGTGGAGCCCTTGCGCAGGGCCTTCGGCGTGGTGCGCACGCAGGTGACGGCGATGATGGGGGTGTCCAGCGCGGGCGTGCGCGGCGTGGCGGAGCTGGAGAAGCAGACCGCGGACCTGTTGTCCGGGCGCGAGCCGGAGCCGCACGCGTTCCCCCACCGCGTGGGCTTCAACCTGGTGCCGCAGGTGGGCGGCTTCATGGTGAACTCGCCCTGGACGGAGGAGGAGGCGGGCTGGACGCTGGAGGCCGCGCGCCTGTTCGCGTCCCGGGGCGAGGCGCCGGTGCTGGCCGGCACCGCGGTGCAGGTGCCCAGCTTCTACGGCCACGGCCTGTCGCTCCACGTGCAGCTCAAGAAGGCGGGCCCGGTGGAGCAGGTGCGCGCCGCGCTCAAGACGTCCCCGGCCCTCAAGGTGCTGGATGCCCCCGGCGAGCGCATCTACCCCATGCCCATGCTCGTCACGTCGGACCCCACGGTGCACGTGGGCCGGGTGCGCGCCTTCCCCCAGGCCCCCGAGTGGGTGACGCTCTTCGCCGCGGTGGACAACGCCACCCGGGGCGCCGCCCTCAACCTGGTGGAGGCCGGCCTGAAGCTGGTCGAGCGTCCCGTCTGACAAATTGGCACGGCCGTGGGGGCCGCCCTGCCTGTTTGGCGCGCCAGGTCGGCTCGAAACGTCCGAAAAAGGGCCTGTCGGAAGGCGTTGTGTGTGGCCCCCCGCTTGCTAGCGTCCGGCTACCCATGCGCCTCACACTCGCCTTGCTTTTGCTCTCCGCGTCGACCGCCCTGGGGCAGACCGTGACCTTCTCGGTCTCGGGAAGCCAGGGCAACGAAATCGTCGTCTCCAAGGCCGACTGCGCCAAGGTCACCCAGGTCACCTGGCAACGTCAGGCGACCAACCAGTGCGACACGCTCTACATCTGGCTGTCCCCGGACACGTGCTCGGACACACCGAGCTCGAGCGAGGTGACGCTGGAGGAGATCGAGCGGTCCTCGTCGGTGACGACGGGCACGGTGAGCCTGAACGTCAGCGAGGCGCTCACCAAGGCGGGCCAGACGTGCGAGGCCCAGACGGAGAACAAGAGCTTCAAGCTGTGCGCGTCCGTGCGGCCGTTCAACAGCACCGGGACGACGTGCGAGGCGACCGCGACGAGCGTGGGCACGCCGGCCATCACCCTGACCTTGGACCCCAAGCCTCCCGCGGCGCCCATCCTGCCGACGGTGACGGGCCTGGACACCGCGCTGAGCGTGGACGTGACGGCGCCGAGCGACTCGTCGCAGATGAAGGTGGAGGTGGTGAAGCTGGTGGCGGGTGAGGATGGTGGCAGCACCACCGCGGGCGACGTGGTGCGCTCCAAGGAGCAGACGTCGTCGAACACGCTGTTCCGCATGGACAACCTGGAGAACGGCGTGGAGTACGGCGTGCGGGTGTTCGCGCTGGACAAGGCGGGCAACCAGAGCGAGCCGTCGCCGCTGGCGACGGGGACTCCCATCGCGAGCAATGGCTTCTGGGCGGCGTACCGGGGCGCGCAGGGCGCGGAGACGGGCGGGTGTGGGGCGGGAGGTGGCGGACTTGCCGTGGGCGCCGTGGTGGCGGCCCTGGGCTTCTGGACGGTGTCGAGGAGGAAGCAGTCATGAGTCGGGCATGGGGCCTGGGTGTGGCCGTGGCGTTCGCCGCGCTGCCCGCGTGGGCGCAGGACGCAGGCGTGGTGTCTCCGGATCTGGTCGAGTCCCCCCGCACCGGCGGCATCATCTTCCGCCTGGGGGGCTACAAGCCGCTCATCGACGAGGAGAAGGGCCTGGGGGGCACGCCCTACAAGGACACCTTCGGCGACTCGTCGCTGCTGCTCGTGGAGCTGGAGTTCCAGCGCTACTTCTACCAGGGCATCGGCACCGCGGGCGTCGGCGTGTCGGCGGGCTACGGCGAGAAGTACGGCGCGGCGAAGCTGGCGGACGGCGGTGGAGACGCGGCGGAGCGCACGGCCATCAAGGTGGTGCCGCTCGCGTTCAACCTCTTCTACAAGTTCGACTACGCGGCCTTCGAGTGGGGCATCCCGCTGGTGCCGTACGGCAAGCTGGGCCTCATCTACTCGCCCTGGTGGGTGACGAAGGGCAGCGACACCGAGGTCTCCGGCGGCGTCACCGGCAAGGGCGGCAAGTGGGGCTGGGGCGGCACGGCGGGCCTGGCGTTCCTGCTGGACGTGCTGCAGCCGCGCTTCGCTCGCGACTTCGACTCGGGGCTGGGGGTGAACCACAGCTACCTGTTCGCCGAGTACACCTACGCGGATGTGGACGATTTCGGAGGGAAGGGGCTGAACTTGTCCAGCCGGCGCTGGATGTTCGGACTCGCGCTGGACTATTAGCGGCTCATGCCGCACTCCCCGCGCTCCGTCCGTCGGTCCGTCACGCTGTTCCTCCTGTTGACCGCCGTGGGCCTGACGGGCCCCGGCTGTCGGCGAGCGGTGCGCACGGACCTGGGGGAGGACCGCACGGTGGAGACGGGCGTGCCCGTGACGCTGGGCTCCGGGGAGAAGGGCGCGCAGGCCCTCTCCTGGGATGTCGGCGACGGGACTCCCGCGAAGCAGGGCGCCCAGCTGTCGCACGCCTTCGCCCGGCCCGGCGCGTACACCGTGCGCGCGCTGCACGAGGGCCAGGAGGTGGGGCGCGTGCGGCTCACCGTGGTGCCGCGCCCGTTGCTGCGCGCGGTGCCGGGAGACGCGCAGACGGTGCTGTGGATGCCCCGGCTGCAGGGCAACGTGGAGCCGCTGGTGGACTTCCACGAGCGACTCATCGGCCCCGAGGAGGCGGAGGAGGCGCTGCGCGAGGCACCCCTGGTGTCGCTCGTGTTGCAGAGCCTGACGCAGGGCTCGAGCGTCGTGGACCCCGAGGAGGGCTTCGGCCTGTTCATCCTGCCGGAGTTCGACGGCGTGGTGGCGGTGCTGGGCATCACGGAGCCCGACGCGGCGATGTCCGCGGTGGCGAGCGAGCTGGAGAGCTCCGGCCACCAGGTGATGCCCACCGATGATGGCGCCATGCGCGTGGTGCCGCAGGATGGCAGCGAGCCGATGCTGCTGTTCGTTGATCGGGGCTACCTGTACCTGGCGATTCCCGACGGGCCGGAGGCGGAGGACGACGAGGAGGGGGAGGAGGGCGTGCCGCTGGAGGTGCTCGCGGTGGAGCCGCCGCGGCCGGCCGTCGCGGACGTGCAGCTGGTGCGTCGGGCGGTGACGGAGCTGACGGGGCCCGGGATGTCCGAGGTGGCGCTGCTCAACGAGCTGCGTCCCAAGGTGGGCGAGGGGAATGTCTACCTGTACACGGGCGCACCGAGGCTCGACGAGGGTGAGGAGGAGGGGCCGGTGCGGGGCTTCTTCGCCTCGATGACGGTGCGCCCCGAGCACGTGTCGCTGGATGGGTTCCTGTCGTCCACGCGGCCGCTGTTGCAGGGGGCGAGCGCGCCTCCTTCCGCGCTGATGGCGGAGAGCGGGTTGGGGCCGGTGGCCGCCGCGCAGCTGTCCGTGCCCCCCGAGGAGCTGGCGAAGCTGGCGTTCGGCGCGCCGGGCTCGCCGCGTCGCGAGCGGATGGTGGAGCGGTGGCGCGCGCGGGGACTGGACGCGGAGGCGCTGTTGAAGGCGCTGCGTGGTGACGTCGCGATGCTGGTGTACTTCGATGCACCGGGCTTCCTGCGGAACTTCGTGCGGAACCAGCGGCCCGAGCCTCGGGGCACCGTCCTCATCGACGCGGGCCTCACCTCCGTGGAGCCGGTGCTGCGGCTGCTCGATGAGCGCGCGCAGGGCTCGTCGCTGCGCTTCGCGATGGAGAAGATTCCCGGCGGCCGGCTCTACAAGACGCTCCTGTGGGGACAGCCGGTGCAGCTTCGCATCGGCCCCGAGCGCGCCACGTTGATCGCCGGTGAGCCTTTGGAGGGGCGTCCTCGCGGCGATGTCGGCAAGTCGCTGCGCGAGCGCTTCGGCGGTGAGGCGTTCGGCGCGGGGCACCTGTCGGTGATGGCGGACCTGGGGCGGCTGCGCGCGGAGCTGGATGCGCAGGAGTCGCTGCCGGGCGTGCCCGCGGAGCGACTGGCGTCGGCGCAGGCGCTCATCAAGGCGGTGCTGGAGGGCTTCACGCCGCTGGACTCGGGCTTCCTGGACTTCTCGCTGGCCGAGGGCGGCGCGAGGCTGAAGGGGAGTCTGCGATTGAGGGAGAACGCTCGCGCGGGACAGGAGTGGAAGTGAGCCCGGGCGGCGCTGTCACCGTGCTGTACTTCGCCGCCGCGAGGGAGCGCGCGGGGACGGCCCGGGAGCGCGTGGAGGTGCCCGAGGGCGCGACGGTGGAGGTGGTTCTCCAACTGCTCGCGGCGGCGCATCCGGGGCTTGCTCCGTTGCTGCCGCACCTGCGCGTGGCGGTGGACCAGGAGTTCGTGGGCGCGGAGGCGCCGGTGCGGGCGGGCGCGGAGGTGGCGTTGATTCCTCCCGTGGCGGGTGGCTCGCCGGGGCTGTTCCGCGTGGTGGAGCGGCCGCTGCGGTTGGAGGAGGTGGTGGAGGCGGTGGGGGGCGAGGCGTACGGCGGGCTCGTCACCTTCAGCGGCTCGGTGCGCGACGCGACGAAGGGGCGGCGCGTGTTGCGGCTGGAGTACGAGGCCTACGCGCCGATGGCCGAGAAGAAGCTGGCGGAGATTGGCGCGGAGGCCGCGACGTCATGGCCGGGCGTGCGGCTGGCCATCGTGCACCGCGTGGGCGTGCTGGTGCCGGGGGAGCTGGCGGTGGTCATCGCCGCCGCGGCGCCGCATCGCAAGGAGGCCTTCCGGGGCTGTGAGCACGCCATCGAGCGGCTCAAGCAGGACGTGCCCATCTGGAAGAAGGAGTTCTTCGAGGATGGGGAGGTGTGGGTCGGCCTGGGGCCGTGAGGCCTTCGTCAGCGCATCCGGAAGCTGGCGGGGATGTTGACCTCGGGGCCCGCGTCCGCCGGTTGCTGCTGCTCGCGCTCGGCGTCGGTGATGGGGCGCATGGGCGTGTCCAGGCCCATGGCCTTGCGACGCGCGGCCTCCTTCTCGGCGGCGAGCTGGAGGGCGCGGGCGTTGGACTCGGCGGCGCGCTCGGGCGTGGGGCCCGCGATGAGGAAGCCCACGGGCAGGCTCAGGAAGAGCAGGCCGACGATGGCGAGCCAGCCCATGTCCTTCCACTGGAGGGGGCCGACGCGCTCCTTCACGACGGAGGCCTGGACGAGCAGGGACAGCTGTCCCTCGGTGAGGCGCAGCGTCATGCCGTCCGAGAGCGTCACGGAGGCGCGGCCCTGGTCCTGGACGAGCTGGGCGCCGGGGAGGGCGGCGAAGGCGTCTCCGCGCTGCTTGTGCTCGACCTGGACCTTGGGGGGCAGGTGGATGCGCCAGCCGCGCTCGGTGCGCTCGGCCATGAGGAACGGCTCTTCCGGGAGGGTGAAGCCGTAGAGGGGCAGGGGCGCCTTCTCATCCGGCGCGGCGTGGACCCGCGTCTGCTCGCGCCCGTAGCTCCAGGCCTCGGCCAGGTTCTCGCCCCAGTACAGCTCGAAGTACAGCCCGCCGTCCGCCTTGGCCTTGGTGCTCATCTCGCGCGCAAGCATATGCGTCCCGCCGCCTGTCGGCCGCATCATCGGGGCCGGAAGCCCACAGGTGGACAGGAAGCGTCCGCCCGCTTGCCCGACAACCAGGGGAGGCTCGCGGTTCCCCTCGCGGGTTCCGGGGCAGGGGATTTCAGGCCGTCGTCCTGCCCATCACCGAGGGACCGCCGGATGAGGGGGTGTCCTTCGTCCCGGACTCGGCGGGTAGCGGAGGTGGCGTCGCGGGTGGAGCGCTCGCGGGAGGCGGCGTGGACGATGGGCTCGCCGCGGGTGTTTGTGTGTCCGCGCCGTGTGGCGCAGGCGTGGTTGTCGGAAGGCCCGACGGCGCACCTGCTGGCGCCGCGCTGTTCGCGGGTGCGTCCGTCGCCCCGGCTGCCGTGGCGGGCGTTGCCGTGGTTCCCACGTTCGTGGGCGTCGCGGAGCCCGTGGATGGCGGCGCGCTCGTCGTGGGGGATGCGCCCCCGCCGCTGCTCCCGGCTGGATTGAGCGCGCTCGCCGCTCCGGAGGCGGGGACCGTCACGCCGCGCGAATCAACTCCTGCCGGTGCGCCTGTCACTGGCGTTGGCGCAGCGGGTGCTGCCTTGGTTCCCGTCGCAGCGGCTGCTCCCGAACTGGCGACAGGCGGAGCCACAGGTCCTCCAGGGCCCGTGCCGTCCGGTGTCGCGGTGGTGGGAAGCGCCGTTCCCGCGGGTGCGCCGCCGCCAGGGGCCGTCGCTCCCGAGGACGCTCCGATGGGAGGTGCACTCGCTCCCGTCGTGGGGGGCGCTCCGGCCGTGGTGCCACCGGGTCCCGTCGTCGCGGGTGACGCGGACTCCGACCTGAACCGCTCGGGGAGCGCCCCGCGAATCTCCGCGAACGCCACCGCGACGATGACCGTCGCGCTCGCGAGGAACCCCACCGTCTGCGCCACCGTCTCCACGCGAGGCGGCAGCTTGCGACCACTCACCGCCTCCACCAGCAACAGCACGACGCGCCCGCCATCCAGCCCCGGAATCGGCAGCAAGGTCAGCAGCGCGAGCGCCAGCGACGCGGCCACCAGCGCTCGCAGCACCGAGTCCAGCCCCGACGACGCCGCATCGGACGACTCCTGCCGCACCAGCGCCCCGGGGCCCGTCGGTCCACCCCGCGCCTGTTCTCCCTTCGCCAGCCGCGTGAACATCGTCACGCCCTCGGCCGCGAGGTTCATCGTGTGCACCGTCGCGTGCCTCAGCGCCTCGCCCGGCGCATGCGTGCGGTACACGTACTGCTGGCTCACGCCGATGCGTCCCTCGCCACGCTCGTCCGCGCGCGGTCGCACCGTCACCGTGCGCTGCTCGCCGTGCCGGTCCACCCGCAGCTCCAGCGTGCTGCCCACGCCCACCGCCACCTTCTCCACGAACTCCGTCCAGCTGCGCAGCGCCTGACCGTTCACCGAGTCGATGCGGTCCCCGGGCAGCAACTGCGCCCGCGCCGCCTCCGAGCCCGGCCGCACCGTGCCCACCGTCAGCGGCACCACGACGTGGGTGCCCGACGTGTAGAGCGCGAACAGCACGCCCAGCGCGAACAGGTAGTTGGACAGCGGCCCCGCCAGGATGATGAGCGCGCGCCGCAGGGGCCCCAGCGTCCGGAAGCTCGCGGCCTCCACGACCTCCGAGCGGTGAGGATTCATCCCCTGGATGTGCACCGTGGCGCCCAGCGGCACCGCCCCCACGACGAACTGCGTCCCCCCCAACCGGAAGGACGCCATGGGCGGACCGAAGCCGAACACGAAGCGGGGCACCCGCACCCCGAGCAGCCGCGCGGCGACGAGGTGCCCCAGCTCATGCAGGGCCAACAGCCCTCCGAGGGCCAGCAGGACGAGCGCGTAGTGCATCCTGGACGGCGCTCCCTACAGCTTCCGCCGCTGCCCGGTCTGCTTGTACGTCCGGTAGTCGGAGAGGATGGTGCCGTGGTCGAAGCACAGGTCCGACGGCAGCGCGTCCAGCGCGAACGTGCGCGCCTCCGCCGCGTCATCCGAGCCCTTCGGCTCACCGTCCGCCGTGCCGATGTACACCGTCGACAGCGTGTGCTGCCGCGGGTCCCTCTTCGGGTCCGAGTACGTGAAGAACTGCTCCACCAGCTTCACCTCCAGCCCCGTCTCCTCCTTGACCTCCCGGATGGCCGCCGCGTCCAGGGGCTCGCCCTCGTCCACGAATCCCCCCGGCAGCGCCCAGCCGATGGGCGGGTTCGCGCGGCGGATGAGGACGATGCGTCCACCGGCCAGCTCGATGATGCAGTCCACGGTGGGCTTGGGGTTGCGGTATTCGGGCATGGGGGCCACTCTAACCCCGACCGCCACGAGCGCACTGCACTCGATGCATTCGTGGGGTATGGTGCGCCCCGTGTCCACCCCGAGACGCTTCCGCCTGCTCGTGCCCGCCCTCCTCGTGAGCGCCATGTCGGGCTGCCTGCCCTTCGTCCAGGAAGCGGGCGACTACGAGTTCACTCCCGTGGAGATCTTCCGCGACGACTGCGGCCTCTACGACGCCAACCGCGACTTGTTCCGCGGCAGCCTGCAGGTCACCGGCCGCGTGGTGCGCCTGAACTTCGGGCTGCTCGACACGCAGCTCATCGGCTACTTCCTCGCCGAGGGCGACGACTTCGCCATCGACGGCACCACCATCAACGCCGCCACGCCCGTGCGCGGGGTGGACTGTCTGCTGGATGAAGCCAGCATCCACATCGACGCGACGACGCAGTGCGAGACGCGCTTCGACGGGGCGATGCGGGTGCGCTACGCCTCCGAGCAGCGGCCCGCCGAGTGCGCGTGCGAGCTGTGGATGCGTTTTGAAGCCGTCAAGGAAGCGAACCGCTGCGAATAGCGTGCTTGAGCCCGGCCTCCGGGGTTCCTAGAACAGAGGGGTTGTCGCCCACTCTGCGGAGGAGCCCATGGCTGAAACGCAGCAAGAAATCTCCTCGGTCCTGACCGAGACCCGCGTCTTCCCACCGCCCCAGGAGTTCTCCCAGCGTGCTCACCTGAAGAGCATGGAGGACTACCAGCGGCTGTGGGACGAGGCCGCTCGAGATCCGGACAAGTACTGGGGCGAGCGCGCTCGCGAGGAGCTCTACTGGAAGGAGCCCTTCCAGACGGTGCTCGACTGGAAGCCGCCACACGCGCGCTGGTTCGTCGAGGGGCGCACCAACCTGGCCTACAACTGTCTGGACCGGCACCTGGCCACGCGCCGCGACAAGCCCGCCATCCTCTTCGAGGGTGAGCCCGGAGACCGGCGCACCCTCACGTACGGGCAGCTCGCCATCGAGGTGAACCGGCTGGCCAACGGGCTGAAGTCCCTGGGCGTCAAGAAGGGGGACCGCGTGGGCATCTACCTGCCCATGGTGCCCGAGGCCGCGGTGGCGATGCTGGCGTGCGCGCGCATCGGCGCGGTGCACTCGGTGGTGTTCGGCGGCTTCTCCGCGGAGGCGCTCCAGGAGCGCATGAAGGACGCGGGCGCCAAGGTGGTGCTCACCGCGGACGGCGGCTGGCGCAAGGGCGCGGTGGTGCCGCTGCTCAAGAACGTGGAGGCCGCGCTGGAGAACATGCCCAGCGTGGAGAAGGTGGTGGTGGCGCGCCGCACGGGAGACGCGCTGGCGCTCACCGACCCGCGCATGGTGGCGTGGGACGTGCTGGTCAACGGCCAGTCCGACACGTGCGAGCCGGAGTGGGTGGAGAGCGAGCACCCGCTGTTCATCCTCTACACGTCCGGCTCCACCGGGAAGCCCAAGGGCGTGCTGCACACCACGGCGGGCTACGCGGTGGTCGCCTCGCTCACCACGCGCTGGGTGTTCGACTTGCGCGAGGATGACGTCTACTGGTGCACCGCCGACGTGGGCTGGGTGACGGGCCACAGCTACGTCGTCTACGGGCCGCTGATGAACGGCGCCACCACCGTCATCTACGAGGGCGCGCCCACGCACCCGGGGCCGGACCGCTTCTGGGACATCATCGAGCGCTACAGGGCCACCATCCTCTACACCGCGCCCACGGCCATCCGCGCCTTCATGCGATTGGGCGACGAGCACCCGCGCAAGAAGAACCTGTCCTCGCTGCGCCTGCTGGGCAGCGTGGGCGAGCCCATCAACCCCGAGGCGTGGATGTGGTACCGCGACGTCATCGGTCAGGGCCGCTGCCCCGTCGTGGACACGTGGTGGCAGACGGAGACGGGCGGCATCATGATTTCGCCGCTGCCGGGCGCGACGCCCACCAAGCCGGGCTCGGCCACGCTGCCGCTGCCCGGCATCCACGCGGAGATCCTGGACCGCGCGGGCAACGCGGTGCCGAAGGGGCAGGGCGGTCTGCTCTTCGTCACGAGGCCGTGGCCCTCCATGCTGCGCACCGTGTACGGCGACCCGGACCGCTACGTGCGCACGTACTTCAGCGAGCTGCCTGGCAAGTACTTCACCGGCGACGGCGCGCGCACGGACATGGACGGCTACTTCTGGCTGATGGGCCGCGTGGACGACGTCGTCAATGTCGCGGGCCACCGGCTTGGCACCGCCGAGGTGGAGAGCGCGCTCGTCGCCCACAAGCTCGTGTCCGAGGCCGCCGTCGTGGGCCGCCCCGATGACCTCAAGGGCACCGCGCTCGTGGCCTTCGTCACGCTCAAGCAGGGCAACGTGCCCTCACCGGAGCTGAAGAAGGAATTGGCCCAGCACGTCTCCAAGGAGATTGGCGCCATCGCGCGGCCGGATGAGATCCGCTTCGCGGAGGCGCTACCCAAGACACGCTCCGGGAAGATCATGCGGCGGCTCCTGCGCGACGTGGCCGCGGGCAAGCAGGCATCGGGAGACACCACCACGCTCGAGGACCTCCATGTCCTCGCGGCGCTCCAGCAGAACGACGAGTAGCGCATGGAGGCGCGGAGGGTCCCATGGGCCCTCCGCTTCTCAAGATGGATGTGTCACGTCGTGTTACAACGACAGGACTCCGAGGGTTTGAAACGCAATCGGATTTCACCCAACGTATGAAGGTTGGTCCGCACTCATAATTCGAAATATCCGGGTGTTGAGGAGTTGTTGACACTGGAAAGATGCAGGGGCATTAAAGGCCGCGCTCACCCCCCCGAGCGCGACGTGCCAGGTCCTGTTCCAGCGTCGTTCCCCCTCCCCCTCGGATGTGTTCATGAATCTACGCGATCAGCTCGATTCGCCGTTGTTCACCCATTTCATCGCCAATTACACGCATCCGACCGGCCCTGATCTGCTGGCTCGGACGGAGGCGTTCTTCCAATGGCAGGAGTCACGGCGACAGACAGGATTGTGGCCGTACTCGCGCAGCCTGGAGGGCGCGCCGACCGCTGAGTGTGGCGTGCGCAGCGAGGGTGGGGTGGCGCGGCACGGGGTGAACTTCGGCTCGCAGGACTATCTGTCATTGTCCACGCATCCAGCGGTGGTCGAGGCAGCGCATCGGTCCATCCGGGACTACGGCGTGCACAGCGCCGGCTCCGGGATGTTCGGTGGCAACACGACGCCGGGACTCCAACTGGAGCAGGCGCTCGGAGAGCATCTGGAGATGCCGTACGTGGCGCTGTTCGCGACGGGGTGGGGCGCGGGCTTCGGCGCCATCGCGGGGCTGGTGCGTCCGGAGGACCACGTGGTGCTGGACGCGCTGTCGCACGCGAGCCTCCAGCAGGGCGCCAGCGCGGCGACGCAGAAGGTGAGCCGGGTGCCGCACCTGAGCAACCGCGCGATGCGCCGCAAGCTCCAGGAGCTGCGCGCCCACGACACGGCCAATGGCATCCTCGTGGTCACCGAGGGCCTGTTCTCCATGGACTCGGACATTCCTCGCATCGAGGAGCTGCAGAACCTCTGCCACGAGTTCGGCGCGACGTTGCTGGTGGACGTGGCGCATGATCTGGGCGCGCTGGGCCCTCGCGGCACGGGCAGCCTGGGAGCGCAGGGGCTGTTGGGGAAGGTGGACCTGGTGGTGGGCTCGTTCTCCAAGACGTTCTCGTCGAACGGTGGCTTCGTGGCGACGCGCTCGCCGGCGGTGCGCCAGTTCGTGCGGGTCATGGGCGGGCCGCACATCTTCTCCAATGCCATCCTTCCGGTGCAGGCGGCGGTGGCGCTCGAGTCATTGCGCATCGTCCGCTCGGACGAGGGCGAGGTGCTGCGCGCGAAGGCGATGGAGAACATCCTCGCGCTGCGCGCCGCGTTCGCCGAGGGCGGGGTGAAGTGTCTGGGGGAGCCCTCCAACGTGGTGCCCGTACCGGTGGGCGACCCGAAGGTCGCGAGGGTCGCGGGCAGGCTCGTGTTCGAGCGCGGCGTGTTCCCCAACATGGTGGAGTACCCCGCGGTGCGCATCCGCGAGTCTCGCTTCCGCATGCAGGTGATGTCGTCGCACTCGGTGGAGCAGATGAAGCTCGGCGCCGAGGTGGTGCTGCGCGCGGTGGCGGAGGCGCGCGAGTTCGTGGAGGCGCCGCAGCAGAGCCCCCTGCGCACCGCGCGCGCCGAGTCGGGCAAGCGCGCCGAGGTCTGACGCGTCAACGAGGCCCCGCGCCGTTCCAGTTGGAGGGCGCGGGGCGCGGTCCTGGGCTGACGCTCCCCTCGTCGAGAGCCCGCGTCGTTGCGTGTGGAGGGCGCGAGGCCCCGTGCTGATGAGGCGCAGCGCACCTTCCACCGCCCGCATCTTGGCGCGTGGAGGGCGCGAGGCCCCGTGTTGATGAGGCGCCGTGCGCCTTCCACTGCGTCCGGGTGCCGCGTGGCGGCCAGGTCGCGCGACACCTCCGTGGCGTGGGGACCTCTCCTCAGCGCGCGGAGGAGTCGTCCGCGCTCAGTTCCTTGAGGTGGGTGATGTCGCCCCACGTCACCAGGCGGAACGCGCCCTGGTGGTAGTCGAACTGGTTCCAACACGCGTTGAGCACCGAGAAGGCGCGGGGCGTGGCCGGCGGAATGCCCAGGCTGTGGCGGAAGAAGCTGCTCAGCACGCCGCCGTGCATCACCACCACCACGCGCTCGCCCGCATGGCGGGTGCCGACCTCGCCCAGGCACTCCACCGCGTGGCCCAGCCGCTGGGACGTGCTCTCCCCACCGGGGACGACGAAGTCCGGGGCGTTGGTGGCGTACGTGCCGAAGACCTCCGGGTGACGGCGGCTCGCCTCCTCGCGGGTGAGCCCCTCCAGGACGCCCAGCCCCCGCTCGCGCAGCCGGGCATCCGGGCGCACGTCGTGCCCCGTGCGCGCGGCGATGCGCCTCGCCGTCTGCACCGCCCGGCCCAGATCACTGCAATACAGCGCGCTGAAGGACACCGTCACCAGCCGCGCCGCGAGCGCGTCCGCCTGCCGCACGCCCTCGGGGCTCAGCGGGCTGTCCTGGTGGCCCTGCAAGAGCCCCTTCGCGTTCCACTCCGTCTCGCCGTGCCGCAGCAGGATGAGCTCGGTCTTCATCCCGGAAGACTGACGGCGCCGGCCGCACGGGGCAAGGGCTCCGTGCGGCACTGTTGGCGGTTCAGCGTGCCCGCTCCAGGTGCGTCATGCCCTCCTCGAGCAGCGCGGCCACTCCCCGACGCACCACGTGGACGACCTTGCGACTGTAGGCCGGGCCTCCATGCGTGTAGTGCCCGCTCACCTTGTGGTGCAGCTCCGTGGCGCCCCACACCAGCACCAGGTCCGCCCACTCCAAGTCACTGCGGGCCCGGTCCGACGTGCGCCGCTCCGTGCCGTCCACCATGCGCAGGTCGATGTGCGGCCCGAGCTTCGACTCCAGCTCCTCGCGCACCGCGGGCGAGCCTCCCACCACCACCACCTTGCTCACGCCGAGCCGGTGACACGTCTCCACGAAGGCCACCTCCGCCCGGTGGTTCGCCGAACCTCCGCACCTGGCGCAGTGGCTGCGAGGCTCCACGCGCAAGGGCTCCCGGCCGCTCGCCTGGGCCACCTTCACGCACGCCCCATCCGAGCACACGGGGAAGAACCGCCCGTCCAGCACCTGGGCCGCCTTGAGCAGCTTGGGCTCGCTCATCCGCGCCTTGCCGGGACGGGTGAGGCCCGCCTCCTCCAGCACCGCTCGCGCGCGCAGCTTCGCGTCCGTGAGGGTGATGCCCCGCTCCGACAGCCAACCGTCGATGTCTCGGTCCGTGCTCATGACTTGCGCCTCGTCGTCGCGATGGGCTCCACGCGGAACAGCTCCGCCTGAGCAGGGGACGGCTCACCGGGCTCCACCAGCCCGAGCACCTCCTTCACCGGACCGAAGCTGCGTCGGTGGATGGGCAGCACTCCCTTCTCCCGCAGCGCCTGGACGTGGCGCGCCGTCGGGTAACCCTTGTGGTCGGCCAGGCCGTAGCCCGGGTAGCGTTGGTCCAGCTCCGCCATCAGCCGGTCGCGCGTCGTCTTGGCCAGGATGGACGCCGCGGCGATGCTCATCGAGAGCGAGTCACCCTTGATGATTCCTCGCTGCGGCGCCGGGCACTGCGGAATCGTCCGCGCATCCACCAACACGTAGTCGGGCTTGAGCCCCAGCCCCTCCACCGCGCGGCGCATGGCCAACAGCCCCGCGTGGTAGATGTTGAGCTGGTCGATCTCCTCGACCTCCGCCCGGCCCACCGCCCAGGCGACGACGTCGCGCTTGAGCGACTCCGCCAGCGCCTCGCGCTTCTGCGCGTCCAGCACCTTCTTGGAGTCGTCCAGGCCCTTGAGCCGGTAGCTCCTGGGCAGCACCGCGGCGGCCGCCACGACGGGGCCCGCGAGCGGCGCCATGCCCGCCTCGTCCACCCCCGCCACGTGCACGAGCCCCTGCTCCCACAGCTCCGTCTCGAAGCGCAGCAGGTGCCGCAGCCGCTGGCCCTCCGAGCGGTTGCGCTCCTGCCTCGCGCGAATGCGCCGCGCCAGGGACTGGGCGCCTCGACGCGGGTCCGCGTCCAGCGCCTCCAGCAGGCCCGAGGGGATGGGGTGTGCCTGGTTGACGAAGCGCTCGGTCAGCTCGCCGAGCGCGCACTGGAGCCACTGCTCCCGGCTATCGATGGACATGCTGGCGGACCCGAAGAGCTACCGGAACGGTAGGACGCCACGCGGGGCTCCCCAGGGGGGGAACGCGGCTCCCGCCACAACACGTCCCCACCGCCGTACACACGGGAGCGCCCGCACGCTGGGAGGCTCCGAGGACGAGGAAGAGGGGGGAGGTGGCGAGCATGCGGGTCTGACGCATGGCTCCAAGCCGTACCGCATCGGACCGGCCGAACACAACCTCTGCGGTGCCATCTCACATGGAAATCCGTGAGATGTCCGGGAAGTTGGAGGCCCGAGGGCCTGTCAGGGGCTCAACTCCAGGGTCAATTCGGACGGCTCGGGGACGCAGTTGCAGGTGTCACACACCCACTCCACGTGGGAGGCGGGGGACACCTTGGAGCCGGCGGTGGCCGTGACTCGCACCGGGCTGGGCGCCAGCGTCTCGTTGACGGCGGTGGTGACGCCGTCGGAGCCGGTGACGCCGGAGATGCTGACGTTGGAGGCCACGTTGGTGGCGGTGACGGTGGCGCCGCGCACGCGGGCGCCGTCCGCGGAGACGACGGCCACGCGCACGGCCATCAGCGTCGTCTCGCACTCGTCATGGCCTCGCGACATGCGAGGCGCGTCGTCACAGCCGGACAGCAACATGCCGAGTCCGAGGAGCCCACCCACCCATCCACACGCCCGAATCATGCACGGGAAGGTGATGCCGATGCCCGCGCGCGGCAATGC
Source organism: Myxococcus sp. XM-1-1-1 (assembly GCF_020037095.1). Taxonomy (NCBI): domain Bacteria; kingdom Pseudomonadati; phylum Myxococcota; class Myxococcia; order Myxococcales; family Myxococcaceae; genus Myxococcus; species Myxococcus sp. XM-1-1-1. The sequence goes on from NZ_JAIQDH010000003.1 coordinate 330,182, forward strand.
CCGGTTCAATCAGGCCGGGGCCGGCTGCGCTCGCTCGCGAATCTCGCGGCCTGGGTATCCGGATAGCGGTGTTGCACGTACTGGTAGACCTCCTCCGCGCGCGCCGCGTCATTCATCCGCTCACCCAGCACGCGCGCCAGCATGACGAGCGCCCTGGGCGCGGTGGGCGAATCCGGTGCCACGTCCGCGGCGCGTTCCAGCGCGGTGACAGCCAGTGGGAAGTTTCCTTCCACCGCCGCGGCCTGGCCGATGAACAGGTGGTGCTCGGAGGGCACCCTCGCGGCGGGCAGTTGCTCCAGCGCGGCATACAGCTCCAGCGCCCGGGCCACGTCGCGCCCACCCACCGCCAGCGCGAGGGCGGCGAGCCGCTCGTCGGCGCCCACGGGTGCGCCGGGTGTTTCCTCTCCGGGGGACTCCGCTTCCCGCGCGGGAGTGTCCCGCTGCACGCCGGCTCCCCCCAGCGGGGCGGACCCCCGGGTGGGCTGGGCGTTCCCCAGCACGGGCGCCACGTAGTCGCTCGGCTCGCCGTAGCCCACGCGGTCTCCGCGCACGTACAGCAAGAGGCCCAGTACGTGCGCCGCCAGGAAGGGCACCACCAGCGTGATGGCCTCCGCGAGGAAGCGGGAGATGAAGACCAGGCCCAGCGCGCGCACGGCCGCCGCGAGCACGTGCGCGGCGCCATGGACGACGAGCAGCCCCGCGAGCGCGGCGCAGGCCACCAGGTAGTCGGAGCCCAGGCCGCGCGCCAGCCGCAGCACCATGGCCGGGTTGAGCATGTGCGAGACGGGGTGCTCCGACGCCGCGAGCAACAGCCCCATGGGCAGCCACAGACCGCCCACCCCCACGAGCAGCCAGAACACGGGGTCCGCCGTCAGCCCCGGCGGCATCCGCCACTGGATGAACCAGGCGAACATGTCCAGCTTCGCGCTGCCACCCGGGTGTGCCCACAGCCCGTAGACGAGCGACGGCAACCCGGCCACCAGGAACACCAGCAGGCCGCGCAGGCCGGGCAGCAGCGCGTCCCGGAAGATGTCGCTGAAGTCAGGGATGTCGAGCGACGTGTCGCCGCGCGCCGTCTCGCGCACGAGCCCGAAGAAGGTCGCCCAGAACAGGCCGCCATAGAAGGCGATGAGCGGCGGCCGCATGACGAGGAAGGAGTTCTCCGCCAGCCACCCCACCATGCCCAGGAAGATGCTCAGCGCGACGAGCAGCTGCAGGCCCGCGGCGGAGAAGGGGTAGCGCCAGGCCTTGCGCAGCCGACGGGTGAAGGGCACCACGTCGCGGTGGAGGTGGAGCACCTCCGTGTCGCCTCCGCACAGGCCGCACCCCACCAGCTCCACCGTCTGGACGCGGCGCCCCACCGCGCACTCCGGGCACAGGGATGCGCCGCAGGACTGGCACTGCCAACCGGCGAGCTCCCGGGGATGTTGGCGACAGGCGATGGAGGCGGAGGACATGTCCCCCGCAGCCTATGCCGCGCCGGGGGCCTCGTCCCAGGGGGCGCCGAGCCAGGACTGGTACGCGGCCTTCTGGGCCTCGGTGGGCCTGTCCACGCGCGACAGCCACACCGCCTCCGCGGGCTTGGCGCCCAGCACCACCGGCACCTCCAGGAGCCTGTCCCGGCGGAACACCGTCACGCGCACCGTCTCGCCGGGGCGCTTGTCCTCGCACCGGGCGACGAGCGCGGCGCCGTCCGCCTTCCAGCCGTCCAGCGCCACCACGTCGTCCTCCGCGTACAGCCCCGCGTCCTGCGCCGGTGAGCCGTCCAGCACCGTGGCCACCGTGGCGCTCCCCTTGAGCGTCAGGCCCAGCCACCCCTTGGGGCGCGCCTCCGTGGCCTTGCCCTTGGGCGGCGTGCCGCCTCTGTCACTGGCGGACTCTCGCGGGCGGAAGTTCGCCTCCAGGCCCACGTGCGAGAGGACCGAGTAGTCCAGCTCCTCCGTCGTGCGCAGCGCCCGCTCGAAGAAGGTCGACAGGTCCACGCCCGCCACCTCGCTCGCGGCCGCCTCCACGCCGTCCTCGCCCACTCCGGAGCCGTCGCCGTGGCGCTCCCACAACAGCCTCATCACGTCATCCAGCCCGCGCGCGTCGCGGGTGGCGCGGCGAATCTCCAGGTCCAGCAGCGCCGACACCACCTCGCCCTTCAGGTAGTAGGAGATGGCGCTGTTGGGCGAGTTCTCGTCCGGCCGGTAGTGCTTCACCCAGCTCACCAGCGACGCCTCCGCGAGCGTCTGCGTGCGTCGGCCCGGCGTGGAGTGCAGCGCCGTGAGCGTCTCGCCCAGGCGCGTGAGGTAGCGCTGCGCGGACATCAGCCCCGCGCGGCGGACGATGAGGTTGTCGTAGTACGCGGTGGTGCCCTCGAAGGCCCACAGGAGCGCGGTGTAGTTCTCCCTCGAGTAGTCGAAGGGCACCAGCGCTCGGGGCTTCACCCGCTTCACCATCCACAGGTGGAAGTACTCGTGCGCGGCCAGCGTGAGCAGGTCCTCCCAGCCGCGCCCCGTGGACAGGCCCGTGCGCGGGAAGAGCAGGGCGGTGCTGGCCTGGTGCTCCAGGCCGCCGCGGCCCTTGTCCGTCAGGTACAGGAGGAACAGGTAGCGCGGCATGGGCAGCCCGCCGAACAGCCGCGCCTGCACCTCGCACAGCCGCTGGAAGTCCGAGCACAACCGCTCCGGGTCCGCCGGCGTGTCGCCCCAGACGACGACTTCGTGGGACACGCCCGCCACGGTGAAGGTCAGCGGCGTGTGCGGACCCACCTCGATGGGGCTGTCCACCAGCGTGTCGTAGTCGTTCGCCACGAAGGCCCCGTCGCGCTGGCCCAGGGCGCAGAACGACGTCCAGCCCGCCGGCGCCTCCACCGTGACGTGGTGCTCCAGCTCGCGCGTCGCGTCCGTGTAGAGGAACACGCAGGCGCCGTTGAGGTACGCGTGCGTGCCGTCCACGTGGCTGGTGCGCACCGTCAGCTCGTTGCAGTAGACGCGGTAGCGCAGCGTGACGGCCTGGCCCTGGGCGTCCACCCGCCACGTCTGCTTGTCCACCCGCCGCACCGGCAGGGGCGTCCCGTCCCCCGTCGACGCGGTGACGTCCTGGACGTGCCGCGCGAACTCGCGCACCAGGTAGCTGCCGGGCGTCCACACCGGCATCCGCGCGTCGAGGGAGGCTGCGCCCTCGGGGAAGGTGGCCTCCACCTCCAGCAGGTGGGTGTGGGGCCTGGGCAGGCTGACGCGGTAGCGGACGACGGTGGGGGACATGGCCGGGCCTTTCTTCCCGGGCAGGCTACTTCGCCCGGACGAGGACGGCCGCGAAGAAGCCGTCGGTGCCGTGGGTGTGGGGCGCCAGCCTGAGGAACGGGCCGGGGCCGAGCTTTGCTCCCAGCTCCGCGCCCAACAGCTCCGCGACGGGGCGCACGCTGTACTCGGGGTGGCGGGCGAGGAAGTCCTCGACGACGGCCTCGTTCTCCTCGCGCAGCACGCTGCACGTGCCGTAGATGAGCCGGCCGCCGGGCTTCACCATCCGCGAGAAGCGCTCCAGCAGCGCCTTCTGCCGGGCGGCGTGGGTCTCCAAATCCTCCGGCGTCAGGCGGTAGCGCGCGTCCGGCTTGCGGCGGAACGTCCCGGTGCCGCTGCAGGGCGCGTCCACCAGCACCCGGTCCGCCTTGCCCACCAGCGCCTCCAGCGCGGTGTCCACCTCCGGCCCCTCCGCGGGGATGAGCTGGGCGCGCACGTTGTGCACCCCCGCGCGGCGCGCGCGCTTCTTGAGGTCCTCCATCCGCCGCTCGTCGATGTCGAGCGCGTGGAGGTCACCGCGGTTCTTCATCTGCGCGGCCAGCTGGAGCGTCTTGCCGCCCGCGCCCGCGCACGCATCGACGACGCGCGTGGGCGGCGCGTCCACCAGCATGCCGAGCAGCTGGCTGCCCTCGTCCTGGATCTCCAGGAAGCCCTCGCGGAAGCTCTCCAGCGCGAAGACGTTGAGGCGCGTCTCCAGGTGCAGGCCCATGGGCGACAGGGCCGTGGGCTTCGACTCCACCTCCGCGGCGGCGAGTCGCTTCGCCAAGGCGTCCCGGTCCTCCTTCAGGAGGTTGGCGCGCACGGTGAGCGGGGCGCGCTCGTTCATCGCCTCGGCGGCGCGGGCGGCGTCCTTGCCGTACAGCGCGAGGAAGCGCTCGGCGAGGAAGTCCGGCAGCGACGCGGCGATGGGGAAGCGCTTCTTCTCCGGCAGGGCCTCCAGCGCCGCGGCGGCCTGGGGCAGGGCGGAGAGGGCCTGCGCGTCACCGGGCGCCAGCGACGAGGTGCGCGCCACGTCGGCGAGGGGCTCGCCGTGCAGCACGCGCGAGGTGGCCAGGCGCAGCACGTCCTGCCGCGTCGCGTCCAGCGAGTCGAAGCGCGGGTGGGCGCGCGACAGGAGGAAGTCCACGGTGCGCTGGCGGCGCAGCAGGGCATAGACGCGCTCGGCGACGGCGCGGCGCTCCGACGAGTAGAGGTTGGCCTTGCGGCGCAGGGTGAAGTCCAGCGCCCGGTCCGACAGCCGGCCTTCGTGGCGCACCAGCGCGTATGCCTCCAGGCAGGCCTGGAGCACCAGGTCCTCGCGCAGCGGACGCGTGGAGCGCTCGCGCTCGGCGGCCGTGAGCTTCTTCTTTCCGGACGAAGGGGAGGGGGACTTCTTCTTCGTGGACGGCCGCGCGAAGCGGCGGGACTTGGATGGGGGAGCCATGACGTGCAGGGGCCTTTGCATCCCCGGGGCGGGTTGACAAGCGGGGAAAGCAAACCCGGGCGGCCGCCGGACGCCCTTCGCGCCCGCCGACACACCCGGGGATGCCCGCGCCTGGGGGAGGGCGGGGGGATTTCAGTCGGAGCGGCCGGACCGGCGCCGACGCATCAGCCCGGCGAACAGCAGCCCCGCCAGGGGGAGGAGGGTGGCGGTGGGGCCCGCGGCGCAGCCTCCGGAGCCGCCGCCGGGCTCATCCTCGGTGCCGGGCGTGCCGGGCAGGGTGGGCGTGGGGCGCTCGTCGGGCGTGCCCGCGTCGGCGCCCCCGCCTCCGCCGCCGGACGCGGAGGTGACGGTCACCACGGACGTGGCGGTGCGCGTCACCGCGCCGAACGTGGCGGTGGCCGTCACGGTGTACTGGCCCGCCTTGGCGTAGGTGTGCTCCGCGGAGCGGCCCTGGGCCGAGCCGCCGTCGCCGAAGTCCCAGCTCACCGGGACGTCCGGGGTCGTGGTCGCCAGGAAGAGCGCGCGGTGGGGGGCCACGCCGCGCTCGCCCTCCACGGTGACGCTCAGCGCGTCCGCCGGGGGCGGCTCTTCCACGGGCGGCAGGTCCTTGCGCAGCGTGAGGCTGTCGAGCACCTTGCCGTCCGTCGTCAGGAGGTTCGCGGTGAGCAGCCCGTCGACCACCTCCACGTCCAGGAAGCCATACGCCTTGTTGTCGCGCATGGCGCTCCAGGCCGGCTGGCTGGTGTCGAACGCGCGCAGTGTCGCGCCGCCGCCACCCACCACCAGGTAGGGGATGCCGCCCGAGGACGCCACGTCGTCGCCCTTCATCGGCTTGCTGCGCTCGTAGTTGTGGTCATGCCCGGTGAGCACCAGGTCCACGCCGTACTTCTCGAACAGGGGGGCGAACTGGCGGCGCATGGTGAGCTGCGAGCCGTGCTCGCCGCTGGACCAGGGCGGGTGGTGGAAGAAGACGACCTTCCACGGCTGCGTGGTGCCGGCCAGGTCCGTCTCCAGCCACGCCTTCTGCCTGGCCAGCGAGCAGCGCTCCGCGGACGACAGGCCGATGGCGCAGTTGGAGTCGAGCGACACGAAGTGCACGTGCCCCCAGTCGAACGAGTAGTAGCGCTCCGTGCCCTCCGGGTTGTTGGTGGGCATGTAGAGGTTGTCCAGGTACGGCTGGCCCTGGTTCGTCACGTACTCGTGATTGCCGGGCGAGGCGAACAGCGGCACCTGCGAGAGCAGCTCCGCCATGGGCACGAAGAGGTGCTCCTGGAAGTCGGCCTCGGTGCCGTCCGGGTAGGCGTTGTCGCCCAGGGCGACGAAGAGCTCGGGCTTCGTCTGGACCATCCGGGCCGTCACGCGCCGCTGGTCCGAGCCGCCCGTGCCGAAGTCACCCATGGCGGCGAAGTGCACGCGGCGCGTGCCGGGCACGGGCGCCGTCCTGAAGCTCTTGGCCGGCGTCTTCAGGCCGCAGGCGCTGACCTCATAGGTGTACTCGGTGCCGGGCTTGAGCCCCGTGAGCACCACCGCGTGGGCCTTGCCCGAGTCGTTCGAGCGGGCGACCTCATTGGTCGCTCCCACGCCGTAGCGCACCTCGGGCGAGCAGTTGGCCGCCAGGCGGAACGCCACCAGGGCCGTGTCGGGACCGACTTTCTGCAGATAAGGGTCGCGAGCGAGGACGCCCGCAGAGGCCATGCCCGACACCAACGTCAGGGCCACGGCGAGGGGAAGTGGGGTGAAGCGGTTCTTCCGATGCATGCAGCCTCCTCCCGAACCATCTCGGGACGGAGGCCCAACCGTTCACTCCGCGACCTTCATCCAACCTTCCCGTTAAGGAGCGGGCGGCGAGGCGAGCCCTCGCACGCCCGTCACTGGGACAGCGGACAGGCGCTACTTCTTGATGTCGTAGGAGGCCAGGTCCTCGGTGCGCTCGCCCTCCTCGCGCACCTTGCCGATGCCCGGCACCAGCCAGTACGTGCGCTCCTTGCCCTCCTTCACCTCGCCCGCGTCGTTGAGCTTGTCGCGGCGGACCTTCACGGCGTTGGTGAAGGTGCCGGCGCGCGTCTGCACCGTCACGCCCACCTCCAGGACGCGCCACGTGTAGGTCGGGTCGCTGTCGTCCTTGCTGCCGTCACCCAGCACCGTGAACTCCTGCACGGCGCTGGTGTAGGCCCAGGGCACCGTCGTGGGCGCGCGCGCCAGCGACTTCACCGTCGCCGGGCTCCACGTGGTGGTGCGCACCTGGACGCCGTCGCGGTGGTCCTCCTCGCGCAGGCGCACGACGAGGCCGTTGCTCTGCTCGAGCTGCCACGAGTACTCCTCGTAGAGGATGCCCGTGGCCACGCGGTCCTGCCGGCTGTGCACCAGCACGCCCGTCGTCCCCGCCGGGGCGCCCGGCACGTCGCGCGGGCCGAGCACCTCCACCCGCTTCTGGAACCTGCCGTGCACCGGGTCCTGGATGTCGTAGACCCAGACGGAGCCCGTCGACAGCGGCCACAGCGTGGTGGCCGCCGGGTCCGGGTTCGACGGGTCGGGGTTCTGCGAGTCCCCCGGCAGGCCCACGTCTCCGTCCGGGTTGGACGCACCAGGGCCGGCGCCCGGCAGGCTCCCTCCACCACCACATCCCACGAGCAACCATCCGGCCGCGAGCGCGACCACCCACCTGCGCGTCATGTCAGCTCCTCCCGTGTCCCCTTGGGGCCTACCGCCGTCCACCGCAGCCCCCGCAGGGGCATGCCCTCCGTCCGTCCCAGCGCCGCCGTCAGCGAGCCGGGCACGGGCTCCTCCACTTCCAGCTCCAGCCGCCGCCCGTCGAAGTCGAGCGCGCAGCTCTTCACCATCACGTTGCGCTCCCCGAGCGCGCTCCTCAGCGACGCCTCCGCGCCCACCAGGTCATCGGCCTGGGCGGACACCAGCAGCCGCTGCTTCGGCGCCGAGGGCGCCTCGCGGTTGAACAGGTCCAGCACGAACAGCAGCGCCGCCACGAACACGGTGCCCACGCCCGCCAGCCCCAGGCTGCCGTGGCCGCACGCCATGCCCAGGCCAATCATCAGGAACAGGATGGCCGCGTCGCGCGGATCCTTGAGGCCGGAGCGGAAGCGCACGAAGCCGCCCAGGCCCACCAGGCCGAAGGCCTTGGCCACGCTGTCACCGATGACGGCGGTGATGACCGCCGCCGCCGCGCACAGCAGCACCTGCGCTTGAATCATGTCCGCCTTCGGCAGGGCCCGGCGCATGACCAGCCGCCAGGGCCGCAGGGACAGCACCGTGCCGATGAGCGCCGCCGCGAGCATCCGCGGCAGCATCACGGTGATGGACAGGCTGTTCAGCTCCGACTTGGCGCTCTCGAGGAACGCCGGAATGGAGGCCTCCATGGTGTGTGTGTTCCCTCAGAGCTCGACCTGCTGCGTGGGTGCATCCACCGCCGGGCGGCTCGCGCGGGCCTGCGTGGCCCGGGTATCGAGCGCCGCCGCGGTGGCGATGACGGCGTAGGCGTTGCGCAGCGCGGGCAGCTTCCGGGGATGGGCCTCCAGCACGCGCTGGATGAGCACGCGCGCCTCGGGTCCCACGGGCAGGCCCTTGAGCGAGGAGAGCACGGTGGCCGGCCAGCGGCTCGCGTGCGTCACCCGCAGGCGCCACGCCCGCGGGTCGTTCATCCCGTCCACCGAGTCCAGCGCCTCCTTCGTCTTCGGCGCGGCGCGCTCGCGCAGCGCCCAGGCCTCCTCGGTGGAGAGCCCCGTCAGGGAGCGCATCACCAGCTTGGTGGCCTTGTCCGCCAGCGCCTCGCGCAGGCCGCGGGCCACCGGCGTGTCCAGTCCCTGCGTCCCGCGCAGCACCGCGAGCCTGTCGTGGGGCAGCAGCGCCTCGCGCAGCGCGTCCGCGCGGGCGTCGGAGAGTCCCCCCAGGCTGCGGGCCACCTCCGCGTACAGCCCCCGCTGCATGCCCGCCTCGCGCACCACCCAGGACTCCTCGCCGTCCACGCCGGAGAGGCCCAGCAGCACGTCGCTCAGCTTCCCGTCGCGCACGCCGCGCTCGCGCAGGCTCCACGCCTGGGGCGAGCTGTCGCCCTTGAGGCCCTGCAGCGCCTCCGCGGGCGCCTGGGCATACAGCCGCTCCCGCAGCATCGCCGCGCGGGCGCCCGTCTGGCCCAGGAGGCTCGCCGCCACCTGGGCCGGCGCCAGCGGCGCGAGCACCTCGCGCAGCGTCCACGCGGGCGCGTCATCCAGGCCCTGGAGGCCCCGCGCCGTGAGGGCGGGGAAGCGCTCCACGAAGTCCAGTCGTCGCTGATGCGCGGCGAGCCCGGGCAGGCCGCCCAGCATCCACACCGCCAGCGCCGGCTCGCGCGGCTCCACCGTGTCGAGCGCCTGGAAGAAGCGGGCCTCGACGTTCTCCACCTCGACGGAGCCCATGGGCACCGACGCGGGGGCGGGGACGATGCGCTGCACGGGCGTGTCCCGACCCTCCAGCCGCGCCACCACCGCGTCCACCAGGCGCTGCTCCAGCACGTGCAGCGGCGCGTCGTTGTTCTCGATGATGAGCCAGCGCCTGGGGTCCTCCTTGGCCAGCGCGAGGAAGGACTCGCGCACGCGCACCGCCAGGCCCGCGCCCACCATGCCCTTGCGGCTGTCGCCCGCCTCGCTCTTGTTCGTCAGCGCCTTGCCCAGCCGCTTGCGCCAGCGGGCCAGGTCCGGGTCCACGTCCACCAGGATGACCAAATCAGGCCACAGGCCCTGCGAGGCCAGCTCGCACGCGGGCCTGAGCTCCGACATGGGCAGCCCCCGGCCTCCCCCGCTCAGCGCCAGCTGCGAGTACAGGTAGCGGTCCGTGATGCACACCTCGCCCCGCGACAGCGCGGGCGCCACGACCTCCTCCAACTGCTGCGCGTCGCGCGCCAGGTTGAGGAAGAACTCCGCGCGCGGTGACATCTCCAACAGGCGAGCGTCCCGCGTCAGCTCCCGCACGCGCCGGGCCGTGGACGAGCGCAGCTCGCCTCCTTCCCGTGCGTGCGCCACCCGGTAGCCGAGCTTCTTCAACCTCCCGGCCAACAGGTTGGAGAGCGTCGTCTTGCCGCTGCCGTCAATCCCCTCGAAGTCGATGAACACGGTGCCTATCCCCTCGCGACCCCATCCACGGCGAAGGCATGTGCCCTCGCCATCCCCTCTGCGAACTTGCTGTACGTCGGCGCGCCGCCCGGATTGAGCGACGACAGCCAGTCGGGCAGCTCCTCCCCCAGGTGCTTCACCTCCACCACCACGCGGCCCTCGCGGAAGAAGGGCGGCCCCAGCCGCTCGCTCGTCAGCGCAAGCTGGGACATGGCCAGCTCCGGGGCAATCTGGTGGTAGCCGATGTCCCGGTCCACCGTCACCCGCCACGCCTGCGACGCCTGATACACGTGGCGCTGATACGTCACCGCCAGCACCGGCTGCAGGCTGCCTCCGGTGATGAGCGGCAACAGCCGCGCGCCGCCCCTGAGCACACGCCCCAGGTCCGAGCGCGGCACCCAGACGCGCCGCTTCTGTGTGAGGCCATGGCGCTCGCGCTTCACCTCCAGCACCACGCGCTCCACGCCCCCCGCGCCCACGTCCGGTGAGTACTCCTTCGTGCGGACCTTGAGGCAGTCCTCTGGCGTGCGCAGCGCGCGCGACGCCAAAGGACAGCCCGGCCGGTCGAAGTAGACGGACACGATGCGCGTGGGCTCGGGCACCTGTCCCTCCAACTCCCGCGTCAGGCGCGCGCACAGCGCGAGCGCCGTCTCCTCCTCCAGCACCAGCTTGAACTCACGCCGGAGCCTGGTCACTTCCCCCTCGGCGAACGAGAGCATGGCGTGTCTCCGTGATTAGAAGCGGGTGGCGAGCTGCAGCGAGTACTCGAGGCCCGGCGCCTCGTCCCCCGGCCGCAGCGCGCGCTCCACCTGGAACTGCCCCCGGAACCGACTCCCCAACAACAGGTTGAGACCCCCGAGCAACGAGTGGCCCCTGCCCTCCACATCCCCCCGCAGCTGCAGTCCCTCCGCGCCCACCACCGGCTGGAGGGCCCACTCCGTCGTCACCGGGAGCGTCCAGCTCGCCAGCAGCAGTTGCGCGGTGAACGGCCCCACCGGCAGCCGGCCCGTGACGACCTCCCCCGTGACGTGGAACGCGCCGAACTTCAGCTCCGCGTCGGCCGCCATCGCGTGCCTGCGCGCGCGGTCCAGCGCCTCCGCCACGTACGTGCTGACGCCCAGGGTGAGCATCTTCTTGAGCGGACGCACGGTGATGCGTCCGGCCAGGTCCTCCTTGGTGCGCACGCCCAGCTCGTCGCGCGAGCCCTGGAACGCGCCAGCGGAGACGCGCAGGTCCCACAGGCCCTTCAAGCGCACCTCGCCCATCAGCCCCAGCCGACGGCCGCCCAGCTCATGCACGTCCCCCAGGTAGTCCTCCACGAGTCCGCGCCCCTGGATGGGCAGGCTCCACGCGCCCTCCAGCCGGCGCTGGAGGAAGGGCGACTTGAACTGGCCGCCATAGAGGCGGAAGCGCTTGTTGTCGTCGGACAGCCGCACGAAGGCGTCCTTGAGCATGTTCGAGTCGGCCAGGTCCGCGCTCACCTCGGCCTCCAGGTTGGGCAGCGACGTCGCCACGCCCACGCGCGCCGAGTTGATGCTCAGCGTGCGCGCGTACTTCTCGCGCTGGTCCGCGCTGGCCTGCGCATAGACGCGGCCGAACACGCGCACCGTCTGGATTTCGTCGTCCGGCGTGTCGTCCAGCGCGGTGGCGTCCTCGCCGATGGAGTCCTCCTGCTGCGCGCCGGGCTTCCTCTTCTTTTTCTTCTTCTGCTCCGCCGCCGTCTTGGCGGGCTCGACGGTGGGCGCCGCGCTCGTGGTCGGCGTCGGGGGCGCCGCGTCCGGTGAGTCACCGGGTTGGATGCGCGGCGGCAGCGCCTGCGCCAGCGCGCCCTCCGTCAGGCCCGGCGTGGGCTCCAGCGGCTCGGAACCCTCGGGGGGCCCCGCGTCCACGGGCTCCACGCCATCCACCACGCCGCCCGAGAGCGAGTCCACCGAGGCGGCGGAACCGGAGGCCGCTGCCTCCACGCCACCCTCGGGTGCCGGGGTCGCCAACGCCGGTCCACCCACGAGGACCGCGACGAGGAGACCCCGCCTCCCCAGCTCATCCAACCGCCACCCACCCATGTCCCCGCCTCCCCGTCGCAGCCGGCAGAGCGCTTGTGCAACAGCGGTGCCCGACTGGACAACGTCGGGTGGCGGACGGCGGTGGGCGACGCAAGCCCGTCAGAGGGCTCGAAAACGTCGTGACGCGGGCGTTACGAAGCCCTCGGTGGGAACGAAAGTTCCACTTCGTGGGCACCCATCCCTGTACGAATGTCGATCAGCCGGTGGAAGGAGTTACCGGTTGGACGCCGCATCCGGCGCCGGTGCGGTGGCGTCGGGGGGCTCGGTGGACGAGGACGCCTCCACCGGTGGGATGACGGCGGGAGGAGCGCCGACGTCGGACGTTCCGGTGGGCGGGGGTGTGCCCCGCAGGCGCTGGAGCGCGCCCCTCACGCCCATCGCGAGCACCAGGCCCGAGCCGCCGATGACCAGCGCCCAGCTCAGGCCGCGGGGCAGGGGCGTGGAGGCCACGGTGATGTGGCCCGTGAGGACCTTGAGCCGCGTGTTCTGGTAGCGGACCTCCAGTTCGTAGAGGCCCGGCTCGTCGAACTCCAGCGGCGTGTGCCAGTTGACCCCGTCGTATGTCAGCGTGCGCGTCAGCTGCGAGGGGGAGTCCTTCAGGTGCAGGGTCAGCGTCAGCGGCCCGGTGAACTCCGCGCCCTGGAAGGCGCCCACGTGCAGGGACAGCATCGCGGGCTCGCCCTCGCGGGGCATGGCGGGGTGAAGCGTACCCTGCAGCCGCTCCTCGGCGTCCGCCCAGCGCAGCTCCAGGACGTCACCGCGGCGCTCGGTGCGGAGTTGATCCGCACCCGGAGTGGCCGCGACCGCACCCGTCGTGAGCAGGCAGGCAATCAGCGCGCCAGTCGATCTCCACACATGCCACCTTTGCCTCGGCGACCGCTGTCCTCTAGGATGCCGAGCCCTGACGCATTCCACCTGAGCCAACTCCCCCGGCCAGAGACCCGGGATGAACCCTCAATCTTTCGGGAAATATCAGCTCCTGAAGAAGCTTGCCACCGGCGGCATGGCCGAGGTGTGGCTTGCGCGCCAGACGGGCATCGAGGGCTTCCACAAGAACCTCGTCGTCAAGCGCATCCTCCCGCACCTGGCGGAGGACCGTGAGTTCGTGGAGATGTTCCGGAACGAGGCGCTCATCGCGGCGCGCTTCAACCATCCGAACATCGCCCAGGTCTACGAGTTCGGCGAGGCGAACGGCACCTACTACATCGCCATGGAGTTCATCCACGGCGAGGACCTGGGCCGGGTGATGCGCAAGGCGGCCAGCGCGGGGCAGTGGATCGCCCGGCCCCTGGCCATCCGCATCGTCGCCGCGGCGTGCGAGGGCCTGCACTACGCGCACAGCCGCACGGACGACGCGGGCCGGCCGCTGCGCGTGGTGCACCGGGACATCTCGCCGCAGAACATCCTCATCAGCTTCGACGGCTCGGTGAAGCTGGTGGACTTCGGCATCGCCAAGGCGGCGGATCAGGCGTCGCTCACCAAGTCGGGCGCCATCAAGGGCAAGTTCGCGTACATGGCGCCGGAGCAGGCGGCCGGAAAGCCCCTGGACGGGCGCGCGGACATCTTCGCCATCGGCCTGGTGCTGTACGAGCTGCTCACCGGCGTGCGTCCCCTGAAGCGGGAGTCGGAGCTGGCCACGCTCCAGGCCGCCATGGAGTGCGCCATCCAGCCGCCGTCGCAGGTGGCGGACGTGCCGGAGGAGATGGACCCGGTGGTGATGCGGGCCGTCGCCAAGAGCTCGGATGACCGCTACCGGGACGCGCGCCAGTTCCAGACGGCGCTCGAGGAGATCCTCGTCGGCCAGCGCTGGGTGGCGGGCTCGGTGCAGATCTCCGAGCTGATGGAGACGCTGTTCGCGGACCGCCTGAACGAGGAGAAGGCCCAGGGCCAGGTGGTGCTGGCGGACGAGGAGTCCGGCAGCTCGGGCCCGTCCGCGCCGCCCCCGCCGCAGCAGGAGCGGGGCCGGGGGCGCGCGTCGTCGTCGGACATGAGCTGGGAGGCGCCTCCGGGTGAGTCGTCCTCTCCGCGCGAGCGGGGCCGCGCCGCGCCGTCCCGCTCCGCGCCGCCGCCTCCCGCGCGTCGCACGGGCGCGGTGCCGCAGCCGGTGGTGGAGGAGGACCCGGGCGAGTGGGATGCGCCGTCCGGCGTCATGGAGGCGCCGAACCGCCGCCGGGGTGGGACGTCGGACTCGATGCGCCGGCCGAGCAGCGCCAACGTGACGCAGGTGGCCCGCACCAGCTCGCGCTCGGACCTGCGCAGCGCCACGACGAATCCGGGAGAGCCCCCCGAGCCCGCGCCGCCTCCGCCTCGCCGCTCCATGACGCGCGCCGCGCCCGTGGTGGACGTGGAGCCGCCCGCGCCGCGCCGCTCGCGCACCTCCGCGTCGCTGGACCTGGACGAGCGCACGCGGATGGAGGACGAGGACGACGACGAGCGGACCATGCTGCCGCCGCCGGAGCCCTCGCCGCCGCCGCGCCGCCGCACGGGGATGCAGTCGCAGGTGTCCGCGCCGGAGGCCCCGCCGCGTCGGCGCACCTCCAGCCGCGCGGAGATGCCCTCGCCGCCGCCGCCGTCACGCTCCCGCGTCTCGCTCGCCTCCGCGCCCGCGGTGCGGGAGGAGGACGAGGTGGACCGCGCGCTGGCGAAGGACGCGCGCCGCCACGCGGGTCAGCCGGTGGCCCGGCGCAACATCGCCATGGTGGGCTTCATCGTGGGCATGCTCGCGGTGGTGGCCATCTTCCACAAGCCCATCCTCGCGGTGCTCAGCGCCACGGCGTCGGACGGGCAGGGTGTGCGGCTCACCGTCAACACCAACGAGCGGGTGAAGGTGTCCGTGCGGCACACGGAGCGCTGCGGCAGCTCGCAGCCCGTCACCGAGCTGGGCCTGACGCCGCTGACGCTGGTGTCGGGCGCGCACCTGCAGGACACGCTCATCCTGGAGAACGAGCAGCAGGGCATCTACACCGAGGACACGGACACGCTGGCCTTCGGCGTGCCGGGCGAGGCCAAGGTGCTCACCCAGGAGTTCCGTCGCGGCTCGCTGCAGCTGCTCCTCAAGCCCGAGACGGTGCGCGGCATCACCGTGCGCCGCCGGGGGCAGGACGTGGGCCTGTACCAGGGCGGCGGCGGCAAGGGCCTGAAGATCGACCTCATGGAGGGCAAGCACAAGCTCGAGCTCATCGGCGGGCCGCTCAAGGAGCCCTTCCTGTTCGAGGTCGACATCAAGCCGAACTCGGTCCAGAAGGAGACGCAGGACCTGTCGGCCTTCATCGGGTAGCGGCTCGCTCGCGGGCGCCCCCGGACTTCAGTAGCGCGGCAGGGAAGGGTCGACCTGAAGCGAGTACAGGTCGATGCCCCCGCGCAGCGACACCGCCTCCAGTCCCCGTGACAGCAGGTACGCGGCGCCATCCAGGCTGCGCACGCCGTGGTGGCAGTAGACGACGACGGGGCGGCCTCGCAGCGCCTCCAGCTCATCGGCGCGCTCGTCCAGCTCCGGCAGCGGGATGAGCACGGAGTCGGGGAGCGCCACGTACTCGTGCTCATGCGGGAAGCGCACGTCCAGCAGGGCGGGGCGGGTCTCGACAGGGCCTTCGAGGAGCTGGGCGAGACGGGCGGGGGTGATTTCGGGGATGGGCATGGCGGGTGTCAGTGGGCGGTGGCGCAGAAGCGCTCGTAGTCGATGAGCTCCACCTTCGCGCCGGGCGAGCACACGGGGCACTGCGCGTCGCGGCGCAGCTTGAGCTCCTGGAAGCGGGTGCCCAGCGCGTCGAACGTCAGCAGCCGGCCGACGAGCGGCTCTCCCTTCCCGAGGATGAGCTTGAGGGCCTCGTTGGCCTGGAGCAGGCCGATGAGGCCCGGCAACACGCCGAGCACGCCCGCCTCCGCGCACGAGGGCGCGAGCTCCGGCGGCGGCGGGGCGGGGTAGAGGCAGCGGTAGCAGGGGCCCTGTCCCGGCACGAAGGTCGTCACCTGGCCCTCGAAGCGGAACACCGAGCCGTGGATGTTGGGCAGCCCGCGCATGAGGCACGCGTCGTTGAGCAGGTAGCGGGTGGGGAAGTTGTCGCCGCCGTCGAGGACCAGGTCGAAGCCGTCCAGCACGCGCAGCACGTTCTGCGACGTCAGGCGCTCCTGGAAGGGCACCACCCTCACGTCCGGGTTGAGGGCTTCAATCGCGGCGCGGGCGCTGACCACCTTGGGCTGGCCCCGGCGCTCCTGGGTGTGCAGCACCTGCCGCTGCAGGTTGCTCAGGTCCACCACGTCCGAGTCGACGATGCCCAGGGTCCCCACGCCCGCGGCCGCCAGGTACAGCGCCGCCGGGGAGCCCAGGCCCCCCGCCCCCATCAGCAGCACCCGGGACTTCAAGAGGCGCGCCTGACCCTCCTCGCCCACCTCCGGGAGGATGAGGTGGCGGCGGTAGCGCTCCTTCTGTTCAGCGGAGAGCACGAAGGGCTTCTCCACGGGCAGGGCCGCGTCGCTCCAGCGGTTGTAGCCGCCCGCGAGCGACGCCACGCGCGTGTAGCCCAGCTCCTTGAGCGTCCTCACCGCCAGCGCCGAGCGGGTGCCGCCCGCGCAGTAGACGATGAGCTCCTCGTCCCGGCCCGCGCGCTCCTCGATGCGCAGCTCCAGGTAGCCCCGGGGGATGTGCACCGCGCCCGGCAGCCGGCCGCCCGCGTACTCGTCCGCCTCCCTCACGTCCACGAGCTTCACCGGGGCCCGGGCGTCCAGGAGGCGCTTCACCTCGTCCACGGTGACTTCGCGAATCTCCTGTTTCACTCCGGCCAGCAGCTCTCGGAAGGTGGGCGCCATGGGGCCGGTATAACCCGAGGCCTGGGGGCGGGCCCGTGCGGGATGAAGTGTCCCGGGGCGGACGAGCGGCCGCTCCCATGGATTTTCCGGCCCCGGGCGTTATAAAGGTCGGTTTGAGAGGAGATTTTTCCGACATGGATACGACGACCACGACCCCCGCTTCCGCCACCTCGACGGCCCCCCAGTCCGCGCCCCCGACGGCGGTGCGTTTGACGGAGGCCGCCGTCCGGCAGGTGAAGGAGGTCATCAAGGCCCAGGGCTTCGAGGGCTACTTCTTCTCCATCCGCGTCGTCCCCGCCGGCTGCAGCGGCCTGGGCTACGACCTGAACCTGGTCAAGGAGACCAAGGCCGGCGACAGCGTCTGGGAGCAGGACGGCGTGAAGCTCGCCACCGACGGCATGAGCAGCCAGTACCTGGCCGGCACGGAGATCGACTACGTCTCCGCGATCACGGGCGCGGGCTTCAAGTTCAACAACCCGAACGCGAAGTCCTCCTGCGGCTGCGGCACGTCGTTCACGACCTGAGCCGCATCCGTTGCTCGACGGCCTCACGGCGAGGGCGGTGGCAGCACCGCCGCCCTCGTCGAGTCCGCCGCTTCGCCGAGCGGGCCCTCAGGCCCCGGCGATGGGCTGCATCACCTTCAACCAGGACTGGTTCTCCTTCTGTCGCGCGAGCCGCTGCGCGCGGCGGGCCTCGGCCTCGCGGAAGGCCTCCTTCTCCGTGTCCGACTCCATCAGGAGCGGCGGCACGGGGACGCGCTTGCCGTCCTTGTCGATGGCCACGAAGGTGAGCAGCGCGCTGGTGGTGAGCGTGCGCTCGCCGGTGAGCGGGTTCTCCGCGTGCACCGTGACGCCCACCTCCATGGACGTGCGGAAGGCGGCCAGCACGCGCGAGTGCAACAGCGCCACCCAGCCCACCTTGATGGGCGCGTGGAAGTGCAGGTCATCCATGGAGGCCGTCACCACCACCTGCCGGCAGTGGCGCTGGGCGGCCACCGCGCCGCAGATGTCGATCCACTCCATCACCTTCCCGCCGAACGCGGCGTTCAGGTTGTTGGCGTCAGGAGGCAGGATGAGCTGTGTCATCACCACCTCGGTGTCCTTGGCTCGCTTGGGCGTCAAATCCGACATCACTCACACCTTCCAGACAGAGACGACGGGCCCATGACGAAGGCCCCGCCGCGTCTCATGCCAGGAAGGTGGAGATGCGGTCCAGGAACTCCTCGCGCCCGCGGCCCTTGCGGATGTCCTGGCGTGAGACATCCATCACCAGGGTCTCCACGCCGTACTTCTCCTGCAGCACCTGGGGGAAGGAGGCGTAGTAGCCGTTGAGCCCTCGCAGGAACTGCGGACGGATGCCCTTCTCCTCCTCGCGGCCCCGGGTGCGGATGCGCTCGAGCAGCACGTCCACGCTGCCCACCTCGAAGCAGATGACCTTGTCCGGGCGGATGATGTGGCGCGACAGCCGCTGGAAGTACTCGTAGTACAGGTCCAGCTCCGCGTTCGTCATGTGCCCCAGGCCGTGCAGGTACTTGGCGAAGATTTCGGGGTCCTCGTACAGCGTGCGGTCCTGCACGCAGCTGCGGCGGTACGAGTGGATGAGCTCGTGGTGCTCCACGCGGCGGATGAGGAACTCGAGCTGGAGCGTGAAGGACCAGCGCGACATGTCCGCGTAGTAGTCACGCAGGAAGCGGTTGTCGATGACGGGCTCGTCGAACAGCTCGTAGCCGAAGCTCTGGCTGAGCATCTTCGCCGCCGTCGTCTTGCCCGCGCCGATGTTGCCCGCGAGCGCCACGAAGCGCCGCCCCTTGGGGGCCTTCACCTTCGTCTTCGCCGCCGTCTTCACCGCGTTGCGCGCGCGCGGCGCGGACGTCTCGGCGGGGGTGTCGGAGGGCTTCGGGGCAGCGGCCGGGGAGGGGGACGGGCGCGAGCTGGAACGAGGCATGGAACCGGGGCTTAACCCGCCTTGGTGGTGGCGTCCATTCGCTGCCTCAGCAGGTCCGGCCGGTCGGTCATGATGCCGCCGACCCCTTCTTCGATGAGGCGGGTCATCTCCGCCGCATCGTCCACCGTCCAGACGTTGACCCACTTGCCGCGCTCGGCGCACTCGCGCAGGAATTGCGCGTCCACCAGCCGCACCTCGCCGAAGTACAGCGGCATGTCGAGCACCGTGTAGCGCGGGTCCTCCGGCGGCGGCTCGCCGCTCCGCATCCCGATGACCAGCGCGGCCAGCGCTTCACGCGGATAGAAGTGACACGCGTCCGGCAGCCGCGCCGCGAGCCGCTCCCCCACGGCGTCCTGCTCGCTGCCCAGGCAGACGCGGTCCACGGCGCCCTCGTCCTCGAGCAACCGGGCGAGCAGCTCCTCCTGCCCGGGCACGTCCGGCTTGAGCTCCACGTTGAGGCGCAGGCCCGGGAAGGCCCGCAGCACCTCTCTGAGTGTGGGGATGCGCACGCCCCGACCCCGGAACGGGAACGTCTGGCCTTCATCCGGGGTAAAGCCATACCCCGCGTCCAATCGCTTCAGCTCGGAGAGCGAGAGCGCGGCCAGTTGTCCGATGCCATCCGTGCAGCGCTGCAATGTGTCGTCATGCGCCACGACGATTTCGCCGTCGCGCGTCACGTGCACATCCAATTCCAGCATGTCCGTGCGGAACCGTTCCACGGCCTGACGGAAGGCTTCCAACGTGTTCTCGGGCGCGAGCAGCGCGCCGCCGCGGTGCGAGATGTGCAGCGTGGGCCGCAGTCCTCGGAGAAAAGCGGGCGGGGCTCTCATGGGTTGTTCCCTGATTTCACGCGGGTGTCACCTGCGGGGGAGGGGGTTCCTTGCCGGCCCCCTCCGGGCGCCGGTATAAGGCCGACATCCTCGGACCGACCGGCGTCGACATCAACCCCTGGCGCCGCGACAAGAATGGAGAAACGAGAAATGCAACTGCGCAAGACGCTTGGCGCGGCGGCGCTGGTCGCCACGGCTGTACTGGCCTCCGTGGCGGGCTGCTCTGGTCGTGACGATGACGACAACGGTACGCCCGACTCCGGTCCTGGCTGCACGGGGGCATGTGGCGACGCGGGCCCCCCTGACGCGGGCCCTCCTGACGCGGGCCCGTCCTCGTGTCCGGCCCCGGTCAATGGCATGGGCCCCATCGGCGTGCTGCGCACCACCGCGGAGCGTGGCGACCGGGTCTCGCTGAACAACGTGGTGGTGACGGCGGTGAGCAACATCCAGAAGGGCAGCTCCGGTGACATCATCGCCCGCTTCTGGGTGGTGAGCCCGTGCTTCCCGAAGGAGGGCATCTACGTCGACAAGTACTACACCGACCACGAGACCACCGTCGCGGGCAAGTACGAGCCCGTGGTCGGCGACGTGCTGGACATCACGGGCCTGTACCGTGAGTTCCTCCCGGACGGGGACGACAACGTGCCCGCCGGCCGTGACGCGTACCGTCCGGTCATCAAGAACGACTTCCGCCTCAACGTGAGTGGCGCGACCGGGAAGATCGCCTTCAACAAGCGCGGCTCCGGCCAGGTGCTGGCGGACAACGAGGCGCCCGCGAACTTCGGCAACGCCGAGGGCGGCACCGCCCAGCCCAACCCCGAGTACGCCGGCTCGCGCGTCCACATCCCGGGCCCCATCACCATCACCAACGCCCGTCCCCCGGCCTTCCGTCAGTACCCGGATGATCCGACGAACGACAACTACCTGGGCTTCGAGGTGACCGGCGGCGTGCTGGTGGCGAACTACAAGACCTACCAGACCTGCGACCTGCGCGTGTCCGCGGATGACGGCGGCACGGTGACGTTCCCCAACGGCATCCGCGGCGTCTGGGAGACCTTCACCAACACCCCGTGCGTGGACGGCGGCACGACCACCACCGACGCCGGCACCCGCTTCACGTGCAACGACTACGGCGACGGCGTCATCCCCGGCACGGAGAACAAGTTCACCTACGTGCTGTACCCGATGAACTGCGACCCGGACATGGTCGGCACCGTCGCGGCGCCGTAGTTCCAGGCCCATCCCCCCGGGGATGATCCGCGCAGTCGCCGCCCCTCGCCCGTGCCGGGAGGGGCGGCTTCTTTTTGGACGGGCGCCCCAGGACGGTGTCCGCTACCGGTCGATGTGGGCCCCCGGCTCCCCCAACCCTTTGATTGTGGGTAAGCTCGGGAAAAGTCCAACCTGTCCCACCCTGTCAGACGCCTCGTTCCCTCCGTGAGCTCGCCCCAGACGGCCATCCCGTTCGGAAAGTACCTGCTGATCAAGCGGCTCGCCGTGGGTGGGATGGCGGAGCTGTTCCTGGCGCAGCGTCCGCCGGATCCGGAGCTGGTGGTCCTCAAGCGCATCCTCCCGTACCTGTCGGAGGAGCCGGAGTTCGTCCAGATGTTCCTGGACGAGGCGCGCATCGCCGCCCAGTTGCACCACCCCAACATCGTGCAGGTGCACGAGCTGGGGAAGGAGGGCGACAACATCTTCATCGCCATGGAGTTCGTGGAGGGCGTGGACCTCCGCCACGTGGTGCTGGAGGAGTTCAAGTTCGGGGCGACGGTGCCGTGCGGCGTGGCGGCGCGCATCTGCTCGCTGGTGGCGTCGGGGCTGGACTACGCGCACCAGAGCCGGGGCGTGGACGGCCGCCCGCTGGAGCTCATCCACCGGGACGTCAGCCCGCAGAACGTGATGATCGGCTACGACGGGCGCGTCAAGCTGGTCGACTTCGGCATCGCCAAGGCCGGCGCGTTCATGGAGCGCAGCAAGCCGGGCGTCATCAAGGGAAAGTTCCTCTACCTGGCGCCGGAGCAGGTGTCGCAGGAGCGGTTGGATCACCGCGCGGACATCTTCGCGCTGGGGACCATGCTGTACGAAATCACCACCGGCAAGCAGCCCTTCTCCAAGCCGACGACGGAGGGAATCCTCTACGCCATCCGCTTCGAGGACCCGACGCCGCCGCACCTCTTGCGCCCGGACTATCCGCTGGAGCTGTCGCGCATCGTCATGCGGTGCCTGACGAAGGACCGCAACCAGCGCTACCCGCGCGCGTCGGTGGTGCACGCGGAGCTGGAGGCGTTCCTCGCGTCGGGCTCGCTGCAGCAGAGCCTGGACGTGGCCGACTACATCGCGCGGCTGATGGGCGAGGAGGAGGAGCGCACCATCCTCCACATCCCGGTGTCCAAGCCCGCGGGCCGCATGAACGCCACCGTGCCCATGGCGGGCAACCGGGTGCTGGATTCGTCCATGCCCCAGCGCCTGCCGCCGCTGGAGGTCACCGGGCCCACGCTGTCCTCCACCACGCCCATGGCGGAGCCGGCGCCTGCTTCCGCGCCTGGGCTCACCGCGCGCCCCACGCCGCGTCGCAACTCCGCGGACGGGCTGCCCGCCGCCAGCTACCGGGACGAGCCCGAGCCGGCCACGCAGATGGCGCGCCCGCGCGAGCTGCCGAGCGGCGCCCGGAGCGCGCCTCCCGTGGACGAGGACGTGGACTCGGAGATGTCCACCGCCGTGCGCACGGCGCCCACGGGGTACTCGGTGCTGTCGCAGCTTCGGGACGAGGAGGACGAGGACGCCGGTGACGGCGAGTCCACCATTCCCCAGCGCAGCCGGGGCCGCACGCCGCCTCCTCCCGCGCGGCGCTCCAGCACGCACTCGGAGGTGTCCTCCGCGCAGCGAGGCCCCATCACCCCGGAGCCGCTCACCGCGCCGCCCACGCCCGCCAGGCGCGCGGCGTCGGGGCCGCTGCCGGTGGAGCCGCCGCCTCGCGCCGTCGCGCCGCTGGAGCCTCCTCCCTCGCCGCGCGCGGCGGCGCTCGCGGAAGGGCCCGTCCCCCGCACGCCCACGGACGCGCGCGCGCGTCGCCTGTCCTCCCCGCCCGTGGCCGCGCCGCCGCGCCGCTCGCCCACGCCGGTTCCGCGGGACCTGGAGGACGGCCCCGGCGACATGACGATGCCCATCCGCCGTCAGTCGGTGGTGGACGCGGAGGCCTCGGTGTCGCTCACCACGCCCATGCGGCGCTTGTCGCCCCTGGACGAGGAGGCCTCGCAGTCGGTGTCGCTGACGACGCCCATGCGGCGCATGTCCTCGGTGGACGTGGAGACGTCCGAGTCGGTGTCGCTGACGACGCCCATGCGGCGCATGTCCTCGGTGGAGCTGGAGCCGTCGGTGTCCATCACCCCGGCGACGGTGAGCCACCGCGCCGCCTCCCGGCCGCTGATGCCCGCGGCGCGCGCCTCGGCCGTGGCCGTGGGGGACGACGACGACCACTTCCACACCGACTCCAGCATGTCGGGCGCGCTCACCAGCCCCACGGCCTCGCTGCGCGATGGCGAGGACGACGAGTCCACCATGGGGTACGGCGGCGGCTACGACTACTCCGACACGAGCGCGACCCCCGCGCGCACCGGCTCGCGAGGGCTGGTGCTGGTCGTCGTCGGTGGGCTGCTCCTGCTGGTGCTGCTGAGCCTGGTGTGCTGGGGCCTCTACACCCGGCTCAAGGGCCCCACGCCCCTGTCCATCCCGCCGCGGGACCTCTCCCAGAAGGCGCTCGAGGAGAAGCCGTCGGCCGTCACGGTGCCGGTGCGCTCCGCGAATCCGCCGCCCGTAGCCGCCGCCCCGGTGGTCATCGCGCATCCCGCCGCGGGCATCGCCCCCGCGCCCTCGACGCCCGAGGCGCCGGCCCCGACACCGGGCGTCGCCGCCGCGCCCGAGCTCCCCGCGAAGGTCGAGCCCGCACCGCCTTCGCTGGTGGAGGTCCGCTTCGAGGGGCCCCCGAAGACGGTCCTGCGCCAGGAGGGGGGCGAGCGGCTGCCCGTCAATCGGCTCGTCAGCCTGCCCCCCGGCCCGCTCCGGGTCGATTTTGACTGCCCCGGCCGGAGGACCGGACGGGGGACGAAATCCTACCTCATCGAGCAGGCAAACCCGGGTCCGCTCGTCCTCCCGGTGCCCTGCAAACCGCGTCGCTAGTCGGGACGGGCATTTGCCCGTATGGGCGGGCCTCCCCCAGGAGCGGACAAGTGGGACCGGGTGGGCTTGAGTGCCATTAAGTCGTTGGATTTCCTAGGTTTTCCGCTTGGCGAGCGCATTGCGCATGTCAGACGGGGCCGTAGAATCCGGCGCTCCATGGCGCGCCTCAAGAAGCAGAAAAACATCGTGACGAAGAGGAGTTACACGGCCGGGCGGGTAGTGCGACAGCTTCCTGTCGCGCCGGAACCGAACCGGCTCTTGAAGGTCTGGAGACGCGTGCTCGAACGCCGCCTCCGCACGCGTCTGCGCGCGAAGGTGGCGGTGGAGGTCCACGACAACACGCACACGATGCTGACCTTCCAACGTCAGCGAGCGATGTGGCGGCTTCGGCTGCACCACATGTTCCTGGCGGCGCCCGACGACGTGGTGCAGGCGCTCGCCAGCTTCGTGCGCAAGGGGGACCCGGAGGCGAGCGCGTTGTTGGACCGCTACATCGAGCGCAACCGCAGCTACATCCGGCGGCTGTCCCCGGCGCAGATGCGCAAGCGCATCCGGCTGGAGCCGACGGGGCGGACGCACGATCTGGAGCGCATCTTCGACCGGCTCAACGAGCGGTACTTCGGCCGGCGCATCGACGCGGCCATCACCTACGGGCCGGCGCCCCGGGTGAAGGGGCCGCGCAAGAGCATCAAGATGGGCTCCTACTCGGCGGACTCGAAGGTCATCCGCATCCATCCGGCGTTGGACCAGCCGGTGGTGCCCCGCTACTTCGTGGAGTGGATCGTCTTCCACGAGATGCTCCACCACATCTACCGGACCCGGCGGGGTGAGGACGGGCGGCGGTGCATCCATCCGCCCGAGCTCATGGAGCACGAGAAGCGCTTCCACGACTACTCGCGGGCCCAGGCCTGGGAGCAGGAGAACCTGGACCTGCTGCTGCGCGCCCGCGTCTCACCGGAGTGAGGCGCGGGGCCTCCCCGGGGCTTCAGGGGAGGATGAGTCCGCCTGGACTGCGCCGCTCCTGAGAGGGGGCGGCCTCGGCGGACGCGGTGGGCTCCCGGGCTCCGGGGGCTCGCTGGGTGGCGGTCTCGGCGCGGGCTCCCGCGGCCGCCACCAGGCCGACGACCTTCTCGAAGAGGCGCTCGGCGAAGCGGGAGAAGGGCTGGTCGGCGCCGTGGAACAGGCGCCGCGCCTCTCCCCGGGCCACGTCGGCCTCCCGGGTCCGCTCGGTGCGCTCGAAGAAGTCCGCCATCCTCCACAGTCGCAGGGCGTAGCGCCGGGCCATGTCCGGGGAGAAGAAGTCCCGCGCCACGGAGGCCACGGCGGACTGGAGCTGGTCCTGTCGCTGCACGTCGCTGAGGGCCAGGGGGCTGACGACGACTTCGTCCAGCTTCGCCAGCAGGCGCTTCACCACGGGCTCGGGCGGAAGCCACGCGGCCATCTCGGCCGTCTCGTGCAGGAGGTCGCCCTCGCGCGAGCGGCGGACATCGTCGGGCTCGGGAGCGGGGAGGGTGGTGGGCTCGAGCTGCGGCTGGACGCCGAAGTGGCGCAAGGCGACGTCCAGGCCTTCGGGGAACGGGGTGTGGGTGCGCAGGTTGAGTCCGGCGGCCTCGGCGAGCAGGGCGGCGGCCTCATCCACGGGCAGCTCCATGGTGCCCCCCTGCTCCAGGCCCTCCTTGATGACGCGGCGCCACGCGCCCCGGCCCTTCTCGCCCAACTGGAGCTGGATGACGCCGTGCTCGTCGGTGAGCAGGGCCTGCACCACCTCGATGCCGCCGCCGCGAATGGCGCGGCCCAGGACGAGGGCCCGCTCGCCCCGGCCGGTGATGATGCTGGCGAGGGCGGGGAGGGCGTCGCTCGCGGGAGCGGGGGTGGGGGACTCGGTGGGGGCGGCGCGCGGGGCCTCGGCCACCGCGACACCGCGCGAGCGCAGGCGGTACAGGGCCTTCTTGGCGAGCTTGGCCAGCGGCTTCACCGAGGAGGCGGACAGGGCTTCCGCGAGCGCGGGCTGGCCTGCGAGCACGGAGGCTTCGAGGAGGGCGGCGGCGAGGGGCTCGGGCAGGGCCTCCACCTCGGCGGGCGTGGCGACGTGGCCCTCGCGCGCGAGGGCGCGGGCGGCCTCCACCTTGTCGGCGGGGAGGTCCGGCAGGGCGGTGCCGGCGCGAAGTGCGTCCAGCAGGGAGCGAGGGTCCGAGGCGGGGGATTTCATGGGGGCCTTGTACCGCGCGCCGTGTGTCTCGGGGCATCGCCCGTGCGGGGCGCGCGACCACTGGCCCACACTCGGGACGGCGCGGGACGCGGCGCTCGGGTGCGAGTGTCGTGGTGGTGTCGACGCCCGACGCCGGGCCGACGTCGGTGAGCGTCGAGCGGAGCCTTGCTCTGAACGCCTCGGAAGGCGTGCTCAGCATCTGCGCACCCGCCGACTGCGGCCCGTCGAGCTGATGCGCGTGAGCGCCAGGCGGAGCCTTCTGCCACCCACCTGGGAAGCCATGCTCAGCATCTGCGCACCCGCCGACTGCGGCCCGTCGAGCTGATGCGCGTGAGCACGAGGCGGAGCCCTCTGCCAACCAACTCGAAATCCGCGCTTCGCGCCAGCGCACCTGTGGGCCGCGACCTGGTGGTGGCGCGCCTCACCTGGAGCCTCGCGCCGAACACCTCGGACCCCGCGCTCAGCGCCTGCGCACCAGCCAGCTGCGGCCCGACTGCCCGACGATGGCGAACTCCGACTGGAGCCTCGCGCCGAACACCTGGGACGGGTGGGCGCCGCGCACCACGAAGGTGTCGTACCAGGCGCCCTGCCTGTCCCAATCCACGTCCTGGGGCCGCCACTCGGAAGGGAAGGTGGGCGGCACCTCGCCGCGATACTTCAGCGGCGAGTGCGGCGTGGACGCGAACGTGAAGTTGGGCACACCCCCGCGCTCACGCGCGAGCACCGCCGCCGAGTGGATGAACACCGGAAATCGGACCACGCGCGAGCCCGGGTCGTAGACGAGCCCCATGACCCGGGGCTTCGACGCCGTCGCCGACACCAGCCCCTCCCACTCCGCCGCCTCGCGTGAGAACGCGCGGAAGCCCCGGCCCAGCGTGACGGCCAGCACCAGCGCGCACGCCCCCGCGGCCCATCGCAGCGGCACCCGCCACGACGCCACCGTCGCCGGCGCGGTGGCCACCAGCAGCGCGGCCGCCAGGTGCGCATAGCGCGTGTTCAGGTAGTAGACGTATCCCCGGATGTCGAACGGCAGCAGGAAGTAGAGGGCCAGCGCCAGCCCGCCCAACCCCAGCAGCCGCGAGCGCGTCACCCAGCCCCGAGAGCTCCCAGCCTCCGGCCGCACCAGCCCCGCCACCCAACCCGCCAGCGCCACCGCGCCCACCGCGTACATCGCCCACCGGTCCGAGCCATCCCGCAGGGTGTTGGCGAGCACGTCGAACAGCTCCGCGCGGTTCTGCGCGAAGCTCTTCCACCCCAGGTTCTGCGGCGAGAACGTCGGCCCCCACGCCTTCCACGGCGCCCCCGGCTGGATGTCGGGCGGCTCACCGAAGCGCAGCACCACCCAGCCGAGGAACAGCGCGACCCCGGGCACCACGCCCAGGAGCGCCGGCACCCGGGGCTTCAGCCTCGCGACGAGTCCCCGCGCCGTGGCGTCCTCCGGCACCGCCGTGGTGACGAGCAGCCAGGGCAGCCCGAAGGCGAGGAACCCGAAGGCCTGCACATGGAACAGCAGCACCGCGACCAGGCACCCGGCCAGCCACGCCGCCCAGCGTCTGCGCCGGGGGGCGTCCTCCAGCGCGCGCACGAAGAAGCCACAGCACAGCAACGTCAGCGGCAGCGCGGCGCAGTAGTTGATGAAGCCCCAGCCGAAGCTGTCTCCGTACGCGAAGGGCAGCGCGAGCAGCGACGGCCACGTGGGCCTGCCCAGCGAGCGCAGCAGGAAGCCCAGGCTCAGCGGCAGGCCCACCACGTAGGCGGTGAGGAAGACGCGGTTGGCCAAATCCAGCGGCAGCAGCCAGTTCAGCGCGCTGACCAGGTAGTAGTACCCCAGGTACGGGGTCAGGGCGTGCCGCGCCTCGAAGAGCTGCGGGTACAGCGTGCTCGGGTCATCCAGCCGGTGGAGCACCGAGATGAGGTACAGGTGCTGCGGCAGGTCCACCATGGGCAGGTGGCGGGACACCCACAGGGGCAGGGCGCCGAGCACCAGGGCCGTCACGTGAATAAAGCGAGCGTTGGAGTTCGTCACGAGAGGGGCAGGACTGTACGCGCCGCTTCCCTGCCCGGCGAGCAGCCAACAGAGACGCTCGACGTGACGCGGCGAGGTAGACAAAGGTATGGCCGTCGACCTTGGCAGTCGTTGGGGCCTGCGCTATAGGCGCCGGAGCACGGGGGGCGAGGGCCCCTCGAGGAGCGCGCACATGACACGCAACGCGACGATGATGGTTGCGGCGCTGGCCAGCGGTCTGCTGATGCTCGCGCCCCGAGCGGCGAGCGCCTGCGAGGCCCACGCCCAGGCCGCGCGAGCCAAGGCCGAGAAGGCCCAGACGCCCGCCCCGGACACGAAGGCCGCCGAGGCCCGTCCGGCCACGGGCGAGCAGGAGCGGCCGCTCGACGCGCTCGACTCGCTGATGGCCGCGAAGTGTCAGTGCGGCAGCAAGGCGGACTGCACGTGCAAGAAGGGCACGTGTGAGTGCGCCCGCTGCAAGCCCAAGCGGCAGGTGATGGACGCGCTGCGCGGCCAGCCCGCGGAGCTGAAGCTGGACGAGGCGCGCCGCACCGACGCGTCCGCCGGAATCTTCATCTGAGCGTCTCGGCGGAGGCCCTCTCCGCCTTGAGCACCAGCAGCGGCGGCAGCGCCACGCGCTCGAAGCGCACCAGCCCCGCCGCCCCGGCCGCCGCGCGCAGCGTGGCCTCGGTCCTGGGGTGGAGCCCCGCGCGACGGTGAAGCAGCCCCGACGCGGACCCCGGCGGCGCATACGTGCTCGCCACCCAGCGTCCCCCGGGCCGCAGCGCCCGCGCCACCTCCAGCATCAGCCGGCCCAGGTCCTCCACGTAGTGGAGCGAGTCCACCATCAACACCGCCCCCAGCGCTCCGTCCTGGAAGGGTAGGTAGGGCGCCTGGGCTCGCAGGAAGTCCACCGTCGCGCCCGCCTCGCGCGCCTGCGCCATGCCTTCCTCCAGCATCGCGGGGCTCACGTCCTGTCCGGCGACGGGCGGGAAGCCCGGCTCACGCGCGAGCCTGCGCGCCACCAGCCCCGTGCCGCAGCCCAGATCCAGCACCGGGCCGTCGGGCGTGCCCAGCAGGCTGCGGTAGAGCAGGTACTCGCTGTCCGCGTCGAGCGGCTGACGCAGGAGCGCGCGTTGGAGGGTGGGGCGCACGTAGCGCTCGTAGGAGCGCGCCACCCAGCGGTTCTCCAGCCCGCGCTGCAGGCCGGCGGAGGCGGGAGGCTCCAGCACCAGGTCCGCGACGCCCTCGGCCACCGGGTAGCTGGTGCGGCACTCCGGACAACGCAGCGGGCCGAAGAGCAACACCGGCGCGGGCGCCTCGGGACGCAGCGCGCCCTTGCGACAGCGGGGGCATCGAAGGAGCTGGACGAGCGCGTGCCGCACCCGGACGTCAGGCCTGGGGCGGCGGAGGGGTGACGCGCCGGTCCTCGGCCACGAGCACCGGCCAGCCCCGCGCCATCGCCTCGCGGAAGAAGGCGGCCAGCTCCCTGCGGCTGTCGTTCACCGCGCCCTGGAAGGGGTCGATGAGGGACTCCTCGCCGAGGCTGCGCGTGGCGTTGAGCTCCACCGGGGTGCCGCACCGCTCGCAGCGGATGGACACCTGGCGCACCAGCGCCACCGGCACCGCGTACCGGGCGCCGCAGTCGCCGCACTTCCACACCAGCGCGCGCTCACCGGCCTCGCGCCGCGCCAGGCCCTCCAGCTCATCCGCCAGACGCAAGAGCGCCGGCAGATCCTGGGGAGGCTGCGCGAACACCGCCGAGGCGCCGAACCCCGCCTCGGGCGCGCCCAGCTTCGGAGGCTTGTCGCCCTGCAGCAGGGCGCGCAGGCGGTCCTTCGCGCGCATGTCACGGAACTCGGCGCCTGACAGGGCGCGCTCCACCGCCTCATGGACCGGCGGCAGGTCCGGCTCGAGGCGCTCATCGACCGGCAGCGACTGGGGATGCTCCACCAGTCGGTGCGACGGAACTGCGAGAAATCGGAAGGCCACGGATGCTCCATTGCACCCTGGCCTTCCCGGCGCAAGACGCGAGTTGGCAAATGTCCGCTGTGACGACAGATTCCGCTCTATCTGGACCACTCCAGCATGAGCTGCAACGGAGCGCGGGCCGCCTCCCGCAGGTCCTCCGGCATCGTCAGCTCCGGCGTGCGCTCCTTCATGCACTTCCAGAGCTTCTCCATCGTGTTGAGCCGCATGTACGGGCACTCGTTGCACGCGCAGCCGTTGTCCGGCGGCGCGGGGATGAAGTGCTTGTGCGGCGCGCCCTTCTTCATCTGATGGAGGATGCCCGCCTCCGTCACGACGATGAACTTCTCTTTCGGGCTCTTGATGACGTGGTCGAGGATGCCCTTCGTCGAGCCGATGAAGTCCGCGTGCCGCAGCACCGGCGCCTCGCACTCCGGATGGGCCACCACCTCCGCGTCCGGGTGCAGGACCTTCAGCTCCACCAGCTTCTTTTCGCTGAAGATTTCGTGGACGATGCAGCTGCCCGGCCACAGCACCATGTCCCGCCCCGTCTGCTTCATGACGTGGCGGCCCAGGTGCTGGTCCGGCGCGAAGAGGATCTGCCGGTCGCGGGGGACCTGGTTGACGATTTTCACCGCGTTGGAGGACGTGCAGATGACGTCGCTCATCGCCTTCACCGCGGCGGAGCTGTTCACGTAGCTCACCACGAAGGCGCCCGGATGCTTCTCCTTGAAGACCTTGAAGGCCGCCGGCGGACACCGGTCCGACAGCGAACAGCCCGCCTTCAGGTCCGGCAACAGCACCTGCCGCGAGGGATTCAGGATTTTCGCGGTCTCCGCCATGAAGTGCACGCCACAGAAGACGATGACGTCCGCCTGGGTGCGCTCCGCCGCCTGCGCCAACGCGAGGCTGTCCCCGACGAAGTCCGCCACGTCCTGGACTTCGCTCTCCTGGTAGTAGTGCGCAAGAATCACAGCGTTCATGGAACGCTTGAGCTCCTCGATTTCCCGCGCGTAATCCACCTCGGTGCCCATGGCACCTCCTTGCCTGGTCGACACTTAACTCGCCCGGCGGGGTTGGGCCACATCGTCGGAAGTTGGCTGCCGGGCGGACGGATGGCCGGCGCTGGCGTTCCCTGGGTCGACTCTGCCACCGTCCCACTTCGTGCAAGCGAGGCGCATGCCCGCATCACCTGACGGCGCGGAGAGGGTAGACTGCGCGCAATCCTCCGGGTCGGCCCGGGGGAGCAGTCGCCTTGCTGTCGAGCTTGGACAAGCCACACATTCGGGGTCGAGAACACGCGATCGGCTGGTGGAGAGGGGGCGGCACCGGACCCGTGGCCGTGGGCAGGCAATGGCCCTGCCCCTTCTCCATTTGAACGCCTTTCCCGTCGAGGAGAGAGCATGAGTGTCCCCACTCAGGACGTCCTGATTGTGCATCCGAACGAGGGCCGGCGCGCCGCGCTGGCCGAGGTCCTGGGCGTCCACCGGGTTGTCGCGGTGGAGTCCCAGGTGGAAGCCACGCGGCGCATGGAGTCCACGGCGCCCACCCTCATCATCGCTCCTCCGGAGAACGCGCGGCGCTTCTTGAGACATGTCGACCGGGCCGCGCCCGAGGCCGTGCGCGTCTTCGTCTGTTCGCAGTCGGACCGCCAGGGGCTCGAGGAGCTCGTGGAGACCGCGGCCGAAGGGCATGTCTTCAATACGCTGGATGACAGCCTCACCGTGTCGGAGCTGGGCCGCCGGCTCACCAGCATCCTCCAGCACCGCTCCTCGGCCCGGGTGACGCCCGCCAGCACCCTGGCGGTGCGCTTCCGGCTCAACGGCGTGACGTACCCCGCCGGCTGCCTGGACGTGGGCAACTTCGGCGCCGCGCTGCGCGTGCCGCTCACCGCGTCCATCGGCGCGTTCATCCAGGGCACCGCGCTGGAGGACCTGGTCTTCGAGCGCCACGGCAAGACGGTGCTCCAGGTCCCGCGCGCGTTCATCCGCCACGCCCAGCAGGTCCACGCCACCCAGCAGCCCTACCTGCGCCTGGGCATCACCTGGGGCGAGGGCCTGGACGAG
The DNA here is from genome assembly GCF_020037095.1 of Myxococcus sp. XM-1-1-1. Classification (NCBI taxonomy): domain Bacteria; kingdom Pseudomonadati; phylum Myxococcota; class Myxococcia; order Myxococcales; family Myxococcaceae; genus Myxococcus; species Myxococcus sp. XM-1-1-1. The sequence continues at coordinate 362,055 of NZ_JAIQDH010000003.1, forward strand.
CCGGTGACGGCGCCGTCCTCGCGCATGAGGGACCCGGTCATCGTCCTGGCGCTCCTGCGCAAGGCGGTGCGCCGCGAGACGCCCATCTGGCTGCACTACCTGGACACCCCGTCCTCGCACTTCCGCCTGGACGCGCCCGTGGTGGAGCTGCAGGACGGGCGCGCGGTGCTGCGCGGCTTCAATGACGGCGCGTTCCCCGCGGACGTGGGGGACGTGCTGCAGCTCTCCTTCGAGGTCGGCGGGCAGAGCTACTCGGGCGCCACCAGCGTGCTGCGCCGGGGCGACAACGACGTGGCGCTGAGCGTGCCGCGCTCGGTGGGGCTGCAGAACCGCCGCGGCCTGCAGCGCTTCCGGCTGGGGCCCGACCACCGCTTCCTCGTCACCTTCCACGCGCCCATCAACGGCGAGCGCATCACCCGCTCGGTGCTGGACCTGAGCGGCCGCGGCTTCGCGTTCCCGTTCGACGCGTCCTGCGAGGTGCTGCCCGCCGGCTCCCAACTGGACGTGTCGCTCCTGTTGCCGGACGGCTCGGAGGTGCCGTGCCGCGCGGAGGTCCGCTCGGTGGACGCGGTCAACACCGACAGCCGGTTCGACCGGAGCCTGCGTCCGTACCGCTGCGGCGTGCGGCTGCTCGAGGTGCCGACGAAGATTCGCGACGCCATCCATGACGCCTTCATGGCGTCGCGCAGCGGGGCCTCGCGCGACGGCGGCCAGGAGAAGCTGGCGGACATCTGGAAGATGATGGAGGAGTCCCACTACACCTTCCATCCGGACTACCCCTTCGGCGGCGAGGCGGGCTACCTGGACGCGCTGGAGCACACCCACCGGCGGCTCGCGGAGGCCAAGGACCTGGGCCGCTCCATCCTCTACGCGGACGCGGGCGCCATCATGGGCCACGTGGGCGGCTTGCGGATGCACTCGCGCTCGTGGCTGGTGCAGCACCTGGCGGTGCGGCCCGGCTACCACCGGCACGAGCAGATCGCCAACGACCTGACGGCGCTCGCGGTGGAGATGGGCGAGGCCATCGAGGACGTGGAGTTCCTGCGCTACATGTGGCGCAGCGACAACCGGTGGCCCAACCGGCTGGGCACGTGGCTGGCCCGCGTCATGGAGAACCGCGGCTTCAGCATGCTGCGCGCCTTCCACTACATGCGGCTGCCCCTGGAGCTGGCGCCCCAGGCCCCGGCGACGACGCTGACGGTGCGCGAGGGGACGCAGGCGGACCGCGCCTGGCTGGAGGCGCACCTGCGCGCCCGGGGCGAGGTGGTCCGCGTGCTGGCGGAGGACCTCCAGGCGGAGCCGGACGCGGAGGACCAGATGCGCGCGCGCTTCGCGGCCGCGGGGCTGTACCGGGACCGGCGCATGTTCGTGGTGGACGGGGAGCACGGCCCCCTGGCGCTGGCGCTGGTGGAGGAGGCCTCGCCGGGCCTGAGCTACATCGAGGTCACCAACGGCTTCTGGCTGGAGGTGGCGGACCGCTCGCATCCGCTGGCGAAGCAGGCGCTGGAGGCCCTGGTCCACCGGTGCATCGCCCACGCCCGCGCGCGGGGCCGGCCCTCGGCGGTGGGCCTGGTGGCGGACGAGGACGCGCCGCTGCTCGCGTCGATGGGCTTCGTGGGGCAGGGGCGCTTCTGCGAGTGGATCTTCCACCGCTCCATGGTCCGCCGCTGGTGTGACTTGTGGCGCTCGCTCTTCGAGCGGCTCAGCCGCCCGCGCCGCGCCTCCGCCCAGCCGTCACCCGAGGACCCTTCATGTACTTGATGGAGTCCACGGAAGAGGGACGTCGGCTGCTCGCGCAGGAAGGCGCGTCCGACAACATGCGGACCCTCCTGGGCGCCACGGGGCTTGGCACCGGGGCGCGCGCGCTCGACGCGGGCTGCGGCCCCGGCGGCATCTCCGAGACGATGGCGGACCTGGTCGGCCCCACCGGCCACGTGACGGGCGTGGACCTCAACGAGGACCGGCTGCGCGAGGCCTCCCTGCGCAACGCCCACCGTCCCTGGCTGCGCTTCCATCAGGCGGACATCCGCCGCACCGGGTTGCCGGACGCGTCGGTGGACTACGTCTGGAGCCAGTACGTCTTCGAGTACCTGCCGGACCGGCCCGTGGCGCTCGCGGAGCTGATGCGCGTCACCCGGCCGGGCGGCAAGGTGGTGGTGTCGGACATCGACGGGCTGGGCTTCCAGAACTGGCCCTTCTCCGACGCGCTGCGTGACGGCACCCAGCGCATCGTCGACGCGCTGGCCACGAGGGGGTTCGATCTGCACGTCGGGCGCAAGCTCTTCTCGGAGTTCCGCGAGGCGGGGCTCGTGGACGTGAAGGTGCACCTGCTGCCGTTCTACCTGGTGGCCGGGGCCGCGGACGCCCGGCTGATGCGGGACTGGGAGGTGCGCTTCGCCGCGCTGGCCCCGGTGGCCGCGCCCGCCTTCGGAGGCCTGGAGCCGTACCAGGCCCACTGCCGCGACTTCCTGGCCATGTTGGCGGACCCCGCCGGACTCAAGTATGCGGTGACGCTGGTGACGGAGGGAACCCGGCCTTGAGTGACAGTGCCCCACAGCGGGAGGATGCGCAGACGCCCGACAACGCGCCCGAGGTGGGGACCCGCGCCACCTCCACGCTGCTCTTGTACTTCGAGCAGCGCTACGGCGGTGAGCGGCTGCAGCGCGCCTGGGCGCGCCACGGCTTCGGTCTGCCGCTGGAGTACATGCGCACGCCGACGAACTTCGTCTCGCTGCGCTTCCTGGAGCGCGTGGCGGCGATGCTCCAGCAGGAGTCGGGGGACCCGCAGTTCATGCGGCAGGCGGGGCTGTTCACCGCGTCGCCCCAGGCGCTCGGCTTCGTCTTCTACATGCTGCGCGCGGTCGGCTCGCCGCGCATGTGCTACCGGCAGACCATTGAGTTCTCCCCCAGCTACAACCGCGTGGGCCACTTCACCGTGGAGCGGCTGGAGCGCGAGCGGCTGGACCTGACGTACCGCAGCAGCATCGTCGAGCAGGACCGCAACATCTGCGAGCTGCGCATGGGCCAGTTCGCGTCGTTCCCCACCATCTGGGGCCTGGCGCCCGCGGAGGTGCGGGAGCTGGAGTGCCAGGTGCACGGCGCGCCCGCGTGCCGCTACCACCTGACGTGGACGGACCCTCCGTCGCTGTGGGGGCACCACCTGGGCCTGGTGCTGGGCACGGTGTGTGGCCTGGCCGCGACGGCGGTGGGGCTGGGCCACCCGGTGTTCTGCGTGGGGGCGCTCGCCACGGCGGGCTTCGCGGTGGGCGGCTGGCTGGACGGGCGGCGCGAGCTGAAGGGCAAGGACGAGGCGCTGCGCTCGCAGAACCAGGCCATCATGGGCTCGCTGTCGGAGCTGCAGCAGCGCTACGACGAGATCTTCCGCGCCAACGTGGCCCTCGAGGACCGCGTGGCCGAGCGCACCCAGGAGCTGAAGGAGGCCAACGGCAAGCTGGGTGACGCGCTGGTGCGCCAGCAGGAGCTGGACCGGCTCAAGAGCGAGTTCTTCGACAACGTCAGCCACGAGCTGCGCACGCCGCTCACGCTCATCCTGCTGACGCTCGAGTCGCTGGAGCGCCGGGGCGAGGAGAACAACCCGGAGGTGGTCATGCAGCACGTGGCCACCATGGAGCGCAGCGCGCAGCGCCTGCTTCGCCTCATCAACAACCTGCTGGACCTGGCCCAGCTCGAGTCGGGCAAGGCGCGGCTGCGCTACCAGCCCCTGGAGCTGCACGCCTTCCTGAGCACCGTGCTGCCCCCGTTCCTCGCGATGGCGGAGCGGCAGGGCGTGTGGCTGAAGCTGGAGGGCCAGACGGTGACGCCCGTGGAGGTGGACCACGAGCGCATGGACATCGTCTTCCAGAACCTGTTGTCCAACGCGCTGAAGTTCACCCAGGCCGGCGGGGTGACGGTGCGCGTGCACGAGGACGAGAAGGACGTCTGGGTGGACGTGGTGGACACCGGCCAGGGCATCTCCGCCCCGGACACGAAGGTCATCTTCGACCGCTTCGCCCAGGCGGACAACAGCGGCACCCGCCGCTTCGGCGGCACGGGCATCGGCCTGGCGCTGGTGAAGGAGACGCTGGAGCTGCACGAGGGCGGCATCCACGTGACGAGCGAGCTGGGCCAGGGCTCCACCTTCCACGTGCGCCTGCCCAAGGGGAGAGCGCACATCCGCGAGGAGCTGCGCGAGCGGCGCCGCGCGGAGATGCCGGTGCGGCGCGAGCGGCGAATCTCGGGCTCGTACCCCTCGCTGGACGCGGGCGTGCCGGACAACGGGCGCAACGCCTCCGCGCTGCCGGCCAGGGATCACGCCGGGCCGGGGCCGGACGCGCCCCGCATCCTGGTGGTGGAGGACGACGCGGAGATTCGCGGCTTCATCGCGGGGCTGCTCAAGCAGCACTACCGGGTGATGGAGGCCGTCAACGGCGAGGAGGGCCGCCAGCGCGCGCTGGCCGAGCGGCCGGAGCTCATCGTGTCGGACGTGATGATGCCGGTGCTCTCGGGGCTGCAGATGCTCGAGGCCCTGCGCTCGCATCCGCAGACGGTGGACATCCCCGTCATCCTCCTCACCGCGCGCCAGGAGGTCTCCGCGAAGGTGGAGGCCCTGGGCACGGGCGCCAACGACTACCTGGGCAAGCCCTTCAGCCCGCGCGAGCTCCTGGCGCGAATCGAGACGCAGCTGCGCCTGCGCGAGGCGGCCATCCGCTCCGCGGAGAACGAGCGGCTGGCGGCCATCGGCCTGCTCACCTCCGGCTTCGCGCACGAGGTCAGAAACCCGCTCAACGGGCTGATGAACGCGCTGACGCCGCTGAAAGAGGTGCTGGTGGCCGACACGCCGGACGCGCAGATGAGCCGCGCCATGGTGGAGGTGATGGAGGAGTGCGGCCAGCGCATCCGCCACCTCGCCGAGTCGCTGCTGTCCTTCACCCGCACCACCGACACGCCGGTGATGCTGTCCCTGGACACGCTGCTGGACTCCACGCTGGGCGTGCTCATGTGGCGCGTGCCTTCGGGCGTGACGGTGGAGCGCGCCTACGAGTGCACGCTGCCGGTGCAGGGAGACCCGGGCTCGCTCAACCAGGTGTGGCTCAACCTGCTGGACAACGCGCTGCGCGCGGTGGGCGAGCACGGCCGGGTGCGCGTGGCCACGGCCTGCCAGGGGGACGAGGCCGTCGTCACCATCAGCGACAACGGCGTGGGCATCCGCCAGGAGGACATGGAGCGGCTGTTCCAGCCCTTCTTCTCCACCCGTGCCGCGGGGGAGGGCACGGGGCTGGGGCTGGCCCTGAGCCGGCGCATCGTCGTGCGCCACGGCGGCCGCATCCACTTGAGCAGCGCGCCGGGCAAGGGCACCCAGGTGGAGGTGCGACTGCCCCTGCGTCCGCCGGGGCGCTCCTCGTCGAACGGCGGCGCCGAGGGACAGTCCGAGCCCCGCGTGGGCCGGCTGGGCTGAGCCCCTTCACGGGCGGAGGCTCGACTCGGCGCGGCGTGACGTCCGGAGGGCGGGGCGGGGGGCGGGGGAATTCTCGGCCGTCCCCGTTGTCCACTCACGCACGGCTGTCGTTGGGTCTGCTACAGTCAAGTGCTCTTTACGTCACACCCCCATCCACCCACCGAAGGAAACCTCGGCATGCAAGGAACCGTAGCCGCGGGCGCTGCCCGTCAGGGGCACCCGCGAGGGTTGTACCTCCTGTTCTTCACCGAAATGTGGGAGCGCATGTCGTATTACGGCATGCGCGGCCTGCTCGTCCTATTCCTCACGAGCCAGGTCAACGGGGGCTTCGGGTGGACCAAGAGCGAAGCGCTCAGCCTCTACGGAACGTACACCGGCCTGGTGTACCTGACGCCCATCGTCGGCGGCTTCATCGCGGACCGCTTCATGGGGCAGCGCCGGGCGGTGGTGCTCGGTGGCGTGTTGATGATGATAGGCCACCTGGTCCTCGCGCTCCCCAGCGTGATGATGTTCTACGTGGGCCTGGGCTTCCTCATCATCGGCAACGGCTTCTTCAAGCCGAACATCTCCACCATGGTGGGCGGGCTGTACGCGCCGGGTGACGGCCGTCGGGATGGTGCCTTCACCATCTTCTACATGGGCATCAACCTGGGCGCGATGCTCGGCAACTTCATCTGCGGCACGCTGGGTGAGAAGGTCGGCTGGCACTGGGGCTTCGGCTCCGCGGGCGTGGGCATGTTCCTGGGCCTCATCGCCTTCCTCGCGCTGCAGAAGAAGCTGCTGGGCGACGTGGGCCTGGCGCCCGTGAAGCCCACGCCGCAGGCGCAGGCGGCGCAGGGCGGCGGGGAGAAGAAGGGCTTCAGCCGCGATGAAATCGACCGCATCATCGTCATCTTCATCATCGCCCTCTTCGTCGTCGCCTTCTGGGCGGGCTTCGAGCAGGCCGGCGGTCTGATGAACCTCTACACGAACGAGAAGGTGGACCGTCACCTGTTCGGCGCCGAGGTCCCCACCACCTGGTTCCAGAACTTCAACTCGCTCTTCATCGTCGCGCTGGCGCCGGTGTTCGCGGGGCTGTGGGGGTGGCTGGCCGCGCGCGGCAAGGACCCGAGCATCCCGGTGAAGATGGGCATGGGGCTGGTGTTCCTCTCCGTCGGCTTCGTCTTCATGCTGGGCGCCTCCAACCAGAGCGCGGACGCAGGCAAGGCGGCCGCGTACTGGGTCATCCTGGCGTACCTGTTCCACACCATGGGCGAGCTGTGCCTGTCCCCGGTGGGCCTCTCCATGGTGACCAAGGTCGCGCCCCAGCGCATCGTCTCCGCGATGATGGGCGTGTGGTTCCTGGCGAACGCGGCGGCCAACAAGCTGTCCGGCGTCATCGGCGGCTACTCGGAGAAGCTGGGCGAGTTCGACGTGTTCCTCTACATCTCCATCGGCACGGGCATCGCCGGCCTCATCCTCCTGGTCGTCTCGCCGGTGCTGAAGAAGATGATGCACGGCACCGACGAGGTGAAGCCCGCCTCCGCCACCCACGAGCAGGCCCAGGGCGGCTCCTCGGTGGCCGCGGCCTGAGTCCGGAAACGACGAGGGGCGCGCCTCCCTGGAAAGGAGAAGCGCGCCCCTTGGCTTCGACGATGCACCCGACGCCGGAGCGCCTCTCAGGTGGAGGGCTCCGGCGTCGCTGTTTTTCTCAGGCCGACTTCGCCGTGATTCCCGCCGCGCTGCGCTCCTCGGTGGGGAGCGGCGCGGAGGTCTGGTACCAGTCGCGCACCACGTAGCGGCGGGCCACCAGCGCCATGCCCACGGCGGCGACCAGGGCCATGCCCGCGTAGAAGAAGAACTGGCCGGAGCCGGAGAAGACGTTGAGCGCCGCGGCGATGGCCACCGCCACGTTGGCCAGCGTGTTCGTCACCAGCCACACGCTCTGGATGGTGCCCTTCATCTGCCGGGGCGCCTGCGTGTACGCGAACTCCAGGCCCGTGGTGGACATCAGGATTTCGCCGAGCGTCAGCACCACGTACGGCAGAATCTGCCACGCGATGTTCAGCGTCGTGCCGCCCTCCATCGCCACCTGGAAGAAGCCGGCGATGATGAACGACACCGCCCCGAAGACGAGCCCCAGCGGCATGCGCCGCAGCGGCGTCAGCTCCCACCCCGAGCGCTGGAACAGCGGGTACACCACCGCCGTCAGGAAGGGGATGAGCAGCATCACCAGCATGGGGTTGACGAACTGCATCTGGCTGGGCTGGAACTCGTACCCGGCCACGTTCAGGTCCATGGAGCGCGCCTGCACCACCCACGTGGACGCCTTCTGGTCGAACAGCATCCAGAAGAAGGGCACGAAGGGCAGCATCAGCCCGCTCACCCGGAACACCGCCTTGGCGCCCTCCACGGCCTCGTCGGGGTGCGTGGACTTGGCGCCGTCCAGCCAGTGGCCGCCCTGGCCCCGGTTCTTCAGCGCGCTGCTCACCACCTTGAGGAACGAGTGCGGGTTGGCCCCCGTCGGCGGCACCATCACGTAGTGGCGCCGGCCCGCCCAGAAGATGACCGTCGCGATGAACATCAGCACGCCCGGGATTCCGAAGGCGACCGACGGGCCGAAGTTCTTGAGCAACAGCGGGATGAACAGCGACGCGAAGAACGAGCCGAAGTTGATGGTCCAGTAGAAGATGGCGAAGAGCTTCTTCACCAGGTGGCTGTTGGACTCGTTGAACTGATCTCCCGCCATCGCCGCGACGCACGGCTTGATGCCGCCGCTGCCCACGGCGATCAGCGCCAGGCCCGTGTAGAAGCCCGTGGCGTTGTTCTCGAAGACGGCCAGCAGCGCGTGGCCGATGCAGTAGACGATGCTCAGCCAGAGGATGGTGCGGTACTTCCCGAAGAAGCGGTCCGCCAGGTACCCACCGATGAGCGGGAAGAAGTACACCCCCGCCATGAAGGTGTGCATCAGGCTCTTGCCCTGGGCCTCGCGCAGCCCCGTGTCGGGCACCGCGTTGCGCAGCAGGTAGTCGATGAGGAACACCGTGAGGATGTTCCGCATCCCGTAGAAGCTGAAGCGCTCACACGCCTCGTTGCCGATGATGAAGGGTATCTGCGGCGGGAACTTGTTGTTCTGCGGTACCGCGGGACTCTCAGCCATGAGTCGGGGTGCTCCCTGGTGGCGAAAGGTGGGGGCGCCTGGAAGGCAAGGGGCCCAACCCTACCCAACGCGCGCGCCGGACTCCACCGAAGGCCCGCGTCCCACGTCACTCCGCCACCCCGAGCGGCCCCTCCCCACACGGTGGGGCGGCCTTGGCGCGGGCTGCCTGCCTTGCCCTGCCGCGATGCGGCGTGCGTCGCGTGCCCCGCGCCCGCGGCGCAGTCGCACCGGAATTCTCCTGCGAGCTTGCCCCGCGCGTTCCGATGCGAGTGCGTGTTGAACGATGCAACTTAAGCGGGCTGGGCCTGTTTGACAGGAATTGATGAGGCCCTATCATATGACACGCGGCTGAAACTGATTTCGCGTCTCACACCCCACCTGTGAAGTCTTCCTCCAAGGTGGACGGGGGGTAGGGGGTGAATGAAGGCACCCCCGCCCCCCGCTCCATGTTCTGGAAGCGGCCGGTGTGTGTAATCAGCCCGTCGCGCCGGGCTGCGCGGGCCTCGTGTCCGCCACGCGCTTGCCCACGCGGGCGCGCCGGGACTTGCCCAGCACGTGCGCCAGGTAGCGGCCGGTGTGGCTGGCCTGCACCTTGGCCACGCTCTCCGGGGTGCCCACGGCCAGCACCTGGCCTCCGCCGGCGCCGCCCTCGGGGCCCATGTCGATGAGCCAGTCCGCGCTCTTGATGACATCCAGGTTGTGCTCGATGACGAGCACGCTGTTGCCGGCGGCCACCAGCCGGTTGAGCACGGACAAGAGCTTGCGGATGTCCTCGAAGTGCAGGCCCGTGGTGGGCTCGTCCAGGATGTAGAGCGTGCGGCCGGTGGCCACGCGCGCCAGCTCGCGCGCCAGCTTGATGCGCTGGGCCTCGCCGCCGGACAGGGTGGGGGAGGGCTGTCCCAGGCGGATGTAGCCCAGGCCCACGTCGCCCAGCGTCTGCAGCACGCGCATGATGTCCTTGTGCGCGCCGAAGTGCTCCTGGGCCTCGCGCACGCTCATGTCGAGCGTCTCCGCGATGTTCTTGCCCTTGTAGCGCACGCGCAGCGTCGCCTCGTTGAAGCGCTTGCCGTTGCAGACCTCGCAGGGCACGTACACGTCCGCCAGGAAGTGCATCTCCACCAGCTTGACGCCGTCGCCCTCGCACGACTCGCAGCGGCCGCCCTTGATGTTGAAGCTGAAGCGGCCCGGCCCGTAGCCGAACGCGCGCGCCTCCGGCGTCATCGCGAACACCTCGCGGATGGCGTCGAACACCTTGGTGTACGTGGCGGGGTTGCTGCGCGGCGTGCGGCCGATGGGCCGCTGGTCGATGTCGATGACCTTGTCCAGGTGCTCGAAGCCCAGCACCGCCTTGTGCTTCCCGGGCGACTCGCGGCTGTCGTACAGGTGCCTGGCCAGGGCGGGGTAGAGGATCTCGTTGATGAGCGTGGACTTGCCCGCGCCGGACACGCCGGTGACGGCGGTGAAGATGCCCAGCGGAATCACCGCGTCCACGTCCCGGAGGTTGTTCTCCTTCGCGCCTTGAATCACCAGCTGGTGCTTGGGATTGGGCGCGCGGCGCTGCTCGGGGATTTCAATCTCCAGCCGCCCGGAGAGGTAGCCGCCGGTGAGGCTGTTCTCGTCCGCCATCACCTGCTTGGGCGTGCCCTGGGACACCACCTGGCCGCCCAGCTCCCCCGCGCCCGGGCCGAAGTCCACCAGCCAGTCCGCGTCCTCCATCGTCTCCTCGTCGTGCTCCACGACGATGACGGAGTTGCCCAAATCCCTCAGGCGCTTGAGCGTGGTGAGCAGCTTGCCGTTGTCGCGCTGGTGCAGGCCGATGGAGGGCTCGTCCAGGATGTAGATGACGCCCGTCAGCTCGCTGCCCATCTGCGACGCCAGCCGGATGCGCTGGCTCTCACCGCCCGACAGCGTGGACGCGGTGCGGTCCAGCATCAGGTAGCCCAGGCCCACGTCGACCAGGAACGACAGGCGGCTGCGGATCTCCTTGAGCAGCTCGGTGGCGATCTTCCGCTCGTGCTCGGACAGCGCCAGCGCGCCCAGGAACGCGAGCGCGTCCGCGATGGTCAGCCGGCTCAGCTCGACAATCGAGTGCGCGTGGACCTTCACCGCGCGGCTCTCGGGGCGCAGGCGCTCGCCCTTGCAGGTGGGGCAGGGCTTGTTGCTGAAGTACTTCTGCAGCTCGGTGCGGCGGGCCTCGGACGTCGTCGTCTTGAAGTTGCGCATCATGCGCTCGACGAGTCCCTCCCACTCCATCTTGTACTTGCCGTTGTCGCCCCACTCGACGGTGAAGCTCTTGCCCTTGGCGCCGTTCATCAGCGTGTCGCGCTCGCGCTTCGACAGCTTCCCGTAGGGCACGTCCAGATCAATCTTGAACGCCTTCGACAGGCTCTCCACGAAGTCCGCCGTCCAGCCCTCGCCGCGGTTCATCCCGTTGGCCCAGGGCTCGATGGCGCCGTCGCGGATGCTGCGAGACGGGTCCGGCACGATGAGGTCCGGGTCCATCTCCGGCCGGGTGCCCAGGCCGTTGCAGTCCGTGCACATGCCCAGCGGGTTGTTGAAGGAGAACGACGCGGGCGTCAAATCCCCGAAGGAGATGCCGCAGGCGGGGCACGCGTTGAGCTCGCTCATCACCCGGTCGGCGCTCGCCGCGCCCGTCTCGTTGGTGATGATGAGCGTGCCCTTGCCCTCGCGCAGCGCGGTCTCCACCGAGTCCGTCAGCCGCGTCTTGATGTCCGCCTTGAGCACCAGCCGGTCGATGACCAGCTCGATGTCGTGCTTGGACTTCTTGTCCAGCTCGATGCGCTCCTCCAGGCTCTTGAGCGCCCCGTCGATGCGCGCGCGGGAGAAGCCGCGCTTCTGCGCCTCGGTGAGCAGGTCCTTGTGCTCGCCCTTGCGGTTCGTCACCAGCGGTGCCAGCACCTGGAGCTTGCTGCCCGAGGGCATCTTCAGGATTTCGTCGACAATCTGTTGCGCGCTCTGCTTGCCGACCTTGCGGCCGCAGTTGGGGCAGTGCTGCACGCCGATGGAGGCGTAGAGCACGCGCAGGTAGTCGTGCACCTCGGTGACGGTGCCCACCGTCGAGCGGGGGTTGTTGCTGGCCGCCTTCTGCTCGATGGAGATGGTGGGCGACAGGCCCCGGATGGTGTCGTACTTGGGCTTCTCCATCTGCCCCAGGAACTGACGGGCGTAGGCGGAGAGGCTCTCGACGTAGCGGCGCTGGCCTTCCGCGTAGAGCGTGTCGAAGGCGAGCGAGCTCTTGCCGGACCCGGAGACCCCCGTGAAGACGACCAGCTTCTTCTTGGGGATGTCCAGGGAGACGTTCTTGAGGTTGTGCTCCTTGGCGCCTCGGAGGGAGATGACGTCGGGCTCGGACATGATGGGCGGGCGATCTACCACTGAATAGGTGTTCCGGTAGTGGAAAAACCTGGAGAGGAGGGTGGATGGTCCTCAACGCGTGGCGTTGCGCGCCCACTCCCACCCGCGCCGGCCGCCCGAGCGGGCGACCCGGGGCCGCTGGAGCCCCGACCGGGATTCCGGTAGAGGGGCGCCTCCTCCTATGTCCTCTCGCTGGGTCCTCCCCGTGCGCTACCGCGGCACGCCGCTGCTCGTGTTCGCGAGCGTGCTGTTCGCGGTCATGGCGCTGTGCACCCGCCTGCTGGCCGGCCGCCTGTCCCCGGGACAGGTGGCGTCCGGGCGCTTCGCCATCGGCCTGCTGTTCCTCGCGCTGTTCTTCCCGCTGATGCGGCGCAGGCCCCGCTTCGGGCGCGTCCACCTGTGGGCGCTGCGCGGCATCTTCGGCGGCGCGGCCGTCTACCTCTACTTCGTGGCGCTGGACCGGATGTCGGTGGGGCCCGCGGTGCTGCTCAACGCGTGCTGGCCCATCTACGCGGCCATCATCGGTTGGATGTTCCTGGGCGAGCGCGTGACGGGGGCGCTGCTGGCGGGCCTCGTGCTCACCACGGCGGGCGCGGGGCTGGTCATGTGGAGCACGGTGGCCCAGGACGTGTCGCTGACCCTGGGGCTGGGCGCGTGGGCGGGCATGGCGTCGGCGGTGCTGGGCGGCGCGGCCGTGGTGGTCATCCGCGCGCTCAGGCACGAGACGGACGCGGCCACGGTGTTCCTCTCCTTCTGTCTGTTCGGCCTGCTCTTCAGCCTGCCCTTCGCGCTCGCGGACTGGAGGCCGCTCGGCTGGGATGTCGTGCTTCCGCTGTTGGGCGTGGGGGTTTCCTCCGTGGTGGCGCAGATGGCCTTCACGTATGCCCTGGGCTACGTCACCGCGGTGGCCGGAGGGGTCGCCACCCAGTCGACGCCGGTCTTCTCGTGGGTGCTGGCGGCGGTGCTGTTGGATGAGGCCGTCTCGCCCCTGGCCGTGACGGGCGCCCTGGTGTGCATGGTGGGCGTCCTCTGGGGAACGGGCGTGCTGGAGCGCCTGCGCGCCCCGCAGTCGAAGCCCGCGCCCTGAGGCGCTCGGGTGCCCACGGCGGGCTGGTGGTTTGTCCCGACTGTCACCTGGCGTTCCTGAAGTAATTCCAGTCCCACCCGCCCCCAGGGAAACGTTCTTCCCACGGCGGAGAACCCCTTTTCCCAGCCACGCCCAAGAGTTGCCACGTTGGCCGGTGGACGTCTGTCGCCGCCATGCGTCGGGCACCTGGGTTGCAAAGCGCCCCCTCCGCCGGAATCGCGCGGGTGCGAGGCCGTGCGGAATCCGGGCTCGGGAGTCGTGGGGAGGCAGCAACGATGAGACGTCTGTTCTGGGTGGCGTGGGTGGCGGTGGCGTTGGTGGTGGGGACGGGATGTGAGCGCCCGTCGTCGCAGCGGGCGAAGAGCGCCTTCGTGGTGCGCCCCGAGACCATCGACTTCGGCCCCGCCGCGCTGGGCCGCACCAAGAGCTTCAAGCTGAAGGTGACCAACGGCGGCCGCGCGTCCTACCGCGTGGAGGGCGCCACCTCCACCATCCCCAATGTCACGGTGCCGCCGTTCGAGCCCTTCACGCTGGGCGCCGGCGCCGAGCGCGAAATCGAGGTGCACTTCAAGCCCGAGGTCGAGGGCTCGGTGCAGGGCTCGCTGGAGCTCATCACGGACGCGGACGCCCAGGGGCAGGTGCCGGTGTCGGGCCGGGGCGTGAAGGCCTTCGTGGAGGTGCCGCTGACGGAGCTGGACTTCGGCAACGTGGCCATGGGCTTCGTGGAGATGCGCCAGGTGACGGTGAAGAACCCCTCCGACGTGGAGACGCCCTTGGCGGTGTCGGTGCAGGGCGCGGACCTGGACCAGTTCACCGCGGAGCACGGCGAGGCGCCCACGCTGGCGCCGGGCGAGGAGCGGGTGTTGTCGGTGGCCTTCGCGCCCCGTCGTCTGGGCGCGGCCGCGGCGGAGCTGCACATCGCCGTGTGCGAGGGCTGTGAGCCGGCGGTGGTGCCGCTCAAGGGCATGGGCGTGGCGTCCAAGCTGGAGGTGACGCCGCTGCGGCTGGACTTCGGGCGCGTGGCGCTGGGCGCCAGCGCGGAGCAGTCCATCACCGTGCGCAACCAGGGCACCGAGTCCCTGCGCTGGTCCGGCGTGGAGCTGCAGCTCAACCCGGGCGGCGTGTACCGCGTGGTGAGCGAGCCCGTGCTCAGCGGCGGCCTCCTGGCGGCGGGCGCGAGCGTGGAGGTGCGCGTGGCCTTCACCCCGGTGGTGCTGGGGCGCGCGGGCGAGGGGCGCGTGGAGGTGGGCGTGCGCGAGCAGGGCTCCTCGGCGCCGGGCCCCAAGGTGTCGCTCGCGGGCGAGGGCGGCACGTCCTGCGTGGCGGTGAAGCCGCGTGACTTGGACTTCGGCGTGGTGGCCGAGGGCATGACGGCGACGCGGCCGGTGGAGGTCATCAACCGCTGCCGTGACAGCGTGCTCGTCAACAACCTGAACCTGACGACGGCGCAGGGGGGCTACTTCACCCTGGCGCAGGCGCCGGCCAGCGTGACGGTGCCCGCGGGCCAGTCCGCCTTCGTGGGCATCACCTTCAGCCCGCGCGTGGGCGCGGCGGGTCGGAGCGAGGGGCAGCTCGCGGTGAGCGTGCGCGCCGGGAGCACCACGTCCACGGAGGGCGTGACGCTCAAGGGCGAGGGGCGCGCCTTCAAGCCGTGCCAGTACTCGCTGCCGCAGCAGCTGAAGTTCGGGAAGGTGCCGGTGGGCGCGGAGGTGGGGCTGGGGGTGACGTTGCGCAACACCGGCACGGAGGCGTGCTACCTGGCGTCCATGCAGCTGGTGGCGGGCTCGGACCCGTCCTTCCTCGGGCAGTCGGTGCCCAACCACGTGCTCGAGCCGGGCCAGAAGGCCACGCTGGTGGTGCGCTTCAAGCCGGAGGAGGAGGGGCCCTTCGAGGGCCTCGCGGAGGCGTGGGTGAACCACCCGACGCTGGGGCACCCGCTGGTGTCGCTCGTGGGCGAGGGCGTGAAGGGCTGCTTCGCGCTGCAGCCGACGACGGTGGACTTCGGCGTCACCAAGCTGTCGTGTGGACCTCGCACCCGGGAGCTGGTCGCCATCAACGAGTGCATCGGCCCGGTGAAGGTGGCCGGGATGACGCTGGAGCAGGCGGGCGAGGAGTTCTCGGTGGAGTCGGCGAGCGCCTTCCCGTCCTCGATTGCCGCGGGCGGGCGGGTAAAGCTGACGGCGCGCTACACGCCGACGGACGACGGCGACGACGCGGCGGCGGTGCGCTTCCGGCTGGAGGATGGGAGCGAGTACACGGCGGGCCTGTTGGGCCGGGGCGTGACGAAGGCGGAGCAGACGGACCGCTTCTTCCAGGAGTCGAAGGCGAAGGTGGACGTGCTCTTCGTGGTGGATAACTCGGGCTCGATGATGGAGGAGCAGCAGAGCCTGGGGCAGAACTTCGCGGCCTTCCTGAGCGCGGCGAGCGCGGCGGCGGTGGACTACCGCATCGGCGTCACCACGACGGGCCTGGATGAGTCCCCGGGCGGCTGGTCCGAGTGCCCGGGCGGCGCGCAGGGCGGCGAGAACGGCCGCCTGTTCCCGGTGGACGGCTCGCGCCCCCGCATCATCACGCCGGACACGCCCAACGCGGCCGCGGTGTTCGCGGACAACACCCGCGTGGGCGTGTGTCACTGGAACGAGCAGGGCCTGGACGCGGCGCACCGCGCCCTGTCGGACCCGCTGCTCTACAACCTGGATGACACCCGCACGCCGCTGCCCAACGACGGCAACGGCGGGTTCCTGCGCGAGGACGCGAAGCTGGCCATCATCTTCCTGTCGGACGAGGAGGACTTCAGCTCGCAGCCGGTGTCCTTCTACGAGACGTACTTCCTGGCGCTGAAGGGCAACGACAAGGCGAAGCTCAGCATCAACGCGATTGTCGGCCCCATGGACCTGGCCACCTGCCCCACGTCGAGCAGCGCCGGCAGCCGCTACATCCAGCTGGCGAACACCACGGGCGGCGTGGTGGAGAGCATCTGCACGCCCAACTGGGCCGCGTCCCTGGAGAAGCTCTCCAACAGCGCCTTCGGCCCCAACCGCAAGTTCCCCCTGTCCGAGGAGCCCGCGGACACCACGCGAATCGTGGTCCACGTGGACGGCGTGCAGGTGCTGTCGGGCTGGGAGTACGACGCGCGCACCAACAGCATCATCTTCGACCGGGACTCCGCTCCCGCGCCGGGCTCGCTGGTGGAGGTGACGTACCCGCTGGGCTGCAACTAGCGCTCACGTGAGTCCAAGGTGTGACGGCGCCGCGCTTCTCCTCGGAGGGGCGCGGCGTTTGTCTGTGATTGATTCTGGCGAGTGCTTCCTTCATGGCTGCGTTGAGCTGAAGTGTGGGTTTTCTGTCAGCCTTGCGTCCCATGGGGCAGGGATGACTCGACAGGGTGGATGCGCGGGTGCAGCCTTCCGGGGTGATGCCGGAGCCCCTCCTGGTTGCCGCCCTGGGTGACGTCCACGGTCGCTTCCACCGCGTGGAGACGTGGTTGGACGCGCTGGAGCAGTCGCGTGGTCGGCCGGTGTCGATGGTGCTCGCGGTGGGGGACGTGGAGGCGTTCCGCCGCGCGGACGACCATCGGCGCAAGGCCGCCAAGCGGACCATGCCCGCGGAGTTCGCCGAGTACGCGGACGGCGTCCGCCGCGTGAAGCGGCCGCTGTACTTCATCGGCGGCAACAACGAGGACTTCGAGGCGCTGCACGACTTCCAGGACGGGGGCGAGCTGGCGCCGGGCGTCACCTACCTGGGCCGCGCCGGCGTGCGCGAGCTTTCGGGGCTGCGCGTGGGCTTCCTGTCCGGCATCCACGCGCCGCGCTTCATCGACCAGCCCTTGAAGCGCCCCGTCACGCAGGACCTGATGAAGCAGGCGGGCTACTTCCGCACCGCGGAGGTGGAGCGGGTGATGTCGCTCAGGGACGTGGACCTGATGCTCGTGCACGAGTGGCCCCGGGGCATCGTCCAGCGCGCGCGCGAGGAGAACCCCTCGCCGCCCCGGCCCTTGCCCTCGTACTGGATTGGCAATGGCGTGACGCGCCGCCTGGTGGACACGGTGCAGCCGAAGTGGCTCTTGTGTGGACACTCGCACAAGGCCTTCGCGGTGACGCTGGAGGGCGCGGGCCGCCCCGCGACGCGCATCGCCTGCCTGGACCAGGCCACGCGCCCCGAGGAGTCCGTCTTCTGGCTGGAGTACGAGGGCCGAGAGGTCGTGCGCGTCGGCTGGGGGGTGTCCGGGGCCGTCGCCTGGGAGCCGGGGCGCCGCTGGGATTTGTCCCGGCTGCCCGTCGTGGAGGGAGGGCACGACGGCGACGAGGCTCCCGCGGGCGTGATGTAGCGCGGCTCAGGGCTGGCCGGGCTCCCAGTGCTCGAGCAGCGCGTCCGCGTCCGGTGTGAGCAGGGCGCTGGCGGACGGAGGCGGCGCGGTGGGCCGCACGAGCCTGCGTCGCACGGTGGCGTCCAGGAACCTGCGCGTCACGTCCGCCGTCGTGGCCCAGCCCCGGGCCACCGCCTTCGCCGTCTCCGCCGACACCACCCCCGGCGCCAGCGTGGCGGCGGCGCCCACGCTGGTGAAGCCCACGTGGCGCATGCCGGGGATTCGAACCATCCACCGATGCGCGCCGCGCAGCGACTCGAGCAGCTCGAAGTCGGGCACCACCACGGCGTCGTCCTCCTGGAACAGGTGCAGCAGGGGGACCTGGACCCGCTCCGGCTGGAAGTCCGGCAGGCCCTTCAACCACCCCTTGCCGCGCCGGGTCCCGATGCCCCCATCCAGGCTCACCAGCGCGCCCGCCTCGGGATGCGCGAGCGCGAACAGGAAGGCCGCGCGAGCACCCAGGCTGTGCCCGATGACGGCCACGCGCGAGGTGTCGATGCGCGCATCCGCGCGGAGCACGCGCAGCGCGCGCTCCAGCTCCCGCGCCTGCCGTCTCGCGGTGGCGAGCACGTCGACGAGCGGCCCGGGCGGCTCTGCGCGAGTGGGCGAGGGCGTGGTGGCCACCACGTAGCCGTGGCTCGCCAGGTACTCGGCCAGCACGGCCTGATGGTGGGCGGAGTGGTGCCGGCCCTGCGCCACCAGCACGAGCGGGAAGCGTCCCGGCGCGGGCGGCGCGTGGGGCGTGGCCGTCATGGGCGTGTCGAGCCACGCGGCGGTGCTCTCCTCGGGCACGCCCAGGTCGATGAGCTGCTGCTCGTAGAGGGTGACGGCCTGGGTGGCGCGCGCCTCGTCGCGAGGCGTCTCGGGTTCGGACTCGAAGCCCATGAGTCCCACGTAGTCGCGATAGTGCAGGCGCGTCGCCGCGTCGCTCTCCCGCGTCGGGTACCAGACCGTGAGCTGGAGCGCCGAGGGGTCCTCCGGCGTGGCGGCGATGGCCTGCACGCGCATCCCGACGCTCCAATGCCCCGCCTCCACCGGGCCCCAGATGGGCGGCGCGGTGATGAAGGGTTGGGGCGGCACGAGCAGGTAGCTGGGCGCGAAGCGGCTCGCGGAGTTGCAGCCGGCGACGAGCACCAGCGCCAGCACGCCCGCGCGCCACGCCCGCCCGAGACGCCCGCGGATGGCGGGCCTCAGAACACGCCCGAGAAGCCAGCCATGCGCGCGCCGGCGACGGGCATCAGCCGGGCGGCGGTCGGGGAGCGGCGCGCGGCGCTGGACTCCACGCCGCCGGTCCGGCCATGCAACAGCAGGGGCACCGCGACGCCGAAGGCCGCGCCCATCACGGCGCCCGTGGCCACGTCGGTGAGGTAGTGCTTGTCGGCGCCCATGCGCAGCAGTCCCACGGAGGTGGCGAGCGGCAGTCCCACGGCCCAGATCCACGCCTGGTTCTCGTAGCCGCGCAGCGCGGCCACCGTGCCCGCGGACACCACCAGCGAGAAGGCCAGGTTGGTGTGCCCGCTGTAGAAGGACAGGTTGTTGTCGCTGGGTTGGTCGGTGAGGCGCTTCTGGTCCTCGGGCAGCACGTGGACGAAGGGGCGCTCACGGCCGACCAGGAACTTCACCGTCTGGTTCGCGAGCGTCGCCAGCATGGCGCTCTCCAGGATGATGGTCGCGTCCTGCGCGAAGAACCGGTTCGGGCTGTCCGAGCCTCGCCCCACCGCGTACTGCAGACCCATGACCCCGGCGGGCAGCACGCCGAAGCCGATGATGTTGCTCCAGTGCCCCGCGCGGTGCCGGGACGCCTCCGTGTTCCCCGCGAGTCCCCGGCCCCAGCGGTCCAATTGGTTGAGTCGGTCCGTCCCGTCCGGCGCCCGGTCACACCAGCGGCATGTCGCGGGCGCCAGGTCGCTCTTGAAGAGCACCTCGCTCGAAATCCAGAGCACGGCGGCCGAGCCGGTGATGACGCCGTCGCGGGCCCAGTCGAACTTCAGCTCGTGCAGACGAGGGGCGTCCTCGGCGGGCTGGGCCAGGGCCGGAGTCAGCGGAAAGAGCGCGAGGATCGCAGTGAGTGCGAGAATGGGAAAGGACGGGCGCACGGCGCGCAGCATAGGGCGACGCTGGCGCGGCGCGAAGGGTTTGACTACAAGCGTCCGACTCCCATTCGCATCCGAGGCTTCATCGTGAGTACGCACCCCGTCGACCTGACGGCCGAGACCTTCGAACAGATGACTGGCAAGCCAGGGTTGGTCCTGGTGGACTTCTGGGCGGAGTGGTGTGGCCCGTGCCGCAACTTCGCGCCGACCTATGCCACCACCGCGGAGAAGCACCCGGACGTCGTGTTCGGCAAGGTGGACACGGAGGCGCAGCAGGAGCTGTCGGGCCGGTTCCAGATCCAGTCCATCCCCACGCTGATGGCGTTCAAGGATGGCACGGTGGTGCACCGCTCCAGTGGAGCCATGTCGCCGGGCCGGCTGGACGCGCTGGTCAAGTCGCTCAAGACGCTGGACGTCGCCTACGCGAAGCAGGCCGAGGAGAACAAGAAGCTGACCGAGCAGGGCATCGTCCCGCCCGGCGTGCACCCCGAGGCGACGTGGGACGAGGGCGACAGCGAATGGGTGTACGGCGCCACGGACCCCAAGGGGCGCAAGCAGGGGCCCTACAAGTACTGGCGCGCGGACGGCACGCTCTGCAACGAGTGCAGCTTCGAGAACGACAAGCCCCACGGCCCCTTCAAGCGCTTCCACGAGAGCGGTGAGGTCTCCCAGGACGGCGACTTCGTGAAGGGGGAGCTTCACGGGCCGCGCACCTGGTACGCGTCCGAGAAGTTCACCACGGAGCGCATGCACGAGAACGGGGTCTCCACGCTCGTTCGCAAGACGGTGATGGTGTACGAGCACGGCCGCGTCACCGGCGTGACGCACTATGACGGCCAGGACCGCCGCGTGGTGCCGTCCACCGGCGAGCCGTACCCCGACCGTCCCGAGGGAATCCCGCTGGAGGCGGAGCTTCGCGAGGACCTGAACCAGTGGTCCCACGTCGAGCTGAACACCGACGGCGAGCGCCACGGGCTCGCGCGCTTCTGGCTCCAGGACGGCCAGCTGTTGTGGGAGGGCGAGTTCGTCGAGGGGCAGCGCCACGGCGCCTATCGCTCGCTGGCGAAGGACGAGTACCTGGACCCGCGTGTCAGGTTCGACGAGGGCCGGTACGAGCAGGACGTGGCCTGTGGGACGTGGACGCTGCTGGACGCGGACCGGCAGGTGGTGTTGACGCGGGACCTGGGCGTCGCGCAGCAGGAGGCGGAGCTGTCGGCGTCGCCGGTCTTCTCCAACGTGCCCCGGAGCGCGGAGGCCTGGCGTGAGTACGCGGCCACGTGCGTGGCGGCGCGCAAGCACCGCGAGGCGCTCCTGGCGCTGGCGCGCTCGGTGGCGATGGACCAGCAGGTGGCGCCGTTCCTCGAGTTGATGGAGCGCGTGGCGCTGCCGAGGACGCCGGACAACGCGAAGGCCACGGCGGGCGAGGCGCTGCAGAACGCGGCGGACTCCAGCTCGGCGCTGGCGGAGACGCTGGTGCGCGGTGGTGACGCGGGCATGCTGCTGCGGGCCCATGCGGTGCGGCTGGACCAGCTGGACCGGCCGAGGGCGGCGCTGGACTTCGTGAACGCGGCGCTGCTGGTCGCTCCGGAGCGCACGGCGTTCCTCTTCACCCGAGGCCTCGTCCTGTTGAACATGGGCATGGACGCACACGCGTTGAAGGACGCGGAGGCGCTGGCGAAGGCGGAGCCGGGGACGGCCACGTTCCTGAGGACGTACGCGCGGGCGCTGTTCCCGGTGTTCGACTTCTGGCCGGCGAAGCAGAAGCCGGTGTCGACCTACGAGGACCTGCCGGAGAAGCCCGCGCAGACGCTCGACGCCATCGTGCGCATCGTCCAGAAGTACGCCTCGCGGCTGCAGCTCGTCCGCGCCGCGCTGCTGGGGCGCTTCAAGCCCGGCGCCGTGCTGCCGTGGATGCCGCCGGACGTGTCCGCCCTGTTGCCTGCGGGGCCGGTGGAGCTGGCCGAGGAGGAGGTGGAGGTTGGGGAGGACTCGGTCTCCGTCGACGAGACGCTGAGCGTGGCGGGCATGGGCCTGCCGGACCTCATCCGGCTGGCGCGTGGAGACTGGAACGCGCTCACGTGGCTGTTGTGGGCCTGTGGGGAGTCGAAGGTGGTGCTGCCGAAGAAGGTGGCGCCTCCGGCGGACTTCGGACAGGCGGCGGGCATGTCGAGCCAGCGACACTGGCGGGTGCGGGACCGCAAGGTGACGGGCGGCCGTGGCGCGCAGGCGTCGGGCGCGGCGGGCTTCGAGTTCGCGGGCGTGGAGATCGACGCCCTGCACCCGAACCTCCTGGGCATCGCGGAGCAGCACTACGCGGAGATGCAGGCGATGTTCTATTGGCTGACGGACAGCCACAACGTTTCGCCCTGGCAGGACAACCTGAGGGGGAGCTGAGCCATGAACCGCACGCCTCGACAGGTCGAGATCGCCGACCCGCTGTGGAAGGCGCTGGAGACGATGAGCCGCGAGATGGGCGTGGACCGCGATGTCCTCGTCAATCAGGCGCTCTTCTCGCTCGCGCGGCAGTTCGGGTTCATCCAGCCCACGCAGGTGAGCCTCACCGAGACGAGCAGCGCGCCGGCCGTGGTGGCCGCGCCTGTGGTCGCGCGGACGCCCGTGGCGACGCCAGCGGCAGTGGCGACGCCCGCGGTCAGCGCCCCCGTCTCAGTGCCCGCGGCGCCCGCGGTGACTGCTGCTCCAGCGGCAGCGGAGCCGGTGGCCACACCTCCCGCGACGGTGCCTCCGATGAAGGCACCTGCCTCCGCGAAGGTCGCGGACGTGGCCAATGAGTCCGCTGAGGTAGAGGCTCCGAAGGGCGCCGAGTCCGAAGCGGTCGCCGAGCGTGTTCGCGAAGTAGTGCGCGCCGTGGACCAGTCGGTGGAGGTTCAGCCGCCTCCGGTCGTCGCGCTCGCGGACACCGACGAAGAAGAGTCCAAGACCGGGGAGCACGAAGGAACTCCCGGGGCCGACGACGCGGAGGGTGCCGAGGTGAAGGCCGCCGGAAGCGCCAAGGACTCCGACGACGAGGAAGCGGAGGGTTCCGAGGACTCCGAGGACGAGCCCGCCACGGAGAAGGAGCCCACGGTCGACGAGGCCGAACTGCGCGAAGCTGTCGCCGCGCGCGTCCGAGACATCGTGGGTGACGTCGACCGTCTGGTCGAGCCCGTCGACGCGAAGCCCGATGACGACTCGGATGACGATGCCGACGAGGACTCGGACGACGATTCCGATGACGATGCCGACGAGGACTCGGACGATGGTTCCGATGACGACTCGGACGACGATTCCGATGAGGACTCGGACGATGACGAGGACTCGGATGGCGACGCGGATGAAAAGGACTCCGGCGACGACGATTCCGACGAGGACTCGGATGGCGACGCGGATGAGAAGGACTCCGGCGACGACGATTCCGACGAGGACTCGGACGACGATTCCGATGCGGACGGGGATTCGGACGACGATTCCGATGCAGACGAGGATGCGAAGCCGGCCGCAGGCAAGGCGGCGGCAGGCAAGCCAATCCCAGCCAATGCAATCGCAGGCAAGGCCGCGGTCGGCAAGCCCGCCGTCGGCAAGGCGGCAGCAGCTTCCGCCGAGCCAGCGTTCGTGGACGAAGACTCCTCCGACCTGGTGACGGAGGCGAAGCCCGAGCCGAAGGCGCCGGCGGGCAAGCCGGACAAGACCATCATCGTGCAGGCTCCGCCGGAGCTGAAGGTGCACGTGAAGCTCGACGATGGCGAGCCGGTGCTGGTCGCTCGCGAGCGGTTCATCATCGGCCGGGGTCCCAGCGCGGACCTGATGGTGAAGTCCGCCAGGGTCTCGCGTGAGCACGCGGTGATCCTGCGCGACGGCGACGAGGTCTTCATCGAGGACCTCAAGTCCTCGAACGGCACCTGGTTCGACAACACGCGCATCGCGCGCCGTCAGGTCTCCGATGGCGAGGAGTACCTGCTGGGCGGCATCCGCATCACCTTCTCGCTGACCACCGAGTCGTAACGCGGCCCCTCTCCGCCTCCACGGACGTCACGTCCGTGGAGGCGGTGTCAGCGGGGAAGGGGCAGCGAGGCGACCCAGAAGACCTGGGGCAATGCGGCCTCCGGACCTCGAAGGATGCGGTCGCGGAGTCTCGCTTCGGTGACCCAGACCGTCCCCTCGTCGGACACGGTGAGATTCACCGGGGACTCCATCCCCGATGCGAGCACCTCCAGGACCTTCGCGCCCCGGGACTTGCCCAGGACGTCGATACGGACGAGCCGCCCGTCGCCGCTCTGTGTCGCGCCCTCGACGAGCAGCAGGCGTCCGTCTGGCGCGAAGCGCATGCCGTCCGGATTCTCCAGGCGGCGCGGCAGCGAGACTTCACGGACGCTCGGACCCTGTCCCCTGGCTCCAGGACGAATCACGAAGAGCCGACCTGGGCCGAAGGTGTTGATGACGAGCGTGCTTCCATCGGGCGCGAGCGCGATCCCCGCTGGCCCCACCGCGCTCATCCCGGGGCCGCGAGCGCTGAAGCGTGGAGCCATCACCCATGTCTCCCACGCCTCGCTGTCGGGCCGCAGGTACAGCACGGCGGCGCGGTGGCTATCCGTGACATACAGGCCGCCATCCGGAGCCACGGCGAGGTCATTGCCGAGCGCGCCCGCGGGAAGCGGGATGACCTTGAGCAGCGCGCCCGAGCGAGCGTCGAGCGCGAAGACGCGAGCCCCCCGTCCACCCGCGACGCCCTGGGGTCTCAGCAGTCCCATGGCGTCGGGAGACGTCCCCCACAGCAGGTTTCGAGGCGCGTCCAGACGGAGGCTCGTCACGGAGAACACCTGCTCGGAGCCCGGAAAGAACTCCGTCCAGTCACCGCCAGCGACACGTCGGAGCACCCGGCCATCCGCCACGGAGCCGACATAGAGCGTTCCCTGGTCATCCACGGCGATGCCGTTGGGCACCGTGAAGCCCGAGGGGAGCGACATGCGCTCGAAGCCATGCGGGCCGGGCGTGGTGCTCGCGGAGGCGGGTGTCACGGCACCCGAAGCGCGGGCCTTCGAGTGCGGCGGGGTCGCGGGGGAGGTGATGAGCAGCAGCGTCGACAAGACACTCGCGAGCGGCAGTGGGCACATGAGATGGACTCCCAGGAGGACGCGTGGTGCATAGCCCGCGAGCGACCCGGCATCATCGGGGCGCCGGGCACGACACTCGTGCGCGAGATGCAACAATCGGAGGGAGGCGTGGAGCGCTTGGAGTTGAGAGATCGGCTGGAGGACATGCTGGCCTTTTCGGCCGTGGCGCGCGCGCTGAGCTTCGCGGACGCGGCGCGGGAGCTGCGGGTGAGCGCGTCCACGCTGAGTCGACGGGTCGCTCGGTTGGAGGCCGCGCTCGGGGCCGCGTTGTTGAGACGCACGACGCGCCGGGTCTCCCTCACGGAGGCGGGCGCCCTGTATCTGGAGCGATGCACGGATGTCCTCCAGCGCCTCGAAGAGGCGGATGCCCTGGTGTCCGGCTACGGAGGAGCGCCGAGAGGGCGACTGCGCGTGGCCGTGCCCAATCTCTTCGGTCAGCGTCAAATCGCGCCGCTCGTTCCGGACTTCATGCGCCGCTATCCGCGCATCACGTTGGAGCTCTCCTTCCAGGACCGCTACGTCAACCTCGTCGAGGAGGAGTTCGATGTGGCCATTCGGATTGGCGCGCTGCCGGACTCGAGCCTCGTGGCTCGACGGCTGGCGACGATTCGTCGATTCCTGGTGGCGGCTCCGCGCTATCCGAGGGGCCGCGAGGCGCTGGCCCAGCCCGCTGACCTCGCGTCGCATCCGTGTCTCCAGTTCTCCCATTTCCAGGACGGAGAGACGTGGACCCTGGTGCGTGGCGCCGAGCGGACCACCGTGCGCATCCATCCCGTCTTGCGCACGGACAACGCGGAGGCGCTGCGGCTGGCCGCGCTCGGCGGTTGTGGTGTCTCGGCGCTCGCCACGTTCCTGGTGGATGAGGACCTGCGGACGGGCCGGCTCATCCGCATGCTGGAGGACTGGGCCCTGCCGGAGGTGGGCCTGTTCGCCGTGCATCCTCCCAGCAGACTGGTGGCGCCCAAGGCGCGTGTGTTCGTCGACTTCCTCGCGGAGCGACTGGCGGGTGAACCCTGGGAGCGCTCGGGAGCAAAGAGGCCCCGTCGGGCGCGGAAGCAAGGGGTTGCCGGCGGGGTGTCGCTGCGGCAGCGTGGCGTGGAATGAATCGCGAGCCTCAGGCTTCGGAGCCGATTGCCATGGACCTCGTTCCCGCGTCCGAGGGGTCTTTCCTGTCGCTGTCCACGCTGTTCGCGCGCGCCTTCGAGGGCTACTTCGTCCCGGTGCCCGATGCGCCGCAAGCCTTCGATGCGCGCGTGCGAAGCGAGCACATCTCGTTGACGGAGAGCCGGGTCGCTCGCGTGGGTGGTGAGGCGGTGGGGCTCGTGCTGATGGCGCGACGGGGCAACGTCAGCCGGGTCGCGGGCATGGGCATCGTTCCCAGCCGAAGAGGGCAGGGCCTGGGCGGCGAGATGCTGCGTCCCTTGCTGGACTCCGCACGAGCGCGCGGAGATGCGCGGATGGTGCTCGAGGTCATCGAGCAGAACGCGCCCGCGGTGAAGCTCTACGAGCGCCTGGGCTTCCGACGCATGCGGCGACTGGTGGGCTTCACGGGGACGCCGACGCCAGAGCCCGGAGCGCTGGAGGAAGTGGACCCGCGCGAGTGTGCGAAGCTCCTGCCCGCGGGCCTGCCATGGCAGCTCGACGCGGCGACGGTGATGGGCTTGTCGTCCCCGGCGAAGGCCTTCCGACTCGGTCCCGCCTTCGCGGTGGTGGCGGATGTCGCCGCGCCCACGCTCGGTCTGCGCTCGCTGGTGGTGGAGCCCTCGGCCCGAGGAAAGGGCGCCGGGAGGAGGCTGCTGAGGGCCCTGGCCGCCGCGCATCCCGGCAAGCCCCTGGCGGTGAGCGCCATCGTCCCCGAGGGCCTGTGTGACCGCTTCTTCCTGGGCGAGGGCTTCACCTACCCGGCGCTCTCGCAGCTCGAACTGGCGCACACCTTCTGACGCGCACCCGCTCCAGGGCGCAAGGGCCACCCGGAAGCTCCAGGGCTTCTGGGTAAGCCGGTCAAGGAGGTCCGGTTCGCGGGCCAACCGTGGGAAACAGGTGGGCAGGCAGGCGGGCTCACGAACACACTGGGCGCGGAGTGAGGAATCGAGCATGAAAGCGACCCGTCCGGTCGTTCTAGACTCCACGCATCCATGGCCAGCTCCGTCCGTACCCTCCATGTGTTCCCCGACGCCAGCCGGCGTCAGGCCGCGTTGCGCGCGGAAGGGAACGCCCGGGGGCTGGCGGTGGGCCGGGACCTGCTCACCTGGGAGGAGCTCCTCGTCGCGCTGGGCGGGGCTCGCGAGCTGAACCGGCGTCCGTGCCCGGCGGTGCTGGCGCGCGCGGTGATGTCCTCGCTGGGGCCGCAGCTGGGCAACACGCACTTCGGCGAGTACGTCCGGGAGCCGGCCTTCGCGCGCGCGGGGCTGGAGGTGGTGCTGGACCTGAAGGCCGGGCGCCTGTCGCCACGGGAGCTCCAGGACGCGGTGGAGGTCCTCCCGCCCGAGCGGCAGAAGCACGTGCGGGTGCTCGCCCGGCTGTATCACCTGTACGAGCAGAAGCTGGCGGAGCTGGGGCTCGCGGACCGCGAGGACGTGCTGCGCGGGGCGCGCGAGGCGCTGGGCCGGGGCGCGTGGCCGGTGAGCTGGGATGGCGTGGGGACGCTGGTTTTGCACGGGGTCTACGACGTGCGCCCGTCCGGCCTGGAGCTCCTGCTGGCGTTGGCGGCGGCGTGTGAGTCGCGACGCGTGACGCTCCGGGTGGAGACGCCGGTGGGTGGCTCGCCGGTCGCGGACGCGGCCCTGGCCTCGCTGTTCCGCGCCTTCGAGAACCGCGGCGAGTCCATGCCGCACGTGGACCTCTTCAAGGCGGACGTCACCTTCGAGTCCCGGCCGTTCATCGACCTGGGGCGCTTCGCCTTCTCGCCCCGGGCGCCGCGCAATGTGCTCGAGGACGCGAAGACCCAGCCTCGCGTGTGGAGCGCGGCCACGGCGCGCGAGGAGGCGCGACTGGTGGCCAGGGACGTGCGCCGGCTCATCGCGGAAGGGGCCGCGCCGTCGGACATCGCGATTGCATACCGTGAGCTGGGGGCGGAGGCGGGGTGGCTCGCCGAGTCGCTCGGTGAGCTGGGCGTGCCGGTGCGACTGCCCTGGGGCGAGCCGCTCTCTCTGGCCGGGCCGGTGCGTCTGGCGTTGGACCTGCCGCTGCTGGTGGAGGACGGCTTCCCCGCCGAGCGCGTGGCGGAGCTGGTGGGCAGTCGCTACGCGCACATCCTGTCGCGCGGAGGTCCGGAGTCGCCGGCGAGCCTCTTCGCGCTGGCCGCCGTGCGGGACGACCGCCTGGGCGCGCTGCGAGGACGCGGTGCCTACGACGTGCGCCTCGAAGGCCTCGCGCGTCGTCTCCAGGCGCTCCAGGGCGCACAGAAGAAGGACGGCAGCGCGCGCATCCAGTCGGTGCGGGTGCTGCGCGAGCGCTGCGGCCTGCTGCTGGATTACTGCCGACGCATCCCCGAGAAGGCGCCCGTCGCCGAGCAGCTGGCCGCGTGGTGGCACGTGGTGGAGCGGCTGGGGCTGATGGACTCCGAGGGGCCCTTGGAGCCCCGCGCGGAAGGTGGACTGGCGGAGCGGGCGCTGGATGCGCGGTCGCGAGACGAGGCCGCGCGCGAGGCGCTGCGGCAGCGCGTGCAGGGACTGCTGCGGACGATGAAGGCGGTGGGCGGTGGCCCGGTGCTGCGTCGGCGCACGTTCGGTCGATGGCTGCGCGACGCGATGTCGGAGGCGTACCTGCCCGCGCGAGGTCCCCGGGGCGCGGCGGTGGAGGTGCTGGAGGCGGCGGAGGTGCCGGGGCGCTCCTTCCGTCATCTCTTCATCGCGGGGCTCACGGAGGGACGCTTCCCCGGACGGGACGTGCCTTCGCCGCTGCTCGCGGACGCGGAGCGCTCGGCGCTCAATCAGCACCTGGGCCGTGACGTGTTCCGACTGACCGGCGGCGAGTTCGAGGACCGCGCGGCGTGGCGGCTCACCGAGGACCGCCTGTTGTTCGCCAGCGCCCTCGCCGCGGCGGAGGAGACGCTGAGCCTGTCCTTCGCGGTGGAGGGGGCGGGTGGACAGGAGCAGGTGCCGTCCTCGTTCCTGGAGGAGGTGCGCCGGCTCACCGCGCTGAAGTGGACGCCGCGCTCGTTGCCGCCCATCCCGCCGCTTGACGAGGTGCTTACCGAGTCGGAGCTGCGGCGCTGCGTGGCGCTCGAGGTCCTGGCGCATCCAAAGCTGCGCGTCACCGAGCCGGACCCGGCGGCGTCTCGGCTCAAGCATCGCTTCGACCGGGAGGCCTGGTACTCGGGCGCACATGAGCTATCGCTGGTGGAGGTGGAGCGGCTGCACTTCTTCGGGGAGCCGGACCGCAAGCCCGGGAAGTACACGGGCTCGGTGGATGCCAACACGATGCGCGCGTCGTTGCGCGAGGCCTTCCGCTTCGACCTCACGCGGCCCCTGTCCGCGTCCGCGCTCGCGCGCTTCGGCAACTGCGGCTTCCAGGGCTTCCTCACGTACGGCCTGAAGGTGACGGAGCCGGACCGCCCGGGCGAGGAGTTCGACGCGCGCGGGCGCGGCACCTTCTGGCACCGCGTCGTGGAGGAGGTCTTCCAATCGCTCAAGCAGCACCAACTGCTCGGCAAGGCTCCGGAGGAGATCCCCGAGGAGGTGCTGGACTCCGCGCTCCAGTCCGCGGTGGCGCACTTCGAGAAGTTCCACCACGTGGGGCACCCCGCGCTGTGGAAGCTGGCGCACGAGCGCGCGCGGGCGATGGCGCGTCGAATCCTGGTGGATGAGCGGCGCGGGCTGCCCTTCGAGCGGATGGTGCCGGAGGGCTTCGAGCTCCAGTTCGGCCCCGCCGCCGAGGACGACCGGTGGCGCCACGTCATGTTGCCCATCGACGGGGACGCCATCGTCTTCGAGGGGAAGATCGACCGGCTCGACGTGTCCGGCTCGGAGGTGGGTGTCATCGACTACAAGTCCGGGCGCCTGGACAAGAACGAGCTGAAGAAGCGGCTGCTCACGTCCGACTTTCAGCTGCCGCTGTACCTCTTCGCCGCGCGCGAGAGCGGCCACCAGAACGCGAGCCAGGCCGCGTGGTTCTCGCTGCGCACGGGCAACACCATCCACCTGTCGGAGGTGGTCCCCGCGCAGGAGCTGGACGAGCTGTTGTCCACGGACCCCGAGGTGCGCGCGAAGGTGGCGGAGAAGGAAGGCGGGCGCAACCTGCCCAACGCCGTGGAGTCGCTGGTGCGCACGCTGCGCGAGGGCCAGTTCGCCGCGCGGCCCCAGGACTGTGGCTCCTGCGGCTTCCGCGCCGTGTGCCGCATCACCGAGCGGCGGATGACGGAGGAGGGGAGTTGAGCACGGCCCCTTCCATCCTCGCGCTGGAGCGCAACCTGGCGCTCATGGCGGGCGCCGGCGCGGGCAAGACGTACAGCCTGGTGACGATGACGCTGCACCTGCTCGCGGGCGCGCGCGAGGCGGGGGGCCCCTTGCGCCCCGCGCGGTTGTGCATGCTGACCTTCACCGACAAGGCCGCGGCGGAGATGCGCGCGCGCCTGAGGATGCGTCTGGACGGGCTGGCGCAGGGCGAGGCGAAGCTGGACCAGGAGGTGGAGCTGCGCGCCTCGCTCTCCCGGCTGGACCGCCCGTTCCCGTTGCCCGAGGCGTGGCGCCAGCTGCGCGAGGAGATGGGCGCGGCCACGGTGGGCACGTTCCACTCGCTCTGCGGTCAGTTGCTGCGACGCGCGCCACCGGCGGTGGGCATCGACCCGAGCTTCGAGGTGCTCGACGAACTCGAGGCGTCCAGTCTGGTGCAGGACGTGTGCGAGCGCGTCGTGCTCGATGCGCTGGAAGCGGGCGACGCGCGCGTGCGTGAGCTGTGTCAGGAGCTGGGGTTCTCCGGCTCCGGGTTCTCCGATGGTCTGGTCGCCGCGCTGGTGTCGGTCTACGGCAAGCTGCGCGAGGAGGGGCTGCGCGCGGCCTCCGCGGCGGTGGCCGACGTGGCGCAGGCCCGCGAGGAGTTCGACGACGCGCTGAAGGAGTGTCTGCGCCTGTGCATGGAAGTGCGAGCGCTGGACGCCAAGGGCGAGTGGAGCCAGTTGGTGGGCGCGCTGGAGAAGGCGCTCAACGGGATGACGGCGGAGAACTTCCAGAAGGGAGACCGCTACCCGTGGTTGCGCGCCTGCTTCGCGACGGACACGCGCAACATCGCGCGGCTCAGCAAGGGCGCCGCGGGGCCGGTGCGCGAGCTGTACTGGCGCATCTACAAGGGCAAGACGGACGGCTCGGTGCGCATGCTCGTCGATGCGTGGGCCGCGTGGCACACCGCGCCCTTCGAGGAGACCTTCCGCGAGCTGCTGGGGCGCGTGGAGAGCCGGCACGACGCGGAGTTCGCCCGCCGCAACGTGTTCGACTTCACCTCGCTGCTCGTCAAGGCGCGCGACCTGCTGCGAGACCATCCCGAGTTCCGCCGGCAGGTGCAGGAGCGCGTGGGCGCCCTCCTGGTGGACGAGTTCCAGGACACCAACCGGCTCCAGTTGGAGCTGGTGCTGCTGCTCGCGGAGAAGCGCGAGGGGGGGCCTCGCGAGCTGACGCCGGAGATGGACCTGCCGTCCGCGCTGCCGCTGGAGCCCGCGTTCCTCTGCGCGGTGGGAGATCGCAAGCAGTCCATCTACGAGTTCCGTGGCGCGGACGTCTCCGTCTTCACGCTGCTGTCGAAGAAGGTGGAGGAGGAGGGCGGCACGCGCGGCTTCCTCCAGCACAACCGCCGCTCGGTGCCGGGCCTGTTGTCCTTCTTCAACCACGCCTTCGCCGGGGTGCTGGTGGCGGCGGATGCGCACGCGCCCCGTCCGTTCGAGGTCGTCTACGTCCCCGAGGAGGACGACCTGTCACCCGTGCGCGCCTCGCTCACCGAGGCCCCCGTGGTGGAGCGACTCCACCTGGAGGAGCAGGAGACCGCCGGAGACCTGCGATGGCTGGACGCGGACTGCACCGCGAGGCGGCTGCGCATCCTGCTCGCGCCCGGTGCGCTCCCCACGGTGGCTCGCGAGGATGGCGAGGGCTCACGTCCCGCGCGCGGTGGCGACGTGGCGATGCTCTTCCGGACCTTCACGCACCTGGAGGTGTACCGGCAGGCGCTCATCCGCCACGGTGTGCCGCATCGGGTGCTGCGTGGACGAGGGTTCTACGGCGCGCAGGAGGTGCTCGACCTGGCCTCGCTGCTGGCGCTGCTGGCGGACACGGAGGACGCGCTCGCCTTCGCCGCCGTGCTGCGCTCGCCGCTGGTGGGCCTGTCGGACGCGACCTTGTTCCTGCTCGCCGGGGAGCAGCCGTTGTCGCTGGCGTCACCTCGACTGACGGACGACGAGGTGCTCGCCACCCTGCCGGAGCGTGAACGTCAGCGCCTGAAGACCTTCCTGGAGGCCTTGCCCGCGCTGTGCCGGGAGCGGGACCGGTTGGGCGTGAGGGAGCTGTTGCTCTCCGCGCTGGACCTGACGGGCTACCGCGAGGCGCTCGCGGGCTCTCCCTATGCGGAGCAGGCGAGCGCCAACGTGGAGAAGCTGCTCGCGTTGGCCTCGCGTCGCGACGAGCGGGGCTCGGGCGGGTGCGTGGCCTTCGCCCGCGAGCTGCGCATGCTGGCCGAGTCCTCCCCGAACGAAGCCCAGGCGGACCTGCTCGACGCCGGAGACCCGCGCGCGGTGCAACTGCTCACCATCCACCGCGCCAAGGGCCTGGAGTGGCCCATCGTCGTCGTGCCCGGCATGGGCGGTCGACGCCGGAGCACCTCCGCCCGCGCGCACTTCGAGCGCTCGCACGGCATCGCCCTGCGCCCCTGGGTGCCCGACTCGCTGGACGGCTATACGTCCAACCGCTTCGAGGCGGTGCGCCAGGAGCTCAAGGCCCGGGAGGACGCCGAGTATCGCCGCCTGCTCTACGTGGCGCTCACGCGCGCCAGGGACTTGCTGGTGCTCTCCGGTGGAGAAGAGCCACGTGCGGGCAAGGATTCGTGGTGGCACCTCGTCGACGCCCGGCTGGAGGACGTCACCACGCGCGAGCTCGTCACGGACGTGGACGTGGACGAGCTGCCTCCACCCAGGGACCCGGAGCCGCCGGGGCCCGAGGCGCTGGCGCGCGCGGAGGCCCGTGTCGAGGCCGCGTTGCTGCGCGTGCGCGGCGGCACGCTGGACCTGCCCGAGTCAGCGGCGTCCCTCAGCGCGCCCGTGAGCGCCGTGCAGGACTTCATTACCTGTCCACGCCGCTTCCACTACGTGCACCGCCTGGGACTGCGCGGCGCGCCGTGGCCGTGGGAGGTGGCGCCGCGAGAGACCCCGCTCGTCGTCGAGCCGGAGGGCTGGCTCCCTGAACGCAGCCCCGCGGAGCTGGTGCGCCATCTGTTGAGCACCTCTGATTTGCGACTGTGCTCGGCCCGTGACGTGGACGTCACGGAGCGCCGCGCGCACCTGGAGGCCTTGCTGCGCGAGGCGGGCGCGTTGGCGGAGGACCCGGGCATGGAGGCGGTCCTGGGCACGGCGGAGCGCTGGCTCGCCACCGACTTCGCCCGGATGCTGGCGGAGTCCCCGCCGCGCGGCGTGCACCGGGGCCTGGCCTTCAGCCTGGTGGTGGACGAGGGCATCTCCCTGGAGGGTGAGATGGATGTCCTCTGGGAGTCACCTCGCGGCGAGGCGGTGGTGGTGACCTACAAGTCGGGCGGACGGCATCCGTTGGGAGCGGCCGCGTACGCCCACGAGCTGGACGCGCTGGAGCTGGCGGCGCGACGGATGGTGCGAGCGGGCGTCCCCGTGCGTGTGGGCGTCGTCTTCCTGGGGGAGGAGCGCCCGGAGCCCGAGTGGCGGGCGGACGCGGCGCGCCCCGAGGAGGCCGCCAGGCGGCTCGCGGACGCGACGCGGGCGCTGGCACGGGGGGAGGTGCGTGGCGCCTGGGTGGGACGAGAGAGGGCGACCTGCCAGGCCCTGCATTGTGGCTTCTCGGAACACTGTCACCCGGCCCCTCCCGCGTGCTAAGCGGCGGGCACCATGCCGAACGTCGTCGTCATCGGAGCGCAGTGGGGAGATGAAGGGAAGGGCAAGGTCGTGGACCTGCTCACCGAGCATGCCCAGTTGGTCGTCCGCTTCCAGGGCGGCAACAACGCGGGGCATACGCTCGTGGTGGGGGGCCAGAAGACGGTCCTGCACCTGATTCCCTCGGGCATCCTCCACCAGGGCAAGACGTGTGTCATTGGCAACGGAGTGGTGGTGGACCCGGCGGTGCTCGTGGGGGAGATCGACGCGCTCAAGGCGCGCGGCTTCCTCAAGGAGGACTCGCAGCTCATCATCTCCGACAATGCCCACGTCATCTTCCCGTGGCACAAGCTGCTGGACAGCTTCCGCGAGAAGGCCCGCGGTGGCAGCGCCATCGGCACCACCGGCCGCGGTATCGGCCCGTCCTACGAGGACAAGGTGGCGCGCCGGGGCATCCGCATGCGGGACTTGCTCAACCCCGAGCGCCTGCGCAAGCGCATCGAGGAGCGGCTGCCCCAGGCCCTCGAGGAGCTCCGGGAGCTGTGCGGCAAGGCGGGCGTGCCGGTGCCCCAGCTCGAGGTGCCCCAGGTGCTCGCGGAGTTCTCCGGGCTGGGTGAGCGGCTCAAGCCCTACGTGCACGACGCCTCGCTGTACCTCGCCGGCCAGGTGCGCCGCGGCGCGCGCATCCTCTTCGAGGGCGCGCAGGGCACGCTGCTCGACGTGGACCACGGCACCTATCCCTTCGTCACGTCGTCCAACTGCGTGGCGGGCAACGCCGCGGTGGGCTCGGGCCTGGGCCCGACGGCCATCGACAAGGTGATGGGCATCAGCAAGGCCTACACCACGCGCGTCGGCGGCGGTCCGTTCCCCACGGAGCTCAGCGACGCCATCGGCGACCAGCTGCGCAAGGTGGGTGACGAGTTCGGCGCCACCACCGGTCGTCCCCGCCGCTGCGGCTGGCTGGACGGCGTGGTGCTGCGCTACGCGGCGCGTGTCAACGGCCTGTGGGGCATGGCGCTCACCAAGCTCGACGTGCTCAGCGGCCTGAAGTCGCTGCAGATCTGCAACGCGTACGACCTGGACGGCGAGAAGATCACCGAGCTGCCCGGCGACTACGAGGACCTGGCGCGCGTCAAGCCCATCTACGAGACGCTGCCCGGCTGGGAGGAGAACCTCGCCGGCGTGCGCAGCTTCGACGAGCTGCCGGAGAACGCGAAGCGCTACGTGCGCCGCGTGGAAGAGGTCAGCGGCGTGCCCGTGGTGTGCGTCTCCGTGGGCGCCGACCGCGGCGAGACGGTGCTGCTGCAGAACCCCTTCCGCAGCTGAGACGGGCCACACCCTCGGAGAAACTCCCACCGGGGGTGTGGGCGCATCGTGACGTCGTCCCCGGTTTCTGCTACGGCAACCGGTGCAACCCCTTGGGGGACGTCATGCACCTGGTGCGCAAGTCCGTCGTCGTCCTGTCCGCGGTGCTGCTGCTCGGTGCGGCGGAGCCCTCCGCGCCCGCCCGGGCCGCCTTTGCTCGCGGCGAGTCCGCCCTGGGCGCCGGCCGTCTGGACGAAGCGGCCGCCGCATACCGCGAAGCGCTGGCCGCCACTCCGGGCTATTCCCCCGCGCTCAACGGCCTGGGCAGCGTGGCCTTCCGCCAGGGCAAGCTGAAGGACGCCATCGCGCGCTTCGGCGAGGCCACGCAGGCGGACCCGCTGCACAAGATGGCGTACTTCAACCTGGGATATGCCGCGCGCAAGGCCGGGGACGCCGCCACCGCCGCCCGCGCATACGGGCGCTATGTCGAGCTCGAGCCGGACGACGCGGACGGCTACTACGGCCTCGCGGAGAGCCACCGCCAGCTCGGCGACAAGCCCCAGGCCATCGCCGCGTATCAGGGCTACATCGCCCGTGAGAACCGGCCCTCGGAGCAGATCTGGGTCCAGAAGGCGCGCGGCTACCTGAAGTCGCTCGGCGCCTCGCCCCTGCCGCCCGAGTCTTCGAAGCCGCTCCCGCGCGGCGTCGCGGCGCCGCCTCCGACGAGCACCCTCGGCGCCTCGCCCGAGTCCCCGAAGCCGCTCCCCCGCGTCGCCGAGGCGCCGCCTCCGACGAGCACCCTCGGCGCCTCGCCCGAGACTCCGAAGCCGCTCCCGCGCGTCGCCGAGGCGCCGCCTCCGACGAGCACCCCGGGCGTCACGCCAGTGACACCTCCCGCTGTGGCGACGGCCGACGGCGCGGACCTGCGCGAGAAGGGGACGCCCCCGGGCACCGCCGTGGCCTCGCCGGCTTCGACGCCCTCGGCGCAGGAGCCGGTGCCCTTCCCGTCGAAGCCCTCGGCCGAGGTCGCGCAGGCGCGCACGCCGAACCCCGCGCTGGCGGCGGCGCGCATCCGGGACGGCGACGCGCTGATGAAGGAGCGCCGCTACCGCGAGGCGGCCTTCGCGTTCCTGGATGCGTCGCACGCGGACGAGGGCCATGTGGAGGCCTTGTTCAAGCTGGGCAACGCGTTGGCGGTGCTCGGCTACTACGGGCAGGCGGTGGAGAAGTGGGAGTCCGCCATCCAGCTCACGAAGGACGCGGCCATCCGTCAGAGCGCGCAGGACAACATCGCGCGGGCGCGGACGAAGATGGCGCAGTCGGGCGCGTCGCCGCAGGCGGCGGGACAGGCCCCGGGCTCCGGACCTGTCGCGGAGACGACACGGGCGCAGGCCCGGAGGGCCTATGAGCAGGGCGTGCAGCGCATCGGCTCGCGCGACTTCGCCACGGCGCTGACGCACCTGACGCAGGCCATCCAACTGGAGCCCATGCTCGCGGTGGCCTACACCGCGCGCGGCAGCGCCAACATCGGCCTGCGGCGCTACGCGGAGGCCGCGGCGGACTATCAGTTCGCGATGGAGCTGGAGCCCCAGGCGGCGTCCCCCCTGTACGGGTTGGCCGAGTCCTACCGTGCCCTGGGGCGCAACGCGGAGGCACGGGGGCTCTACGAGCGCTATGCCGCCTCGTCGGCCGCGGACGTCCGTCCCCAGCTCCAGGAGGAATCTCGACAGAAGGCCGTGAAGCTGCGTTGACCGGCGGCCAGGCGGGCCGGGGGGCAGGTGGATCCTGTCAGCCCCAAGCATTAATTTGGAGGCATGACCGGGCGCGACGCGGAGATGAACGGACGGCAGGTCTTTCGCCCTCGTCGTAGCCTCTCGGCTGCGATGGCGGCGGCGGGTCTGCTCTGGGTGGCGGTGCTGCTCTACCTCTTCAAGTTCGAAGGGGTGCCGCTGAAGACCTTCCTCTCAGCGGGCTTCTTCATCCTCTTCTTCGGCGTCTCGCTCGCGTACTACGCGCGCACGCTCATCGTCGTGGACGCCCGGGGCATCACCTACCGGGGCATGGTCCGCACCCGGCGCTTCGCGTTCTCGGACATCCGCAACGTGGACGTGCTGCCGGGCCCCGTCACCGTCTACGCCATCCGGGGACAGTGGGGATTCGTCCACTTCACCAGCTTCTTCCTGCATCACCAGAAGCTCGCCCGGATTCTCGTCGAACGCGCGGGGCTGGCGCCGCTGCCGGGTTGACGCGCTAGGTCGTCATCAGGAGGTAGGTGACGAGCAGTCCCGCCAGCGCCGCGGTGCCTCCCAGCCCGATGAACCACCACTCCGCGCGAGCCTTCCGCCGAGGAGGCGCCGTCTGCGCCGGCCCCGTGTCCGAGAGGCTCTGTTCGGGGGATTCCGGGGCGGCCGGCTCCGCGGGCGCCTCGTCCAGGGCCGCCTGGAAGCGCAGCAGCGTGCGCCCCAGCTCCAGCACGTCGCCATCGCACAGCGTCACGGGCTCCTGGACGCGCTCCCCGTTGACGTAGACGCCGTTGGGACTGCCCAGGTCCTCCAGGACGAACACACCTTCTTCGTGGTGGATGCGCGCGTGATTGCGGGACACGGACCTGTCGCGAAGGCGCAGCGTGGCTTCTTGTCCCCGACCGAGGTCCGTGCGGGCGTCCGCGAGCGCGTGCATCCGGCCCACGTCCAGTCCCGTCAGGCAGGTGAGGGTGGCCGCGCGGGAAGGGGCCGCGTCCAGGCCCGTGAGCAGCCCCTTGAGCACGGCGACAGTGCCCTGGGCGCGCTGCTCGGGTGTCTCCGGGAGGACACTCAGGCGCATCGTGTCGGGCAGGCCCACCACCTCGCCGGGGAGCACCAGCCTGGACACGCCCGGAGGCACGAGCACCCCGTTGACGTCGAAGGTCCGGGTTGCCTCCACCATGAGCCGCTGCCCCTCGATGTGCAGGGACAAGAGGTGGGGCGGCAGGGCCTCCAGGCGGACATGGTCCTCGGGACCGCCGCCCAGCAGGTGATGGCCCTCGGGCAATTCGAAGGGCGTGGTGGTGCCCAGGTGCTGGAATTCGAAGCGCATGACCCGGGGCTGGAGCAACGGGTGGACCGCCCTGGCGCACGGGGATTCGCGTGCTTGGCGCTTGGGTGCGTCCCGGGCGCTGGCCCGGCCCGTCCTCGCCGCGAGACGGCTCAGGCGGCCGGGTCGCGGGAAGTGTCCACTTCCGACACGCGCGCGCCAGGATGGACGGCCACCGCGGAGCCATCCGCGACGAACGCGGAGGCGGGCGTGCCCCGCAGGAAGGGCACGAAGCGCTCGCCGTACAGCTTCGCCACGTCGCACTCGAAGACGGGGTCCTCGGCGCGCCACACGGACCAGCGCGGGTGCTCCACGCGGTACTCCGCGCTGCCTCCGTCGCGCTGGGGCGTGTAGCCCCAGTAGTGCTCGGTGATGAACTCCTCCTGCGAACCCGGAGCGCTGGGCAGGGGAGTGCCCCGCGTGCGCGCCGCGAGTCGATGCCAGCGGCCCTCGTGCTTCCAGCCGTACTCCAGGCGGCCCGGTGCGCCCTGCTCGGCGCCGTCCATCTCCACGAGGTGCCGCATGGGCAGCGCCAGGTACGGCTCGTTGTAGACGACGCGCGCCACCGTCGCGATGGCCCACCGGGGGACGAGCTCCCGCACGAAGGCCACGCCCCGTCGCCATCCCTCGGGTCCACGGTGGCGCACGTAGTAGCGGAGGTTGACCTCGTCGAAGTCGCGATGGAAGGGCACCGCGAGCCCGCGCACGCGCGTGTCGAGGAAGCGGAAGCCCACCATGCTGGCGAAGGCCTTGCCTCGCCACGTGTCCAGCTCCGTGCCTCGGGGGACGAGCGGCGCGAGCACCTTCGGGTCCACCTCGTAGTTGAGCATCACGAGGTAGCGCCACGTGGCTGTCAGGAAGGGGCTCATGTCCCTTCGTAATCCGCGCCGGGCCCGCGTGTCCGGGCCGCCGTCGCGGGCCCCGAACTCCGCCTTACCGGAGTCGGAAGCCGATGTTCTGTGGGAGCGAGAACATGTACGCGCTCGCGACCACCATCATCACCACACCCAGGGCGAGCAGCGAGAGCTTCAGCGACGGGTGGTCGAGCTTCGTGGCCACGCCCGCGAAGAAGAGGACGGAGGCGAAGAGCACGACGCAGAAGGTGAAGTTGTCGCCGTTCTGGGTGGCCTCCCGCGCCTTGTCGAAGGTCGCTGACGCCTCTTCGTTCAGCAGCCGGCTGCGCTCGCGAGGCGCCGGGTAGTATTCGGGCCGCGTGAAGGGTGTGTCCGGCGGCGCGACGCCTTGCAAGAGGCCCTCCGCGCGCCACGCCTCGAAGGCGGGGCGGAACTCCTCGCGGAAGCGCTGCTCGAAGAACCGCGCCCGCTTCTCGTCGCCGTCGCTCCACGCGGCGGCCCAGTTCCCGAAGGTGCTCGTGTCCACCTCGACGAGCAGCGCCATCTCGTTGGCGGCGCGGACGGCCTCGGAGCGCAGCGCGTTCGCCTTGCTGTATTCGTAGGACTGCTCGCCGCTCCAGCGGGTGGCCTGGTACGCGCTCCACGCGGAGCCGACGGTGGCGAGCGCGAGCAGCACGGTGGCGAGCAGTTCCACCATGTACTCACGCCTGCGCTCGCGCGCGGGGCGCAGGTGGAGGATGGCGTCGGCGAGCTCCTTGTGGAACTCGTGGGGAGCCGGGGATGACGTGCTCATGCGGGGCCTCCAGGTCCTGTCACGGCGAGGACGTCGGCTGTGTGGTGGCCGAGGTCGCCGTCACCACGGGCCCCTTGGGTCCGGGCCGGATTTCGTAGTCGACGGAGGCCTGTCGGGAGGGGCAGCACAGCGGATCCTCGTCCGAGTAGCGGCGCACCGCGCCCGACAGGCTCTTCGCGTCCACCAGCCGCACGTCCCCGAGCGCTCCGTCGAACCGGTCCGACATGGGCTCCGGAGACAATGTGCCCGCGAAGCGGCCGTCGACGAAGACGAACACCTGGTAGCCCATGGCGCGGCACTGGCCGTCCCCCTCGGCCGCGGCGGTGATGACCTCCGTCGTGTCGTAGACCTGCAGCGCGCCCAGCAGCGTCCAGCCCGCCTTCACCACGGCCCGGTCCGACGCGGTGGTGGGCTTGCGCGCGAGCTTCGCGCAGGGGCCCGTGCGCAGGGACTGGCCATCGCCACGAGGCGCCTTGGGCAGCGTGGCCCCCGACACGTTCCATGACGCCAGGGGCTGCTTGTCCACCCACGCGGAGCCGCTGGCCTGGGGCGCGGCGGGCGACGCGGCCAGGGAGGGGGCCGCCCAGAGGAGCAGGACGGCGGGGATGAGCACTCGACGTCGCGACATGGGCGAGACCTCCGGAAGCAAGATGGCCCTGTCGCGCGCGAATGGGACGTGGGCCGCGCGGGCGGGCAGGTGAGCGGAGGGCCGCCCGGGTCGAACGCAGGCGCGATGGAGCCCACCTCGCCGCGGGAAGGCCGCTAGGATGCCCGCCGCCGATGCGCACTTCCTCCATCGTCCTCTTCCTGACCCTCGCGTGTTCCGTGGCCGCGTGCCGCGATGAACAGGCGGGCCCCAAGCCGCGCACGCAGCGTCTGCCGGAGCCTGCCCGCGCCCGCATCCTGGACGCCGCGCCCTCGGACCTGACCTTCCGCGCGGGCACGACGTTCGCCGGCGGCTCGGTGGTGTACCTGGGCTCGAAGGTGACGCCCGCGAACGCCGCCCCGGGGCAGCAGGTCCAGCTCTCGCACTACTTCCAGGCGCGCGCGCAGCCGCCCCAGGGCTATGGCTTCTTCGTCCACGTGGTGGACGTGGCGAGCGGCGGCATGGTCGTCAACGCGGACCACGAAATCCAGGACGGCGCCGCGCCGTTGGCCACGTGGCCGGTGGGCAAGGTCATCGAGGATGTCCATGTCGTGCCCATGCCCAACGCCCCCGCGCGGGTCATGCTGGGCTTCTGGCGCGGCGACGAGCGGCTGGCCGTGGACGACGCCTCCGCCCAGGACGGCGCGAACCGGATGCTCGGGCCCCAGCTCGGCGGCGCCGCGCCGGCGCTCCCCGAGTATGTCGTGCGCCGGGCCGAGACGGCGCCCAGGCTGGACGGCGTGCTCGATGACGCGGTCTGGAAGACGGCGACGCCGGTGGTGCTGAAGGGCAGCTTCGACGGGCGCGCGGTGCGGCTGCGCACCGAGGCGCGCCTGGCTTACGACGACGCGTACCTGTACGTGGCCTTCGACTGCGAGGACCCGGACGTCTGGGGCACGCTGCGCAAGCGCGACGACCCCATCTACGAGCAGGAGGTGGTGGAGATCTTCCTCGACGCCAACGCGGACGGGCGCACGTACAACGAGCTGCAGGTGTCACCGCACAACGTCCAGTTCGACGCGTACTTCCCCGCGCGTCGGCAGGGCATGGACCTGTCGTGGGACTCGGGGCTGACGTCCGCCGTGAAGGTGCGCGGCACGCTGGATGACGCCTCCGACAAGGACGAGGGCTGGTCCGTGGAGCTGCGCATCCCCTTCGCGAAGCTCGCGGAGGTGCCCCGGGTGCCGCCGCAACCTGGGGACAAGTGGCGCTTCAATCTCTATCGGCTGGAGCACCACGGCCGGAAGACGGTGGAAGGCCAGGCCTTCTCACCGCTCTTCGTCGGTGACTTCCACGCGCTGCCGCGCTTCGGGTGGCTGACGTTCCAGTGAGGGGCCGCGCCCCCGCGCTCAGGCGTGCGGGGTGATGTCCCACTGGGCATCCGCGACGGAGCGCTCGGAGGTGTCGCCCAGGAAGCGGAGGAAGCCCTGGAGCTCGAGCGTATCGATGAGCTCCTCGGCCTCCTGTTGCGAGTACCCCTTCAGGTCCACGAGCAGGTCGCGCATGAGCGACTTGCCGCGCAGGTAGCCCACGGGCTCTCCAGGGCCGAGCTTGGACTTCAGGTCCGCCGTCAACTGCCGCAGGTCGATGTCCTCGGGAATCATCGACTCAACGATGGGAATGACGCTCCCCCGCGGCAAGTCGTGGCGAGGAGGGCTCCGGCTCGCGCGTCAGGTGAGGGACCAGCCGGACTTCCCGCCCATCACTCTCCACCGTGACGGCGCCGTCGATGTCCGTCCGCCAACACTCGCTGCCCAGGGCGCGGTAGCGCGCCTCGACCTCCGGGTGGGGGAAGCCGAAGCGGTTGCGCCGGCCGACGCAGAAGACGACGTGCTGGGGACGCACCCGCTCCAGCAGCGCCTGGGTGGAGGACGTCCGGGAGCCATGGTGGGGTGCCTTCATCACCGTCACCGGGCCCAGGCCCTCGGTCAGCAGCTCCTCCGCGTCGTGCTCCATGTCGCCGGGCAGGAGCACCGTGACGTCGCCATGGCGCACGCGCAGCACCACGCTGCGGTCATTGACGCCCTCCAGCAGCTCCCGCTCCGCCGGGCCGGGCGGCCCCAGCACCTCCACCGTCGCGTCTCCCAGGCGAAGCGGCGGATGGCCCGCCTCCACCTCCTCGACACGTGCGCTGCCCGCCGCCTTCACCACCTGCCGTGACAGGGGACCGCCCTCGTCACCCGCGGGCAGCCACAGGCGCGCGGTGGGCACCTGTCCCAGGGTCGATATCAATCCCAGCGCGTGGTCCGGGTGCGGATGGGACAGCACCGTCAAATCCAACGCGGAGATACCCTGGTGGCGCAGGTAGGGCAGCACGAAGCGCGTGCCCGTGTCCGCGCCGTTGGGCGCGCCGCCGCCGTCCACCAGCGCATGGTGTCCCCTCGAGCTGAGCACCACGGCGTCTCCTTGCCCCACGGAGAGGAAGGTGACGCGCAGGCCCGGCTGCGGCATCACC
This sequence comes from Myxococcus sp. XM-1-1-1, assembly GCF_020037095.1. Lineage (NCBI taxonomy): Bacteria > Pseudomonadati > Myxococcota > Myxococcia > Myxococcales > Myxococcaceae > Myxococcus > Myxococcus sp. XM-1-1-1. The sequence goes on from NZ_JAIQDH010000003.1 coordinate 404,837, forward strand.
CGGGGCACGAGCACGGTGGCGACGAGCGCCGCGGGCGTGAGCCACAGGCCGTGTCTCCACCGCCCCGCGCCCAGGGCCCACACCAGCAATCCCAGCGCATACGGCGCGGCCCAGAGGCCCAGCGACGGCACCTCCACCGAGGCCAGGGGCATGGCCGCGAACACGCGCGTCACCCACAGCAGCGCCTCCGACGCCCACGCGCCCGCCCACAGCACGGGCGTGGCCACCACGGGCGAGATGACGAACAACGCCGCCCCTCCCGCCGCCAGCCCCGTGAGCAGGCCACAGAGGGGCAGGGCGACGACATTGGACAGGAGCCCCGCCAGGCTCACCCGTCCGAAGGCCGAGGCCACCACGGGCAGCCCCGCGAGCGTGGCCGCGCCGCTCGCGCACAGCGTCTGCGCCATGGCCTCGCGCGACTGGTGCCACCACCGCACCCATCGGCGAGGCTCGCGAGGGTCCGCGGGCGCCAGGGGTAGCGCCAGCCTCAGCGCGGGCACGAGCACGACCAGGCCGAAGACCGCCAGGAACGACAGCCGCAAGGACAGGTCCTCCACGCTGGAGGGCGCCCACAAGCCCAGCACCAGGGCCGCGGCGCTGAGGCCGTTGAGTCCATCCGCGCGCTTCCACCACGCCAGCCCCAACAGCACCACGGTGGCCATCACCGCCGAGCGCACCGCCGGAGGCTGGTTCCCGGTGAACAGCACGTAGGCCCAGACGAAGGGCACGGCCGCCGGAGCCGCCACCCGACGCGCATCCACCATCCGCCACCGCGCGCCCGCTCTCACCAGCAACCGCCGCAGCACCGCGAGCGTCATCAACGCGAGCGCCGCGACATGCAGCCCGCTCACGCTGAGCACGTGCGCGAGGCCCGCGCGTGAGAACGCGTCCTCCCACCCTGCATCCAGCTCCGCCCGGCGTCCCGCCGCCAACGTCAGGAAGAGGGCCGCCGAGTCCCGCGACGGCGCCACCCGGTGCGTCTGCTCCGCGAGCCGCTCGCGCGTGTCCTCCAGGCTCCACCGCCACGTCGACGCGAGCGACAACACCAGCACCCGCTCCGCGCTCGTGGACCCGGTGAAGGCCACGCCCTGTCGCCGCCGGACCGAGGAGAAGTCCTTCTCACCGGGATTGGCCGCCGGAGCGTCCGGGGTGAGCCGCGTCCGCGCTCGGAGCCGCTGGCCCGGCAGCAACTCCACGGGCGCGCCGCGCAACGTCAGGTTCACCTTGAACCGGGCCGGCTCGAGCGCCGTCTCCGAGGGTCCCGCCAGGGCCACCACGAGCCGCACGCGCGTGCCGCCCTCCACGGCGTCCACCCGCTCCGCCTCGCCCTCCAGCACCGCCTCGCCGCCGCCCTGGAGGGACGCGGGCACCCGCACCCGGGCCTCCCAGTGCGACAGGCCGGCTCCCGCCATCCAGAGTGCCCCCAAGACCGCCAGGTGAGCACCAGGCAGCCGGGCGAGCGCCAGGCCGACCAGTCCCAGCAAAACCCCGCAGACCAGAAATAGCTCCGCCGAGCCATCCGTTCCGGGTGACCAGAGAGCGCCCAGCAGCAGGCTCAACGAAGGAAAGAAGAGGGGACGCGTCCCCAGGTCGCGCCAAGCGTAACGTTCCACCCACCACCCCGACCTGCACCGTCCGTCACGCCAGCTCGCACACCGAGCGTCATCGCGTACGAAAACCGACAACGTAGTCGGACGCGTTCTGGGTGGTCAAGGCGTTATCGTTGCCCGTTGATGTGGTTTGTGGTAGTAGTGCCCGGCTTGTTGATGGAAGGCCGGTTGCGAGTCTTTCAAGGAGGCAGTTAGTGCAGACCAGCTTCAAGACTGGTGACAAGGCGGTTTATCCAGGCCAGGGCGTCGGTGAGGTGATGGGTATCGAGCACACCGAAGTGGCCGGGCAGCGCCAGTCGTTCTACGTGCTGCGCATCCTGGAGAACGGGATGCGGATCATGATCCCGATCAACAAGGTCGGGTCGGTCGGCCTCCGGGAGATCATCAGCGAGGAGGATGTGAAGCAGGTCTATTCCATCCTCAAGGAGAAGGACATCTCGGTCGACTCCACCACCTGGAACCGTCGGTACCGGGAGTACATGGAGAAGATCAAGACGGGCTCCGTCTTCGAGATCGCCGAGGTGCTGCGTGACCTCTACCTCCTGAAGGGCGACAAGGACCTGTCGTTCGGCGAGCGCAAGATGCTCGACACCGCGCGCTCGCTGCTCATCAAGGAGCTGTCGCTGGCGAAGGACTGCTCCGAGGAAGAGATCGAGTCGGACCTGAAGAAGATCTTCAACCTGGCCTGATCCGGGCCTCCAGCCCGACACTCCCGCCCCGGGTTCCCTCACAGGGAGCTCGGGGCTTCGTGTTTGTGCGTCATGATTGAGCCGTCATCCTCCTCCGCGTCGGCGCGGGCCGAGCGGGACCTTCGCATCGCCGAGCTGGAGGCGAGGCTCGCGCGCCGTCGCGTGGGCGTCAGGCCGCTGGCCGCGGGGCTGGGCATCGTGGTGAGCCTTGCGCTGTTGGCGATGCAGCGTCGGGAGCTGGCGTATGTCTTCTCCCCGGCCGCTCCGCTCACGTTGGGCGTGGAGGGGGACTACCGGTTCGACGCGCTGGTCTCCAACCGCTACGCCCAGGTGCATGGCATCCCCACCGCGCGGGGCGCCTACGAGCGCGAGGGCGGCGCGACGTTCGTCCTGGTGGGCCTGCGCGAGTCTCCGTTCGTGGTGCGCAGGCTCGCGTTGCCCGGGGAGGACTGGGTGGAGGGCCGGCCTCCGCCTTCACCGGACTCGCGGCCCTTCGCCATCCGGGGGCGGCTCCTGGCGCAGGAGGACGCGCCTCGCTACCGGGACGCGCTCGCGTTGTTGAAGGGCATGGGAGAGCTTCAGCCCCACGAGGGCCGGCTGTGGCTTCTCATCGAGGGGGAGCGCCCCGGTGAGGACCGGGGGCGGGTGCTGGTGGCCCTGGCGCTGCTCGCGTTCGCGGTGTTGAACGCGGTGCTGCTGGTCAGGGGGCTGACTCGGCGGTGGTCTCCAGACGCCTGAGGCCCTCGATGGCGCTGCGGTTGCCCGAGTCGTACTTGAGGGCCTGCTGGAAGGCGGCCCGCGCGGCGCTCGAGTCGTGGGCCTTCACGTGGTCCACGCCGGAGCGGACGTACAGGATGGAGAGCTGCTTGCGCAGCTGCGGCCCCTGCAGGCTCCAGCCCTTGGAGAGCTCCTGGTCGATCTGCGTCGCCAGCGCGAGCTGGGAGATGGCGCGCGCCGTGTCGCCCTTCGCGAGCGCCTTGCGGGACTCGGCGCTGGTGGCCTCGAAGCGCACGAGCTGGGCGTGGAGCGTGTTGAGGCGGGCGCCCTTGGCCAGGTCCATCGCGCCAGCCAGGTCATTGGCTTCGTAGAGGCGCAGGACGTCCGCCTCCGTCACGGGGCCCGTGGGCTTCGACGGCGCGGCCTTGGGGGCGGTGGGTTCGGGGAAGGCCGCCACCTCCACGTCCGCGCTGGCACTGCTCGGCCGGACTGCGCCCGAGGCGATCTCGCGAGCGCTCGGACTCGGCGATGCAACGGTGCTGGCCGGCGGCGAGCCCCGGCTCGCGCCCGAGGCGATGTCCCGGGCGCTCGGGCTCGTGGATGCAACGGAGCTGCCCGGGGATGCGCCACGGCTCGCACCCGAGGCGATGTCCCGGGCGCTCGGGGCTGGAGACGCAACCGTGTTGCTCGACGGCGAGCGGCCCGCTCCCGAGGCGATGTCCCGGGCGCTCATGCCGGTGGCCGCGACCGTGTTGGCGGAGCCGGCGGCGCGCTGACCGTCCGAGACCTCGTCGGTCCGCGAACCCCGCGAGCCGGTGTCCTGCTGTGCGCCCCGGTTGCCATTCCCGGCGATGTCGCGGGCGCTGAGTCCAGCCGGCGACGAGGGGCGCTTCGTGCCCGAGCCTTCGTCCGAGGCGGTCCGCTCGACCTTCGCGGTGCCAGCGTGCTCTCCGCCAGGACCCTCGTCGACCGCGCGTCCCGTCACGGCGCGCGCATTGCCCGGGTCCACGAGCAGGGGCGGCTCGGCATTCGTATCGCCGCTCGCCGTCGTCGCGCCCGCGTTCGTCGTCGCGCCCTCGGTGGGATTCACCGCGCGACTCGAGCTCAGCCCCACGGCCAGCACCGTCACCAGCGCGGCCACGGTGGAGCCCACGCCCGCGGCGACGAGCCCCACGCCCAGCGGCCCCAGCCCTCGCTTGCGAGGCACGGGCGGAGGCAGGGCCTGGGAGATGGCAGGCAGACCCGCGGCGGGCGTGCCTCCGGGGCCGCGCAGCCGCAGCAGCGCGTTGCCCAGGGTGATTTCGTCGCCCGACATCACCTCGACCTCGCCCGTGACGCGGACGCGGTTGAGGAAGGTGCCGTTCTGGCTGCCCAGGTCCTTCAGGAGGAACTGGTCCCCGGTGCGGATGACCTGCGCGTGCCGCCGGCTGATGGACGGGTGCTGCAGCCTCAGGTCCGAGGACGAGGACCGCCCCAACACCAGCGAGCCCTGCTGCACCGGCACCAGCTGCCCGATGCCAGGGCCGCGCTCGACGTACAGGAAGGCCGGCGGGTGACCGGGGTTCGAGTACTCGCGGCCCCAGTCGAACCTGGCCGACAGCTCCCGGTCCGCCTTGTCGCGGCCCTTGCCCGAGCCCTGACGGGGCGCCTTGCGCGGGCCCGCCGGGTACTGGGGCACGCGCTGGGGACGCGGGTCATCGGCCTGCAGGGGCGCCACCTCGTCGTCGTCGAAGGGCAGCTCCACCTCGGGCTCCTTCGGCGCCTGCGAACCCGGCGGGCGGGGAGGGCGGGGCGGGCGCTTGGGATTCGGTGGAGCCATGAACACCATTCTCGCTGATTGAGGACCGGCTGGAAGGTTCTCAGGCCCTGGGCGTCCGAAGTTGTCCAGGTCCGATGGTTTCCCCCAGCCCTTCCGGATTCAAGACCCCGTGAATGCTGGCCTGTACAGGGACCGGGAATCTAGAGTGGCGGCCACACGCACAAAGACGGACCTCCAGGAGGAATGGCGCAAGTGACGACTCCCCCCACCATCCGGCTCTTCAACACGATGACCATGCAGAAGGAGCTCTTGCAGCCCTCTGTCCCGGGCTGCGTGGGGGTCTATGTCTGTGGGCCCACGGTCTACAGTTACATCCATATCGGGAATGCTCGCACCTTCACGTCGTTCGACGTGGTGGTCCGCTACCTCCGGTACCGGGGGCTCCAGGTTCGTTATGTCCGGAACTTCACGGACGTGGACGACAAAATCATCAAGGCCGCCCAGGAGACGGGCGAGGCCCCGGTGGCGCTGGCGGCGCGCTACGTCGAGCTCTTCCGCGAGGACGCCAAGGCGCTGCACATGCTGGAGCCGGACGTGGCGCCCAAGGTGAGCGACCACCTGCCGGAAATCATCGGCATCATCCAGAAGCTCGTGGACAAGGGCTTTGCCTACGCGTCCCAGGGCGACGTGTACTTCTCCGTCAGCGCGGACAAGGACTACGCGAAGCTGTCCAAGCGCCACCTGGAGGACCTGTGCGTGGGCGAGCGCGTGCAGCCCGGCGACCAGAAGCGCGAGCCGCTCGACTTCGCGCTGTGGAAGGCGGCCAAGCCCGGCGAGCCCGCGTGGGAGAGCCCCTGGGGCCCGGGGCGTCCGGGCTGGCACATCGAGTGCTCGGCGATGAGCGCGAAGTACCTGGGTGAGACGTTCGACATCCACGGCGGCGCTCTGGACCTCATCTTCCCCCACCACGAGAACGAAATCGCCCAGAGCGAGTCCGCCAACGGGGTGGAGTTCGCGAAGTACTGGATGCACTGCGGCTTCCTGGACCTGGAAGGCGCGAAGATGTCCAAGTCGCTGGGCAACGTGGTGCGCCTGCGCGACGCGCTCCAGCGCGTGGACGCGGAGGCCCTGCGCTTCTTCTTCCTCTCCACGCACTACCGCCACCCGCTCAGCTTCTCCGACAAGGCCCTGGCCGACGCGGAGGCGCGCATGGAGTACTTCTACGAGACCCTGCGCAAGGTGGACGAGCGGCTCGCCGGCAAGGACTTCGGCGACGGGCCGGTGCACGGCGACCCGCACCGCTTCCTCGCCGAGTTCGAGTGCGCCATGGACGACGACTTCAACAGCGCGGGCGGCCTGGGCGCGCTGTCGGGGCTGTTCGGCCTGATGAACGAGCTGACCGACAAGCCGCCGGTGAAGGACAAGGCGCTCGTCGGGCGCACGCTGCGCGCGCTGCGCGAGGACGTGCGCAAGGTGTCCGGCGTGCTCGGCCTGTTCGAGGACGACTCGAGCGCGTGGCTCTTGCGCCGGCGTGAGCGCGCCGTGCGCGAGCGGGGCATCGACGTGGCGGAGGTGGAGCGGCTGCTCGGTGAGCGGACGGCCGCTCGGGCGGCCAAGGACTTCGCCGCCGCGGACCGGGTGCGGACCACGCTGAAGGAGAAGGGCGTGGAAATCATGGATACGCCCGCCGGCACCTCGTGGAAGGTGGCGGCCGCGCAGGGCTGAAGGGCTGCGGTGCCCCGGGCCTTCGTGTTAGGGCTCGGGGCACCATGAAGCACCTGCTGTCACTGCTGCTGGCCCTGGCCTCCGCTCCCGCGCTCGCCCAGCGCGCGCCCCTCGTCACGCCCGCCGAGAAGACGGCCGCGGGCACCATCGACCCGGACGTGCTGCGCGCGCACATCCGCTTCCTCGCGCACGACCTGCTCGAGGGACGCGGACCCGGCACCCGGGGCGACGCCCTGGGACAGGCGTACATCGCCTCGCAGTTCGAGGCCCTGGGCCTGAAGCCCGCAGGCTCGGACGGCACGTTCTTCCAGCCCTTCGACCTGGTGGGCGTCACCGGCCATCCCCAGGCGATCTCCGTGCGCGCGCCCCTGGGCAGCGCGGAGCTGAAGTTCCACGAGGACTTCATCGCGGTGTCGGGCGTGCAGAGCCCCGAGGCGCGGCTGGACGCCTCCGAGCTCGTCTTCGTGGGCTACGGCATCCAGGCGCCCGAGTACGAGTGGGACGACTTCAAGGGGATGGACGTGCGCGGCAAGACGCTGCTCATCCTCAACAGCGACCCGGAGGATGACCCGCGCATCTTCGGCGGCCGCACGCGGCTGTGGTACGGCCGCTGGGATTACAAGTACGAGCAGGCGGCGAAGGTGGGCGCGGCGGGCGCCATCATCCTGCACACCACGCAGAGCGCCGGCTATCCGTGGCAGGTGGTCCAGTCGTCGTGGACGGGTGAGCAGTTCGAGCTGCCCGCCACCACCGGCCCCCGCCTCCAGGTGAAGGCGTGGACGACGGAGGACGCCACGCGCCGGGTGCTGCAGCTCGCGGGGCGCGACCTGGAGACGCTGCGCGCCGCCGCCCAGTCGCGCGACTTCCAGCCCGTGCCGCTGGGCGTGACGGTGTCCACGCGCTTCGCCAACGAGGTGCGCCGCAGGCCCACCGCGAACGTGCTGGCGCTGCTGCCCGGCAGCGACGCGAAGCTGTCCAACGAGGTGGTGCTCTACAGCGCGCATCACGACCACCTGGGCAGGAAGGAGGGCGGCAAGCCGGGCGAGGACACCATCTACAACGGCGCGCTCGACAACGCGGCGGGCGTGTCCGCGATGCTGTCGGTGGCGCGTGCCTACCGCTCGCTGCCCAAGGCCCCGCGCCGCTCCATCCTCTTCGCCGCGGTGGCCGCGGAGGAGCAGGGGCTGTTGGGCTCGCAGTACCTCGCCGAGCACCCGCCCGTGCCCGCGGGCCGCATCGCCGCCAACGTCAACATCGACGGCGCCAACATCCACGGACGCACGCGCGACATCACCGTCATCGGCCTGGGCAAGTCCAACCTGGACGCGGTCATCACGGCGCTGGCGAAGACGCAGGGCCGCGTGGTGAAGGCGGACCAGCTGTCGGACCGGGGCTTCTTCTACCGCTCGGACCAGTTCAACTTCGCGCGCCAGGGCATCCCCGCCGCATACTTCGGCAGCGGCATGGACTTCATCGGCAAGCCGGAGGGCTGGGGCCGCCAGCAGCGAGAGGCGTGGGAGGCCAAGCACTACCACCAGCCTTCCGACGAGCTGCGCGCGGACTGGGACATGTCCGGCGCGGTGGAGGACGCCCGGCTGTTCTTCCTCTTGGGGGCCCACGTGGCCCGCGTGCCGGAGCTGCCGCGCTGGAACAAGGGCGACGAGTTCGAGGCGGCCCGCCTCGCGGCCTTGAAGGCGCTGGAGGCGCCCAGGACGCCCCCGTCGGAAGGCGCCTCGAAGTAGGGCAGGGGGCGCTCCGTCCGCCGGTCGACGGGCGGGTACAAATGTGCAGTGTTTCCCTCCGCGAGGGTGTTAAACCTCGCGGATATGCCTGAGTTCCAGATCGTCAGCGACCACCAGCCCGAGGGCGACCAGCCGAGGGCCATTGGCGAGCTCACGGAGGGCGTGCAGCGGGGCGACCGCTACCAGACGCTCCTGGGCGTCACCGGTTCCGGCAAGACGTTCACCATGGCGAACATCATCGCCAACGTGCAGCGGCCCACGCTGGTCATCGCGCACAACAAGACGCTGGCCGCCCAGCTCTACGGCGAGTTCAAGTCGCTCTTCCCGAACAACGCCGTCGAGTACTTCGTCTCGTACTACGACTACTACCAGCCCGAGGCCTACGTCCCGTCGACGGACACCTTCATCGAGAAGGACTCGTCCATCAACGACAACATCGAGCGCATGCGCCACTCGGCCACGCACTCGCTGCGCACGCGCGACGACGTCGTGATTGTCGCCAGCGTCTCCTGCATCTACGGCCTGGGCACGGCGCGCAGCTACGTGGACCTGGCGGTGCGGGTGGACCAGGGCGGGGAGATGGAGCGCGACGCGTTCATGCGCCGGCTCGTCGAGTCCCAGTACGAGCGCAACGACATGGACTTCCACCGCGGCACCTTCCGCGCGCGCGGCGACACCGTGGAGGTGTTCCCCGCCTACGAGGAGGAGCGCGCCATCCGCGTGAGCTTCTTCGGCGACGAGGTGGAGCGCATCACCGAGTTCGACCCGCTGCGCGGCGTGACGCTCGGCGTGCTGGACAAGGTCGTCATCTTCCCCGCCAGCCACTACGTCGCCGGCGAGGACTCGCGCAGGCGCGCCATCCAGACCATCCGCGACGAGCTGGCCGAGCAGCTCGGCATCTTCAAGCGCGAGGGCAAGCTGCTGGAGGCGCAGCGGCTGGAGCAGCGCACCATGTTCGACCTGGAGATGATGGAGCAGGTCGGCTACTGCAACGGCATCGAGAACTACTCGCGGCACTTCTCGGGGCGGGCCCCGGGTGAGCCGCCGCCGTGCCTCATCGACTACTTCCCGCGAAATCTCCTGGTGCTCATCGACGAGAGCCACCAGACGGTGCCGCAGATTGGCGCCATGTACCGGGGAGACCGCGCGCGCAAGGAGACGCTGGTCAACTTCGGCTTCCGCATGCCCAGCGCGCTGGACAATCGGCCGTTGAAGTTCGGCGAGTTCGAGGAGCTGGTGCCCCAGGCCGTCTTCGTCTCCGCGACACCGTCCGAGTACGAGCTGCAGAAGTCCCAGGGCGTCGTGGTGGAGCAGATCATCCGTCCCACGGGCCTGACGGACCCGGAGGTGGAGACGCGGCCCGTCGGCAACCAGGTGGACGACCTCCTCGAGGAGGTGCGTGTCCGCGTCAGCCGCAACGAGCGCGTCCTGGTGACGACGCTCACCAAGCGCATGGCGGAGGACCTCACCGAGTACTACGCGGACGTGGGCGTGCGCGTGCGCTACCTGCACTCGGACATCGACGCGATTGAGCGCACGGCCATCATCCGCGACCTGCGCAAGGGCGAGTTCGACGTGCTGGTGGGCATCAACCTCTTGCGCGAGGGCCTGGACATCCCCGAGGTGTCGCTGGTGGCCATCCTCGACGCGGACAAGGAGGGCTTCCTGCGCAGCCACGTGTCGCTCATCCAGACCATCGGCCGCGCGGCGCGCAACCTGAATGGCCGCGTCATCATGTACGCGGACTCCGTCACCGACTCGATGAAGAAGGCGCTGGAGGAGACCTCCCGTCGCCGGGAGATCCAACGCCAGTACAACAAGGAGCACGGCATCACCCCGCGCTCCGTCAAGAGCAACATCACGGACCTGTCCGAGCACCTCTACGACGCCGAGTCCGCGGGCGCGCTGCCCATGGCGGCCGAGGGCGAGGACGACGTGCTTGAGTCGAAGGAGCTCAAGCGCCTCATCGAGGAGTTCACCCAGGACATGCACCGGGCCGCCGAGTCGATGGAGTTCGAGAAGGCCGCCGAGTACCGGGACAAGGTGCAGCTGCTCAAGGACATGGACCTGGGCCTCAAGCCCGCGTCGCGCTCGCTGCTCAAGGGCCCGGCGAAGGCGAAGGAGGACGACGCGCCGAAAAAGGGCCGGGGCCGGGGTCGTTCGTCACGGGCGAAGCCGCGCCGCTAGGAGGCGCCTGTCATGGACGTGAAGCTCCAGGAGAAGCTCGACGCCCTTCCCACCGAGCCCGGCGTGTACCTGATGAAGGACCGCCGCGGGCAGATCATCTACGTGGGCAAGGCCATCAACCTGCGCAGCCGCGTGCGCTCGTACTTCACGCGCACGGGGGACACGCGCGTCTTCGTGTCGCTGCTCGACGAGCTGCTCGGCGACCTGGAGACGGTGCTCGTCCACAACGAGAAGGAGGCGCTGCTCCTCGAGAACGAGCTCATCAAGAAGCACCGCCCGCGCTTCAACGTCCTGCTCAAGGACGACAAGCAGTTCATCTCGCTGCGCCTGGACCGCACCCACGCGTATCCGCGCCTGGAGGTCGTCCGAAAGTACGAGCGCGACGGCGCGCGCTACTTCGGCCCGTACTCCAGCGCCGGCGCCATCCGCGAGACGCTGCGCATCATCAACCGCTTCTTCCGGCTGCGCACCTGCACGGACCACGTGCTGGCCAACCGCAAGCGCCCCTGTCTGTTGTTCCAGATCGGCCGCTGCCCGGCCCCTTGCGTCTACCCGGTCCCCGAGGACGACTACCGTCGCAGCGTGGACGAGGTCGTCATGTTCCTGGAGGGCAAGGCGAGCGAGCTGGTGGAGGGCCTGCGGCTGCGCATGAAGCGCGCGGCGCAGGACCTGAAGTTCGAGGAGGCCGCGCGGGTGCGCGACCAACTGCTCGCCATTGAACGAAGCCTGGAGCGTCAGAAGGTCGCCACCACGGACTTCAAGGACCAGGACGTGTTCGCCCTCTACCGCGAGGGGGACCGCATCCTGTTCTACGTCCTCTGGGTCCGGCAGGGCCGCCTCAACGGCGGGCAGGCGTTCCCCTTCGGCAGCCAGGAGTTCCCCAACGAGGAGCTGCTCGCCTCGTTCGTGAACCTCTACTACGACCAGGGCAGCTTCGTGCCGGAGGAGGTCCTGCTGCCGCTGGAGCCGGAGGACGGCCTGGCGGGGCTGGAGGGCCTGCTCACCGAGCGGAAGGGCGAGCGCGTGCGCGTCATGGTCCCCAAGCGAGGGGAGAAGCACGAGCTGGTGAAGATGGCGGAGAAGAACGCCGAGCAGGCCTTCATCGAGCGCCGGCGCACCAAGGACGAGACCGACCAGGTGCTCTCCCGCCTCCAGCAGCGGCTGGGCCTGCGCAACTTCCCGCGCCGCATGGAGTGCTTCGACATCTCCCACTTCCAGGGCTCCGCCATCGTCGCCTCCCAGGTGGCCGTGACGGATGGCGAGGCCGACAAGTCCCGCTACCGGAAGTACAAGATCAAGACGCTGGAGAAGCAGGACGACTTCGCCAGCATGTACGAGGTCGTCACGCGCCGGCTCAAGCGCGGCCAGGAGGACGGCGACCTGCCGGACCTGCTCGTCATCGACGGCGGCAAGGGCCAGCTCGCCAGCGCGCACGCGGCCATGAAGGATTTGGGCGTGGACACGGTGGACGTGGTGGGCCTGGCCAAGAGCCGTGACCTGGAGGTTTTCGACCGGGACGCGGAGAGCGCTCGCAGCCCCGAGCGGGTGTTCGTCGTGGGGCGAAAGGACCCCATCGTGCTGGCGCAGAACTCGGCGGAGATGTTCATGCTGACGCGCATGCGGGACGAGGCGCACCGCTTCGCCATCACCTTCCAGAAACAGGTGCTGCGAAAGAGCCGGGTGCGCTCGGCGCTGGAGGACATCCCGGGGGTGGGGGAGGTGCGGCGCAAGGCGCTCCTCAAGCACTTCGGCTCGCTCAAGCGCGTGGGTGAGGCGAGCATCGAGGAGCTGGCGGAAGTCGTCGGTCCGGCGGTGGCGGAGCGGGTCCATGCGGGGCTTCATGGACACCCCGACGAAGAGGCCGAGGACCCCGTCCGGGAGGCTTCCCTGGATGACGCCACCGAACCCTCCCACGAAAAATCACGGGGAGGGTCGCCACCCGGTGCGGCGTGATTAATTTCCGCTGCAGACTGCGGGGGGAAGCGCGCTGGAACCGCGACGTTCCTGGGGTTTTTAATTGCGACTGGGCTCCGCGCTGATTTATAGCGGTTGACGATTCGAGCAGCTCCAAAGAGGGCGAGGGACCGACATGAGGCTGTATCCGAAGGTGATCCCGATCATTTCGCGAGAGACGATTCAACGGCTCATGCAGGATGGGGACATCGAGGTGGAGCCGATGCGCGTGGCGGACGCCGAGATGGACCTTTCGGCCATCATGCGTGAGTACCTCGCGAACGAAGAGCGTGTGAACCAGGCGACGCGCGAGGCGCTGGAGCGTCGCGGATACGACCCCTCCAAGTTCAACCAGGTGAAGCGCGAGATGGCGGACGTCCGCGGCTTCAAGATGGGCGACGAGGGCATCGAATACGTCATCAACCAGATGATCGAGTTCCTGCTCATCAGCCGGAACGTCGAAGAGGTCTTCTCGGCGGATAACTCGCTGCGTCAGAAGATCCACGTGGTGATGAAGAAGCACCTGGACGTGGACGAGGACATCGACAAGGAGGCGCGCTCCCGCCTGAAGCACCTGCAGGAGGGAACGAGCAGCTTCGAGATCGAGTACAACAAGACGGTGGAGCAGATCCGCCGCGCGCGGGGCCTCATCTAGTCTTCTTTGGAGAGAGGGGACTGTCGTTCCCCGCTCCGCTGCCTACCTTGTTGCACAAGGAGGCAGCGTCGATGGCGGGACCTCTCACCACGCTTCTTTTGTCCGGAGTACTGGCCGCCGGGCCAGGCGGGTTCACGTTCGAGGGCCGGGAGGCCAGCGCGGGGACCGAGCGACCGGACGGCTTCTTCATCCAAGGACCCTTGCCCTTCACGGACCTGGCCGAATCCGGCACGGGGAGCGCCGAGCTCACCGTGGAGGACCGGGTGGACCTGGCCCAGGCCACGTACGGCGACAAGGCGGCCTTCCAGGCGACGTTCCGGCTGGGGAACACCGAGTACCGGGTGGAGCTCGCCCAGGCCGGTTTCCCGCCCGCCCAGGCCCGTTCCCAGGCCTCGTCCAGCTTGCCCCCGGCACCCCGCCACACGGTGGGCGGCGGCGTGCTCCTGAACGTGCCCATCTACGGGGACAGCGGGCTGGGGTGGTCGGTCATGACCCGCTCCCATGCGGCGGTGGCCGTGTGGGGAGTGGGGAGCGTGTGGCGTGATGGCCGGTTGCTGACGGACACGGCGCTCATCCACGTGGCGGCGTTGGACGCCGGGGCGTTCGCGGATGACTCGACGCACCGGATGCTGCGTCAGGCGCGGGCGGGGGACACGGAGCTGGTGGTGCTCGCGTACAACCTGCCGACGGACGTCGAGCGTCGGGGCTTCGTGCAGTTCGTGTTCGAGGACGTGGCCATCGAGGTGGCCGGGGTTCCGGTGCGCTCGGTGGCGGTGGTGGAGAACACGGGGAATCTGACGGTGGACCCGACGCGGCTGACGCCCGTGCCGGCGAACGTCGCGCCTGGCCTGCCGCCCATCCTTCCGCAGCCGGCGGCCACGGGTGGCAGTGGCCTGGCGACGGGAACGTCCGTGTCGGCGCCGGAGGTGGGGACGCCCGGGGGCAGTCGGGTGTTCGTGGGCGGGGGGCAGGGCGGCACGGTGGTGCGGGGAGGCGCCACGGTGGGGACGGGGACGGCCGATGTGACGGCGCCCGAGTCGCCCGCGGTGGTGAGTGGCGGCTTCCCCACGAGCGTGGTGGCGGAGCCGCCGGTGAACATCTCGGGGGTGACGTTGGGGACACCGACGACGAGCCCGACGCTCGCGGCGGAGGGGGTGCTGACGACGGGCGCGTCGCCGGTGGGGACGGCGCCTGGGTTCTTCGGCTCCTCGGGGACGACGTCGAGCCTGGCGACCACGGGGTCGTTCTCGGTGCCGGTGCCCTCGGTGACGTCGCCGAGCTTCGATGCGTTCCTGGGCACGTCGCAGGTGAGTCCGGGCATCCTCGCGACGGCGCCGCCGCTCAATGCGGCGCCGGGCTCACCGCCGCCGGGGCTGCTCGGAACGCCCACGCCACTGAATGCCGCGCCCGCGCCGCCGCTCTTCGGGTCTCCCACGCCGTTGAACGCGGGGTCCGCCACGACACTGCCCGCGACGCCTGCTCCGGCCAATGCGGCGCCTGCCCCGGCCAGTGCCGTGCCCGCGACGTCAGCACCCGGCGGCGCGGCTCCAGCGAATTGAGGCACGGGTCTGTAGAGACATGAGAGGGCGCGCCGCGAGCGTTCGTTGCTCGCGGTGCCGCTCCGCGAGCGCCGTCATCGCCTGTGCATCCGCCTCGCGGCGCAGGCGGGCGACGGCCCGGTGTCGACGTGACAGCGCGAATGGTGTCGGCGGTCAGCGAGCCCGTGAGGGCGCGCCCTGATGCGCCATCGCGGCCGCCTGGGCCAATCGCTTGCGAATCTGGACGACGACGTCGTGCAGCTCGTCGAGCCGCTCGAGGACGCGAAGGTCATCCCCGGTGTTGATGAGGTTCACCGGTGACAACGTCGCGCCGCGCAGCGTGGTCAACACGTCGTGGAAGTGCGCTTCGACGTCACCGAGCGCGTCCAGCCCTTCCCTCAAATCGTCCTCCAGCAGGTCGACGAGCACCGCCGCGTCGGTGCGAGCGGGGAGCGCGCGAGCGAGGCGTTCGGTCGCCACTCGGACCGGGTCGGCCTGGCGCGAGAGCACGGGGGCGGCGAGGGCGAGAGGGGGCATGGGCTCGACGCTACAGGCCCGTAGCACCCCGTCAATTTTCCCACCCCCGCGGGGCCTCCGCCCCTCAGTGTCCCTTCGCCGCGAACACCGCGCGATGGGCCGACAGGAAGTCGCGGATGTCGACGGGCGCGTGCCCGGTGAGGTCGGCGATGGCCGTGCTCACTCCACTCATGCGGCCCTGTGCCACGGCCGCGTCGAACGACGCGTAGGCCTCCGCCATCGGTGCGGGCAACCCGTGCGCCACCAGGCCCGCGGCGAGGCTCGCGGTGTCCACGGCGATGGACTCGACGGGGCGCCCCGACAGCTCACCCGCGAACCGCGCCAGCTCCGCCTGCGTCACCGCCGACGGCCCGGTGATCTCCAGCACGCGCTGTCCCTCGTACGAGGAGGCGAGCGCCGCCACCGCCGCCCGGGCGCAGTCCTCGCGCGTGACATACGCCGTGGCCCCCGTCCCGGTCGCCGTGACGAGCCGCCCCTGCGCGACGGCCTGGGGCAGGCTGTGCAAGAGCATCTCCATGTAGACGTTGTTGCGCAGCACGGTGAAGCCCAGTCCGCTCGCCGCCAGCGCCTGCTCCGTGGCCCAGTGGTCCTTGGCGAGCGTGATGGGCGAGTCGGGCTCCGGCCGCGTCAGCGACGTGTACACGACGTGCTTCACCCCCACGCGCCGCGCGGCCTCCACGGCATGGCGATGCTGGGTGATTCGGCGGCCAGGAACATCGAGCGAGTCCGTGCTGACGAGCAACAGTCGCTCCGCGCCGACGAACGCCGCGTCCAGCGTCGACGCGTCATCGAAGTCCGCCTTGCGCACCACGACGCCGCGCGCCGCCAGGTCCGCGAGCTTCGACGGCTCGCGCGTGGTGACGATGAGAGGCCCCTTCCTGGCCTCGAGGAGCAGCTCCACGACGCGGCGGCCCAGATGGCCGGAGGCGCCGGTGACGAGCAGGGTGGGGGATGTGGCCGTCATGTGAATCTCCAGAGCGAGGGAGCGACATTGGCTCCGGCTCATGGGTAGCGCCGCCCGGCGTCCTGCACAATGCGGCCCGCTGGAGCATACTGTTCCACGGGAGGAACAATGGACCTGAACCAGCTCACCCTCTTCGTCGCCGTCGCCGAGGGCGCCAGCTTCTCCAGCGCGGCGAAGAAGCTGGGCCTGCCCAAGTCGTCGGTGAGTCGGGGCATCGCCCGCCTGGAGTCCTCGCTCGGTGTGCAGCTCATCCACCGCACCACGCGCCGGGTGTCGCTCAGCACCGCGGGACAGGCGCTCTACGAGCGGGTGTCCCCGATGCTGCTCGCGCTGCGCAAGTCCGTGGGGGAGCTGCCGGAACTGGAGGAGGAGCCGTCAGGCGTGCTGCGGCTGACGTCGGTGGTGGACTGGGGGACCACGGTGCTCGCGGAGGTCATCACCCGCTTCGTGGCGCGCTACCCCGCGGTGAAGGTGGACCTGCACCTGGACAATCGCGTCGTGGACCTGGTCGCGGAGGGCTTCGATGCCGCGCTGCGACTGGCCATCGCCCCGTTGAAGGACTCGTCGCTGCGCGCCCGCCGCCTCGGGACGCTCTCCCTGCGGCTCTATGCGTCGCCGGCGTATCTCGCGCGCCGGAGCATGCCGCGCCATCCTCGCGAACTCTCCAACCACACCTGGGTGTCCTTCCGCTCGCCCATGCCCTTCCGGCTCGTGGGGCCCGGCGAGACGCTCGTCATGCCGCAGGATGGGGCCATCGTCTGCGACGACATGTTCTTCATGCGGGAGGTGCTTCGTCAGGGCGCGGGCATCGGGTTCCTGCCGACGATGCTCGCGGAACCGGAGGTCGCCGAGGGGCGACTCGTCGCGCTGCTTCCGAAGTGGAGCATGCCGGCGGGGAGCGTGTGGTTCGTCTCCACCGCGGAGCGTCACATGCCTCGCAAGGTCGCCGCCTTCCGCGACTTCCTCCTCGAGACGCTGAAGCAGCGCTCCTTCCCGATGTGAGGCCGGGAGCGGACACTCCCGCCGCGCTCACCTCAGAGCGAGCCGAGGAACTTGAGCACCGCGGCGCGGTCATCGGCGGACAGGCGGTGGAAGCCGTCGCGCGCGGTGAGCGCCTCGCCGCCGTGCCACAGCACCGCCTCTTCGATGGTCCGGGCCCGGCCGTCGTGCAGGAAGCCGGAGTAGGGCAGCACCGTGTGCGTCAGGCCCAGGCCCCACAGCGCGGGCGTGCGCCACTCCGTGCCCGTGGCCGCGCCATCCGGCCGTCCGTCCGCGAGCTCCGGCCCCATGTCGTGCAGCAGCATGTCCGTGTACGGATGGATGCGCTGGAAGGCGAGCTCCTCGTAGGCGGCCTCGCCCGTCTCCAGCGTCTCGCGGTGGCAGGACTCGCAGCCCAGCGCGCGGAACAGCTTCTCGCCGCGTTGGACGACGGGGTCCTCCAGCGCGGTGCGCGCGGGGACGCCGAGCGACTCGGAATAGAAGACGGCCGCCTGCAGGATGTCGGCGGTGATTTCGTGCGTCCCGTCCGGCTCCGGGAAGAGCGGGCTCGTGATGCCCATGTCGTTGAAGTACGCCTCCGCGGACTGCTGCAGCAGGTGCGGGCTGTTCGCCTTCCAGCCGAAGCGCCCGGGCAACAGCGTGCGCAGCGCCACGTCCCAGACCTCGTTCAGCCGTCCGGAGATGCCGTCACCGTCCCGGTCATCCGGGTCCTCGAGCGCGCGCAGCGCCTCGATGGGAACGGCCTCCAGCAGCCCCAGTCCGAAGACGGGCGGAGGAAGCCGCAGCGACATCATCATGTCCTCCGGCAGCGCCGAGCCATCCGACTTGACGATGCGCACGCTCGGCGAGCGCAGCGTGTACGGCGTGCCATCCGGGTACTGTCCGGTGCGCTCCACCCACGACAGCGTGAGCGAGGCCGGCGGCACCTGGCCGTAGATGGACTGGTCACGCACCTGGAGCCCCAGTCCGGGGACGGGCACCGCGCCGTGGGGATGGTCGGGCACGCCCTCCGGCAGGCTCACGCGCACGAGGAGCTGGGTGCGCTGCGCGGTGGGCCCCATCACCGGCATGCCGCGCCCGTTGCGCAGGTGACAGCCGTTGCAGGAGACGTTGTTGTACGTGGGCCCGAGCCCCGGGTTCACCCGCGAGGGCGCCGGGACGAAGATGGCCGCGAACGCCGCGTCGCCCGCACGGTGCAGCCGGTCGTACTCGGGACGCAGGTTCGCGGCCGGCTGCGCGAACGCCTGCGACGTGCGGTTGTCGACGGTGGTGGCCCCGCCCGCCCTCGGTGGCTCCAGGGGCACCATCGGCGCCTCCTCGCCACAACCGGCGGACCACAGCAGCAGGGCTCCCAGCATCACCGCACGTCGCATGGCGTTCACCTGGCCTGAGTTCCTACATCACTTCGACAGCAGGGGCAGGACCTCGCCCTGGAAGGTGTCGTGCAGGGCGCGGATGGCCTCCTGCGCGGCGGCGATCTTCGGGCGCTCCGTCTCGTCACGGATGGAGTCGCGGAACGGCTCGCGGACGGCAGCCAGGGCGCTGATGGAGCCGGCGATCTGCTGGCGGATCTTCGCGTCGAGCGCGCTGTCCACGCCCACTACGTCACGCAGCGACATGCCCGTCTTGGCCTCGCCCTGCAGGTGACCCAGGTACGCGTTCTCCACGCTGCGGATGTTGTTGCTGAAGTCCTCCAGCGAGTTGTACGCGAACTGGCTCTCCACCACGTCCGGGTCCCTGGTGTCGTAGGGCTCGGCGATCTTCCCGTTGGCGACCTCGTCCAGGATGGTGGTGATGCCACCGACGATCTCCTGGGCGGCGGCCTCCACGGACGGATACGCGGTGTTGCCGGACTGACCCGCCGTCGCGAGCGTGTCACGGAACGGCGGGTTGCCGTCGTGCGCCTGCGCCCACGCGCCGTGCAGCAGCTGTCCCACGGCCTTGAGCTCCGCGGACAGGGCCGTGACGTACTCCAGCTCGCGGGGCGTCAGCTGCTCGACCGTCTTGGTGCCGCCATCGCCGTAGATGAGGTACTCCAGCGTGTGGAAGCCCTTCTGCTCGTTCTTGAGGTTGCTCACGTACTGCTGGGTGAGGGCGGCGTTGTTGGCCAGCACTGCCTCCAACTCGGTGTGGCTCACCGGCCAGCTGTCCAGCGCCGGGTCATAGCCGAAGCTGTCCACGGGGCCGAAGAGGAAGCCCTCGCTCTGCTCCCAGGGGATGCGCGCCGCGCGCCAGGCCGCCTTGGCCGCCGTCAGCTTCTCCGTCGTGGGCGCCGTCGCGAGCGCGACGCAGGCCGCGTCCAGCTCCGTCAGCCGCGTGGCCAGCCGCGCATAGGTCGGCACCACGACCTTGTCCGCGAACGTGACGACCAGCTCCGAGGTGACCTTGGAGTCGCCCTCGTTGGGGGTGTCGGAATCATCATCGCCGCAGGCCGCGAGGAACAGCGAGCCGGTGAGGAGCGCGGGCGCAAGCGCCAGACGCAGGGGCAGGGACGTACGCTTCATGACTGACCTTTCGTTGGGGGGAGGGGACACGGGGAGGGCCGCGTCAGTAGTTGAAGCCGGTGGCGAGGCGCAGGGTGTTCTCCGGCCGGAAGGCGTTGGAGCCCATGCGGCGGTGCCCGAAGTCGAGCTTCGCGTACACCGTGTTCAGCAGGTTGTAGGCCACGCCCACCGTGTAGACGGTGCGGCGGAAGCGGGGGTTGTCGTACAGCTCCGCGCGCGGCTTGAACTGCGTGTCCACGTAGTCGTAGCGGACGAACGGGAACAGGTGGTGCGAGTTGCTCAGGCCCACCACCGACGCGATGTCGTAGCCGAGCTCTCCCCACGCGGCCAACGCGTTGTCGGACACCGGCGTGCGCATCACGCCCAGCAGGTTCGACAGGCGCGCGTTGCGCTGCGAGACGAGCTCCGCGTTCTTCAGGTGGCCGTACATCACCATGCCCTTCGCGCTCCACGGGCCCTTGGACACGGACAGGTGCACGTCCAGCAGCGTCAGCGGCGCGGACACGTAGCCGCACGGGGCGACCTCGCGATCATTCGCCTCCTCGCAGCTCTTCACCAGGTCCGCCTTGGGACGGTTGCGCGTGGTGTCGCCGTGGTAGGCGGACACGCCGAAGATGAACCCGTCGAAGTGGGTGACGTCCGCGCGGAACACCAGGGCCATGTCCGTGGCGCGCTGCACCTCGAAGCGGCGCTGGTGGCCACCCACCGCCCACAGCTGCGAGCTGAAGCCCGTGGAGTCCAGCCCGTTGACCAGCTGTCCCGTCAGCCGCAGGCCCCAGGGGTACTTGTAGCGCAGCCGCAGGCCCATCTCGTCCCACGTGTTGGGGATGATGCCCGTCTCCGCCTCGTCGCGGAGGGTGCCCAGGTAGTCGGTGGGGCGCGAGAACTCGCTCAGCGTGCCCACCGCCACGTAGAAGCGGCCCACCGCGAGCGCCGCGTGGTCGCCGAGCTTCTTCGAGATGTAGAGCTCCTCGACGAGGATCTCTCCACCCTTGTCGAGCTCCTGGTCGAACTCGCCGAACTCCTCGTACTCGAGCTCCATCGCGGTGCCGGTGCCGCCGTGCTCGAACTCGACCTCGACTTCCACCTCGAGCCCATAGTCCGGCAGCGCGCCCTTCATCTCGAGCACGAAGCGCGTGGTGTCGAACTCCAGCCGCGAGTCGCGCTGCGCGCCACCCGTCCGGTTCTGGTTCAACCCGTAGTTGTGATAGCCGAACAGCAGCTCGCCGTAGGCGGTGACGAACGTGTCGATGTTCGGCCGCGCCCGACTCAGGGCCGCGGGAGCGGGCGCCGCGCTGACGGGCGCGGGCTCCTGGGCGGCGGGGGACGGCGCGGGCTGCTCGGGCTGCTCGGCGGATGGAGCCGAGGCGACGGGCCCCTCGGGCGAATCACTCGGCGGTGCGGCGGAGACCACCGGAGCACCGGCCGAATCCTGGGCGCGGGCGACCGTCGTGGAGAGCAGCAGGGTGGAACAGAGCAGGAACGACGACGAGACAAGACAAGAGCGTGGGCGCATCGGAGCGGCGCGCACCCTACGCTCATGATTTTGATTTTGCAAACCAGAATCAATTTCGGTTCAAAGAGAAAGGCCCGGGAACTCCGTCCACCGGGCCTCTCCTCGAGCCGTGTCTTCTTTTCTCAGCGGCTGGACATCACCACTTCATCTCCTCCTTGCCGGGGCCGGCCTCCTGGCGCTTCTCGCCGGGGCGGCTGACGGAGGTGAGGGTGGCGCGCACGGCGCCCAGGTCCAGCGTGCCCACGGCGGCGAGCGGCAGGCGGCGCGCGTCGTCGGAGAGCCACACGTGCACCTCGCGCTTCTGCTTGGGGCGGTCCAGGCGGACGGCGGTGCCCACCAGGTGCCAGGCGTCGAACTGTCCCAGCGGCGTGGTGACCTTCTCCTTCTTGAGCACCTGGCCCTGCATGCGCCACAGCCGGCGCACGCCGTACACGTCGAAGCAGACGGAGAGGTTCTCCTCGAGGGGGAGCTGACGCAGCAGGTAGATGGAGCCGGCCACGTCCAGACCGTCCTTGTCGTAGGTGTAGTTGTACTGGCCCTTGGGGCGCTGGCCGATCTGGTAGTCCACCTTGATGGCGCGGTCCTTGTGGGTGAAGGCGACCTCCACCTTGCGGCGCATCTCGTTCTCGGTGGCGTCCTCGACGTAGCGCTTGGGGCGCAGCGTGCGCGGGTTGAGCCAGGTGGTGGCGCTGCCGCGCACGCGGCGGACCTTGGAGAAGAAGGAGTTGGTCTCCGCCTGCGCGAGCACGGGAATCTGGCCGTCCTGCGGCTTCTGGACGCGCAGGGTCATCTTGCCGGCCTGCGCGCCCATGGCGTCCAGGTCGAACTCGAGCACCTCGCCGGGCATGAACGTGAGCGGCATGCGCAGCGCGGGCAGCGCCTGCGCGCAGGGCTCCACGGTGATGGGGGCTTCGTCGGGCTTGGCTTCGGGGGCCTCGGCGGGCTTCTCACCCTCGGGCTTGTCGGCCTCGGTGTCGGGGAGCTGGGCCCAGGCGGCACCGCCGGAGGTCAGCATCAGGCAGGTCGCCAGGAGGGTGCGCAGGGTGCTCATCCTTCTTCCTTCCAGAGAGAAACTACGGGGTGCTCTTGGGCGTGTGACGGCCCGGACGCTTCGCGAATTCTGATGCCAACCACCGCTGCCGGAGCCTCGCCGTCACGAGCTGGCGGACCTGCGCCCATTCTCGCGCATCCCGGCGGATGTCCCAACCGGACCTCACGAGCTTGCGCGCCGCGTCTTTCGCGAAGGCCTCGTCCCCCAGCGCGGAGAGCAGCCGGAGGTACTCGTAGTCCTCCAGTCCGTCGCGCAGGTGCTTGAGGCGCAGGGACGCCACGGGGTGGTGTCGGAAACCTCCCAGGCGGCCGGGCGTGCCTGGGTAGAAGAGGGTGCCGTCGCCGTTGCCACCGAACTCGAACACGTCGGTCCAGACGTCGTGCTTGGTGTTGTAGGCGAAGACGGTGTCGAAATAGAGCTCACCGTCCACGCCGCTCGTGAAGGCGAGCAGGCCCATGGCGCGGTTGAGCACGGCGGGGTGGTCCACCATGTACGAGGCCCAACCGCTGTAGCTCTTCTCCTGGGCACGCTTCTGGGACGGGCCCCCATCACAGCCATGCGAGTTGCAGCTCTGGTACCACCAGATACGGGTGCCTTCGGGAAGCTGCTCGCGCATCTGGGCCATGGTGTGCACGGCGCGGCAGGTCTGGGGGCCGGGGCGGGGGAAGAAGCAGTTGAGCGTGGGCGCGAGGATGTCGGCGGCGCTCGCGAGCGGCTCCTCCATGGGCGTGGTGATGAGCACGCGGCTGCCCCCGGCGGCGCGCACGCGGCGCGACTGCGCGAGCACGAGCGGCACGTCCTCCGGCTTCGGCTCGTCCTTGGCGTAGAAGAAGAGCTGCGCGGGCCAGCCCTTCGTCCGGTAGTGCTCGGCGAACGCGCGGTAGTACGCGACCTTGCGCTCCTCGGTGTCCGCCTTGCGGCTGTCGCGCACGTCCGACGTGGTGAAGCGCGCACCCGACGCCAGCAGGCTCCCGTCGAGGAAGGGCGCCATCTCCGCGTCGTAGTCGCTCCAGTCGATGATGGGCGTGTCGCCCTCGAAGCGCACGGACGGCGGCGTCATGCTCATGCCATGCGCGCTCACGCGGTGCTCCAGCAGCACACGCGCATAGTCGCGCAAGAGCTCGCGGGCCTCCGGTGACTCGGGGGCGAGCCCGTGGCCCCGGGCGATGCTGTACAGGGAGATGCCGAAGCTGGTGGCGAGCGAGGACGTCGCCGGCAGCGCGAAGGGCTGCACCTCCACCGTGAAGGGGACGCTCACGTGCTCCAGCTTGTTGAAGCTCGCGCGCAGGCGACCCTGATAGGTGCCCGGCGTCTGGTCCTCCTTCGCGCAGACCTCCACGTAGAGCACGACGGGGCGGGGTGGGGCGTCGTCACGCTCGGGCGCGCCGAGCGGCAACAGGGCATCGGGCCACGGGCCCACGTCCCCCTCCGAGTTGGAGGGCACCTCGACATCCAGGTAGCCCACGCGCCAGATGTCCGCGCGCAGCGCGTCCGACGGACCGCCGAGCAGCAGCGGCTTCACCTTCAGGCGACGGGCCGAGTCGGGCAGCACCACCTGCGTGCCCTCGCACTCGCCGCGGGCCACGCTCAGGCGGGCCACGGGGCGCGACGCGAAGGCGGAGCCCGGGCGCACCTTGACCAGGGGAGACACCACCCTCGGCTCCGGCGTGGCGGCCAGCGCCGCCATCACCACCCACGCCCATCCCGCGCCCATCCGCCCCCTTCACTCTCCAGCGGTGCTACCCACCGCTCTCCGCGCTCGCCACCGCCATCGTCCGCCCCGGCTGGTAGTCGGTGATTTCCGCCACCACCGTGCCGAGCGCGAAGTCCGCCTCGATTCGCACCGGGACATGCCGCGCGTCCGTGGTGAGGTAGACGAACATGTCCCGCTTCGACGTCAGGCTGCCGCCGAACTCCGCCTGCACCCGCGTCTTGAAGACCTCCTGCGTCCCCAGCTCCGTCTTCAAGGTCTCGCGCGACTCCACCTTGGCGCGCATGGTGAAGCTCTTGCTGCCGGTGAACACCGGGTAGGCGTACTCGCCGCCCACGACGAGCTCTCGGTTGCGCAGCGCGAACGTCGCCCCCGTCACGTCGAGCGTGCCCTCGGCCACCTCGGCGGTGGACTCGCGCGGCGCCTCGCCCTCCTTCTGCTTGACGACGAAGACACTCTTGCCATCCGGCTGCAGCTTGATGCGCTGGCGGCGGCGCTTGCCGTTCTCGTCCGCGTGCAAGTCACTGCCCACCACGCGCTGGGTGTCCGCCTTCCAGTAGGAGACGAACTTGTCCTTGATGGGCCACACGCCGATGAGCGCGTCCGAGCGCGCCACCGCGACGATGGGCCACACGTCCTCGCCCCACTGCTTCATGGGCGCGCCCACCGTCACCTGCGCGGTGCCCGCTGTCATGCCCAGGTACTTCACGCGATACTGCGCCTGCTCACCGGGGCCGAACGCCGGGTTCGCGGAAGACTCCTGGCCCAGGGCAGCCGCCGACCAGACCAGGCCCGCAACCACCGCCGCGAACCCCCAATTGGACTGCGCACGCATCGAGTGAGCTCCATCGCAAGGAAGTTAAGTAGCCCGCCTGCTACTCGCCAGGCCATGCCCCCGAACCATTCCCGCCACTCCACATTTCCCATCGACGTGCCTATGCGGCGGGCATTCAATGGACGCCCGCTCCCTCGTCGTGGGGGCGACCTGAGGGGCGGAAGGGGACATGAGTCTCGCACGGAGGGGCCCCACGGCGCCTCCCGGCCCCCTGAACCCGGCCGCCCTGCGGCGCGCCGGGCGTGTCCACCGGCCGACACCGCTGCTAGCCTCCCGAAGAGAAGGCGGCCCCGGCTGGAGGTCGCCCCCTTGCCCTGGAGACGCGGGAACATGGCCGGTGACTACGATTTCGACGACGACGACGCCAAGGAGACGACCAAGGGCGGCCGCCTCAAGGAGTTCGACTGTCCGGGCTGCGACGCCAACAACCCCGTGCACGATGGCTTCGGGGATGGGGACGAGCTGCGCTGCAACTACTGCGGCTGCGAGTACAAGGTGAAGATCAGCGCGGAGGGCCGCGCGAAGTTCAAGGAGA
Source organism: Myxococcus sp. XM-1-1-1 (assembly GCF_020037095.1). Lineage (NCBI taxonomy): Bacteria > Pseudomonadati > Myxococcota > Myxococcia > Myxococcales > Myxococcaceae > Myxococcus > Myxococcus sp. XM-1-1-1. The sequence goes on from NZ_JAIQDH010000003.1 coordinate 430,064, forward strand.
TCTGACCCGCGCGCCGGCCCTCAGTCCCGCTCGCCGAAGAGGGCGGTGCCCACCCGCACCAGCGTGGCGCCCGCCTCGATGGCCAGCTCGAAGTCGTGGGTGGTGCCCATGGACAGCCCGGGCAGGCCATGGCTCCGCGACAGCTCGCGCAGCGCGTCGAAATAACCGCGCGCGCGGGCCACGTCGTCCGTGGGCGGCGGCAGCGACATCAGCCCCACCAGCGTGAGGCCCGGCAGCGCGCGCGCCTGGCCCAGGAAGTCGGGCAGGGCGGCGGGCTCCAGGCCCGACTTGGTGGACTCCCCGCCCACGTTGACCTCGACGTAGCAGGGCAGGGGAGAGGTGCCCTCGCGCCGCTTGGACAGCTCGCGCGCCACCTCCAGCCGGTCCAACGCATGGAAGGCGCTGGCCACCTTTGCCACGTACTTCACCTTGTTCGTCTGCAGGGGACCGATGGCGTGCCAGCGCAGGCCCTCCAGGTCCGACAGCTCCTGGGCCTTGTCGCGCAGCTCCTGCGCGTAGTTCTCCCCGAAGTCGCGCTGACCCGCGGCGTATGCCTCGCGGATGAGCGCCGCCGGCTTGAGCTTGGACACGGCCACCAGCGTCACCGACTCCACCGGACGCCCCGCGCGCTCGCACGCCTTCGCGATGCGCGCCTTCACCGACGCCAGCCGCTCCGCGAGGCCCGTGCTCATGGCGCGGGCTTCCAGGCCAGGGGCACGCCGGCGCGCGTCAGCAGCGCGAGCGTCTCGCCCAGCGGCAGGCCGACGACGTTGGTGGGGCTGCCCTCGATGCGCGCGACGAGGAAGCCCCCCTTGCCCTGGATGGCGTAGGCGCCCGCCCGGTCCACCGGCTCGCCCGTGCCCACGTACCAGTCGATTTCTCCGGCGCTCAGCTCACGGAAGGTGACGCGCGTGTGGACCGCGAGCGCCTCTTCATGCCGCCCCGCGAGCGCGACGCCCGTGTACACATCGTGTGTCTTGCCGGACAGGCGGGTGAGCATGGCGCGAGCCTCGGCCGGGTCCTGGGGCTTGCCCAATAGCGTCATGCCCAGCGCCACCGTGGTGTCCGCCGCGAGCACGAAGGCGCCAGGGGAGCGCCCGGCCACCACGCGGGCCTTCTCTCGCGCCAGCCGCAGGACGTAGGCGGCCGCCTCCTCGCCTGGGTGGGGCGTCTCGTCGATGTCCGCCGCGGAGACGGTAAAAGTGAGCCCCAGTTGCGACAGGAAGTCCCGACGGCGGGGAGAACCGGAGGCCAGGACGAGCAACGTTTGATCAGCGTGCGTGTGCATGTTACGGCTCCAGGCCTTAGCAGACTTGCGCCTCGGAGTGGACTCTACGGATGAATCCCGCGGACCTCCTGTCGGCCATGAAGCGGACGGTGGAGCAACTGGCCGCCTACAACGAGATGGCGAAGGCGTTGACGTCCACGCTGGAGCTACGCGAGGTGCTCGCGCTCGTCATGCAGAAGGTCAGCAGCCTGCTGCTGCCTCGCAACTGGTCCCTCATCCTCCAGGACGAGCGCACCGGGAAGCTCTACTTCGAAATCGCGGTGGGCGAGGGCGCCGGCGTCCTCAAGGGCCTTCAGCTCAACCCCGGTGAGGGCATCGCCGGGGCCGTGTTCTCCTCCGGGGTCGCCCGGCTGGTGCACGACGTGGGCGGGGACCCCAGCTTCGCGCCCCGCTTCGACGAGGCCTCCGCCTTCCACACCCGCTCCATCCTCGCCGTGCCGCTCCTGTCGCGCGGGCACGTGCTGGGCGTCATCGAGCTGGTCAACGGCCCCACGGACCCGCCGTTCTCCAACGACGACCTCACCACGCTGACGGCCATCGCGGACTACGCGGCCATCGCGATTGAGAACGCGCGCAACTTCCGCCGGGTGCAGGAGCTCACCATCACCGACGAGCACACCGGCTGCTACAACGCCCGGCACCTGCGCGCGCTCCTGGACACGGAGGTGAAGCGCTCGGCGCGCTTCCGCCACCCGCTGTCGCTCGTGTTCCTGGACCTGGACCACTTCAAGAGCGTCAACGACAGGTTCGGCCACCTCATGGGCAGCGCCACGCTGAAGGAGGTGGGCGATTTGCTCATGTCCCTGGGGCGCAACGGGCTGGACGCCGTGTTCCGCTACGGGGGCGACGAGTTCGCCATCCTCCTCGTGGAGACGGACCAGGACGGCGCCGCGCACATCGGCCAGAAGGTCTGTGAGGCCTTCCGCGGGCGCTCCTTCCTCCAGGAGCACGGCCTGGACGTGCGCGTCACCGCCAGCGTCGGCGTGGCCACCTATCCGGACCACGCCACCTCCGCGCTGGACCTCATCCGCTCCGCGGACTTCGCCATGTACGGCGCCAAGGCCCGGGGCCGGGATGCCCTCTGCGTCGCGGAGCCTCCGGGCCCGGACACGCCCTCCGGCGGCTCCGACTTCCCGGTGCGCTGAACACGGGCCCTGCAAAAGCGAGAGGGCCGGGGAGGGAAGTCCCTCGGCCCGGCCCTCACGTGCTGTCAGCTGAAGCGGGTGACTTACCCGGCGCCGACCACCGAGTCGATGGCCTCGGGGTTGGTCACCACGTTGCCGCCCTTCTTCAGCGCCTTGAGGAAGGACTCCGTCACTTCAATCTGCTTGGCCTGCTGGGCCTGCACGCGCAGCGCGTCCTTCTTCTGCTCGAAGCCCGCGGTGTCCGGCTTCTGGCGCTCCACCACCTGCGCCACCACGAAGCCCTCGCCCACCGGGAAGACCTCGCCCAGCACCTGGGGCGCGCTCACCGCGAAGGCCGCCTTCACCAGCGCGGGCGCGGGGCCCAGGTGCGGCACGGCCTCACCCTCGGCCGTGAAGCTGTCGGTCTCCACCGCCTCCGGACGGGTCTCCGTCTCGAAGCGCAGGAGCGCCGGCTGCTCCTTCTCCGCGGGGAAGAGCTCCTTGAGCGTCTTGCCACCCTGCACCGTGGCCAGCGCCTTCTGGGCCTCCGCCTTCGCCGTCTCCTTGGCGCGCTCCTGCTTGAAGAGCGTGGTGGCGATCTCGTCCTGGACTTCCTCCAGCTTCTTGTCCTGGGCCGCCTGCTTCTCCTCCACCTTCACCAGGTGCACGCCGAACTTCGTCTCCACCGGCGCCGTCATCTCGCCCGCCTTGAGCGCGAACGCCGCGTCCGCCAGCACCGGCTCCCAGCTGCCGCGCTCCACCCAGCCCAGGTCGCCACCGCGCGCCTTGCTGCCCGGGTCCTCGCTGGAGTCACGCGCCACCTGCGCGAAGTCCTTGCCGCCGTCGATCTCCTTCTTCAGCGCCTCCGCCTTCTTGAGGGCCTCCGCCTTCTGCTCGGCGGTCGCCTCCGGGGGCAGCTTCACCAGCACCTGGCGCGCGCGGATGCGCTCGGGCTGCTGGTACACGAAGCGGTTGGCCTCGAAGTAGTCCTTGATCTCCTTCTCGTGCGCCTTCTTCCACTCCGTCAGCTGCGCGGGCGTGGGGGCTGCGACCTTGTCCGCGTACATGGTGGGAAGGAAGCGCGCGAAGACGACCTTGGCCTGGTTGCCGTCCTTCTCGTAGCGCGCGCGCACCTCGTCGTCGGACACGGTGGCGTTGGCGCGGACGACCTCCATCATCTTCTGCGCGGCCAGCTGCCGGCGCAGCTCCGTCTCGAACTCCGGCGGCGTCTTCCGGTAGAAGTCGCGCAGCACCTGCTGGTAGCGCGCGAAGTCGAACCCGCCCTCCTTGGCGTGGAAGTCCGTGTTCTGATGGATGAGCTTGCGCAGCTCTTCATCAGAGGGGGTGATGCCGCGCTGCTCGGCCGCCTGGGCGAGCAACTCCGTGTTCACCAGCCTGTCGAGCACCTGGTTGTGCATGCCGAACTGGCGGGCCACGGACTCGGGGATGGGGCTGCCCTGCGCTCGCAGGAAGCTCATCTGCCGGGCCCAGGCCGTGGCGAAGTCGCGCAGCGGGATCTCCTTGCCGTTCACCGTGGCCACCGAGCCGGGTGCCGTCACCGGACCCGAGGCGCCGAAGCCGGTGCTGCCCGGCCCGAATTGCAGCGTGAACACCACCGCGATGCCGATGATGAACAGCAGGGAGAGGACCTTCCGGGGGTTCAGACCGTCCATTGTCGTCACTTCGGAGAGCAAACGCGCCGAGAAAAGTCGTGCGGAAGGACTCGCGACGCGGTGTTGTTGGTAGCCCGGCTGAAGGGTGGCGGACCAGCGACCACCCCCCTCGCGGGCCTTGACTGCCTAGGACACTGCACCAGAAAATGCAAGCGATTTAGAGAGTTTAGCCGCACCCCCTCCCTCCGCTTCCTCCTCCCACCCCGGAATTCCCCTCTGTGCTGTCGCTCCTCAAGCGATACCGGCGTCCCCTGATTGTCGGCGTCCTGCTCCTCTACCCGCTGGTCGCCTTCCTGCTGAGCGGGCGCAAGGGCAGGGACCCCAACCCCATCGACCGGGCGGTCATCGCCATCACCTCGCCCGTGCAGCAGGCGCTCACCGCCACCATCGAGGGCTCGGTGTCCGCGGTGCGCCACTACCTCGATCTGCGCGGGGTCCGGCAGGAGAATGACGCGCTGCGGCTGGAGAACCTCCAGCTGCGCGCCTCGGTGCAGGCCCTGGGGGAGTCGCGCACGGAGAACGAGCGGCTGCGCAAGCTGTTGGGGTACGCGGAGGTGGCGCCGGGGCCGGAGATTCCGGCGCGGGTGGTGGGCGTCAACCCGGTGGCGAAGCTCTTGTCGGTGCGCATCAGCGGCGGGGAGAAGGACGGGGTGTTCCGGGGCATGTCGGTGGTGACGCCGGACGGAATCGTGGGGCAGGTCATCCGGGCGACCTCCAGCTATTCGGACGTGGCGCTGGTGACGGACACGCAGAGCCGGGTGGCGGTGCTGGTGCAGCGCTCCCGGGCGCGGGGCACGGCGTCGGGGGCGGGCAGCGGGCCGCTCAAGCTGGAGAACATGTTGCGCACCGAGGACGTGGACAACGGCGACCTCATCATCACCTCCGGCACGGATGGCATCTATCCTCCGGGCCTGGTGGTGGGCCGGGTGACGAACCTGGAGAAGAAGGAGCACGGCATGTTCCAGGGCGCGGACATCGTGCCGGCGGTGGACACCAGCAAGCTGGAGGAGGTGCTGGTGGTGGGCAGTCCCTACAAGGCGATGGCGCAGGGCAGCGCGGCGGAGGGTGCGTCGAAATGAAGTTCCTGGTGACGGTGGGCATCGCGCTGGCGCTGCTCACGTTGGAGTCCGTGGTCGTCAAGCAGGCGGGGCTCGTGCTGGGCCGCATCGACGTCACCGTGGTGCTGGTGGCGTTCCTCGCGCTGCGCGCCACGCTGCTCGAAGGGGCCTTCTCCGCGTTCGCGGTGGGCTACCTGCTGGACCTGATGAGCGGCCAGCCCACGGGGCTGTTCACCTTCCTGGCCGTGTTCACCTTCCTCGTCGGGCGGCTGGTGTCCACCTTCGTGGACGTGCGCGGCGCGGTGTCGTTCGCGCTGTTCGCCATGGGCGCGGACGTGGGGCACGGCCTGCTCGCGGCCTTCTTCACCTGGCTGACGGTGAAGGACGGCGGCACGGCGCCGGCGCTCGCGGGGCTGCCGCTGCAGGTGGCGCTCACGGGGCTGGCGGCGCTGGCGCTCTTCCCGCTCCTGCGCCGCTTCGAGGCCGCGCAGGACCGTCCGGCGGGGTTGCTGAGGTGACGCCCCCCACGCTGGGCAACACGACGCCGGGCCGCGAACTGCGCCGGCGCTTCCTGTGGCTGGGCCTGGCCATGACGGCGGGCCTGGCCCTGTTGTCCATCCAGCTCTACCGGCTGCAGATCACCCGCGGCGAGGAGTACTCCGCCAAGAGCGTGGCGAACTTCGTCAAGGAGGTGCGGCTGCGCGCCGACCGCGGCGTCATCAAGGACGCGCGCGGCACCATCCTCGTCGACAGCCGCCCGTCCTTCGACGCCGTCGTCACGCCCGCGTTCTGCACGGACTGCTTCGCGCAGGTCATCCCCCGGCTGGCGGAGCTGCTCCAGTGGGACGCGGACCAGGCGAAGAAGGTGGAGGACCTGGTGCGCCAGGGCCGCCGCAACGCGCCCTTCCAGCCGGTGCCGGTGCGCGTGGACCTGACGCGCGACGAGTATGATCGGCTGGCGGCGCGCCGGGACATCCTGGACGGCGTGGAGGTGGCGCCCGTCCCGCACCGCTTCTACCGGACCAACACGGTGCTGTCGCACGTGCTGGGCTACATGAACGAAATCACCCAGGACGAGCTCGAGCGGCTCAACGGCGACGGCGCGCGCTACGCGCTGGGGGACTACATCGGCCGGCGCGGCCTGGAGCGCTACTTCGAGCAGCGCCTGCGCGGCCAGGACGGCGTGCGCAAGGAAGTGGTGAACGCGCGCGGCCAGAAGATTGAAGAGCTCAACGTCAAGCTGGGCGACAACGCCGTGGTGCAGCCCAAGGCGGGCAGCAACCTGGTGCTCTCCATCGACATGCGCCTGCAGGAGGAGGCCGAGCGCGCCTTCCCCGGTGTCACCGGCGCGGTGGTCGCCATCGACGTGCACACGGGCTTCATCCGCGCGCTGGTGTCCCGGCCCGGCTTCGACCCCAACCTCCTGACGGGCCGCGTGACGCCCACGCAGATGGCACAGCTGTCGCGCGATCCGCTGGAGCCCATGGTCAACCGCGTGGCGGCCGAGCACTACAGCCCGGGCTCCACGTTCAAGGTCGTCACCGCGCTGGCGGCGTTCAAGTCCGGCGCGTTCCGTCCGGAGACGGTGGTGAACTGCCCCGGCGGCTACCGGCTGGGCGCGCGCACCTGGCGCTGCCACCTGGACCGAGGCCACGGCCACGTCGACGGCCTGGACGCGATGAAGAGCTCCTGCGACACCTGGTTCTACAAGGTGGCGGACACCATCGGCCTGGACCCGATTGGCGAGATGGGCAAGTCGCTGGGCCTGGGCAGCCCCACCGGCATCAACGTGGTGGCGGAGGTGCCCGGCATCATGCCGACCAGCGCGTACCACGACAAAGCCTCGCCCGGCGGCTACACCAAGGGCATGGCGCTCAACAGCGCCATCGGCCAGGGTGACAACAACGTCACGCCGCTGCAGCTCGCGCTGATGTACGCGGCCATCGCCAACGGCGGCACGCTGTACAAGCCGCAGATGGTGCAGCGGCTGGAGAACCTGGACGGCCAGGTCATCGAGGAGTTCAAGCCGGAGGTCGTCCGTCGGGTGGACCTGCCGCCCGCGCACCTGAAGGCGGTCATCGACGGCCTGGTGAAGGTGGCCCATGAGCCGGGCGGCACGTCGTACCGCTCGCGCCTGAAGTACATGCGCGACCTGGACGTGAAGGTGGCGGCGAAGACGGGCACCGCGCAGGTGGCGCGCCTGGGCGCCATCCGCCTGAAGACGCACCAGATGAGCTTCTTCGAGAGAGACCATGCCTGGTTCGCGGGCTTCGCCCCGGCGGACCATCCTGAAATCGCGGTGGTGGTGCTCAACGAGCACGGCGGCCACGGCGGCTCGGACGCGGCGCCCACGGCGCTGGCCGTCATCCAGAAGTACCTGGACCTGAAGAAGCTGGACGCCACGGCGCCGCCGCCGCGTCCCAACCAGCCCTACACCCCGTCGATGTTCCGCCCGCCGTCTCCCGACGAGGCGGCCATGACGCGGGGCGTGCGCCCCCCCACGCAGCTTCCGGGCGACGAGGAGTCCGAGGACAGGCATGCAACTCAGGATTGAGCGGCGGATGGTGCCCCACGTGCCGTGGGGGCTCATCTTCTGCGTGCTGGCCGTGGCCCTGCTGGGCATCTGGAACCTGGCCTCCGCGTCGCGTCCTCCGCTGGCGCCCGTGTGGTCCAGCCAGGCCCTGTACCTGGGCCTGGGCATCGTCGCGGTGCTGGTGGTGTGCCTGGTGGACTACCGCTGGATCCAACGCATGGCGATGCCCATCTACGTCGCCAACATCCTGGCGCTCATCGCGCTGCGCTTCGTCGGCCACACGGCCAAGGGCGCCGAGAGCTGGTTCGCCATCGGCCCGTTCCGCCTGCAGCCCGCGGAGTTCATGAAGATTGGCGTCGTGCTGATGCTGGCCAAGGTCTACCACGACGACTTCCGCCCCAATGAGCCGTCCTACGGCCTGGTGCGGCTGTGGAAGCCGCTGGTGGTGGTGGGCGTGCCCTTCATCCTCGTGCTGGTGCAGCCGGACCTGGGCACCGCGCTGATGATCGGCCTGTCGTCGCTCACCGTCATCCTCTTCGGCAAGGTGCGCTGGTACCTGGTGGCCACGCTGGTGGCGGGGGTGCTCGCGGGCGCCATCGTCATCTGGAACGACTACATCCGCGAGGTGCCGGAGCCCCGGCCCACCATCGTCCGGCACCACCTGAAGAAGCACCAGAGCCAGCGCATCTCCGGGTGGTTGGATCCGGAGGCGGACCTGCGCGGCAGCGGCTACCACGCGGCGCAGTCGAAGATCGCCGTGGGCAGCGGCGGCGTGTCCGGCAAGGGCTGGCGCGAGGGCACCCAGACGGGCCTGCGCTTCCTGCCCGAGCAGCACACCGACTTCATCTTCTCGGTGTGGGCGGAGGAGCACGGCTTCGTGCTGTGCACCCTCCTGCTGGTGCTCTATGGCGCCATCTTCATCTTCGGCCTGGGGGTGGGGTTCAGCGCCCGAGACAGGTTCGGCGCCTTCGTCGCCGTGGGCGTCGTGGCCATGCTCTTCTGGCAGGTGTTCGAGAACATCGGCATGGTCATCGGCTTGCTGCCGGTGACGGGCATCACCCTGCCGCTGATGAGTTATGGCGGGTCTTCCATGATGTCCGTGATGCTCAGCATTGGATTGCTGGTGAACATCAGCATGCGTCGTCACATGTTCTGAGACATCGCGAGCCGCGCGACGACGGGAGACTCACGAGGTCGTCACGAGCGCTCGGCGCCCGGCCCAGGGTGGTGTATGAATCAACCCACCAATTCCGGGGGGAGGGTGAAGCCCTCCCGGGCCGGTGGAGGTCAGGCATGCAGAGGAAGGGTGGGCAGAAGGCGACGGGGAGTGTCCGCGTGGCGGAGCTTCCCCAGGCGGCGAGGGACGTGAAGCCCCCGGCGGCGACGGTGGTGGCCAGGCCGGGCGCTCCGGTGAAGGAGGAGCCTCGCAGGCCTCCCTCGGTGGCCTCCACGCCCGTGGCGGCGCTGTTGCCCGTCATCGAGAAGAACCAGGGGGAGCCCGAGCACCGGGAGTTCCCGCGGGCGCAGCTGACGACGCGCTTCGAGGTCTGGGTGGATGACGACCAGGGCGGGCGCCGGTTCGCGGCGAGCCTGGCGTCCATCAACGTCAGCGTCAGCGGCGCCTTCCTGGAGAGCACCTTCTACCTGCCCTTGGGGACGGTGCTGGGCGTGAGCTTCTCGCTGGAGCCCGGCGCCGCGCCCGTGCGGGCCCGGGCCGAAATCGTCCGCGAGGAGCGCGAGGACGGCCCCGGGGGCCGCAGCGGCTTCGGCATCCGCTTCCTCGACTTCAGTGGACAGACGGAGGTGGCCCTGGCCCGGCTCTTCGTGGGCAACCGCCTGCGGGCCTTCGCGGAGGACTACCTGCGCTCGCAGCGGGCGCGCTCGCTGCCCAATGAGCTGGAGCGGGTGGTGGATGTGCTTTCGGCCTGGGAGCTGCTCAAGGCGACGAGCACGGAAGCGGACCCCTGGCAGGCGAAGTGACGCATCGTCCCTCCCTCGCGAGCCTGCCCGTCATGCGAGGGAATGCCCACCCCTGACACGCATTGACGGCGGGTGGCTCGCCCAGGGCCGTGGGCGCCACCGCGTACCGCCGTGTCTCAGGCGGGCTTGCCACCCGCCAACAAGCGACGCCGCTCCGCCTGGTAATGGGCTGAACACAGCCCCTTCGAGCGCTGCTCGCGCGTGCAATCCGGCATCGTGCAACGCCGGTCCGCCGCCACCATGTTGCCCGCAAGGGCCTTGGGCGGACGGCCGCGCCGACGGCTCGCCGACAGCGCATTGCTGCTCCCCGAGCCGCTCGACAGCGGCATGCCCTGGTTCATCGCGCGGAGGACGCCTCGGCCAATCGCGTCACCCAGCGCCTCCGCCCAATTCACCATGGCGGGGGTCAGGGGGACCTTCGACAACTCCTTACGTGGTCGTGCCATGAAAACTCCCGTGAAAACAGTCAAACAAAGCAAGACTCCCAATGCGCTTATTTGGCGGTGGATGTCAACGTTGTCAATACAGCCTGGGAGGGGTCTCTCATGACTCGCAAGTCGTCCCGAAAAATTGGTGACACGACTGCAAAGGGATACGTGTTTCCCACACGTGCCATGCGTGCTGATTTGCGCATCGCGGTGGATTTGTCCGCGCGGGTGAAAATGGCGCGAAGTCTGAGAAATCGCTGAGAGGGCACGAAAAGTTTGCGTGCGCGTGGCGTGGGATTGGCGGGGCCGCGCAAGGGACTCACGCTGGGTGCGAGACGAAGCGCGTCACGCGAAGGAGCGGAGCGCGGGTTGATTCGTCCCGGAAACGAAACGGGGTGGGGCGTCTGGCCGTACGACGAAGCGCCGGACAGGGCGTGGGCGGGAGGCATTGGCCTCGACCCGCCAGGCCCGTGCCCGGCGCTCGGAGGTCTACAGCGCCTTCTTGAGGGCGTCCTCGATGCGCGCCTTGGGGACGGCGCCGACGATCTGCTCCACGACCTGGCCGCCCTTGAAGACGAGCAGCGTGGGGATGGACCGGATGCCGTAGTTCTGCGGCGTGCCCTGGTTGTCGTCGATGTTGAGCTTGGTGAACTTCACCTGGCCCTTGTACTGCTCGGCGAGCGCGTCGATGGAGGGCGCGATGGCGCGGCACGGCGCGCACCAAGTCGCCCAGAAATCCACCAGCACGGGCTGCTCGGAGTCCAGCACCTGCTGCTTGAAGTCGCCATCTCCGACATTCGTCACGTTGTCGCCTGCCATGATGTCTCCTTGGGGCCCGCTGTGGCCTGCATGGCGCGTCGTCTAGTACGCGCCTCGTGGGGCTGCAAGAACCGGTGGGCCGGGGCCAGTCCGCCCGCAATGATGCGGCCGGCAGCCCGGGGTTTCACCTGGAAGGATCATCCGCCCCCCGGGCGCGGCGCTGGTGTAGGCTGGCGGGCGTGACGAAGCTCTTCCTGCCCCAGGCCCAGCTCGAGGAGTGGGCACTGGCTGACAAAGCGGACCTGCGTGACGGCCGGCTGGTGGTCATGGCCGAGGGTGGAACGGCCTTCGCCGTCTCACCGGCCGTGCATTTCCTGCAACTGGTATCGGGCGAGGACACCCACGGCCTGGTGGCCAAGGTGAAGACCGAGGAGCAGCTCTCCCGACTGGGGGCCGAGCAGATGGCCGACTCGGTGCTGGTGGGGGAGTCCGCCTACGAGGTCGTTCCGGGGTATGTGACGGAGGTCCCCTCCGGCGCTCCGAAGCCGGAGGCGGCGGGGAAGAAACCCGATTCGGAGACGGACCTGTTGGCGGCGTTCCTCCTCAACAAGATGGGCTGATTCGCCTGTCTGCCGCGGTTATGAGCCTGATTCCATGAGCCACACGCTCGTATCGCTCGCCTGCCACGCCTACGGCATCGCCGCCGTGGCCTACCTCGCCTACCTCGTCCGCCAGTCGGAAGGGCTGGCCATGGCCGGTCGCGTCCTGGTGGGCGGGGGGCTGGTGCTCCACGGCGTGGCCCTGTTCGAGCTGTTGGGCGCCCAGGGCGGCCGTCCGGTGGGCCTGGCGCAGGGCTTCTCCGCGCTGGCCTTCCTGCTGCTCGCCATCTTCCTGGCACTGGACGTACGCTACCGCAGGCCCGTCATCGGCGCGTTCCTGACGCCGCTGGCGGTGACGGTGCTCCTGCCCGGCCTGCTGCTGCACGGGGGCCAGTCGCCGTTGCCTCCCGGCGTGCGCCAGCCCTTGTTGCCGCTGCACATCTCGCTGGCGCTGTTGGGGCTGGCGGCGTTCGCGGTGGCCGCGGGGGTGGGGGTCATGTACCTGCTGATGGAGCGGCAGGTGCGGGCCAAGCGCTTCGGGCTGTTGTTCGCGCGGCTGCCGTCGCTGGAGTTCCTGGACACCCTCAACCGGCGGTTGGTGGTGTGGGGCTTCATCGCGCTGTCGATCACCCTGGCGACGGGGGCCTTCTTCGTGACGACCACGGTGGGCTGGCAGTGGGATGGCAAGTCCATCGCCACGGTGGTGGCGTGGGCGGTGTTCGCGGCGCTGGTCAACGCGCGCATCTTCGCCGGCTGGCGTGGGAGGCGTGTGGCATTGCTGACCATGGCGGGCTTCTGCCTGGTGCTGGTGTCCTTCCTCACCTCGTATGACGCGACGCCGACCGCGGCCGCCGTCATGAGGATTCCCTGAGTATGGAGCTCGTCTGCATTGGCCTGTCCCACCGCACGGCGCCCCTGGTGGTGCGCGAGCGGCTGGCCTTGTCCGAAGCGCGTCAGGTGGAGGTGCTGCAGAAGCTGGCGCAGGCCCCGGTGGAGGTGTTGTGGGTCTCCACCTGCAACCGGGTGGAGGTGTATCTGTCCGCGCCGGATGGGGGCGTGGCCCGGGAGCGCGCCGTGTCGGAGCTGCAGGCGCTGGGCGGGCCCGAGGCGGCCGAGCACCTGTACGAGCACCGGGGCGAGGCCGCGCTCATCCACCTGTTCCGCGTGGCGTCCAGCCTGGACTCCATGGTGCTGGGCGAGGCGCAGATCCTCGGCCAGGTGAAGGACGCGTTCGAGCGCGGGCAGGGCGCGGGCGCGGTGCGGGGTGAGCTGACGCGGGCGTGCGCGGCGGCGTTCGGCTGCGCCAAGCGGGTGCGCACCGAGACGGCCATCGGCCGCGCGGCGACGTCCATGGCGTCCGCGGCGGTGCAGCTGGCGAGCAAGGTGTTCGACGGGCTGAAGGGCAAGACGGTGCTGGTGGTGGGGGCGGGGGAGATGGGAGAGCTGGCGGCGCGGCACCTGCAGCAGGCGGGCGCGACGAAGCTCTTCATCACCAACCGCACCCTGGCGCGCGCGGAGGCGCTGGCGGCCGAGGTGGGCGGGACGGCGCGGCCCTTCGAGGAGCTCTTCACGCTGCTGACGGCGGCGGACGTGGTGGTGTGCAGCACGGCGTCGCCGGTGCCGCTGTTCACGCGGGACAATGTGGGCGCGGTGGGCAAGGCGCGCCGTGGCCGCCCGCTGTTCATGGTGGACCTGGCGGTGCCGCGCGACATCGACCCCGGGGTGGGCACGCTGGACTGGGTGCACGCCTACGACGTGGACGACATCCAGAAGTTCGTCGCGGACAACGCGGCCGCGCGCGCCGAGGAGGCGCACAAGGCCGGGGTATTGGTGGCGCAGGAGGTGGCGCGCTTCGTCAAGGAGCGCGCGCTGCGCGAGGGGATGCCGGTGCTGGCGAGGTTGCGGCAACGCGCGGAGGGGATTGCCCGCGCCGAGGTGGAGCGGACGTTGACGTCGCTGGGGGATGGGTTGACGGACAAGCAGCGCAAGAGCATCGAGGCCATGGGGCGCGCCATCGTCAACAAGCTGTTGCACGAGCCGACCTCGCGCCTGCGCGCGGTGGGGCCGGAGGGCGAGGGCAACCGGCTGGCGGGCGCGGCCGCGGAGCTGTTCGGGTTGCTCGAGGCGGAGCTGGAGGCGGCGGAGCAGCAGCCGCAGGCCCTGTCCGCGCAGGGCCCGGCGCAGGTGGCCACGGGGGCGAAGCGATGACGTCCGTGCGCATCGCCACCCGGCAGAGCCCGCTGGCGCTCTGGCAGGCGCGTCACGTGGGCGCGCTCCTGAAGTCCCACCACCCGGGCCTCGAGGTGTCCTTCGTCGAGATGACCACCGAGGGGGACCGCTTCCTGTCCGCGCCCCTGTCCTCGGTGGGCGGCAAGGGCCTGTTCGTGAAGGAGATTGAACAGGCGCTCATCGACGGGCGCGCCGACGTCGCGGTGCACAGCCTGAAGGACATGACATCCGAGCTGCCCGAGGGGCTGGTGCTCGCGGCCGTGCCCGAGCGCGAGGACCCCCGGGATGCCTTCTGCGGCACCGCGGGCCAGACGACGGTGGACGCGCTGCCCCAGGGGGCGCGCGTGGGGACGTCCTCGCTGCGCCGCAGCTGCATCCTGCGCTCGCGTCGGCCGGACCTGGAGATCGTGAGCGTGCGCGGCAACGTGCAGACGCGCCTGGCGAAGACGAAGGAGCTGGGGCTCGCCGGCGCGCTGCTGGCGCACGCGGGGCTCAAGCGACTGGGGTTGGAGCATGTCATCACGGAGGTGCTGTCCACCGACGTGAGCCTGCCAGCGGTGGGGCAGGGGGTGCTCGCCATCCAGTGCCGCGGGGCGGACGCGCGGGTGTGCGGTCTGCTCGCGCCGCTGGAGCACGCGACGACGCGGGTGGCGGTGACGGCGGAGCGGGCGCTGCTGGCGAAGCTGGAGGGTGGCTGCACGGTGCCGCTGGCGGGGCATGCCACGGTGTCGGAGGGCCAGGTGCACCTGCGCGGACTCGTGGGCCGGCCGGATGGCGCACACGTGGTGCGGGGCGAGGTGCGTGGCCCCGTGGCGAAGGCGGCCGAGCTGGGCGAGGCGCTCGCGGACGACCTGCTGTCGCGTGGCGCGGCGGACATCCTGCGTGATTTCGCTCGCCGCCCGGGCGCGCGGCCCTAGACTGCCGCGCGCGTGGAACGGCGACTGGAAGGCATCCGAGTCTTGGTGACGCGCCCGCGTGAGCGGGCCGAAGAGCTGTGCTTCCTCCTGGAGGACGAGGGCGCGGAGGTGCTCAGCCTCCCGCTGCTGGAGCTGCGTCCTCCGGAGGACCCGCGCCCGCTGGCGTCGGCCGCGGAGCACATCCAGCGCTACCGCTGGGTGGTGTTCGCCAGCCCCTCCGCGGTGGACGCGCTGCTGGACGCGCTCCGGGAGGCGGGCACGGCCGACAGGATCTCCCGCGTGAAGCTGGCGGCGGTGGGGCCTCGCACCGCGCGCGCGGTGAAGGGCTATGGGCTGGACGTCGCCGCGGAGCCCGAGGAGGGCACGGGGCAGGCGCTGTTCGAGATGCTCAAGGACGGCCTGCAGTCCGGGGACGAGGTGCTGCTGCCCGCGGCGGAGGACGGTCGGCGCGAGCTGGAGGACGCGCTGCGGGAGGCCGGGGTGCTCGTCACGCGGGTGACGGCCTATCGCTCACTGCCGGCGGAGCTGCCGCTGGAGGCGCTGGAGCTGTTGGGGGCCTCGCCGCCCGACGTGGCGGTGTTCGCCTCGCCGCGCACGGCGGAGGCCTTCCTGGAGGCCGCGGGGCGCGAGCGGTTGGGCGCCGCGCGGGTGGTGGCCATCGGTCCGACGACGGCCTCGGCGCTGGAGCAGCTGGGGCTGCCGGCCTCGGCCATCGCCGAGCGACCCACGCCCGAGTCGCTGGTGGACGCCACGGTGCGCGCCGTCCGGGGGAACTGAGTCCCTGGCGGAAAGTGGCGTGGGTGCCACGAGGCGAATCGTTCGCGAGTAGACTGGCCGTCCCATCGCCCTGCCGGCCGCATGCCGGGAGTCAGGCGACGCGGGAGGGGTCTCATCGATGAATCGGGGTTCGCAGCGGAGCGCCGTCGTACTTGGGCTGTTGTTGGCCGCCACGGCGGCGGCGCAGCAGGTGCTGGAATACAGGGACCTGGGGTACCGGGTGCTCAGCACGCCGTCGGACCCCTTCGTCTTCTACGTGGACGGGCGTGCGGCCCAGCCCGCCGGCAATGACCTGGCCCTGGTGACGGCGGCCAGTCGCGCGGCTTTCGAGACCTGGCAGGGGACGACCTGCGCGTGGCCCACGTTCTCCTTCCCGGCGGACGGCGGCGTGGCGACGACGGGCTCGCCCATGGCGAACGTCGATGACCCGGGGGACCGCTTCAACGTCGTTCCCATCTGGGTGACGAGCGCGACCGATATTCACTTTCAGGACACGCTCAACGGAGGCGACAGGCCCGCGGCCGCGAGGGCGCTGACTTTCGGCGGCTACGTGTACCAGTGTGATGTCTATCTCAACGCGGTGAACTACGCCTGGTCCACGCTGACGCCCACGCCGGCGGGACGCATGGACATCCAGAGTGTGCTGACCCACGAAATCGGCCACTGTCTCGGGCTCGGTGACAGCTTCGAGGCCATTGGCGCGGTGATGTTCTTCGACCTGCCCACGGGCGTGACGCGGCGGCAGTTGGCGGACTACGACAGGACGGCGCTGTGCCGCTTCTATCCGAAGACGGGGGCGGTCGGCTCCCCGTGCGAGAGCGGCACGTGCACCACGGGCCTGACGTGTGTCACCGCGCCGTCCACGGTGTCGGGCAAGGACCTGAAGGTCTGCGCGAAGGGCTGCTTCGGCAACACCTCCGGCGAGTGCCCCGCGCCCTATGTCTGCCGCGACTCCTCGTTGGTGAATGGCTATACGAAGGCCTGTCTTCCGGCGCTGCCCGACGGTGTCACGCCCGTGGGCCGCGAGTGCACGCCGGGCCCGCGCAGCTGTGGCAACACCAACGGCGTCTGCATCCCGCCGGTGGATCCGCCCTCGGGCAACGGGGAGTTCGACCGGTGGGACCTGGGCTACTGCACGGAGACGTGCAGCGGCGCGGGCTCGTGCCCCGCGGGCGCCGAGTGCTCGGATGTCCCCGGCCAGGGCTCCATCTGTCTGAAGACCTGTACGCCCGGCGGGAGCGACTGTCGGCCCGGCTATACCTGCGAGACGCGCCCCGAGGGGAACCTCTGCGTCCCCGGTTGCTATGGTGATGCGGATTGCGACAGCAACTCCGTCTGCAGGACGTGCGACCGCGTCTGCGTGCCTCGGCAGACGGCGGGCAGGCAGGTGGGGGATGCGTGCACGGCGGATGCGCAGTGCGGCACCAACCAGTACTGCCTGGTCGCGGAAGGGGGGACGGAGGGCGTCTGCGCGCAGCCGTGCTCGGTGGCGGCGTGCGCGTGCCCGGGTGGGACGTCGTGCCAGGTGGTGAACAAGGAGGGTGAGCGGGCGTGTGTCCGGGCCTGCTCGGCGACGTCGTGTGACGCGACGCTGAGGTGCGGCACGGTGGAGCAGGGCAGCTCCGCCTGTCTGCCCGTCTGCCGGACGGAGAAGGACTGCGCGCCCTCCATGCTCTGCTCGGCCGCGGGCACCTGTTACGATCCGCTGGCCAAGCCGGACGCGGGCTCGTGCACGCTGTGCAACGACGCGGGCACGCCGCCTCCGCCGCCCGTGGACGCGGG
Source organism: Myxococcus sp. XM-1-1-1 (assembly GCF_020037095.1). Taxonomy (NCBI): domain Bacteria; kingdom Pseudomonadati; phylum Myxococcota; class Myxococcia; order Myxococcales; family Myxococcaceae; genus Myxococcus; species Myxococcus sp. XM-1-1-1. The sequence goes on from NZ_JAIQDH010000003.1 coordinate 447,211, forward strand.
GCCGCCGAAGGGCCCGGGTGGTCCGGACGGCTGTGGCTGCCAGGGCGCGCCCGTGTCGGCGGCGGCCTTCCTGGGTGGATTGGTCCTGTTGCTGCTGGTGGCTGGAAGGAGAAGGACGTGGCACAAGCCGTGAGCGGCCCGAATGCGTCTGCCGTGAGGAGCCGGGTGGACTTCACCACGCTCTTCGTCCTGGAGGCGCTCGTCGGCCAGGGGCTGTTGACGCCCCAGCAGGCCCAGGAGGTGCTCGCGAAGGAGCCCGCCGCGCGAGCGCGTGTGCTCAAGGCGCAGACCGCGGCGAGCGGCAAGGACGCCGCGCGCTACGACGTGTCCCCGGTGGAGGTGGTGGCCGCGTTCCAGGTGCCGTTGGCCAATGGCCGCGGCGTGCTGGACGAGGACCGCGTCACCGAGGCCGCCGCGCGCGCCTCCGGGTTGACGTACCGGAAGATCGACCCGCTGAAGCTGGACATGGGGCTGGCCACGCGCACGGTGTCGCGGCCCTATGCGCAGAAGCACGTGCTGCTGCCGCTGGAGCGCACGCCGCAGGGGCGCCTGGTGGTCGCGGTGGCGAACCCGTTCGACCGGGAGCTGTTCGAGAGCTTCCACCGGCTGACGGGGCTGCCGGTGGAGCCGGTGCTCAGCTCGAAGGCGGACATCCTCAAGTCCATCTCCGACATCTACGGCTTCAAGAAGACGCTCGCGCGGGCGGCGGATGATTTCAGCGCGGCGTCGGGTGGGGCGCAGGTCTCCAACTTCGAGCAGCTCGTCTCCTTGAGCGGGACGCAGGAGCTGGAGGCGTCGGACCGGCCCGTGGTGCAGGCGGTGGACTACCTGCTGCGCTATGCGTTCGACAACCGCGCCTCGGACATCCACATCGAGCCCAAGCGCGCCACGAGCGTGGTGCGGCTGCGCATCGATGGCGTGTTGCATCCGGTGTATTCGTTGCCGGCGCAGGTGCATCCGCCGATTGTGTCGCGCGTGAAGATGCTCTCGCGCATCGACATCTCGGAGAAGCGCAAGCCGCAGGACGGGCGCATCAAGACGGAGCGGGACGGGCGCGAGGTGGAGCTGCGTGTCAGCACGTTGCCCACGGCCTTCGGCGAGAAGGTGGTCATCCGCATCTTCGACCCGGAGACGTTGGTGCAGGACATCGCCCAGCTCGGCTTCGAGCCGGACGAGAAGGCCAACTTCGAGTCGTGGATCGACCAGCCGCACGGGCTCATCCTGGTGACGGGCCCGACAGGCAGTGGCAAGACGACGACGCTGTACTCGGCGCTCAAGGCGCTGGCGGGGCCGGACGTCAACGTCACCACGATTGAAGACCCCATCGAGATGGTGTGGGACGCGTTCAACCAGGTGCAGGTGCAGCCCAAGGTGGGGCTGGATTTCGCCGGGGCGTTGCGGCACATCCTGCGCCAGGACCCGGACGTCATCATGGTGGGCGAGATTCGCGACGCGGAGACGGCGGAGAACGCCATCCAGTCCGCGCTCACCGGACACCTGGTGCTGTCCACGTTGCACACCAACGACGCACTTGGCGCGGTGGCGCGCATGAGGGACCTGGGGGTGCCGTCATTCCTGCTGGCGCAGAGTCTGCTCGGGGTGATGGCACAGCGCCTGCTGCGGCGGGTGTGCAGTCATTGCGCGGAGGAGACGTCGTTGACGCCCGACGAGCTCCTGGCGCTCCAGGCGCCGTTGCCGCTGCTCCCCGGGGGCGTGCGATTGCTCAAGGGCGCGGGCTGCGTGCGCTGCCGTGGCACGGGCTTCATCGGACGCACGGGTGTCTTCGAAATCGTCACCACGGGCAGGGAGCTGCGGGAGCACATCTCCCGCGAGGCTCCGTACGAGAAGCTGGTGGAGGTGGCCCGGCTCGGCGGGATGCGCACGCTGCGCGAGGCCGCCGTTCGCAAGCTGGCGCAGGGGCTCACCGCGTTCGACGAAGTGGTGCGGATGACGTCCGCGTGAGGACGGGCGCACGGTGTTTCACCGTGCGCCTGGGCCACGATACGAACGGGCTTTAGTCGAGGGTGGCCCGGCCAGGGACCAGCTCACTGGCGGGGAGTTCCTCGCCGAGGAACCAGCGCTTGCTGGTGGCGGGCGTGGAGACTTCGGCGCAGCGGGTCGGCTGACCTGTGAGCATGATTTTGGCGTACGTGGGGCCCTGGTGACGGGCGCCCAGGTGGAAGGCGCGGTGCGCGTCTCCTGCCGTGGTGGCCGCGACGACGGCATACGGGCCCGTGTAGCAGTGCTCCTCGTAGGTCTGCGCCAGGGCTTGGGTGCACGACGCATCCGCGTAGAGCCCGAGATTGAAGGTGGGCGTGGTGGGGAAGCAGCGCAGCTGTCCACTCGTGTCGGCCTCGAAGTGACAGTCCGCGTTCAGTTGGGTGTCGAACAAACCCATCGGGACATGGAGCGAGTCATTCAAACGTGCTCCGCGCACGACGAGCCGGCCATGGGCCTCCATGTCGACGTGTCTGGCTTCAGGCCAGCGCGTGGGAGGAACCTCCTGGCCGGGGCGATGGAAGCAGGGCCCGTTCGGGCCGAGGGAGGACTCCATGCACGTCCCGTCCTCGGAAATGGCATACATCTCAGTCGCGACAGGGCCGGTGGAGAACACGCTGACCCCGGTCTCGCAGCGGCTCGAAGAGGGCTCGACCGCGAAGCGGGGTGCATTGCAGGCGGTCGCCATGAGGACCGGCTCGCTGCAGCTCGCGTCCGCGGACAGTCCACCGAGGAGCGCGACGGCGGCGTCCTGTCCCGAGGGGAGGCATCGCAGTGACGCGTCCTGGGCCTGCTGAACGGCACAGGTGACGCCGTGTTCGGTGGCATCGAGGTGATGGAAGCTGAAGGAGCCATCCTCTCCTTCGACGAAGTGGGCCGCGACGCCATCCTTGGAGACGTGTTGGCGCAGTTGGCCTTTCACGAACGTGTTGCCGGTGACCTCGTCACCGAAATGGTAGGCCGCTCTCGAGGAGTTGTTCGGGAGGGCATGGCAGCCTCCGGAGTCGTCACGGAGGTAGACGGAGCCGGTGACACGGGCGCCCAGGTGGAACAGTTGCTGGAGGACTCCGGGAGGTGCTGCTTCCTTCGCGAGGATGGTCCCCACGGGCAGTGGACTCGCGGAGATGACGCCTTCCTTGGTGCAGCTCTCGTCGACGTAGAAGGGTGTCTCGTTCCAGGTGGTTCGGTGGAGGTTGTCACTCAGGCAGTAGAGGTCGCCGTCGGGGGCCACCGGCTGCCAGGTGCAGGGTCGGAGGCGTGCGGCGTCGTAGGTCGCCTCTGCCCAGCGTAGGCCCTCGGTCGTGGTCATCCGACGGACCTTGATGCGTGAGCCGCCCTTGAAGAAGGACTCTTGAGATGTGAAGTCCACGTCTTCCGTGGGACCCAAGCCGCCCTCCGTCGAATCCCCACAGCCCACTCCCCCCAACATCACCATCACCAGCCCTGCACAGACGCGACGCATGACACTCCTCACGAAGCGGCGCGACCCAGGAACAGCCCCCATGCTGTTCCTGGTCGACCGGGACGCGGATGCGCGCCCGCGACCTATACGGCCCCAGGCGTGCGAGCTGGCAGTGCCGTCCGTCGATTCGACGGCGAAGCGGTGTCACTCGACCGAGGGAGGTAAAAGGACGAAGGATGTCGCGGGAATCTCGGCGCCGGATTGCCAGTCGGTGGCGGCGGGATGTCTGTTCAGCTCGAAGCAGTGCGTGGAGCCATCCTGAGAGACGAGCCATCGGGATTCGCCGAGTAGCAGGCAGGGAAGGGCGGAAGTGTCAGCGGTTTGTAACCAGGATGGCCAGACTCGGCCGAAGCGGGGCAGTGAGATGATGGGTGGTACGCAAGAGTTGTATGTCTTGAGTGATGACAGGCGTGCGGAAGCTGTTCGTGCCTTTCTCGAACGGTTCCTGCCCGGACGCTCAATCCGGAGGGACGAGTTCTGGATTCCAGAGTTCGCCAGCCCGCCGCGGGAGATCTTGCGAACCGAGGATGGGATTCTGGAGTACCTGGAAGCACACGCTGACGAGCCGTATGGGCTGTATTGGGGCCAGGAGGATGGGCTGGCCCCACGTCAGGCGATGGCTTTCTTTACGAGAGACGGCAAGGTCATCCTCGGGCTCGCGGATCTGCCAGAGCGGGCTCCTGTGTTGTTGCAGGAACTCGCGCGCTTCGCCGGCTCCAGCCATGCTCTCACGGGCTGGGAACAGCGACCACCCGACACGGCCCGTGAGTTCATCGAGTGGTGTCGGCGACAGGGATGAGCGTTTGCGCCAGCAGTGGCTGTCCGCCAGGGACCGACGGAGGGGTCGGTCCCACCGAGATAGCGGATGCCAAGGAGTGATTCGTGATGAGAGACACCGAGGCCCTGGAGGCGTGCATCCTTGTGCTGCCCGAGGAGCGCCGACGCTGGTTCTATCTTGCGTATGCCCATCAAGTGACCATCGTGGCGCGTGAGCACTTCCTCGACGCAAGGGTCGAGCGAGCGCGCCGGTGCAACGAAACCCTTCACCGGCTGACAGGCCATCTTGCCAGGCTTCATTCGGGCGAGGTCGACACGGCGACCGAGACATCCTTCGTCAAGATGGTGGTCGGCGGAGCGGATTCGGAAGGCTGGCTGTCCCTGCTCGAGTCCATGCTCCAGAGGGTCTCGTCCAAGGAGTCCCGAGGGACACGTCCCTCATGAAGCCCACGAACGACAACGGCCCGGCTCCCCAATCGGGAACCGGGCCGCGTGTCTCACTTCACGTGAGTCCTAGAAGCGCGCCTGCAGCAGCGTGTTGAAGCCCAGCGCATGCGGCTTCTCGAACGTCGGCTGCGCGATGCCCGTGATGTCATCGCGGAACGTGGTCCGGTTGGTGTCGTACGTGTAGTAGACCTCGCCGACCGCCGCGACGGAGTCGGACAGATCCCAGCGGAACGTCGCCTTCGCCGAGTAGATGGGCTCCGCCTCGCACGAGCCCGAGCCACCGCACGTCTCCGGCAGGATGCTCAGCATGTTCACGTCACGCACCACCACCGTGCGCGTGCCGATGAGGTTGTCCGGCGGGTTGTTGCCACCCAGCACCGGCGTGGGGCTGCGGAACGACGCCGGCCGCTGCACACCGAAGATGAAGCCCGGCGTGAAGTGCAGCTCGGGCAGGTGGTAGTCCGCGCCCAGCGCCAGGAACATCTCCGGGTTCAGCTTCGTCCCCTCGGGGAAGTCCTGGAACGGGGGGAAGCCCGGCACGTCGAACTGGATGAACGAGAGGCTGCGGTACAGACCCAGCAGGCTCAGGCGCAGGAAGCCCAGCTTCGCGCGCGCCTGCAGCGCCAGCGCCGTGGCGCCCTGCGGCTCCGTCGCGCCGAACGTGTCCGGCTTCTCCAGCGTCTGGGACAGGTAGCTGCCCTCGAGCGACACGGAGTAGGACAGGCCACCCGGGTACTGCTCGGGCGCGAAGAACCGCTCGTAGATCTCCGGGTCGTTCTTGTAGAGCCGGAAGTCCACGCTCGTGCCGACCGGCACGCCCACGTGGTAGACGACCTGCGCGGAAACGCCCGCCGCGTTCACCGGCGCCTCGACGCCCAACGTGGCGAGACCCGGGACCAGGCCCTTCTGGAAGAAGCCGCCGCCCGCTTCGACGCGCAGGGTGTCCAGGATGTCCCAGCCCGCGCCGCCCATCACGCCGTAGAGCGTCTCCTCCTCGAGGATGAGCTCGTTCTGCACCAGCGCCGTCTTGCCGCCGACGTACGCGTACCACCGGTCGCGCGTGATCTGCAGCTTCGCGCCGGGCACGCCGTTGGTCGCCGAGCGCGTCGTGAACGCCGCGCTGCCACCCCAGGAGATGCGGTACGCATAGCCCAGACGGAAGCGGTCCGCGGACACCGGGAAGCCGACCAGCGAAATGCCTTCCTTCTCACCCCAGCCCGGCGGCTGGTAGTTGAGCCGGATGTAGCTGGAGTTGTCCTGGATGGCCACCGCGCCACTGGGCCGCTCGAGCACCAGCAGCGTCAGGGCCGCCTCCGTCGTGAGTCCCTCGAAGAAGGCGGGCGCCTTCTTGTAGAGCACCACGTTCGAGAGCGACTCGAAGCCGGAGAACCGGGTGTTGAAGTTGTCGTAGAACTGGGTGTTCTGATTGCCCGCGCCGAACCGCGCATTGGGGCTGTTGGGCGTCGTCTCACCCGAACCCGCAAGCACGTTGTCGTCCGCGAAGACGAACGACAGACGCGTGTCCACGAAGTCACTGGCCCAGGCGGGCGCACTCAAGGAGATAAGCCCCGACAGGGCCAGCTTCTGCAGCGTTTTCAATGTCCCTCTCCACGGAGCGCCCGCTTGGAACGCTCCTCCCTGCGCCCCGGTGGAACCGGGGCACGAGCTCGTCAAAAGTCTAAGGATTCACGCAAGGCTTGATGGGCTTCGGGCACTCCAGACCCGGGCCGGGGTAGCAGCAGAGGTCGTCCTGATCTCGAGGCAGGATGATCCACCGGGGACGCGCCGCGCTCACGTGGCGCAGGTGACCCACGATGTCGAAGGTGGCCTCGTGCAGCAGCTTGCACTGCCGACGCGCCTCGTCGTCTCCGTTCGTCTCGCTGCAGTTGACCACCAGGTCGGGGACCGCGTCCTTCGTCACCAGGTTGATGCGAGCCTTCTGGTTCTGGCTCACCGTGCAGCGGGCCGCGCCGTTGGCCGGGTCCGCGACGGAGACCCACACCACCATCTGGTTGTCGGCCATCAGGTGCTCCAGGTGGGTGGCCGCGGGCAGCGCCACGTTTGTCGCGGGGCCGGGGGCGCTCGTGCCGCCGAAGCGCACGTTCGTGGCTTTGTCGCACCAGATGTTGAGCGTCACGCCGATGCTGTAGGTGTTGGTCGAGCGCGTCCAGGCCTCGGTGGCCGGGGCCACCGGAGGCGCGGCGTTGAGGGTGTGCAGGCGGCCCGCCACGGAGTCGTCGAGCCCCGCCTCGGGCGCGCCCATGGAGACCATCTCCACCACGAACTGGCCGAAGCTGTCGTAGGTGTTCTTCTCCGCGCAGATCTGGTTGCGGTACTGGCCCATGCCCAGCGTGCAGTCGACGTTGCACTGACGCTCGGGGACATCAGGGTCATTGGGCGTATCCGCGCCGCAGGCGCCGAAGACGCCGTTGCGGGCATCCGGGCAGAAGAAGGGCACGGTGCCGTTGCCGTTGGCGTCGCAGTTGCGGAACACCGTGGGGAACTTCACCCGGCGCACCTTCACCAGCGAGGACTCCAGGCCCTCCATCTTGTAGTTGCCGTAGCTGTAGCCGCACATCACGTCCGAGATGTAGGGCGAGCCGCTGAGGCCACACAGGCGGCCGTTGATCTCCGTCGGGGGCGCCAGCGCCAGGTACTTGTTCCACTCCGTCTGGGGCAGCAGGCGGACCCGCTCACGGATGCTCCACGACGGGAAGGTGAGCTGCGTGGTGGCCGTGAACTCCTGCACCGAGCCCGCGATGGACCACAGCAGGTCGCCCGGGTCCAGGCCCTCCGGGAAGGAGTAGTTGTAGATGTAGAGGGAGTTGAAGCGGCCCGGGAAGAAGCCGGAGGGCTCCGCCGTCTGGGTGTTCGCGCCGGGGATGCTGCCCTCGCGCACGCGGCAGGCCGTCAGGTCCGTCACGAAGAAGCCGCTGGGGTCCGTGCCCGTCACCAGCAGCGTCACCGGCTGGTTGTGGTTCGGGTCGTCCGGCTCGCAGTTCTGCAGGAGCGGGGGACCACCCTCGGGCGCACGACCGATGCGCATGAACGTGCCGGCGTACGCGGTGAGCTGGTCGCTGTTCTGCGGGACCTGCACCGTGGAGATGGTGGGCTCCTCGAAGAACACCGAGCGCGACAGGCCCGTGGCCGAGGTGCGGGTCGCGGGCTCCACCGGGAGCTCACCGTCGACGACGGCGCCGCCCGCGTAGTCGACCTCGACCGGATCATCCTCGACCCACACGTGGGCCTCGCCGTACAGCTGCGAGGAGCGCACGGTGCCGGTGCCCGCGCCGTTGGTCAGCTGCACCCAGCGATAGCGGTAGGGGCCCGTCAGGTTGCCCGGCACGGTGCGGAAGGACACCGGACCGTTGAACGACTCCATGAGCTGGCCCTTCACGTCCAGCGCCTGGATGTCGATGTCCACGTCCACCGCGCTGCGGGGCATGGCGAGACGACAGTCCTTCGTGCCGCGAAGCTCCAGGGGGACCGCCGCCTGGTTGCCTTGCCCGTGCTCGGTGGCACAGCTGGCCACCACCGGGACCGCCGTGCGCGGGTTGGAGTCCGCGACGTAGAAGCCCTTCACCGTCACCTTGAAGGAGGAGACACCGGTGGGCTGGGGCGTCTCGTCGGTGTAGCAGCCCGCGCCAGCCAGGGTCAGCGCGGACAGGAGAACCAGTCGCTTCATTACTTCACCCTCCGGCCGATACGGCCGTCTTCCACGGCGTCGGCGATGGGCATCGCCGTCGGGTTGTCACAGAAGTTGCGCAGCTGCTGCGTCACGGTTCCGCACACGGGGTTGCTGCCGCTCAGGATCTCGCGGCAGTCGCACCGTCCGGTGAAGGGACCGGGCGACACGGCGCAGGCGGCCTGCGCCTCGACGGCGGTCGTCACGTCCGGGATGTTGCAGCCCGACGGGTCGTAGCCACGGCCCGCCAGCTCGCCGCAGGTGCAGGTGCCCACCTGCTTGGCCGCGATGCACGCCGCGCGGGCCTGGTCCGGGTTGGTGACGGTGTCCACACCGCAACCGGCCGGATTGAAGCCGTTGCGCAGCAGGTCTCCGCACGAGCAGCTGCCCACGCGCGCCTCCAGCTCGTTCTCGTAGTCCTGCATCTCACGGCACGCGGCGCGCAGCCGGTCGTTGACCACCCACTGGCCGTTGACGATGGAGCCGCAGCGCTGGCCGTCCTCGCGGTTGCCGCGCGTGGCATAGCCCGCGTTGATGTCGTCGCAGGTGCAGAAGTCCTGCATGTAGCCGATGAGCGAGTCACGCAGGGAGATGCCCGTCTCCTGGCGCGTGGTGTTGCGCTTGAGCACGTTGAAGCCCGAGCCACCCTTCGCGATGTAGTCGTTCACCGCCACGCGGTAGGTGCCGAAGGGGTTGAGCGGCTCATCGCCGATGCGGATGTCGGTGCCGGGGTTGGCGTAGCAGCGGCCCTGGTCCGAGGAGCTGCTCTCGTCCTGGATGCACTGCCACGGCGCGTGGCCGGTGCGGCTCTCCGGGGGGCAGTCGGCGCCCTTGAGGTTCATGTCACAGGTGATGCGCAGGTCGTTGATCTGCACCTGGGCGCAGTCCATGGTGAACTTCGCGCCGGAGATCTGCGCCTGGCTGACGCAGCCGCGCTCGGCGGAGCGCTCGGCGACGAAGTTGAACATCTCCTGCATCTCCTTGCCGGAGAGGTACATGATGTTGATGGTGTTCTCGAACGGGAACACGTTGAACATCGACTCCTGGGAGATGACGCCCGCGTAGAGGTTGTCGCGGATGCCCAGCGAGTTGGTGAGCGCCATCTGCGCGTCGACGCGGCGACGCTTGCGCATCGAGTCCGCGGCGATGTTGCCCAGCGGCGAGTCGCCACCCGTGGAGTTGTTCCGGCGCGTCACGTCCGTGGGCGCGTAGGAGAAGATGTTCGTGAGCTGCAGCCGCATGTCCATGCCGATGATGTAGGGCTGGAGCAGGTGCGTCGTCTGGCGGTCCTCCTGGGCCTTGCAGGCCTCCATGGCCGCGCGGACCTCGGGGGTCTGGATGAACTGGCCATCCTCCCAGAAGATGTTCGAGTCATACCGGTACTTGCGCATGGCCTCGTCGCACCACAGGCCGTCGAGCGGGAACACGCGGTAGTCCTGGCTGAGGACCTCGCCGCCCTCGCCGCTGCCGATCACGTCCGGCATCTTCACGACCAGCTCCAGCCGGCCCACGTACTTGGCGAACGCGCCGGAGTGCGAGAGCACCACCTTGCGGCCGCTGGGGTCCGCGAGCAGCTGCGGCGGGTTGAGCACCACGTGCAGGTGGCCGCCCATCACCACGTCCACGCCGCTGACGCCCGGAATCTGGACGCGCACCACGGACTTGTCGTTGCCCTCGGGGCCGAACCACTCGAGCACCTGCCACGGGTTCTTCTCGCGGCGGATGAAGGAGCGGGCGCGGCCGTACTCGTAATAGGCCTCGTAGCCCTGGATGACGTCCTGGTCCTCGGTGAGGCCCAGGTGGCTGACGATGACGATGAGGTCGGAGACCGGCCGCAGCAGGTCCACGTACGCACGCACCACCTCGTTCTGCTCCAGAGGCGTCACCTGGAGGCTGTTGCCACCCTCGACGATGGAGTTGAGCGAGGAGATGTTCGCCATGCCGATGATGGCGACGCGCAGGCCCTTCACGTTGCGGATGGTGTACGGCGCGGCCTCCAGCGCCGTCTCGTTGCTGCCGTTCTGCCGCCAGTCATTCCAGTTGTAGTTGGCGGCGAGCAGCGGGAACGTCGCGAACTGCTTGGCCTGGTTGGTGAAGTTCAGCGCGCCCGCGTCGAACTCGTGGTTGCCGATGACCGCGGCGTCCAGCCGGGCCTGCGACAGGAAGCGGAACTCCACTTCACCGTTGTTGAGGTTGAAGATGGGGGCGCCCTGGAAGCAGTCGCCCGAGTCGACGTGCAGCACCCGCTCACCCTTGGCGCGCTCGCGCTTGAGCACCGCGGCCATGCGCGTGGCGCCACCGAACGGGCCGGCCTCCGGGATGAGTCCCAGGTCCTGGTCCGTCTTCAGCGGCGCGAAGTCGTAGGGGATGAGGCGTGAGTGGATGTCCGAGGTATGAAGGAGCGTCAGCCGCACCTCCTGCCCCTCGAGGTTGTAGTCCTGGCCTTCCATCACTGGCATGCATGAGGCCGAGACCAGGGCGCAGAAGAGGCCGAGCAGGAGGCGACGCATCAGGAGATTCCGTGTTTCGGTAGGACGTCGGGAGTAAAGCGGGCGCAAGGTACGGTATCGGACACGGGCGGGCAAGCAACGCCGCCATGGCATTCGTACAGTCCCCCTATTCAGGGCCCCCTTCACGGAGAGCAAGCAGACATGCGGCAGCGTCATTCCAGTGTGACTGACATCGAGATCATCGAGGATTTCTCGTCTACGGCGCGCTGCGACGAGGGCTTCCTCCGAGTGAAGCGGCTGCGGTGTCGCAACCGACGCGCGGATGGCTCCTCGTCGTCCGTGTACCGCGTCGACGTGGTGGACCGGCCCCGGTTGGATGCCGTCGCCGTGCTCGTCTATCGACGCGGTGCGGCGGGACTCGAGGTCCTGACGCGGATGAACCTCCGGCCCGCGGCGTACTTCCGGAAGGATCAACGCGACGCGATGACGGTGCCGGACCCGGGCACGGGCTACCTGCGGGTGGAGGAGATCGTCGCCGGCCTGCTCGAGCCCGAGGACAAGGGCGAGGAGGGCCTCAAGAAGCGCGCGGCGGCGGAGGTCCACGAGGAGGCGGGCTATCCGGTGCGGCCCGAGGACATCCAGCTGTTGGGCGGCTCGTTCTTCCTGGCGCCGGGCATCCTGTCGGAGAAGGTCTTCCCCGCGGCGGTGGACGTCACGGACGTGTCGCAGGAGGAGCCCGAGGGAGACGGCTCGCCCCTGGAGGAGGGGACGCAGCTGCACTGGCGCCCGCTGGGGGAGGTGCTGGAGGCGTGCCGGCGCGGGGACATCCCGGACGCGAAGACGGAGGTGGCGCTCACGAGGTTGCTCGCCCGATTGGGATGAGCACGGAGTTTCTCCGGGGGCGGCGGCCGGGGTAGGGTGCGCGGCGTTTTCGCACTCCACTGCCGAGGTCGCTGCATGTCGTCGCTGCCCCCGTGGCTGGCCAACCTGTTGCCCATTCTCATCCTGCTGGGAGCCATCGCGCTCGTGCTCGCGCGGCTGCCCAAGGTGGAGCTGGGCCACACGGACGCCTTCCGCCGACGCCGCTTCTTCAACTGGTTCCCGCTGGGGATGACGTACGCGTTCCTCTACATGGGGCGCTACAACCTCAACGAAGCCACCAGCGCGATGAAGGGCCACACGTCCAACGCGGACTTCGGCACCATCTTCTTCTGGGGCACGCTCGTCTACGGCTGCGCGTTCCTGCTCAACGGACCGCTGACCGACAGGCTCGGGGGCCGCAAGACCATCCTCTTGTCGGCCGCGGGCTCGTCGGTGGCCAACGTGCTGATGGGCGTGGTGGTCTACAAGGTCCTCACCGAGGGCTGGCAGCCGCCGGGCGGCATCGTGGGGACGCTGTCGTTCCTCTATGCCGTCAACATGTACTTCCAGAGCTTCGGCGCGGTCTCCATCGTCAAGGTGAACGCGTCCTGGTTCCATGTGCGCGAGCGCGGTCAGCTGGGCGGCGTCTTCGGCATCCTCATCTCGCTGGGCGTCTACTTCGCCTACGACTGGAGCCGCTTCATCGCCAAGGCGGCGCCCACGTACTGGGTGTTCTTCGTGCCGGCGGCGATCCTCGCGGCCTTCGTGGTGCTGGACTTCTTCGTCATCCGCGACACGCCCAGCCACACGGGCCACCCGGACTTCGACACCGCGGACGCGTCCAGCGGCGAGGCGGCGTCCAGCAGCGTGTGGGAAGTGTTCAAGAAGATGATCAGCAACCGCACCATCATCATCATCCTGATGGTGGAGTTCTGCAGCGGCTTCATGCGCAACGCCATCATGCAGTGGTACCCCAAGTTCGCGAAGGCGACGGGCCTGTCGGAGGCGTTCGTCGCGGCCAACTGGGGCATGCTGCTGTGTGTCGCGGGCATCACCGGCGGCATGTTCGCCGGCGTCATCAGCGACCGCGTGTTCGACTCGCGGCGCGGGCCGGTGTCGGCGGTGCTCTACGCGGGCATGAGCCTGGGCGCGGTGGCCACGCTGTTCCTGCTCAACAGCCCGGCGCTCGGCTGGACGGTCATCTTCATGTCCCTGTGTGTCATCGGCGTGCACGGCATGCTGTCGGGCACGGCGAGCATGGACTTCGGCGGCAAGAAGAACGCGGGCCTCGCGGTGGGCATCATCGACGGCGCCGTGTACGCGGGCACCGCCCTCCAATCCATCCTGCTGGGGCGCATCCTCCCGGCGGGGGAGGTGGCCAAGGACCCCAACAACTGGGGCAACTGGCCCCTGGCCATGCTGCCCCTGTCCTTCGCGGGCCTGCTGCTGGCCACGCGGGTGTGGAATGCCCGCCCGCAGCCGAAGACGGCGCCCGTCGGGGGGGCCTCGGTGGTCACCCAGCCGGTTGCGACTCCCAAGACCGGTACGGGAGGCTGAGGCCGCTGTGGACCGCAGGACGTCACGGGGGCGTCACTCCCCCGTGACAGGGTTGTGACGTAGAGTGTGGACGTGTCCCAGGTACCCGCCCCACTGCCACTGCAGAGCCGCTTCGAGGTTCACGACCGGAAGCAGTTCGAGATCAAGCTCGAGTACCAGCCCTCGGGGGCGGACGAGACGCGCTACCTGGTGGAGGCGCATCTGTTCCTCCCGGGGAGCCTGAACATCGACGCGGAGACGTACCCCCGCGCGGACTTCTACGCGGACATCCACAACTACGTGCGCTTCAAGACGCCGGTGATGGCGGTGCAGGAGCTGCTCACGTCGGACGCCTCGCCGCTGGTGCGGCTGGAGGCGTGGCTGCGCACGGGGCTGGGCTCGGAGAAGGACATCGTCTACCAGGCGAAGCTCCTGTCGTGCGTGCTGCGCGGGGCGCTCAGGCGCTTCGCCACGGGCGTGGAGACGCGCTGCGAGGGGCCGGTGGCGCTGCCCACGGAGGCGTGTGCGACGCTGGAGTCGGACGTGGTGGCGATGCAGGCGGGGGTGAGCGAGGTGCTCGCGCGCTTCCGGCAGTGGCTGCGCTCGGTGGGGGAGCTGCGGCTGCAGGAGCGCTCGCGCGCGTCGCTGCGGCTGGTGGACGAGTACGTGAGCCTGCTGGTGGAGAACGGCTTCCGGCGCGCGGTGGCGGACATGAAGGCGCTTCCGCGTGGGGAGCCGTGGCTGCAGCTTCGCAAGGGGCTGATGGAGGCGGTGCTGCGCGAGGAGTCCTACCGCAAGGAGCACCGGCTTCGCAGCGTGCTGAGCCCCACGGGGGACAACGAGGAGTACATCCAGCGGCTGGGCATGCTGAAGAAGTTCTGCATGAACGTGCTCTTCCTGTCCTCGCGCCGGCGGCAGAAGCGGCAGGGCTGGGAGGAGGTGCTCTTCGCGCTGGCGGCGGGCATCGCCATGGCCTTCGCGACGGCGGTGGCGCTGTGGGCGCAGATCCGCTTCACGCAGGTGAGCCTCAACTTCTTCCTCATCGCCGTGGTCGGCTACATGATGAAGGACCGCATCAAGGAGGGCCTGCGCCGGGTGCTCAGCCGGGTGGCGGCCACGCACCTGTCGGACCGCACCGCGGACCTGGTGGACCCGGTGACGGGGCGGACCATCGGCACGTGCGAGGAGCGCGTGGACTACGCGCCCAAGGTCCCCGACTCGGTGGCCTCGCTGCGCCACCAGGACGACTTCCTCACCGTGTCCCAGGGCGAGCTGACCGAGACGGTCATCCGCTACCAGAAGCACATCATCCTGGACGCCCGGCTCCTGCCGCGCACGGAGCGGGGCCTGTCGGGCGTGACGGACATCCTGCGCTTCAACGTGGAGCGCTTCCTGCGCGACATGGACGAGCCGGAGCTGGCGCTCGAGTACGTGGACCTGGCGGACCTGTCCGTGGGTCACATCCGGGGCGCCAAGCGTTATCCGGTGGACGTCGTGCTGCGCTTCACCGTCGAGGAGGAGGAGACGGACCGGCGCCAGGAGAGCACGCAGCTGGTGCGGCTGGTGCTGGACCGCAACGGCATCCAGCGCATGCTGCGCTTCGCGGACACGGCGGCCGGGGCGCCCCCTGGCCCCATGCCCTGGCAGTCGGCCGCCTGAGTCGGGCGGTTTCGGCGGCGCTCGGCGGCCCGCGCGGGTAATGTTCGCCGCGCTCATGGCCCACGAAGACTTCAAGAAGCGCATCCGCGACGACTGGCGCGACAGCCTCCACGCCATCCTGGCCAAGGCCCGCTCGCTCGGGGAGCAGGCGGTGCTGGCGTTCGACCTGGACTCCACCCTGCTCGACAACCGGGAGCGCCAGGCGCGCATCCTCCGGGAATACGGCACGGCGCATGCGGTGGAGCCGCTGTCCACGTGCAAGGCCCACCACTGGAACTCTGGCTGGGACATGCGCGAGGCGATGCGCGCGTGCGGCCTGGAGGCGGCCCTGGTGGAGCGGCACTTCGAGCCCGCGCGCCACTTCTGGGGCGAGCGCTTCTTCACCAGCGAGTACTGCGCGGTGGACGAGGCCATCGACGGCGCGGCGGCCTTCACGCACGCGGTGGTGGGTACCGGCGCCCGGCTCGTCTACGTCACGGGCCGTCACGAGGGCATGCGCGGGGGCTCCGTCGCCTGCATGCGCCGGCTCGGCATGGCCGTGCCGGATGGGGAGCGGGTGATGCTCGTGATGAAGCCCGCGCCCTACGACGACGACGATGCGTTCAAGCGCGAGGCCCATGCGCAACTGGGCCGGCTGGGGACCCTGGTGGCCGCCTTCGACAACGAGCCCACCCACGCCAACGACTACCGGCGCCGCTTCCCCGACGCCACCGTCATTCATCTGGCCACGGATCATTCCGGCCGGCCCGTGACGCTCCTGGACGGCATCATCAGCGTGCCGCACTTCACGCTGGTTTCCTGACGCACCGCGCCTGAATTTTCGGGGGAAGGGCGCGGGGTTTGAAAGGCTTTGAAGTCCCAGGTCCGCGCGCTATGAGGCGCACGGCATTCGCCGTCCCCGGGTGAGGAGGGACGGCCTGCATGGAGGCACCCGCGGTGGCCAGCCCGTACTCGAAAGAACAGCTGTTGACGATGTACCGGAAGATGTACCTCATCCGCCGTTTCGAGGAGCGCGCGGGTCAGCAGTACACGCTGGGGAAGATCGCCGGCTTCTGCCACCTGTACATCGGGCAGGAGGCGGTGGCGGTGGGGCCCGTGGAGGCCATCCGCCAGGACGACTACATGCTCAGCGCCTACCGCGACCACGGCCAGCCCCTGGCGCGCGGCAGCGACGCGGGCATGGTGATGGCGGAGCTGTTCGGCCGGGGCTCCGGCTACAGCAAGGGCAAGGGCGGCTCGATGCACATCTTCGACATCGAGCACCACTTCTACGGGGGCTACGGCATCGTCGGCGGGCAGATTCCGCTCGCGGCCGGCATGGCCTTCGCCAGCCGCTATCGCAACGAGGACCGCGTGACGGTCTGCTATTTCGGCGACGCGGCGGCCAACCAGGGCGCGCTCCACGAGACGTTCAACATGGCGTCCAAGTGGAAGCTGCCGGTCATCTACATCTGCGAGAACAACCGCTACGGCATGGGCACGGCCATCGCGCGCACGTCGGCGGTGCCGGAGATCTACAAGCGCGCCGCGGCGTACGACATGCGCGGCGAGCCGGTGGACGGCATGGACGTGCTGAAGATGTACGAGGCCGTGAAGGACGCGGCCGCGTGGTGCCGCGCGGGCAAGGGCCCGGTGCTGCTGGAGGCGAACACGTACCGCTTCCGTGGCCACTCGATGGCGGACCCGGCCAACTACCGCACCAAGCAGGAGGTGGAGGAGGAGCGCAAGAACGACCCCATCCCCAAGCTGCGCGACTACGCCATCAAGAATGGCCTGGGGGCGGACGCGGACTTCGAGCGCATCGAGGAAGAGGTGAAGGCGCAGGTGGACGCCGCGGTGAAGTTCGCGGACGAGTCCCCGGAGCCGAGCCTGGAGGAGCTGTGGCGCGACACCATCGTCGAGCCGGGCGAGGAGGACGTTCGCCCGCGTGAGCGCGTGCTGGGCGTGAAGGTGACGAACTGGCCGAAGTACCCGAGCGGCCAGGAGCTGAAGGTCACCTGGGACCTGGAGCCGCGCGAGCAGGCGGAAGCCGCGGACAAGAAGGCGGGCCTGAGCAACTAGTGCCCGGCCCGTCACACCCCAACCCTTTTTGATTTCGAGTCGGAGCCGACGATGCCCGAGTTGATGTACCGCGAGGCCCTGAACCAGGCGCTCGCCGAGGAGATGGAGCGCGACGCCAACGTCTTCCTGATTGGCGAGGAGGTGGGCCGCTACAACGGCGCCTTCAAGGTGTCGCAGGGACTGCTGGACCGGTTCGGGAGCGCGCGCATCATCGACGCGCCCATCTCCGAGCTGGGCTTCGGTGGAATGAGCGTGGGCGCGGCCATGGTGGGCCTGCGTCCGGTGGTGGAGATGATGACGTGGAACTTCGCCATCCTGGCGATGGACCAGATCGTCAACAACGCGGCCAAGCTGCGCCACATGTCCGGCGGCCAGCTGCGCTGCCCCATCGTGTTCCGGGGCCCGGGCGGCGCCGGCGGCCGGCTGTCCAGCCAGCACAGCCAGGCGTTGGAGGCCAACTACGCGCACTTCCCCGGCCTGAAGGTGATTGCTCCGGCCACGCCCGCGGACGCCAAGGGCATGCTCAAGGCGGCCATCCGGGACGAGAACCCGGTCATCATGTTCGAGGGCGAGCGGCTCTACGCGCTCAAGGGCGAGGTGCCCGAGGGCGAGCACGTGGTGCCGCTGGGCAAGGCGGACGTGAAGCGCGAGGGCACGGACGTCACCATCATCACCTGGAGCCGCATGTATTACTTCTGCATGCAGGCGGCCGAGGAGTTGGCGAAGGAGGGCATCAACGCGGAGGTCCTGGACCTGCGCACGTTGAGGCCGCTGGATGAGGAGGCCATCCTCGCGAGCGTGCGCAAGACGAACCGCGCCGTCATCGTGGAGGAGGGCTGGGCGCTGGCGGGTGTGGGCGCCTCGGTGGTGGACATCATCCAGTCCAAGGCGTTCGACGACCTGGATGCGCCGGTGGAGCGCGTGACGGGGCTCGACGTGAACATGTCCTACGCGGCGAACCTGGAGAACGCGACGCAGCCGGACGCGCCCAAGATCATCGCGGCGGTGAAGAAGGTGCTGTACCGCGAGGGAGCCTGACCCGTATGGCCACGCCCATTCAGATGCCGAGCCTGTCCCCGACGATGACGGAGGGGAAGATCGTCAAGTGGCTGAAGAAGGTGGGGGACAAGGTCTCCTCCGGTGAGGCCATCGCCGAGCTGGAGACGGACAAGTCCAACCTGGAGATCGAGGCGTACGACGACGGCTACCTGCTGGAGATCGTCGTCGGCGAGAACCAGACGGCCCCCGTCGGCGCGCCCATCGCCTATGTCGGCGCGAAGGGCGAGAAGGTCGCTGCCGGAGGCGCGCCCGCGCCGAAGGCCGCCGCGCCGGCTCCCGCGCCCGCCGCCGCTCCCGCGCCGAAGGCCGCCGCGCCCGAGGCCCCCAAGCCCGCTGCCGCCCCCGCCGCGTCCGGTGGTGGGGACCGCATCGCCATCCAGTTGCCGAGCCTGTCCCCGACGATGACGGAGGGGAAGATCGTCAAGTGGTTGAAGAAGGTGGGGGACAAGGTCTCCTCCGGCGAGGCCCTGGCCGAGCTGGAGACGGACAAGTCCAACCTGGAGATCGAGGCCTACGACGACGGGACACTGGCGGAGATCGTCGTCGGTGAGAACCAGACGGCCCCGGTCGGCTCGCCCATCGCGTACCTCACGCCCAAGGGGGGCAAGGCGGCCGCCGCCGCTCCCGCGCCGAAGGCCGCCGCGCCCGAGGCCCCCAAGCCCGCTGCCGCTCCCGCCGCGCAGCCGGTCCAGGCTCCCGCTCCCCAGGCGCCTTCCGCGTCTGGTGGGGGACGCCGGGTCCGGGCCAGTCCGCTCGCCAAGAAGATTGCCCAGGCGCGCGGGCTGGACATCGCGCAGGTGCAGGGCTCGGGTCCCTCGGGTCGCGTGGTGAAGCGCGACATCGAGGAGGCGCTGGCCAAGGGTGGGACGAAGTCCCCCGCGCAGGCGCCCTCCGCGCCGGCCGCGAGGAAGGGCCCCTCGGCGCCGACGGTGGCGCGCGCGGAGTCCCGCACCGAGCCCCTGTCCTCCATGCGCAAGGTCATCGCGCAGCGGATGACGGAGGTGAAGCCCGGCGTGCCGCACTTCTACCTCACCATCGAGGTGGAGATGGACGCCGCGGTGAAGGTGCGCGAGGAGGCGAAGGCGATGGACCTCAAGGTCTCCGTCAACGACCTCATCGTGAAGGCCGTGGCCATGGCCGTGCGCCGCTACCCGAAGGTCAACGTGTCGCTGCAGGGTGACCAGGTCATCCACCACGGCTCGGTGGACGTGGGCATCGCGGTGGCGCTGGAGCAGGGCCTCATCACCCCCATCGTCCGCGACGCGGACACCAAGGGGCTGCAGGCGCTGTCCACGGAGATTCGCGAGCTGGCGGAGCGCGCGCGCAAGCGGGCCCTCAAGCCCGAGGAGTACACGGGCGGCTCCATCACCGTGAGCAACCTGGGCATGTACGGCATCGACAACTTCGCCGCCATCATCAACCCGCCGCAGGCCTCCATCCTCGCGGTGGGCGCGGTGACGGACAAGGTCGTGGTGCGCGACGGGCAGATGGTCATCCGCAAGATGATGTCGGCCACGCTGTCGTGCGACCACCGCATCGTCGACGGTGCCATCGGCGCGGAGTTCCTCCGCGAGCTGCGCGGCCTGCTGGAGCACCCCACGCGGCTGCTCTTCTAGGCTGCTTGCAGGTGAGTGGCCCGCTTCCTCGCTCCGTCCCCGGAGCGGCTGGGAGCGGGCCCTCTCGTTTCTACTCGCGGGTGGGCTCGCGCTCGCTCGCATCTTCCTCCTCGAGCTTGCGTTGCGCCTCCGTCACCCGGGCCTGCTGCTCGCGCGGCGTGCCGGTGGGGAGCTCCTGCTCATCCTCGTGCGAGCGTCCGCGGATTCCGGGCCAGGGCTCGGGGCGCGTGGCCTCCACGTGGTCGATGCGCTCGGCGTAATCCGCGTCACTGCCCGCCTTGCGCGGCTTGTCGTCGGGCTTGTCCTGGTGCGCCATGACGAAGTCCCTCCTGAGGGTGCGTGTGAAGTTGCGCGATTAACGGTGGGGCGCCCCGCGGAAGGTGGCCACCCGGGGCCCGCTGCGTGGCCCGCTCTCCCGGTTGCTGGGCGGGCACGAAAAAAAGGCCGGCAGCCGAATCGGTTCGCTGCTTAACTTCGTCCAAATGAACGACGACATGACACGCGAACGGCTTGTCCAGGGTGTGTCGGAGTTGGAGGAGCGGGTGGGCCCGCCGCTGCCTCTCGCGCAGTCGCTGCACCAGGCCCTGCTCGGCGCGGTGTTCCCCCTCACCGCGGAAGAGCTCACCTGGGTGGCTCGTGAGAACGAGGCCCCGCCCACGGTGCTCTCGCTGTTGGGCGCCCTCCCCAGGGGCCGCTTCGCCTCCGTGGACGCGGTGGCCGTGGCCCTGGAGCAGGACACCGGTGATGCCCTGGCGTCCCCGGACACACCCGCGCCCGTCCTCACCTCCACTCGCTGAACCCTCACTCCTCCTGCGCCCTCCCGTCGCCGGCATGCCCGGTGAACGGGCAGGGTGACGGGCACTCGTCTGGATTTTCCTGGGGGTCAAACCTGTCTGGTTGGTCTAGAGTTCGCGAGGCATTACGTCCCGGGGGGACGGTTCCGTCGGCACCCAGCAGAAAGGGAGTCGGAGGAGGCGCTATTCTAGGCGGCACCAGCCTGGCCTCTTTGAGGGATAGCCGGCCAGGAGGAGCGTCATGAACCCGTCTGAACTACCCGCGGTGCTGTACGTCGACGATGACGCGCTGAACCTGCGGGTCTTCGACGCGAACTTCGGACAGCGCTTCCGCATCTTCCGCAGCGCGTCTCCCAGCGAGGCGCTGGCGTTGCTCGAGCAGCGCAAGGGCGAGATTGGCGTCATCCTCTCCGACCAGCGGATGCCGGGGATGACGGGCGTGGAGCTGCTGGAGCGCGCGCGCTCGATTGCCCCCGACGCCAAGCGCATGCTCGTCACGGCGTACGCGGACATGCAGGCGGTCATCGACGCGGTGAACCGCGGCCAGGTGACGCGCTACTTCGTCAAGCCGTGGGACCGCTCGGAGCTGCAGGCGGCGCTGGACGACGCGCTGAAGATTGCCCGGCTGGAGCTGCGCATCCGCGAGGTGGAAGGGCGGATGATGAAGTCGGAGCGTCTGGCCACGCTGGGGCAGGTGACGGCGGGCATCGCGCACGAGCTGATGGGCCCGGTGGGCTACCTGTCGCAGAACGTGTCCTCGCTGCAGCGGGATTTGACGAGCGTCATCCAGTACGTGTCCAAGCACCTGTCTTCGGACCCGAACCCGTCGGTGGCGGAGACGGTGGAGGACCTGCCCGCGCTCATCAAGGACCTGGCGGACGGCGCCGAGCACCTGCGTCAGGTGGCGCTGGGCCTGAGGGCCCAGGCGCGCGGCGAGGACATGGAGGCCACCGCGGACGTGGCCGAGGTGGTCTCCTTCGCGGTGAAGCTGGCGCGGGCGGAGGTGCGGGACAGGGCACGGCTGACGAGCAACGGCGAGGCGGTGCGCGTCATCTTCGGGCCGGTGAAGCTGTGCCAGGTGCTGCTCAACCTCGTGGTGAACGCCGCGCAGGCCATGTCGGGCACGGGGCGGCAGGGGCGCATCGAGGTGCGCTGGGCGGTGCGGCCTGACGACGTGGTGCTGACGGTGGCGGACAACGGCTGCGGCATCCCCGTGGACCTGCAGGAGCGCGTGTTCCAGCCGCTGTTCACGACGAAGCCGGTGGGAATCGGCACGGGCCTGGGCCTGTCCATCTGCCGCGAGCTGGTGGCGCAGGCGGGAGGCAACCTGCGGCTGTCGTCCACGCCCGGCGAGGGCACGGACATCGAAATCACCCTCCGGCGAGCCCCGCCCCTCTGAGGCCGAAGGCGTTGCTGAGCATGCGCCACACGCGGTGGAGCGTCTCTCCCTCCGCGTGGCGAACCTTCTCCACCAGCACGGCGCGCCGGGCCTGGGCTCCCTGGGGGCCGTACTCCACGACCAGCGCGTAGCCGGAGCCGGTGCGCTCGACGATGTGCACGGCGCGGACCTCGTCGAAGGGGATGAGCTCCGTGCGGGTGGCGCCGGGAGTCCACGCCAGTCGCTCGACTCGCAGGGTCTCCGAGCGGAAGTGGAGCACGAAGCGGCGGCGGCCGAGCTTCGACTCGAGCCGGAGGGCGGCTCCCACCAGGGCCGCGGCCACCAGGGCCAGGGTGGCGGAGGCGGCCGGGAGCGAGCCCTTCTCCTGTCCCACCAGGACGGCGGCGCCCAGGGCGCAGCCCACGGCGACACCGACACACAGGCCCGGCAGCATGCGCGCATCCCACCGGGGCGGGCGGGATTCCCCCACCAGCCGGCCCCCGTCGTAACGCAGGCGCACGTCGCCCAACAGCGGGGGCACCCGATTCTCCTGCAACGCGTCCTCGAAGCTCGCCACGGGCATAAGCATACCGGTCCCCGCATGCGAGCCTCGAAGTCCGCGTGAAGCTGTGCGAATCTCCAAAGCCATGGATCTCCCGTTCGAGACCGGTGAGGGCGACGGTGGGGAGGGGGGAACGCTCGCCTCGACGGTGTTGGTGGTGGACGACGAGCCCGTCGTGCTCGACATCTGCGCCCGCTTGTTGGAGCGCGAGTCGGACCTCGTGGTGCTGGTGGCGGCGAGCGCGGAGGAGGCGCTGCCGATACTGCGTGAGCAGCGCATCGACGTGCTGGTGACGGACAAGAACCTGCCCGGCATGGGCGGGGTGGAGCTCGTCGCGCAGGCGCGGACGCTGCAGCCCACGCTGGAGGCGCTGATGATCACCGCCTACGCGAGCAGCGAGTCCGTCATCGCGGCCTTCGCGGCGGGGGCGAGCGACTACATCCTCAAGCCCTTCGATGACCTGCGGGTGCTGCGCGCCAAGGTGCGCGCGGCGCTGGAGCGGCGCACGTCCGGGACGCGAGTCCGCGAGCAGGCGCGGGAGGTGGCCCGGGAGGCCGCCGCGCTGCTGGCCGCCGGGCAGGACGCGCCGGAGCCCGCGCACGTGGCGCTGGAGGAGGAGCTCCGGGCCTACGAGGAGTCGTCACGCCAGGTCCAGGCGGGCCGCGTGGCGGTGGTGGGCAGCGCCGAGGCACTGGAGTCGCTGCGCGAGTCCGGGTTCGAGGTGCGGGAGCTGCCGCCGTACGCGCCGGAGCTCGAAGAGGTGGACGTCGTGGTGGTGGAGACGGGGGACCCTCAGTGGCGAACGCTGGCGGAGCGCCTGCAGAGCCGGCCGCCGGATGTGCTGCTGCTGGCCAGTCCCGAGGCGGACCTGGGTGACCTGCTGGAGGCCATCACCCTGCGCATGGACCTGGTGGGCTTCGGCACCACGCAGGGCGCCAGCGTCCTGCCGGAGAAGGTGCGGATGCTGCTGTTGCGCCGGGGTGTCCAGCGAGCCCAGGACCGACTGGCCGCCGCGCTCTCCGCGTTCCGCCAGAGCATCCTCGCGCCGTCGGCTTGAGCCGGTGCTTCAGGCCTCGCCGGCGTCGAGCTGGCGTGCGAGGTCGAGCTGAAGCGCCAGCAGCTCCGTCATGGGCACAGCCCGTCGAGACACCTGGGTGAGGTCCTTGCCTTCTGCCGTCCAGAGGGGAGGGTGGAGGGAGAAGCCCTGATCCGGTGAGAGCCTCGAGGCCTCTTCGCTCCAGCCGGCCGCGCGGTACGCGCCATAGAACCCGGCGAGATCTCCAGAGAGGAAGAAGGCCAGCAGGTCCGAGTAGCCACGCCCCAGGTCCTCCCAGCGGAGCGTGTCGGGCGCGAAGTAGAACGCGCTGCCTCGCCCTTCGCCGAGTGCCCCGCCGTCGAGCGCGAAGAAGCCGCCGAGGACATCATGGGCCACGAGCAGCATTCCCCGGCTCGCAGCCACCGCGGGATGCGGGCCCAGCGCATTCCACGTCGCCAGACTGCCGCGCATGCGCGGGCCTCCGCCGCCCAGGATTCGGAGCCAGCCCCCGTCGACGAGCAGGCCCCCTGTCTCGTAGGCCACCGCGCCCAGGGGAGAGCGCGTCGTCACCTGAAGCAGGTGGAGCACAGCTCCGGCGGCGGCTTCGTCGCGAGGCAGGACCTCGACCGGGTGGCTCGCCGCGCCCAACCACTCCCGCACCAACGGCCACGCGGGGTCCTCGGTTTCGAGCAACGCCTCGAGCGGCCGCATGCGTCACCCCACTCCGGAAAAACAAAACGCCGCCTTCTTTTCAGAAGGCGGCGTCTGAGTGACCCTGCCGGGATTCGAACCCGAGTTTGTGCCGTGAGAGGGCACCGTCCTAACCGCTAGACGACAGGGCCGACATTTCGCTGCAACCACCGTGTTTCTGCTGCTGCTTCCTACATCCTGCTTCAGCTCTCGTCAACCATCTTGATTCGAGCTTTTTTGCTGCGGACTGCGGTGCTGCGAGCTGGGGAACTAGGATTCGAACCTAGATAAGCAGAGTCAGAGTCTGCTGTCCTGCCGTTAGACGATTCCCCAATCACTGCGGCTGCCTCTACTACCAACACCGCCCATCGACTGCAACAACTTCGGTGGGCGTTTCCTGCTGACTGCTCTACTTCTTCTTCCCTGACTTGGGCTCCGGCTTCTTCGCCGGCTTGGCCGCTTGCTGCGTCGGGACGATGTAGATGCGAACTTCCTCGTTCGCCTCGTAAATATTCAGCCCCGCGAAGTTCTTCCCCGAGGGGTTGGTGATGTGGACCGCCTTCACGCCCGGCTGGTTGACGATCTGCCTCCGAGGATAACTGCTCGTCGAGTAGACCGAGCGGTAGTAATCCAACGTCGCCTCGAAGTCTTTCGGCGCCCGGTACCGATTCTCCCCCACCTTCTGGGAGCCGTCCGGGAGCTGGGCGCCACTGACCACCTCGGCGCTCGCCACCACCGCCCAGAGCGCACACATCAACGCGCCGAGCGGGCGCGCCTTATAAAAACGCTGTCTCATGGTGTCAAGCGCTCGCATCATGGCTCGCGAAGATAGGGGCCGAAGCGGGGAACGTCCACCGCTTCGTGAGGCGGAGGTCACGCGCCGCGCGCCAGGGCGGCGTCGATGCGGCGCAGGGCCTCGTCACGACCCGCGAGCAGCAGCGTCTCGCCGATGCCCGGGCTCGTGGTGTTGCCTGTGATGGCGACCCGCACGGGCTGTGCCACCTTGCCCATGCCCACGCTGGAGGACTCGCTGACGGACTTCACCACGCCGTCCAGCGCCTCCACCGTCCACTCCGGCAGCGCGGCGATGCCGTCGCGCACCTTGCGCAAGAGCCCCAGCGAGTCCCCCGTGAGGTGCTTGGCCGCGGCCTTCTCGTCCAGCGTGACGCCGGAGCGGAAGTAGAGCGACGCGGTGGTCGCCATCTCCTCCAGCGTGCGCGAGCGCTCCTTGAGCGCGTGCACCAGCGGCACCAGGCGCGAGTCGCCCTTCACCTGGAAGCCCTTGGCCTCGAGGAAGGGCACCAGCCGCTCCGCGACGGTGGCCTCCGGCAGCTCCTTCATCCACTGCTGGTTGAGCCACAGCAGCTTCTCCGGATTCCACACGCCGGAGGTGGTGCCGACGCCGGAGAAGTCGAACCACTCCTTCATCTGCTCGCGGCTGATGACCTCGTCGTTGCCGTGGCTCCAGCCCAACCGGATGATGAAGTTGTTGAGCGCCTCCGGCAGGATGCCCGTGCGCTTGTGCAGCATCACGTCCGCCTCGGGGTGCTTGCGCTTGGAGAGCTTCTCGCGGTCCGGTCCGAGGATGAGCGGCAGGTGCGCGAACTCGGGCGGCTTCCAGCCCAGCGCCATGTAGAGCATCAGCTGCGGGAAGGTGGAGTTGACGTGCTCCTGCCCGCGCGCCACCAGCGTGATGTCCATCAGGTGGTCGTCGATGACGCAGCCGAAGTTGTAGAGGGGGATGCCGTCCGCGCGCAGCATGACCCAGTCGTCCAGGTCCGAGTAGGGCTTGGTGATGACGCCCAGCGCCTTGTCGTCGAACGACACGGTGCCCTCGGTGGAGGGCATCTTGAAGCGGATGACGGCCTCCTCCTCGCGGCGGCCCTCGGGCGGGCCCTTCAGCTCACGGCACGTGCCCGGGTACTTGTAGAAGGCGCCGGACTTCTCGGCCGCCTCGCGCTGCGCCTCCAGGTCCTGCCGGGTGCAGTAGCAGCGGTAGGCCTTGCCCTCGGCGAGCAGGCGCTGGGAGTGCTCGCGGTAGGTGTCCAGGCGCTGGGTCTGGAAGTAGGGCGCGTGGGGGCCCTCCTTGCCGGGTCCCTCGTCCCAGTCGATGCCCAGCCACTCGAGGCCGTCGAGGATGGCCTGCACCGACTCCTGCGTGGAGCGCACGCGGTCCGTGTCCTCCATGCGGACGATGAAGGTGCCGCCGTAGCGGCGGGCCTGCAGGTAGTTCATCAACGCCGTCCGGGCACCGCCGATGTGGAGGTATCCGGTGGGAGACGGAGCGAAACGGACGCGAGGGGCGGAAGTCATACGGGCGCGCGGATTAGCAGGGAGGCGGTCGAGGGGTCAACGCGGATGGGCGCGCTGAGGTATGGTGCGCCCCGAGGGAGATAACGCGTATGTCGATTCGTCAGCGATTTCGCTTGGGAATGTTGACGGTGGCGCTCCTGGGGGGATGGACCGCGTCCGCGACCACGCAGCTTCGCGTGGACGTGACGCAGCTCTCCCAGGAAGCGGATGCCGTCGTTCATGGCGTCGTGCGCCGCGTGGAGAGCCGCTGGAGCGGGGATGGTCGGCGCATCGTCACCGACATCGAGGTCCAGGTGACCGACCCGCTCAAAGGCCAGCCGGGCAACACGGTGCTCGTCACGCAGCCAGGAGGCGAGGTGGGCGACGTCGGCCAGACGGTGCATGGCCTGGCGACCTTCAAGAAGGACGAGGAGGTGGTCGTCTTCCTGCGCAAGCGCGGCGCCTCCGCCTTCCGCGTCGCCGGCATGGCCCAGGGCAAGTTCCAGGTGCGCCGCGACGAGGCCGGCAAGCCCGCCATGGTCATCCCCGAGCACTCCGACGCGCTGCTGCTGGACCCCGTCACGCGCAAGCCCACGACGGCCACGCAGAAGCCCCGGACGCTGGAGGAACTGAAGGCCACCGTGCGCGCCGCGCTGAAGAAGGGGTCCACGCCGTGATGCCCGTGGCCACGCTGCTCACGCTCATGGCCGTCGGACAGTTCGACCCGTACGTGCGCAGCCGCGTGACGGCGGGAGACCCCTCCACCCAGGCGCTGTACTGGACGGTGCCGCTCGTCACCTGGAACCTGAACCGCGACGGCAACCCCGTCACGCCGGGGGAGACCGAGTTCCAGGCCATCCGCGCCTCCTTCCAGAGCTGGCAGGACATCTTCACCTCCTGCGGCAACCTGTCGCTGCGGGAGGGGCCGC
Source organism: Myxococcus sp. XM-1-1-1 (assembly GCF_020037095.1). NCBI lineage: Bacteria > Pseudomonadati > Myxococcota > Myxococcia > Myxococcales > Myxococcaceae > Myxococcus > Myxococcus sp. XM-1-1-1. The sequence continues at coordinate 474,503 of NZ_JAIQDH010000003.1, forward strand.
TGGTGGACTCGCGGGAGGTGGGCTACCTGCGCGGCAAGACGAACCACAACGTGGTGCTCTTCCGCACCCAGAACTGCAGCGGGCTGGTGCAGTCGACCGACCCCTGCTGGAAAGAGGAGACGTGCGCGAACCAGCACGACTGCTGGGATGACGACGACGGCACGCTCGCCATCACCCTCACCACGTATGACAAGCGCTCGGGCATCATCTACGACTCGGACATCTCCTTCAACGCGAGCCGGTACTTCTTCACCGCGGTGGACGGGCCTCCGTGCACGGCGCAGGGGCAGAGCAACTGCGTCGCCACCGACGTGCAGAACACCGCCACGCACGAGATTGGCCACTTCATCGGGTTGGACCACACGCGCGTGACGGGCTCGACCATGTTCCCGAGCGCGCCGCCGGGCGAGGTGTCCAAGCGCGAAATCGACCCGGGCTCGCGCGACTTCGTCTGCGACGTCTATCCGAAGGGCAAGCCCAGCCAGTCCGACTTCCACCCGGCGATGGACACGCTGGTGGGCGGCCCCGTGGGCGACAAGGGCTGCTCCGCGACGGGCGCCACCGCGACGTCGATGGGGCCGGCGCTGCTCGCGTGGGCGTGGCTGCGTCGGCGTAGGCGCGGCGCGGCGGAGGGCCGCTCGTGAGAAGGCCCCTGGTGCTCGCGCTGACGCTCGTCACCAGCGCGCCCGCCGTGGCTCAGGACGCGTATCCCTACCGCCGCACCACGGCGAACGGGAACGGCCGCATGTGTCTGGTCTGGCCCGCCCCCGAGTACGTCTACCACCTGGATGCCGCCGGCAGCGCGCGCACGCCGGGCGACACGGAGGTGGCCGCCATCGAGGCCTCCTTCGAGTCGTGGCGGCGCGTGGCCGCGACGTGCAGCGACTACACGTTCCGCCGGGGCAGGGATTGGGAGGGGAAGGTGGAGGTGGGGTACGTGAAGGAGGACCCCGCGTCCAACTACAACATCATCACCTTCCGTGAGACGTACTGCTTCGACGTCGCCCCTGAAGACGACGCGTGCTGGACGGAGATGACCTGCGGCAACAAGTACGCGTGCTGGGACGAGGACTCGCGCACGCTGGCCATCACCATCTCCTCCCACGGCGTCGAGAGTGGGCGGGTGTGGGACGCGGACATCGAGGTCAACGCGGCGGGGTACCTCTTCACCACGGTGGACGCTCCGCCGTGCGTGGAGGGCTCCGAGTCCGTCGACTGCGTGGCCATGGATCTGCAGAACACCATGACGCACGAGATTGGCCACGTGGTGGGGCTGGACCACGTGCCCTATCCGGGCGCGACGATGGAGCGCACCGCGCCGCTCGGTGAGACGCAGAAGCGCATCATCGATGCGGGCTCCGCCGAGGGCTTCTGCTCCATCTACCCGAAGGGGCTGCCGCCCAATCAGTGCATCATGAAGAACACGGGGCTGGCCCTCTTGGGAGACGGGCGCGGCACCGGCTGCGCCTCGGCGCCGGGCGCCGTCGTGGCCGGAGGCTGGCTGGCGGCGCTCGCGCTAGTGCGTACACGGCGGCGGCGCGGCTGAGGCCCGAGACAGGAGCGCCGCCCTTGCCGGAAGGCCGGGGGCGGCGCTCACGTCCTCGAAGGGCCTGACGGACCTCAGCGGCGCGGAGCCACCAGGCGCATGCTGAAGGTGTAGTCCACGTTCACCGGATGGCCCTGGTAGATGACGGGCTTGTAGGTGCGCGACTGGAGCGAGTCCAGCACGGCCTTCTCCATGTACTGCACCGTCTTGATGACGCGGCACTTCTCCACGCGGCCCTTGGTGGTGATGGTGCAGCGGGTGATCATCACACCCTCCGCCTTCGCCGCCATCGCCTCGCGCGTGTAGATGAGGTCCTTGCTCTGGTCGATCATCTCCGGCCGGGGCATGTCCTCGTTGTAGGGCAGCACGTCGCCGCGCGCGGAGGCCAGCGCCGCCGTGGGCAGCACGGGCACCGTCAGTCCGCCCGACACGCCCTTGGCCTGCGTGGCCGCCGCCGCGCCCACCGCGCCCGCCGTGGGGGGAACGGCCGGCTCCGAGGGCGCCTGCGTGGGCGCGAGCATCACCGGCGCGGACATGCCCCCGGGCGTGGCCACGGGCTCGGGCACGTCGACGTCATCCGAGGACGACGAGGAGGCGGTCGCCACCTCCACTCCGCCGCCCCGGCCGCCGCGGCGCTTCTGCAGCTTCTGCGACAGCACCACGTCACCGGAGCCGCCCGTGACGACGGTCTCCATCTGGTAGCCCTCGAGCGCGAACGTCAGCTCCACGGTGATGGTGCCATCCTCGCCCGGCGGAAGCTCCAGGGTGAACGGCGTCACGCCGCGCTCCTTGCCCCGGTAGAACACGCGCGCGCCGCTGGGCTGGCTCATCAGCTTGAAGCGGACCTTCTGGTTGCCCGCGGGCGTGGGCGCCGCCTGCGCCGCGGGAGCCACCTGCGCCGGCGCCTGCGCGACGGCGGCGGGCGTCGGCTCGGCGGGCTTGGGTGTCTCCTTGTTGCCCATGAAGAGCACCGCGCCGCCCGCGATGAGGCCGGCGACCACCACGCCGCCGAGCCCGCCCATGAGCAGCGTGCGCTGCCGGGCGCGCTGCACCGCCACCGGCACCTCGACGCTGATGTCCACGGCGAGGGTGTCACCCGACTCGGTGGACGCGCTGCCGACGCTGGAGAACAACGGAGAGGGGTAGGGGCCCGTCGTCGTCGCGCCGCCGGGGCGCTTGAAGATGCCGCTGTTGCCGCCCGCGGACATGCTCGCCTCGCGCAGGCCCTCCAGCATCTCGTCCATCGTCTGGAAGCGGCGCGCCGGGTCCTTCTCCAGGCAGCGGCGCACCACGCCCTCGATTTCGGGCGGAATCGCGAGGTCCGGACGCAGCTGCTGGAAGGTGGGCGGGGCTTCCTTGTAGTGGGCGAAGATGAGCTCGATGTGGTCGCGCGCGATGAACGGCGGCCGGCCCATCAGCATCTGGAAGAGGACGATGCCCAGCGAGTACACGTCGCTGCGCGCGTCCGTCGCGTTGCGCGCCTGCTCGGGCGCCATGTACTGCGGCGAGCCGAGGAACGTGCCGTTCTGGGTGATCTCCGGGGAGATCTGCCCCTCCTGCGGCGCCGCCACCGACTTCACGAGCCCGAAGTCCAGGACCTTCACCAGGTCCTGATCCTGCTCGTTGAGCAGCATGATGTTGGCGGGCTTCAGGTCGCGGTGGACGATGCCCAGGCTGTGCGCCTCGCGCAGCGAGCGGCAGATCTGCTGCGCGATGGCCACCGAGCGCGACCAGGACAGCGGCCCCACCTGCCCGAGCACCTGGGCCAGCGTGCGACCGTCCAGGTACTCCATGGCGATGTAGAAGATGCCGTCGTCCGTCTGGCCATAGTCGATGACGGTGACGGTGTTGGGATGGCGCAGCTTCGACGTCAGCGACGCCTCGCGCAGGAAGCGCTTCTGGAAGCCTGGATCCCTGCTGCTGGGGAAGCTGGGGTTGAGCACCTTGAGCGCGACCACTCGCTCCAGGGGGGCCTGCAGGGCGCGGTAGACCTTGCCCATTCCTCCGACACCCAGGGGCTCCAGGATGCTGAAGCGGCCGTTCAGGGTGCGACCGATGAGCGGATCCGCGCCCGGCGCGCCAGGCGTCTCGGGGTTCGGCGAGTCGCCCTTGATCATTCGTACCCCCTGACAACAAGCAACATGGATTCTCCAGGAGTGTGCCGGGTCCGCATCAAACCATATCTTCACTTCCGGACGCACTCCCCGCCTGGTGGACACCCGACCTGTCGAGGCGGCTGAGGACACACATCCGCCGCGTCCTGTGGGGGACGGTCAGTTTGACCCCGCATTGACGGTTATTCCTGGCCCGGACTAGCGTGAGTCGACCCGCGCGCCAGGGCTGAAGCGGGCGGGGCCGTCCCCATGGCAGACACCCCCAACAACCCCGTGGACACACAGGTGCGCCGGGCCTCCGTCGAGGAGCGACTGGGTGCGCTGGAGCTCGAGCAGGCGCGGCTGCGTCAGGAGTTGATCTCCCTGTCGGGAGAGCTGCGACTGCCGGGGCTCTTCCTCACCCTGGACGCGGCGGGCACCAGCGCGCTGCTCGCGGCGGACGCCGTGCAGGAGGTGGTGCGATTGGTGGAACTGGAGCCGCTGCCGGGGGCACCGCCCCATGTCGCGGGCACCTTCATCTATCGAGGCAACCCGGCCGTCGCGGTGGACCTGGCGGTGCTGCTGGGCGTGACGCGGCAGCCGGAGCTGGATGCGCACCTGGTCATCTGCAAGGGCGCGCGCCCGGTGGCCGTGCTGGTGGACCGTGTCAGGGATCTGGTGGAGGCGCCCACGTTGGTGGAGGGCACTCCCGATGGCACGGTGACTTTGCCGTGGGACCGGACGGGGTTGATGGCGGGCCTGTGCCGGACGCCCGAAGGGGTGCGGCCGTTGCTGCGCGTCTCGGCGGTGTTGGTGGGGTCGGAGGGGGCGTGAGCGAGGCCGTCCTCGATGACGCGACGCTCATCCAGGTGGAGGAGGTCCTCCGGGCCGCCTGCGGCCTGACGCTCGCGCACAGCCTGCGGCGCACGTTGGAGACGGCGCTCGCGCGCTCGTCGGAGGCGCGGGGCCTTGCGCCCGCGTCGTTCCTGCGCGGGCTGTTGCGCCGCGACGCGCAGGCGGTGGAGACCTTCATCGAGCACGCCGTCATCGGCGAGACGTACTTCTTCCGTCACCCCGAGCACCTGCGCACGCTGGCGCGGCTGGCCGTGCCGCCGGCGGGGCCGTTCTTCCAGGTGTGGAGCGCGGGCTGCGCCACGGGCGAGGAGCCGTACAGCATCGCCATGGCGTTGCTCGCGGCGGGCGTCCCCGAGGGCCGCTTCCGGGTGCTCGCCACGGATGTGTCCAACCGGGCGCTGGACCGCGCGCGCGCGGGGCTCTACGGCCCGTGGTCGCTGCGGCACATCGAGCCGGAGCTGGAGCGCCGCTACCTGGAGCCGCAGGGCGATCAGCTCTCCGTCGTCGCGCAGGTTCGCCGCTCGGTGGAGTTCCGCCGCCACAACCTGGCCAACGAGCCGCCGCCCGTGAGCGCGCCGAGCGCCATCTTCTGCCGCAACGTCCTCATCTACTTCCCGCCCGAGCTGGTGCGCCAGGTGCTCACGCACTTCGTCTCCGTGCTCGCGCCGGGCGGGCTGTTGTTCGTGTCGCCCGCCGAGGTGCCGCTCACCAACGGGCTGGGGCTGGAGACGGTGGATGCCGAGGGCAGCGTGGCGTTGAGGGTGCCGCCTCCGGGGTGGACGCGGCCCGCGCCGCCCACGCCCCGGGCCGTGCGCGACGCGGCCCAGGCGCTGCTTCGCACGGCGGCGCGGGCCGCGGCGCGTCCCTCGGCGCTGGGGGAGGGGGGCTCGACCCAACCGGCGCGCACGCCCTCGGGGACCGAGATGCCCGTCGTGAGCCTGTCCGCCATCGCCACGGGCCCGCACAAACCCCAGGGCGCGGGAGAGGCGCGGGGCCCGCAGGCCGTGCCCGCTTCGAGCGGGAGCGCCACGGGGCCCATGGAGCGCGCGCTGGACGCGGCCCGCTCGGGCCGCTTCGAGGAGGCCGAGGCGCTCGCGCGCGAGGCGGCGAAGGCGTTGGTGCCGGAGGCGTACCTGCTGCTGGCCATGGTGGCGGAGGGGCGCGGGGACTTGAACGGCGCGGTGGAGGCGGTGCGCAAGGCGCTGTACCTGGAGCCCCGGTTGGCGCTCGGTCACGCGACGCTGGTGGCGCTCTACGGACGCATGGACCGGCCCGAGGACGCGGAGCGCGCGCGACAGAACGCGCTGCGCTCGCTCGACGGGCTGGATGATGAACACCCGCTGCGTGGGGTGGAGACGATGACCGCCGGCGGCCTGCGACAGGCCCTGGTACCCAGAACTCAGGCTGGATGGCAGGGCGCGCGCTAGCGCGCGCGCTTTCGCCCGTGGGAGTCAACGTGGACCTCGAGAAGACGAAGCTGACGCTGCCAGGGCTGCTCGCGATGGGCCGCCTCAGCCTGCGCTTCAAGATTGTCGCCGTCACGGGCGTGACGGGCGTGCTCGTGGCGGGCATCCTCGTGCTCGCCTTCTGGATGCAGATGAGCAACGCGCAGCGGGAGGACTTGTCCCGGCGCTCGCACGCGGTGAGCGAGGAGCTGGCGAAGACGCTCACGCCCATGCTGTCGGCCAGCCCGGACGCCAGCCGCCTGCAGTCCACGGCGCACGGTGTCCTGCGCCATGTCCCGGACGTGGCCTACGTGCTGGTCCGCGACGCGAAGGGTGAGCTGCTCGCGGAGGTCGCCGCGGAGCGCTTCGCGGGCGCGGATCAGCCGTCCGCCGAGGGAGACACCGCGGTGGAGCGCCGGCTGGTCATCAACGACGAGGCGGTGGTGGAGTCCTCCACCCCCGTGGTGGCGCCGCAGGCAGGCGCCTCGCGCCGGGTGGGCACCGTGCAGGTGGCGCTCCACGAGGAGGCGCTCACCAACGCGCTGCGAGGCACCACGCGCTTCACGTTGGTGCTCGGCGTCTTCATCCTGGCCGCGTGCCTGGTGGCGTCGTGGTTCTTGTCCGGGCTGCTCGTCGTGCCGCTGGAGCGACTGTCGCACGCGGCGGCGGGAATCGCCGGGGGCAACCTGCGCCAGCGCTTCGACACCGAGGCCAACGACGAGATTGGCGCGGTGTCGCGCAGCTTCGCGGCCATGTCGGAGGGGCTCGCGCACCTGCTCGAGGACCTGAAGGGCGCGGCGGCGGAGATGGAGAAGGAGGCGGCGGGTGTGCTGACGACGTCCTCGCAGCAGTCCGCCATGGCGCACCAGCAGGCGTCCGCCATCAGCGAGACGAGCACCACGGTGGCGGAGATTGCCCAGACATCCAAGCAGGCCACGGCCTACGCGGACTCGGTCATCTCCCAGACGCAGAAGTCGGAGACGCTCAGCGCCGAAGGCCAGAAGGTGGTGTCGGAGAGCGTGTCCGGCATGGAGAAGCTGGGTGAGCAGGTGAAGGCCATCGCGCTCTCCATCACGGATTTGAACGAGCGCACGCTCCAGATTGGCGACATCATCAGCACGGTGAAGGACGTGGCCGAGCAGTCGAACCTGCTGGCGCTCAACGCCTCCATCGAGGCGGCGAAGGCGGGCGAGCACGGGCGGGGCTTCGCGGTGGTGGCCACGGAGATGCGCACGCTGGCGGAGCAGTCCCGGCTGGCCGCGGAGCAGGTGCGCGGACTTCTCAACGAAGTGCAGAAGGGAACGCGCGCGGCCGTCACGGCCACGGAAGAAGGCAGCCGCCGGGCGCAGGCGGCGATGGAGCTGGCGCGCGGCGCGGGCAACGCCATCCTCGGACTGTCCGAAGTCATTCGCGAATCGTCCGGTGCGGCGCGACAGATCGCGGGCAATACCCGGCAGCAGACGATTGGCGTGGAGCAGATCGCCGCGGCGATGGGCGAGCTGACGTCGGCCATGGGAGACTCCGTCATCGGGACGCGACGCATCGAACAGGTGGCTGGAAACCTGACCAATCTCTCGAAGCGCTTCTCGGACCTGGTGGGTAGGTACCAGCTATGAATGTGAATGTGGCGACGGAACGAAAGTCCTTGAAGGTCCTCATCGTGGAGGACACGAAGACCATCACCAATCTGCTCCAGGTCTACCTGATGGGCTGGGGCCTGGAGTTTGTCGACGCCCCCAACGGAGCGGTGGGGCTGAACAAGGCGCGCGAGTACAGGCCGGACCTCATCATCTCCGACGTGCAGATGCCGGAGATGGACGGCTTCGCCCTGTGCGCGGCGGTGCGCGCCGACTCCAACCTGCATGACACGCCCTTCATGCTGCTCACCTCCCTGAAGGACGACGCGAGTCGCAAGAAGGGACAGCTGGTGGGTGCGAGCGCCTTCCTCAACAAGCCGGTGTCGGTGGACGACCTGCGCTCGAAGGTGCGTGACATGTTGAAGCTGCCCGCGACGAAGTGACGAGCCCATGCCGGGTGACGAGGTCAAGGTGAGCAAGGACTCCACGGGGCCCAGGCCCCAGCTCGGGACGACCGGGGTGAGCGTGGACAAGCGCCGCGAGGTGCTCGGCGCGCGCGCGCGCGCCCTGGCCGAGTCTCGTCACGAGGAGCATCAAGAGGTGCTGTCCGTGCTCGCCTTCCAGGTGGGCGGGGAGCGCTACGCGGTCCGAATCGAGCACGTGGACCATGTGCTCGAGGCGCGTGGCATCTCCTCGCTGCCCGGGGCGCCGCGGCACGTGCTGGGCGCGCTGGCCAGCCGCTCGCGCGTGGTGCCGGTGCTGGACCTCCGCCAGCTGCTGGGGCTGGAGGGCGGCGGCATGTCGGACCTGGGCAAGATCGTGGTGGTGGAGGTGGACGAGGAGTGCTTCGGCCTGGCGGCGGAGACGGTGGAGGGGCGTAAGGAGTTGCCGAAGTCGGAGCTCTCGCAGCCCCCGCCGGGACCCTTCCTGTACCTGACTCCGGACCGGCTGACGGTGCTGGAGCTGGAGCAGCTCGGGGGCCCGGCCGCGGGACGGCAGGCGCAGGAATAGGGGCGCGACATGGATCCGCAGCTCTTGCGCAGCATCTGGCCGGTCTTCTCCGCGGAGACGCGTGAGCAGATCCAAGCCATCGGAGCGAAGGTGCTCGGGTTGGAGGGCCCCTCGAACGAGCGCGAGGCGGACCTCCTGCCTTCGCTCAAGCGATTGGTGCACAGCCTCAAGGGCTCGGCGGCGAGCCTGGGGCTCGACGACATCGAGCAGGTGGTGCACGCCATCGAGGACGGGCTGGCCCACATCCGCACGGATGACGGCCTTCCTCGCGACGCGGTGGAGTCCATGCTGCGCGGCCTGTCCGGCATCGAGGCCGCCATGGCCCGGGGCGACGCGGGACAGGCGCCCCAGGTGGATGGCCTGGCCGGGCTGCTCAAGTCGCTGGGCCGCGACGTGGTGCTGCCCGAGTCGGCCGCGGTGCTGTCCGGGCTCGCGGCGAAGGGGCTGGAGGCGCTGGAGTTCCTGGAGGCCGCGCTCGGCGCGCTGTGCTCGCCGGACGTGCCGGACCGCGCGGCCGTGGTGCGCAAGGCGATGGAGCGGGCGCGCGGGCTGAAGGTGCAGGCCCTGGAGGCCGGCTCCGCGCGGCTGGCCACGCTGTCCGAGTCCGCCGCGCTGGGGTTCGCGCGCATGGAGCCGGGAGGCGACGCGGCGAGTCTCGCGGCCTCCGAGGTCGCGGGCACGCTGGTGGACCTGCGCGGACAGCTCGAGCACGAGCGGCCGCCGCAAGCGGTGGCGCGCGCGGTGGAGACGTTGCGCGCGGCGCCGGTGGCCGTGGAGAACGGCGCGTCCGGTGCGCAGCAGGCGCCCGTGCAGCAGGAGGCCCGGGCCTCGACGGACCACACGGTGCGCGTGGCGGTGAAGACGCTGGACTCGCTGGCGCTCCAGGTGGAGCTGCTCGTGGCGGGGCGCTCCCAGCAGGCGCGGCGCTCGGAGAGCTACCGCGCGTTGTCGGATGGGACGCACGAGGTGCTGCGTCAACTGGAGCGCGCCGCGTCGGAGCTGACGCTCGCGGGAGGCGGTGGCGCGGCGCTGGATTCACTGCGCTCGGGCGTGACGTTGATGCGGAGCATGCAGAAGCGCTTGCTGGAGGTGTCGCGCGAGGCGCACCGGGACAGCGAGCAGCTCGCGCTGGTGGCGCAGGTGGCGCGCGATGACCTGCGGGACCTGCGCATGGTGCCCGCCTCGCAGCTGCTGGAGCCCTTGCGTCGCACCGTGCGCGAGGTGTCCGCGCGGCTGAACAAGGACGTGGCGCTGGAGCTGGCGGGCGGCGAGGTCCGGTTGGACCGGCGCATCCTGGATGCGCTCAAGGACCCGCTGCTGCACCTGGTGCGCAACGCCATCGACCATGGGCTCGAGACGCCGGACGAGCGCCGCCAGGCGGGCAAGTCCGAGACGGGGCGGCTGACGGTGCGCGTGGAGCCCCGGGGCGCGCGCATCGCCGTGGTGGTGGAGGACGATGGTTACGGGCTGTCTCCCGAGCGCGTGAGGGCCACGGCCGTGCGCCGGGGCCTGTTGACGGAGGACGCGGCCGCGAAGCTGTCCGACGCGCAGGCCGCGCGGCTGGTGTTCCAGCCGGGCTTCTCCACGCGTGAGCAGGTGACGGCGACGTCGGGCCGGGGCGTGGGGCTGGACGTGGTGCAGGCCACGGCGGCGCGGCTCCAGGGTTCGGTGGATGTGGAGTTCTGGGCGGGGCGGGGGACGCGCTTCACCGTGGACCTGCCGCTGACGCTGGCCGCGGCGCTGGGGCTGCTGGTGCGCACGGGCACGACGGTGTCCGCGATTCCGTCCGACAGCGTGGAGCGCGTGATGCGCCTCACGCCGGACGACGTGGGCACGGTGGCCGGGCGCGTGGTGGCGCGTGTGGATGGCTCGCAGCTCACGTTCCTCCCGCTGGCGGAGGCCATCGGGCTGCCCCGGCTGCCGCTCGCCATCGAGTCGGGCCGCGTGCAGACGGCGGCGCTGGTCGTCGTGGGTGGGGACAAGGTGCTGTACGCCATCGACGAGGTGGTGGGGCAGCAGGAGATTGTCGTGCGCTCGCTGGGCAAGCATCTGCAGAGCGTGCGGCATCTGGCTGGCGCGGCGGTGCTGGATGACGGACGCGTGGTGCCGGTGCTCAACGCGCCGGAGCTCGTGCGCGCGGCGAGGCCGGAGACGCGCTCGATGGCGACGGAGTCGCGTCGTCCGCGCATCCTCGTGTGCGACGACGCGCTCACGACGCGCTTCGCGATGAAGTCGCTGCTGGAGATCGCCGGCTTCCCGGTGGTGACGGCGGCGGACGGCGAGGAGGCCTGGGGCATCCTGGAGCGCACGTCGTGCCAGCTCGTGGTGAGCGATTGGCAGATGCCTCGGCTGGATGGTGTCGGGCTCGCGCGGCGCATCAAGTCACACCCGACGCTGCACTCCACGCCCATCATCCTCGTCACCTCGCTCGACAGCCCCGAGGACCGCGCCGCGGGACTCGAGGCGGGCGCGGATGGCTACCTCGTCAAGCGCGAGGTGGAGCGCGGCAGGTTGCTGGAGCTGGTGCGACAGCTCCTGCCCGCGAACGCGGCGTAGCGGCTCGAGTCGGGGAATCGGCTTCGGTGGCCTGTCCCGACCCGTGGCGATGAGCCCCGCGTCGGAATGGAAAGGCGCTCTTGCCGAGCAGCGGCCGGGGCGTCGCGCCCGGCCGTTCCAGGCAGGCCCGACGCGCGACTCGCGAGATGGTCGGGTGGAGGCGCGATGCTGGGAGCGGGCGGGCCCGCGAATCGCTCAGCCCGTGACGGCGGCGCCGGGAGGTCCGAGCTCCGCCGGAAGTCGCGCGACCCAGCGCGGCTCCTCGTCGGTCGGCGCCTCCAGGGTTCCTCCGAGCCGGCGCGTCAGCTCCCTCATCCGTGTGAGGGCCTTGGCCGAGGGAGTCTCTCCGCCCCGAGTCATCGCGAGCACCCGCCAGCTGCTCGTCGGCTCGAACGCCTCGACCTGGAGGTCCATCGCGGTGGCGCGCGTCGACGCGAGCCCGCGCGCCATCGCCCGCATCCAGGTCTCCACCTCGACGCGGGCTCCCTTCACCAGCAGGGGACGCTCCGGCAGCGCCATCGTCACCGTGCACCGTTGCGCGTGTCGCGACGCGGGACCGAAGGCCGTGTGCAAGAAGGGCCGCAGGTCCGTGACTGCTCCGCGTCCCAGTCGATGGTCGATGAGCGCCCGCTGGTCCTGCGCCGCGCGCATCATCCGGTCCAGGTAGCGCTGCACCGTCGCGTTCATCGGCCCGGCGATGCCCTTCACCATCATGTCCAGATAGCCCTTGATGACCATCAAGGGGGTCCTGAGGTCATGGGCGGCGTGTGAGCGGCGCTGCTCCCACCGGGCCACCTCGCGCTCCAGCTCCCTGCGCTGGGCCAGCAGCTTCGTATGACGTGCGTTCGCGGCCGACTCCCGCGCACGCGCCGCGAGCAGCGCGCTCCCGAAGGCGGACAGCCGTTCGAGCACCGCGCCGTCCGCGCGCTCGGGCCAGACCTTGAGCATCCGTCCACCACCGGACACGGGAAGCGGAATGCCCGTGCCCACGCGCGCCACGCAGACGCGTCCATCGAAGAGCGCCGCGCCGGAGGCCCCCGTCAATCGGAGCGTCTCGCGCAGCAACAGCTCCATGCCCGCGTGGGCACCACGGCACAGGGCCCGCTCGGCCACCGCCACGAGCGCCTGTTCCACCCCCGCGTCGACATCCGGGTCGACGCTCCGCCCACTCCGAGCACCCACTTGCACGCGCAGAGGTATGGGCACGGCACCTCCAGGGCGCAACACTGCCCAGGGTGGGCAAACAAGGCGCCGACACCCGGCAATCCTTTACCCATGCTCCTCGGCGACCTCCCGACTTTTTACCGTCCCGCGGGGCGGGATGATCGCCCAAACCCGCTCAACTCCTCGGAGAGCCCCCTTGGCCGGACCCTTGCTAACGGCCTCTGCGACGGGCGGCGGAAGGGACTGATGGGGACTCTCGACTACTACGCGGCAATCGCCAGACTGGCTCCGGGGGCCTTGGCCCTCAGCGCCGTGCGGCGTGTGCAGGGCGTGGCACGGCAGGCACGATACCGACGGCGTGAGCGCACCGATGAGGTGCGGCTGTTGAGCGCGTTCGGCGTGACTCGCGCGGAGGAGCTGGCCCAGAAGGCGCTCAACAGCCGCACCTCGCGCGCGTGGTGCGAGGTGTCCCAGCGCGAGTCCGTGCTCGCCGCGCTCTCCACGCTTCCAGGCGCGCGTGAGCGCGCCATCGCCCGGGCCCAGGCCGCGCTCCGTCAGGAGTGGGACGTCTTCGGCACGCGCGTCGTCTTCGGCGAGGGCAAGCCGGTGGACTGGTCGCTCGACGTGCTCAGCGGCCACCGCTATCCGCTGGCGCCGGTGGAGCGGATGCCGCTCCTGTCGAAGGGGAATGACCCGAAGTACCCCTGGGTGATGGGGCGGCTCGACAGCGTCATCGCGCTGGCGCAGGGCTACTGGGTGGAGACCTCTCGCCGTGAGCGCTCGCGGCTGGCCTCCGCCTTCGTGATGCAGGTGCTCGACTTCCTCCAGGCCAATCCCGTGGGGCAGGGCGTGCAGTGGTCCTGTGCCATGGAGGTGGCGCTGCGCGGAGCCAACCTGGCGCAGGCCCTGGCCATGTTCGCCGACGCGCCCGAGGTGCGCCGCGCGGAGTTCCTGGTGCCGCTGCTCGGCTCGCTCGCGGACCACATGTCCTGGGTGGAGGCCCACCTCGAGGACCGGGGCGCGGTGCCCAACAACCACCTGGTCTCCAACCACGTGGGCCTGCTCGTCGTCGGCCTGCTGTTCCCGGAGCTGCCCGGTGCCTCGCGCCAGGTGGCGCTGGCGGTGGCCGGCCTGTGCGAGCAGATGTCCGCGCAGGTCCACGTCGAGGGCACCTCCTTCGAGGGCTCCATTCCCTACCACCGTCTCTCGGTGGAGCTGTTCACCCTGGCGCTGCTGGTGGCGCGGGGCGCGGGCGTGGCGCTGGGCACGGCCTACGAGACGCGGCTCAAGCGCATGTTCCACGCGGTGCGCGCGTGGTCCTCCGAGACGGGCCTGGCGCCGCAGATTGGCGACAACGACTCCGGCCGCGTCTTCCCGCTGCGAGACCGCGGCGACATGGAGCAGGGCTACCTGGTGGGCCTGGGCGCGGCGCTCTTCGGAGACGCGGCCCTGGCGGGCGGCGAGCTCCCGGACGAGGCCGCGTGGCTGCTCGGGCACGTGGGCCTGGAGCGCTACCAGCGCCTGTCACCGGGCGCGGCGCCGCGGTCCATCAGCTTCCCGGAGGGCGGCTTCCACGTGCTGCGCGGCGCGGGCGCCGTCGTCACCGTGAGCGCGGGAAAGCAGGGCCAGCGCGGGGTGGGCGGCCACAGCCACAACGACAAGCTCTCCTTCGAGCTGCACCTGGGCGGCCGTCCCGTCATCGTCGACCCGGGCACGGGCTCGTACACGCGCGACCCGGCGATGCGCAACGCGTTCCGCGGCACCGCCGCGCACAACACCGTGCAGGTGGATGGCGCGGAGCAGGCCACGCTCGACAAGGCCCGGCTGTTCGCGCTGCCCGAGGAAGCCAAAGCGCGCGTGGTGGCCTTCCTTCCTGGCGCCACCGTGGACAGATTGCGGGCCCGCCATGATGGTTACCGCCTGCTGCCGGCCCCGGTCGGCATCGAGCGCACGTTCCGGTTGGACCGGCGCGAGCGCTCGCTGGCGGGGCGGGACTCCTTCATCGGTACGGGGCTTCACGAAGTCGTTGGACGCTTTCATCTTCCCGATGAGCAGGCCCGGCGGGTGACGCCGGACGCGCAGGTGCTCGCGCGGGCGCAGCGCGCGGCGGAGGAGCCGCTGGTGTTCTCGCCCGTCGCGGTGGAGCTGGGCCCGGAGGGGGCGCCGCTCGCATGGATTCTGCTGGAAGAGGGCCTGGAGTCGCAGGTGGTGCCCTCGCGCTATTCGCCCGGCTACGGGCGGGTGGTGCCCGCGGTGACGGTGGAGTTCCGGGGGCAGGTGAAGCCTCCGTCGAGTTTGAAGTGGGTCGTGGTCTTCAGGTGAGTGTTCGGGTCGGGGCGTGACCGCTCAGCGGCACGTCGCATCAGGAGAGGTGAGGACGATGAGGGTGATGGTGGGCAGCCCGCTGCTGGAGCGGATTCGTCGGCGGGAGGCGAAGGTCGGTGTGGTGGGGCTGGGGTACGTGGGTCTTCCCCTGGGCATGGCGTTCGCCGAGGCCGGCTTCCCGGTCGTGGGGCTCGATGTCGACAAGCGCAAGCTCGACAAGATCGAGAAGGGCGAGAGCTACATCAAGCACATCCCCAGCGCGCCGCTGGCGGAGCTGACGAAGGCGGGCAAGCTGAAGGCCACCGGGGACTTCTCCCGGTCCAAGGAGCTGGACTGCGTCATCATCTGCGTGCCCACGCCGCTGACGGCCTCGCGTGAGCCGGACATGAGCTACATCATCCAGACGGGTGAGTCGCTCGCGCCGCACGTGCGCCGCGGTCAGCTCTTCATCCTGGAGTCCACCACGTACCCGGGCACCACCGAGGAGGTGCTCAAGCCGATCCTGGAGAAGAACGGCCTCAAGGCGGGCGTGGACTTCCACCTGGCCTTCAGCCCCGAGCGCGAGGACCCGGGCAACAAGAGCTTCAACACCAAGACGATTCCGAAGATCGTCGGCGGCTACTCGCCCGAGTGCTCCGAGGTCGCCGCGGCGCTGTACGGCAGCGCGCTGAAGGAAGTGGTGCCGGTGTCCTCCACGCGCGTGGCGGAGCTCGCCAAGCTGCTGGAGAACATCTACCGCTGCGTCAACATCGCCATGGTCAACGAGATGAAGATGCTCTGCGACCGCATGAACGTGGACGTGTGGGAGGTCATCCAGGCCGCCAGCACCAAGCCCTTCGGCTTCCAGCCGTTCTACCCGGGCCCGGGTCTGGGCGGTCACTGCATCCCCATCGACCCGTTCTACCTGACGTGGAAGGCGCGCGAGTACGAGTTCCACACCAAGTTCATCGAGCTGGCCGGCGAGGTGAACTGGCAGATGCCGTACTACGTGGTGCAGCGCACCATGGAGGCGCTCAACAAGGCGAAGAAGACGCTCAACGGCGCGAAGGTGCTGTGCCTGGGCGCGGCGTACAAGAAGGACATCGACGACATGCGCGAGAGCCCGTCCCTGCGCATCATGACGCTGCTGGCGGAGAAGGGCGCGGAGCTCAGCTACCACGACCCGTACGTGCCGGAGCTGCACAAGGGCCACGGCTTCAACATGGAGATGAAGTCCGTCCCGCTCGAGCCGGAGAAGCTCGGCGAGTACGACGCGGTCCTCATCCTCACGGACCACACCAACATCGACTACGCCGCCGTGGTGGCCAACGCGACGTGTGTGATTGACACGCGCAACGCCACCAAGGGCGTGCCCCAGGGCCGCGAGAAGGTGACGAAGGCGTAAGGCAGACGAGCCTGGGCCCGGAAGTCGACCCTCCGGGCAGGGGTTCGCGACTCCAGGTGTCGGGAGGGGCACCTGGAGTCAGCGGACCTGCTCGTCTTGCGGGGTGGTTTGGGTACAGTGGGGGGCGTGACAGCCCTCACCCGACCCGTTCTCCCCCTGCTGGTGGCCTCGGCCATGTTGCTGGCGGCGGCACCCGCGCAGACCGACTCGCGCCAGGTGCTCCTCGACGCCATGTCGAGCGAGCTTTCGCGCAACCAACAACAGCTCAAGCTGCAGAGCCACGAGCCACCGTACTTCATGAGCTACCAGCTCAAGGACTACGAGCAGGAGGTCGTGGCCGCGCGCTTTGGCGCCATCTTCATGGACGACGGCTACCGGGAGCGGCGGCTGTACGTCGACGCCCGCGTGGGCGACTACGCCTTCGACAGCTCCGTCGCGGAAGGGCTGGAGTTCTCCTTCTCCACCAAGGGCACCAGCTACACGGCGCGCAAGGAGGGGCCGCTGGATGACTCGCCCCTGGCGCTGCGCACGTCGCTGTGGCTGCTCACGGACGAGAAGTACAAGTCCGCGCTCTTCCAGTTCCTGAAGAAGAAGGGCGAGGACGTGTACTCGGTGGAGGACCCGAAGCGGCCCGCCTCCTTCACGAAGGAGAAGCCGAGCACCTTCGTCCAGCCGCCGGTGGCCCGTCCGTTCGACCGGGCGCGCTGGGTGAAGGTGGCGCGCGAGGTGTCCGCGCAGTTCAACGCGCATCCGGAGCTGTTCGACTCGGAGGTGCGCATCACCGCCGACAAGGTGACGCGGCTGTTCGTGTCCACGGAGGGCACGCGGCTGGTGACGGAGGAGACGTTGTACGGGCTCCACGTCTCCGCGGTGACGCGGGCGCCGGACGGACAGCTGCTGGATGACTCGCGGGACTTCTACGCGCCCACGGAGGCGGGGCTGCCGGACGACGAGCGCATCCGTCAGTCCGCGGCGAAGGTCATCGAGGAGCTGATGGCGCTGCGGCAGGCGCCGGCCATCGACCCGTACACGGGCCCCGCCATCCTCGCGCCCGAGGCCTCCGGCGTGCTCTTCCACGAGACGGTGGGCCACCGGCTGGAGGGAGACCGGCAGGACGGCGACAACGAGGGGAAGACCTTCAAGGGGCAGGTGGGCAAGCTGGTGCTGCCCTCATTCCTGTCCATCCATGATGACCCTTCGCAGCGCTCGCTCGCGGGGGAGCCGCTCAACGGCTACTACCTCTATGACGAGGAGGGCGTGAAGGGGCAGCGGGTGACGCTGGTGGAGAAGGGCGTGCTGCGCAACTACCTGCTGGGACGCCGGCCGGTGGAGGGCTTCCTCCAGTCGAACGGGCACGGTCGCAGCCAGGGCACGCTCAAGCCGGTGGCGCGCATGGCGAACCTCATGGTGGAGAGCACGCGGCAGGTGAGCGACGAGAAGCTGAAGCAGATGCTCATCGACGAGGCGAAGAAGCAGGGCAAGCCGTATGGCCTCATCATCCGCGACATCACCGGTGGCAACACGAACACGTCCAGCTATGGCTACCAGGCCTTCAAGGGCGTGCCGCGCATGGTGTACCGGGTGGACGTGAAGACGGGGAAGGAGACGCTGGTGCGTGGCGTGGAGATCGTCGGCACGCCGCTGTCCGCGGTGAACCGCATCATCGCCACGGGGCAGAAGCGCGGCATCTTCAACGGCTTCTGCGGCGCGGAGAGCGGGAACGTGCCGGTGTCCACGGTGGCGCCGGCGGCGCTGCTGCAGGAGATCGAGCTGCAGCGCGCGGTGGAGGGCAAGGACCGTCCGCCCCTCCTCCCGAGCCCCGCGGCGCAGCAGGCTCCGCCGCCCGCCGCGAAGCCCTGAGTCACGCCGATGCGGGGGGCCACGAAATGCGCTTCTGGCGGTAGCGTGCGTGCCTTCACGCCTCGGCCATGGGGGAGGGGGGCGCTCGCGGCGTGTCTCCTCCTGCTCGCGAGTCTCGTGGCGGGCGACGCGGGTGCCGAGCCCGTGGCGACCGGGGACGCGTGGCTGGAGCTGGCGCACGATGACAGGCTCAGCCAGGACGGATTCTGGGCGCTCGTCTCCGTGGACTACACGCTGAATGGGCGGACCTTGGCGTCCACGGGGGGCGCGGGTCCTCGACACGTGCTGCCCCTGGGGCTGCGCTGGCTCGACGTGTCGGTGGTGTACGAGGGGCGCTCGTCGGTCTTCTCGTACGTGGATGCGTACCGCTTCGTGATGCGTGGTCGCGTCACCATCGACGCGCGTCCTGGTGACACGGTGCGAGTCACCTCGACGGCCTACGAGCGCGACGGGGTCACCCTGCACTGGCAGCAGCGCCCGGCCTTCATGCTCCTGGGACAGCCGCAGGAGGCCATCGTCGGAATCGAGTACGGCCCCGTGGT
Organism: Myxococcus sp. XM-1-1-1; assembly: GCF_020037095.1. Lineage (NCBI taxonomy): Bacteria > Pseudomonadati > Myxococcota > Myxococcia > Myxococcales > Myxococcaceae > Myxococcus > Myxococcus sp. XM-1-1-1. The sequence goes on from NZ_JAIQDH010000003.1 coordinate 492,861, forward strand.
GAACACGCCGCTCCCCGACGAAGTGGCCGCGCGTGTCGTCGACGAGGTCCTCGCGGAGGCGCGTCGGCTCTCGCCCGAGCGTCCCGCCACCGCGTCCATCGCGGAGGTCGTCGCGCCTGCCGTGTCTTGCGAGCTCGAGCCCGTCTTCTTCGCCTTCTTCGACACCCGGCTCTCGGCGGAGGGCGAGGCCTCGCTGCTGCGCGCGGCGGAGTGTCTCCACCGGGGGCCGCGGCTGCGCGTCCGGCTGCGCGGACACGCGGACATCCTCGGCCCCGAGTCCGTCAACGCCTCGCTGGGCCTGGGCCGCGCGCAGTCCGTGGCCGCGAAGCTCCAGGCGCTCGGCATCGAGGGCGCGCGGCTCGTCCTGGAGACCCAGGGCGCGGACCTGCCTCCGTGCAATGACGGCACCCTGGGGTGCATGGCGCGCAGCCGCCGGGTGGAGCTGCTCGTGGAGTCGTCGCCGCCCTGACGCCCAGGCCCTCAGTCCCGAGGGGGGAGGGCCACGGCCATCACCGCGTCGCGCAGGTGCCGGGCATCGAAGGGCTTGGCGAGCACCGGGTTCTTCACTTCCTGGAGGAAGCGCTTGGTCTCCGGCGTGAAGGCGCCGCCGCTGATGAAGACGATGCGCTCGTGCAGGCCCGGCCAGGCGTCGCGGACCGCCTGGTACACGTCCACGCCCGTCAGCTCCGGCATCATCAAGTCACACAGGATGACGTCGAAGGCGCTGTCCCCGCGCAGTCGCGCCAGTGCCGCGCGTCCATCCGGCACGGTGACCAGCTCGTGGCCGCGCAACAAGCGCCGCATCAGGTCCAGCACGCGCGGCTCATCGTCCACCACCAGCACCCGTCGGCCCTCGGAGCGGGCGAGGGACTGGAGGCTCGGGGCGAGCGGCACGGGGGCCTCGGCGCGCGGCAGGGTGACCTCCACCGTGGTGCCTCGCCCGGGCTCGCTGCGCACGTCGATGCGTCCTCCCAGCGCCGTGACGATGTCGCGGCAGATGGCCAGCCCCATGCCCATGCCCTCACCCGCGCGGCGCGTGGTGAAGAGCGGGTCGAAGATGCGCGGCAGGACGTCTGGAGCGATTCCGCAGCCCGTGTCGGAGACGGCGAGCCGCACCTCGGTGGCGTCGGTGCGCAGGCTCACGGTGATGCGATGCTCGGAGACGTGGCCCTCGGGGATGGCGTGCGCCGCGTTGAGCACCAGGTTGAGCAGCACCTGGCCCAGCTTCGTCGACGTGCCCCGGACCCGAGGCTCGTCCTCGCCGTAGTCCCTCACCACCTGCGCCTTGTGGCGGAGCTGGTTGGCCGCCATCCGCAGCGTGCTCTCGGTGACGGCCTTGAGGTCCACCGGCTCCGTGGCCTCCACCTGCGTGGAGGACAGCGCCTTGAGGTCCGCGACGATGCGCTGGATGCGCAGCGTGCCCTCGAGCGCCTCGTCCAGGACTTGAAGGCACTCCGCGTCCGTCGGCTCGCTGACCTCGGGCAGCCGCTCGCGCAGGTACTCCAGGTTGCCCGTCGCGTACGCCAGCGGGTTGTTGATCTCGTGCGCCAGCCCCGCCGCGAGGATGCCCAGCGACTGCGCGCGCTGCTCGCGCTCCTTCTCCTGCAACAGCTGCGCGTCCCGGCGCTTGCGGTCCACCGCGCTGACCACCACGTGGGCCGTCAGTCGCATCAGGTGCCGCTCCTCGGGCGTCCACTCGCGCGCGGCGTCCACCGAGTCGAAGCCCATCCACCCGAGCAGCCGCCCCGCGAGCAGCAGCGGCGCGGTGATGTACGAGCGCACGCCCAGCAGCGCACAGACGCGCTTCTCCTCGACGGACTCGGGCGGAAGCCGGCCCGCGTCCGTCACCGTCACCATGCGCCCCGCGCGCAGCTCATCCAGCGACCAGGGGAAGCCCACCAGCGAGCGCCCGCGGTGCTGCGCGAGCCCATGGGCCTTCATGCCGGGCGAGAACCACTCATACGCCTCCGACAGGTGCTCGCCGTCATCCGACAGCAGGGTGACGTAGCCACGCTGCGCGTCGATGTTCCGCCCCAGCACCTCCAGCGCCGCGCGCACCCCCGACTCCAGCTCGTCCGGAGGCAGGTTGAGCAGCTTCTGGGACGTGTCCGTGAGCAGCGACCAGCTCTTGAGCAAGAGCCCCAGCTCCCCACGCATGCGCCGCAGCGCCGCGGCCTCCTGCCGCAACGCCGCCGACGTGCCCTCGGACTGCTCCGGGGCCCGCGTCTCGCTGAGGTTCTCCAGGACGTCGGCGGACCGCTGGAGTCGCTCCAGCAAGGTCCTCGAGTCCGCTGCATCGGCGGACAGCTCCGGGCTGTTCCGCGGCGGCTCCGTCATCGATACCCCCTCCACACTCCCCGCACGGGCTTCCCCAACCCGTCACGTGGATTTCAGTCGCGCCGGAATAATGCCACTGGTTTGTTCTCTGCATCCAGTGTGCAGTTTTGAATATTTCAACCGGGCGAAGGGGGAGGGCTCAGAGGGAGGGAGGGGGCGGGAGCGTGAGGTGGTCCGGGGTGGGGAAGGAGTAGGGGCGGAGCAGGCGGCCGCCCTTGAAGCCGCGCCATTGGACGTAGCGGCGGAAGTCCCGGAGGAAGGCCTCCTGGGACAGGCCCACGGCCTGGGCGAAGGCCTCCGGGAAGTCGGGGCCCTGGCTCATGACGCGCAGGACGCCCCGGGCCACGGGCTCGCCGTAGCGGCGCACCAGGAAGGTGAAGGCGTGGTGGGCGGCGCTGTAGACGATGTCGCTCTCGCGTCGGTAGAGCGAGTCCGCCTGGGCCAGCGGGTCCGCCTGGGGATGGAGGCCGTAGTAGCGGGCCAGGTCCTCCAGGGACGCGGTGCGGTAGCCCTGCTCGGCGGTGTACGAGGCCATGCCCTCGCGGAACCACAGGGGGATGCGCTTGCGCGTCCAGCCCAGCCGGTCCGAGGCCACCTGGTACATCAGGCTGTGGGTGAGCTCGTGCAAGAGCAGCTCGTCCACCTGGGATTGGCTGGCGCCCAGGAGCGTCCACGTGCGCGGGCTCTGCAGTTCAATCTGCTCGTAGCGGGCCCACGCCCTGAGGAAGTCGTGGTTGGGGCGGTTGGCGGCGCGCTCCAGGGCGGCGTGGTTGGGGTGGATGATGATGGAGACCGAGTCATCGAACGTGCCCCAGCGCGCCATCCGGGGCAGGGCGCGCTCGACGGCCAGCCGCACCTGGTCCGCGGCGGCGGTGTCGCGCGGCTGGAACTCGAGGGTGATTCGCGCGCCGCTGGAGGTGGGCAGGGCCGTGGTCTTCGCGAGGGCGCCCGGCGCGGCGGCGGGGGAGATGTCCACCGTGCTGCGGCGCGGGGCCTGACATCCGGCGAGCATGGCCATGAGGGCCGCCCCCACGACGAAGAGGCCCGCTCGTCCCTGTCCGCGCATCCATCCCCTCGTCACGAGCGTCACTCCACTGCCAGCCAGCGCATCACCGTGCGTCCCACGTCGGCGACGGTGGAGAGCGCCTCCACCTCCGGCGATGGAGGCCCGAAGTAGAGCACGGGGACGGGGTGGAGCGTGTGTCCGCGCGTGGACAGGTCCTCCACGTTGCCGTGGTCGCTGCACACCATGAGGCGCGCGTCGGCGGGGCGCGTGGCGAGCACGGCGCGCAGGAAGGCGTCGAAGGTGTCCAGCGCGGTGTGGGCGGCGGTGAAGTCCTGGGCGTGTCCGGCCTCGTCCGCGAGGTAGTGCTCGAAGTAGGTGAAGTCCGCGCCCATCGCCACGCGCCAGAAGATGTCCGCGGCCTGCTCGGGCGTGCGCTCGGGCGCGGGCAGTCCGAAGGCGCGCGCGTGGGCGCCGGTGATGTCGGGCGTGAGGCCGTCCGCCGCGCGTGCGTCCTCCAGCGTGCGCAGCGGCACGTCGCCCGCGGCGAAGGCCAGCTTGGCGGCGGAGGGCTTCATGCGGCGGCGGGCCTCGGGGGGCGGGGTGAACTCCGGGGGCGAGGTGGTGGGGCGCCGGGGGACCCCGAGCGCGTCCAGGTACGCGGCGGGGTAGGCGGTGGCGAACGTGGCCTCGCGGCCAGCGACGCGCAGGCGCTTGACGATGGAGCGCTCGGCGAGCAGCGCGCGCAGGGCGGCGTTGGGATAGCCCAGCACATGCTGGCCGAGCAGCGCGGGCGCGGGCTCTCCGGTGAGGATGGCCGTCTGGTTGGAAGCGGACTGGGGCCGACCCGACACACCGAAGGTCGTGTCCACCGGGATACACAGGCCGCCGTCGGGCAGCGGGGGGCTGGGGGCGTCCTGGAAGCGGGAAAGCAGGTGCTCGCGGTGGGCGAGCGGGTTGATGGCCGGGTCCTTCCGGCCGATGCCCACGCCATCGATGAAGAGGAGCGCGACGCGCACGGCTCGTGACTGTATCCTCGAACGCATACCGCATGGCCCTCCACGGCGACCTCTTCAGCTACCCGCTTCCCGAGTTCCTTCAATGGTTGGACAGCTCCCGCAAGACGGGCACGCTCCAGCTCTCCTGGGAGGCCGGCGAGCGGAAGCTCTTCCTGCTCTCCGGCCAGGTGGGGGCCACCGCCTCCGAGGGGCTGCGCGGCCGCGTGGCCCGGCTGCTCGCGCTGGCGAAGCTGGCCTCGGGCACCAAGGTGCTCGCCGCCTTCGATGAGCTGTCGCGCACGCCCGACGTGGACGCCGCCTTCGATGTGCACGGCATCCAGGCCCGGTGGATTCGCGACCTCGGCCGCGAGGAGCTGTTCGCGGCGATGACGGACTTGACGATTGCAGGGCGCGGCACGTTCCACTGGACGGAGGACGCGGACCGCTCAGGCGAGGACTGGGTGCCGTCGGACATGGGCATCCGCGAGCTGCTCTTCGAGTCCTTGCGCTGGGTGGATGAGCAGCCGGACGTGGACAAGGCGCTGCCCATCGACGCGCTCAGCGTGCGCGCGCTGGCGCCGCCGAGCCCCAGCCAGCCGCTGATGCACAGAATCATCCTGGGGCTGTGCGCCACGCCGCAGAACCTGGGGCGGCTGCGGCTGTCGATGGGCGTGTCGCGCTCGTCGGTGACGCGGCGGGTGTACGAGCTGCTCCGCTCGAAGCTGGTGGAGGTGGAGGGCGCGCCGCAGGTGGAGGCGGACCCGGTGGCGGAGATGCTGGAGAAGGGCGCGGTGCTGATGCGCGAGGGCCAGTACGACGCGGCGGGCATCGTCTGCGCGTCCCTGCTCGCGAGCGACCCCGCGGACCGGCGTGTGCGCGAGTTCGCCCGGCTGGTGCAGCGCGAGCACGTGGCCGCGCTCTACTCGGACATGCCGCCGCTCCTGATTCCCGTCGTCGTGCACGACCCTCAGGGCATGGCGTTGCTCAAGCCCGAGGAGCGGCAGATCGCGGGCCTGGTGAGCGGGACGTGGGATGTGTCCACCATCGTCCTGGCCAGCCCCTCGCGGGAGCTGGAGACGCTCAAGACGCTGGCGAAGCTGCTCCGGATGGGGCTGCTCCAGCTCACCGCCCCTCGCTGAAGAGGGGCGGCGGGGCGCGGCCTACTCCGACGCGGGCAGGCCCACCGCGTTGAGCCGCGCGAAGGACTGCATCAGCACGTAGAGCGCGAAGGCCGCGTCGTCCACGCGCAGGTGCGACTGGGTGGAGAGGCCCTGCACGCGCAGCAGGTCCGCGCCATCCATGCGCAACAGGAACGCCTGCTGCGCCAGCGTGCCCTCGCCCGCGTACGCGAGCGCGCGCCGGATGGCGTCCGTGCACGCGGTGACGCAGGTGGAGTAGTTGCCCGCCATGAACGCGGCCTCGGCGGCGCGCGCGTGGTCGAACAAGTCCCCCGGCGCCAGCGCGCTCGCGGCGCCCAGCAGCTTGGGGCCCGCGGGCTGGGCCACCATGGCCGGAGCCATGACGGCGGGCGCCACGGGCGGCGGCGTCACCGGCTCCACGCGGGGCGGAGGGGCGATGGCGGGGAACGAGCCCGACGGCCGATGCGGCACGGGCGTGTTGGGGATCACCGCCATCGCGGGAGCGTGGCCGCCGGACATCGCCACGGGGGGCGCGGACGGGGGCTGGCGGTGCTGCAGGTGCTGGGCGAGCTGGGCCTCCAGGCCCGCGGGCTGAGCGCCGCCGGCGGGCGCCACGGGGCGGGGCGGCGGGACGATGCGCTTGGCGCGCAGGTCCTTGATGACCAGCCGGGTGATCGCCTTGAGCGTGTCGAGCACGCCCCGGCCGTTGGTGGCCGCGGTCTCGAAGTCGGGCACGCCGCGCGGGTTGAGCTCCTGGCGCAGCTGCTCCACGGGCAGCACGTGGTCCAGGTCGCGCTTGTTCCACTGCATCACCAGCGGGAAGCGGTCCAACCGGATGCCGTGCTCGAAGAGGTTCTCCTCCAAGTTCGCCAGCGACTCGCGGTTGGCGTCCATGGCCTCCGGCTGCGAGTCCGCCACGAAGACGACGCCGTCGGCACCCTGGAGCACCAGCTTCCGGGTCGCGTTGTAGAAGACCTGGCCGGGCACGGTGTACAGCGCCAGCCGCACCGAGCAGTCCCCGACGCGCTCCACCTTCACGGGGAGGAAGTCGAAGAAGAGGGTCCGGTCCCCCTCGGTGGCGATGGACATCATCTCGCCCCGGTGCGCGGGCCGGACGGTTTCGTAGATCTTCCGCAGCGAGGTCGTCTTCCCGGACAAGCCAGGTCCATAGAAGACGATTTTGGCGGCCACCTCGCGGGCCATCAGGTTCACGCTGCTCACGGTGTCAGCTTTCCTAGAACGACTCGACGCTTCGCGCCAGTTGCGGACGGGACATTCGCGGGGGTTCCCACGAGGTACTCGGCGGCCAGCAGGGCGAACAAGGCCGCTTCCTTCGCGCCTTCTGGAAATCCAAGGCTATCAAGCCGGCGCACGGGGAGGGGAGCCAGTCGCGCTTCGAGCCGCGCCATCAACCGGGGATTCCGTGTACCGCCCCCGGAGACGTACATCGCCTCCAGGTCCGGCGCTCGGGGAAAAACCCAGGTTTCGTAGGCGCGCGCGGTGCTCTCCACGGTGAGCTCCAACGCGGTGGCCAGCAGGTCATTCGCCCGGTCCGGGTGAATCGTCCAGAGCCGCTCCACCAGTGCGTCTCCGTAGCGCTCACGTCCCGTGCTCTTCGGAGGCGGTCGGGCGAGGAAGTCGTCGGTGAGCAGCTCCTCGAGCAGCTCCGGAATCACCCGGCCCTGGCCGGAGAGCGTCCCGTCCAGGTCACACGCCAGCCGGTTGTGCGTCGCGCGCCGGGCCAGGCCGTCCAGCACCATGTTCCCGGGGCCGGTGTCGAACGCGAAGGTGTCGTCCAGGCGCGGCCCGACGACGGACACGTTGGCGATGCCGCCCAGGTTCTGGAGCGCGCGAGGGGCCTGGAGACCGCGGAAGGCCACCCAGTCGAAGTAGGGCACCAGCGGCGCGCCATGGCCCCCGGCGGCCACGTCCCGGGTGCGGAAGTCGCTGACGACGGGCAGGCCCGTCAGCTCGGCGATGACGGACGGCTCGCCGATCTGCAGGGTGGAGGGCACCTCGGTGGTGCCCGGGGGATGGTGGGCCATCGTCTGGCCGTGGGAGCCGATGGCGGCCACGTCCGAGCGCGCCACGCCCGCCTGCTCCATCACCTGGAGCGCGGCGCGGGCGAAGTACTCCCCCAGCTCGAAGTCGAGCCGGCTGAGCGAGTGCGCGTCCTGGGGCCCCAGCATCCGCGCCACCACGTCCGGAGGGAAGGGCGCCGAGACGTGGGACAACAGCCGCAGCCGAGCGCCGCCGCCCGTTCCAGTCACCTCGCACAGCGCGGCCTCCACCGCGTCCGCGCTGGTGCCGGACAAAAGCCCGATGCACAGGCGCGGGCGCTCGGAATCGGAGAGGGGAGGCGGAAGGCGCATGCCTCCAAGTCTAAGGCCCGGTCCCCACACGCCGCTTTCGGGGAGCGGGCAGGCGGGCGGCCGATGCGTGCTCGCCCTTACGTCCGGAGCGGTCGAGCGCGCGCAAGCCGTTCTCCTCCAGACGCTTCCGGGCCTCCCGGGCGCCCAGGCCCGTGAAGGCCATGGCCACCGCGACCCGCACCTCGCCCCGGGCCTTCGCGAGCAGCGCCTCCGCGTCCTCGCCGGGAAGCCCGGTCAGCTCGGCCACCATGCGCGCGGCGCGGGCCCGCAGCTTCGCGTTGACGGGGCGCATGCCCACCATCCGTCCCCGGTACACCCGGCCCAGCGCCACGAAGGCCGCGGTGGTGATGGCATTCAGGAGGAGCTTCGTCGCAGTGCCGGCCTTCAGCCGCGTGGAGCCCGCCACCAGCTCCGGCCCCGTGCGCGCCAGCACCAGCGTGTCCACGTCCGCGCGAGTGCCAGGCGGGTTGCAGCACACCAGCACCGTGTGGGCGCCTCGCCGCTTCGCCTCGCGCAGCGCGCCGCGGACATAGGGAGTGGAAGCACTCGCGGAGATGCCGCAGACGACATCCCGGGGGCTCGCGGCGAAGTCCGCCACGTCCCGGACGCCCGCCTCGACGTCGTCCTCGGCGCCCTCCACGGCATGCGTCATCGCCCGGCGTCCACCCGCGATGCGGGCCTGGACCTGGGTGGGGGCGCTGCCGAAGGTCGGAGGACACTCGCTGGCGTCGAGGACGCCGAGACGTCCACTCGTGCCAGCGCCGATGTAGAGGAGCCGTCCGCCCGCCCGCAACGCGGCCACGACGGCGGTCGCGGCTCGGGCGACAGCAGGCAGCGCGGGGCGAACCGCACGGACGGCGACAACGTCCTCGTCATGTAACCGGCGGACGACCGACCCGAGAGAAAGCAGATCCAGGCCGTCCGCGCGGGGGTGAAGCCGCTCGGTGGGAGGGAGTTTCGTGAATGAAGCGCGAGAGGAACCCACCCCCGAGCGCCCGACTTCAAGCTGCCTTGGTCACCTTGCCCGCTTTGATGCAGCGGGTGCAGGCCAGAACGCGCTCCGTGCGACCCTCGACGCTGGCCCGAATCTTCTGGAGGTTCGGGAGGGTCCGCTTCTTGGTCTTGTTGTTCGCGTGGCTGACGTTGTTGCCGACGAGCGGACGCTTGCCACAGATGTCACACTTCCACGCCATGACCTCTAACTCCTTGAAAACTGGGGCGTTGGACGCCTGCCGATTAAAGAGCGGCGGAACCTGCCAGAAAGCCGCTTGGAAATCCAGCCTTTCAGCCGTTTTGGATCAGCCCTTGAGCGGATCCTTCTTCTTCAACATGTCCTGAACGAGCCTGGCGGCCCGGACGCCCGCGAGCAGCTCGCCCTCCAGGCCCAGGCCCGGGAGCACCTCGCGGCCCGCGAGCAGCAGGTTCTTCACCGGGGTGCGCTGGGGCAAACCGGTGACGCCCAGGAAGGCTTCAGACTCGAAGCTGTAGAGGGGATGGGGCATCAGCCGCGTCCCTCGGGAGCCGCTGGCGTCCAGGTAGGGGACCGAGCGAAGCAGGCGGTGGGGCGCGGTGAAGGGCATCAGCGCGTCGAGCTGCGCGTCGATGCGCACGGCCAGCCCCTGCAGGTGCTCGTCGCCCAGCTCCCGCGCGGACGCCGGGACGAAGACGCCGGCGCAGACCACGCGCACGCCCTCCACGTCCTTGCCCTCCTTGCCGCCCGAGGCGGTGGTGCGCGCCGGGTGGAGCTGCAGCAGCATGGGGCCCAGCTCCGCGTCCTGCGTGTCCACGAGCGTCAGCTCCCCCATGCCCCGGGGGAGCGCGGACTCGGGCACCACCCAGTTGACGGTGAAGAGCAGGGACTTCGTGGTGGACTGGTCCAGGTGCTCGAGCAGGCCGCGGTGGTGCTTCTTGTCCGTCACCAGCCTGCGCAGCGCGCCGGAGTCGGTGGCGGCGACGAGGCAGGAGGCGCGGTAGAGCGTGTCCGAGCGCACCAGCTTCACGCCCGCGAACTTGCTGCCGTCGAAGGACAGCTCATCGACGATGAAGCCCGAGGGGCTGTCGCGGCCGAGCACGTCTCCGCCCAGCTCCGCCAGGCGCCGCGTGAGCAGCTCTCGCAGGCCGTCGTGGCCGCCCTGGAAGGAGGAGGGGGCCGACAGCACCTGGGACAGGGGCCGGGTGAGCGCCAGGGACGACTCGGGCTTGTCCAGGTGGTTGATGAAGGGGCGCAGCCCGCGGAGCAACGCGGCCGCGGGGGTGTCCGAGGTCAGCCGGGGCGCGCTCTCCAGGCCGGGGTGGGCCTTGATGAGCTTCTTGAGCCCCCAGCCCTCGAAGAACCCGTCCGGGGGCAGGGCGGGCTGGGCCTTGAAGAAGGCATCGCTCGCCTCGTGCTGGGCGGTGGTTCCGGCCAGGGCGCCCAGGAGCGCCTCGCCCTCTTCGCCCAGCTCGCGCGTCACCTCGGCCTTGCGGCGGGCGGCGTCGGCGTGCAGGTCCATGCGGTTCCTGGGCAGGACCAGCTGGAGCTCGGGCGTGTGGGGGCGCAGCGCGCGCTGCACGGTGGTGGTGAGGCCCAGCTCGGTGAGGGCCTCCTCCACCGCGGGCATGGCCTTGAGCGGGGGCGCGACGAAGGGCGCGTAGGGGAGCACGTAGCCGCCGTGCTCGTAGCCCGGGCCCATGCCGTCGTGCTCGACCCAGAGGACGCGGTGGCTGCGCTTGGCCAGCAGCGCCGCGGCGAGCGCGCCACCGAGCTGGCTGCCCAGCACGATGACGTCGTACACGTGCCGCGACGGGCCCGAGGGAAGCTTGAGTTTGGCTGCGGACGTCATGCGGCGCGCAACACTACACAACGTCCTCCCGGCTGGCTCCCTTTTGACGAGGCAAGAGGGTGGGTGCTCGGAGCCCTCAGCCTCCCGCGCCGAAGAGGCGGGCCTCCAGCTCGGGCGGGAAGGTGGTGAAGTCCGGGAGCGTCCAGAGGGCGCCGGCCTGGCGCAGCTGGACGGCCGTCGTCGTGGTGGTGATGCCCACCACCGGCATGCCCGCGTCCCGGGCGGACATGACGCCGAGGATGGCGTCCTCGAAGGCGAGGCACTCGGAAGGGTCCACGCCCAGCCCGCGCGCGGCGGCCAGGAAGATGTCCGGGAAGGGCTTGCCCCGGGAGACCTCCTCGGCGCCGACGATGCGCTGGAAGACGGGGCGCAGGCCCAGGCCGTCGATGACCAGCGCGCGGTTGCCTTCCGGCGCGGCGGTGGCGATGGCCATGGGGATGCCCGCCGCGCGCAGTCGGGACAGGAGCGCCTCCGCGCCGCGGTGCAGCCGCAGGTGGGGCCGGTAGAGGGTGCGGTAGTGGCCCTCCTTCTCGTCGGCCAGGCGCTGGAGCTCCTCCGCGTCCAGGGCGCGGCCGAGGAGCTCGGGGAGGATTTCTTCGTTCTTCCGGCCCGCGAAGCGCGTCTGGAAGTCCTCGGCGGTGAGCGACAGGCCGAGCTTGCGCGCGAGCGCCACCCACGCCTGGTTGTGGAACACCATGTTGTCGACGAGGGTGCCGTCCATGTCGAAGACGGCGGCTCGGAGGGGCGCGTCGGAAGGTGTCATGGTTTCCCACCCATAGCGCGGCTTTGGAGCGGTGAGCGGCCGAATCGTGCGCGCCTGCTCGGGAGGACTGATATTCGGGCCTCACATGAGCGACGGCGTGCGGACAGAGATGCGAGGCGCGGTGGGGGTGGTGACGTTGGACCGGCCCAAGGCGCTCAATGCGTTGAATCTGGAGATGTGCCGGCGGCTGCTGCCCCAGCTGGAGGCCTGGCGTGCGGACCCCGCGGTGAAGGCCGTGGTCGTCCGGGGCGCGGGCGGACGGGCCTTCTGCGCGGGAGGAGACGTGCGCGCCGTGGCGGCTTCCCAGGCGGAGCCCCGGCCGGCCGACGCGGAGCGCTTGTCGCGGGAGTTCTTCCGCGCCGAGTACACGCTGAACCACCTCATCCACCACTTCGGCAAGCCGTACATCTCGCTCGTGGACGGCATCTGCATGGGTGGCGGGCTGGGCCTGTCCATCCATGGGGCGTACCGCGTCGTCACCGAGAAGCTGGTGCTGGCGATGCCGGAGACGGGGATTGGCCTGTTCCCGGACGTGGGCGGCGGCTGGTTCCTGCCGCGCTTCCCGGGCGAGTCGGGGACGTACCTGGGCCTGACGGGCGCGCGGTGCAGCGCGGCGGACGCGATGTGGCTCGGGTACGGGACACACTTCGTGGAGTCGGCGCGGCTGGAGACGGTGCTGGAGGCGCTGGTGGGCGCCGAGTGGGGCGAGGGCCTGGCGAGCGCGGTGGTGGAGCGGGTGCTGAAGGACTTCCACGCGGACGCGGGGACGTCGGTGCTGGCCACGCAGCACGTGGCGATGGACCGGTGCTTCGCGGCGGAGCGGGTGGAGGACATCCAGCAGGCGCTGGAGGCGGAAGGGACGGCGTGGGCGCAGGAGACATGGGCCACGCTCGTGCGCATGTGCCCCACGAGCCTGAAGGTGACGCTGCGTCAGCTGCGCATGGGCCGCACGCGCGACTATGACGAGATGCTGTCGGTGGAGTACCGGCTGAGCCAGTCCATGACGGCGCGGGCCGACTTCCGCGAGGGCATCCGCGCGGTGCTGGTGGACAAGGACAACAAGCCGCGCTGGCACCCGGGAACGCTGGGCGACGTCTCCGAGGCGGATGTGGAGGCGTGCTTCGCGTCCTCGGAGGGGGATGAGCTGGTGCTGTCGCGAAGCTGAGCGCTCAAGCCCGTTTCAGGGCCTGCTTCAGGAAGTCGATTGAGGCCTCGGGGGCTTCCTCGTGGGGCCAGTGGCCCGCGTCGGGGAGCGTGTCCACGGTGGCGTGAGGCCAGGCCTTCCGGAACCGCTCCAGGACCACGGGCGGGAAGGCGGCGTCGCGCAGGCCCCAGATGAAGTGGATGGGCGTCTTCGCGAACCGCTCACGCCGCTCCCAGAGGGACTGGAAGAAGGGCGTGGAGGCGCTGAGGCTCTTGGCGAGGGCCCAGAGCACGCGCTCGCGTGAGTCGGCGTCCGGGAACGCGGAGGTGTACTGGTTCCACACCTTCGCGGGACGCGGGCCCTTGCCCCAGGCCGACTTGGCGATGATGAAGGACAGGTTCAGGTTCCGGTACAGCCAGCGGAAGAGCCCGCCCCCTGCCATTCGCGCGCCCCGGGCGAGCGAGGGCTCGTCGATGAAGGGCCAGGCGATGGTGTTGATGAGCACCACGCGCTCGATGCGCTCCGGATGGGAGAGCGCGAAGTCGAGCGAGATGGGGCCGCCGAAGTCGTGTGCCACCAGGGTGAAGCGGGGCAGGTTCAGCGCCTCGATGAGCGCGGCGAAGCGGCGCGCGTGGGCCTCGGGCGAGTAGTCCGCGTCCGGAGGTCGGGGCGACAGGCCGAAGCCCAGGTGGTCCACCGCGATGCAGCGGTGCGTGGCGGAGAAGGCGCGGATGAGCGCGCGCCACTCGAAGGACCAGGTGGGCGTTCCGTGCACGAAGACGATGGGCGGCCCCTGGCCCACGTCCACCACGGACAGTCCTGCCACCTCACGCACGCTGAAGGGAAACGCCTCTCGGTCGACCCATGCGGGAACTTGCATGGCAGATAGTCAATGGTTCTGACCAATAAAGTCAAGTACACTTGACTGGATGAAGAGGAAGGACGCGCTCGAGGACGTGAAGAAGCTTCAGGCCAGCAGCCTGGGTTACGTGCTCATCCGATGTGGGCAGTTGTTCAACGAGTTGGGGATGCAGGCGGTCAACAGCGAGGCCGGCTATCCCATGATGCGCGAGGTGCACGCGCGCATCCTCCCGTACCTGGAGAATCCGGACGGCGTGCGAATCACCGAACTCGCGCGCAGCCTGGGGGTGACGAAGCAGGCGGTGCAGCCCGTCATCGCGGAGCTCGCGGAGTTCGGCGCAGTGCGGATTGAACCGGACCCTGATGACGCCCGCGCGAGGCGGGTCCTCCTGACGGAGAAGGGCATCGCGGCCATGCGGCACGGGACGACGAAGCTGGTGGAGATCGACCGGCGCGTGGCGAAGCGCCTGGGCGCGGAGGAGACGCGGGAGCTGCACGGGCTGTTGACCCGGCTGCTCGAGGTGCTCAAGGCGCAGGATTGAGGCGCGTGGCATGCTCCTCGTGAATGGGGGCCGTGATGCTTGGCGGCGGCGAACGAGAGGGCCTCGTTGCCGACGTCGGTGGCGCGGACCCGCTGGGCCAGTCTCGGCGTCGGGATGCGCGCACGGAGCCGACAGCCGCGCCTCGTCAGGCGATGTGAGGGCGCGCAGCCGGGCTTCGGTGGCGCGAGCCTCGCCAGTGAAGCCGGTGGGTGCCCTCCGGAGGTTGCTGGCTACAGCTCTTCGTCGCTGACGACGGTGATGTCCTCGGCGCGAAGCAGGGCCGTGGTGATGCCTTCTCCCGAGCGCAGCACTCCGGACTCGTAGACGCGCTGGCTCCCGCAGGAGGGGCTCTTCTCCTTGAGCAGCGCGACCGTCACGTCGAAGCGTCGCGCGGCCTCGAGCGCGAGCTGGGCTCCCCGCTGGAAGTCCTCGGTGCGGTCCGTTCGCGCCTCGCGTTCCACCGCGCGAGCCTGTCCCGCCCAGACGTCGACGCCCGTGCCGCCTCGCAGGTCGACGGGAGGACGAGGGATGGGGAGCCCCGAGGCGACCTCGGGACAGATGGGCACGACCGCCTTGCCCTCGAGGGCCGCGAGCACTCGCTCCGAGCGCTGCGAGCGGCCGTCGTAGCGGCACGCTTCGCCCAGGAGGCACGCGCTCACCAGCACCACGGGGGCCTCGCGAAGGGCCGCGCGGCGCGCTTCCTGCGGCGGTATCGCGCGCGCACGTGCGTGACAACCGTCGGCGTCACCCTCCACCGAGGAGGCGAGACCCGTACCGGCCCGCGCGTCCTCACGCTTCACGTCGTCGCCCCAGGACTGCGCAGGGCCAGCTCGCCCGTGCTCGGCGCCGCCGCCACGCGGGTCCTCCCGCCGTCCAGCGTCACCTGTCCCGTCACCGCGAGCCGCACGGCCAACGGATACAGCCGATGCTCCTCGACGAGGATGCGCGCGCTCAGGCTCTTCTCGTCATCCTCCGGCAGCACCGGCACCGCAGCCTGTCCGATGATGGGCCCCGTGTCCGTGCCCGCGTCCACGAAGTGCACCGTGCACCCGGCCACCTTCACGCCCCGCTCCAGCGCCTGCCGCTGCGCATGCAGCCCGGGGAACGACGGCAGCAGGGAAGGGTGGATGTTCAGCACCCTCCCGGCGAACCGCCCCAGGAAGTCCGCGCTGAGCAGCCGCATGAACCCCGCCAGGCACACCCACTGCACGCCCGCCGCGCCCAGCGCCTCGAGAATCGCCGCCTCGAACGCGGCCTTGCTCGCATGCGCCTTGTGGTCCACCACCACCGCCGGGACGCCCGCGGCCCGCGCCCGCTCCAGCGCATGGGCCGTGGGCACGTTCGACACCACGCAGGCCACCTCGGCCGGGAAGTCCTCGCGCGCGCACGCGTCGAGCAACGCCTGCAGGTTGCTCCCTCCGCCGCTGACGAGCACGCCCAGCCGGACCCGCGCTGTGCTCATGGCTCGATGACCGCCGTGGCCTCGCCCGAGCCCGCCTCCACCCGGCCCACCTCGGACGCCTCCACGCCCCGCGCGCGCAGCACCTCGAGCGCCTGCGCCACGTCCTCCTGCGCCACCACCACGATGAGGCCCAGGCCCATGTTGAACGTGCTGAACATCTCGTCGCGCGCCACGCTCCCCAGCTTCGCGATGAGGTCGAAGATGGGCGGCTTCACCCAGGACTTCTCGCTCAGCACCGCGCGCGTCCCGTCCGGCAGGCACCGGGGCAGGTTGCCCGGGATGCCGCTGCCGGTGATGTGCGCCATGCCCTTCACCTTCACCGCCTGCGTCAGCGCCAGCGCGTCCTTCACGTAGATGCGCGTGGGCTCCAGCAGCGCGTCACCCAACGAGCGGCCCAGCCCCTCGGGCGTCGCGTCCAGCGCGAGCTTCGCGTTCTCCAGCAGCACCTTGCGCGCCAGCGAGTAGCCGTTGCTGTGCAGCCCCGACGACGTCAACCCGATGAGCGCGTCTCCGGGCTTCACGCTCTTGCCGTCGATGATGGCCGAGCGCTCCACCACGCCGACACAGAAGCCCGCCAGGTCGTACTCGCCCCGCGCGTAGAAGCCCGGCATCTCCGCCGTCTCGCCGCCGAGCAGCGTGCACCCGGCCTGCTCGCAGCCCTGGGCGATTCCCTTCACCACCTCCGCCGCCGCGTCCACCTCCAGGCGGCCCGTGGCGAAGTAGTCCAGGAAGAACAGCGGCTCCGCGCCGCACGTGAGGATGTCGTTCACCGACATCGCCACCAGGTCGATGCCCACCGTGCCGTGCCGGCCCGCGGTGAAGGCCACCTTCAGCTTGGTGCCCACCCCGTCCGTGCCCGCCACCAGCACCGGCTCGCGGTACTTGCCGGGCGGCAGCGCGAACAGCCCCCCGAAGCCGCCGACTCCCGCGACGACCTCCGGACGCATCGTGCGCGCGGCGTAGGGCTTGATTCGGTCGACAAACGCGTCGCCGGCCTCGATGTCCACTCCGGAGTCTTTGTAGGTCGTTCCCACGGGCGGCCTTCTATCCACCCCCGCGCCGGTTGTCTCGGGCTCCGAAACCCCGGTGTCGGGTTTGCGGCGAGCCCGGACGCACGGTGTGTCCCACCGCTCCGTACAAAAGGTAATTTGACCAGGGGGGGAGGGGCTGATTGACTCCTCGCAGGATGGGCGCCGAGGAAACCCTCTTTCAACGTTTCGGCAAGGAATTCCCAAAGGGCACCGAACTCTTCCGTGAGGGAGAGGCGGGCCGGGAGATGTTCGTCATCCAGGCGGGCAAGGTCTCCATCTCCAAGCGCGTGCGCGACGTGGAGAAGGTCCTGGCCGTGCTGGGGCCCGGTGAGTTCTTCGGGGAGATGGCCATCATCTCCAACAAGCCGCGCAACGCGTCCGCGGTGGTCAACGAGGACGCCCGGCTGCTGGTCATCGACCCCAAGACGTTCGAGGCGATGATCCGCGGCAACGCGGAGATCGCCGTCCGGATGATCAAGAAGCTGGCCGAGCGGCTGTCGGAGGCGGACGCCCAGATCGAGAACCTGCTGCACAATGATCCGGCCAGCCGGGTGGTGCACCAGCTCATCCAGACCGCCCAGTCGCGCGGCCGCCCCTCGGATGAGGGGACGGGGACGGACATCGACTTCGTCGTCCGCGAGATGCCCCGGCAGATTGGCGTGGGCGAGCCCGCGGTGCGCAACGTGCTGGACCGGCTGGTCCGCGCGGGCCTCATCTCACGCAGTGGTGACCGAGTCACCGTGTATGACACGGCCAGACTCCACGACTTCCTCCAATACCTGGAGATGAAGTGGAAGTTCGGAGACCTCTAGCGTGAAGCTCCGCGTCCTCGGCTGCCACGGTGGCGAGCTCCCCACGTGCAAGAGCACGTGCTTCCTCGTCGATGACGTGCTGGCGCTCGATGCGGGCGCCCTGACGGGGACGCTCTCGTTGGACGAGCTGTGCCGGGTGGACCACGTGCTCGTGGGCCACAGCCACTTCGACCACGTGAAGGACCTGCCGCTGATGGCGGACCTGGTCATCGGTCGCCGGGACAAGCCCGTCACCATCCACGCCTCTCGCGAGTGTGCCAAGGCCCTGCGCGAGAACATGTTCAACAACGCCCTCTGGCCGGACTTCACCCGCATCCCGACCAAGGCCAACCCCGTCCTGCGCATCCAGACCTTCCGCGCCGGCGGCACCTTCCAGGTGGGGCCCTACACCGTGCGCAGCGTCCCGGTGAGCCACCCCGTGGAGTCCTGCGGCTTCATCATCTCCAACGGCAAGAGCACGCTCGCCATGAGCGGGGACACCGGGCCCACCGACAAGCTCTGGAAGGCCCTGAACGAGACGAAGAACCTCAAGGCCCTCCTCCTGGAGACCTCCTTCCCCAACGCCCTCCAGTCGCTGGCCGACATCTCCGGCCACCTGACGCCCCACACCCTGGGGCTGGAGCTGCGCAAGTTCGAGCGCAACGGGGCCTCGGTGATGCTCTACCACCTCAAGCCGGCCTTCGTGGCCCAGCTCAAGAAGGAGCTGGCGAGCATGCCGGTGGAGGTGCTGGAGCTCAACGACGTGTTCGAGTTCTAGCCCGTCCCCCGGGCGGCGACGCATCGCGCCACACGGAACGGTTGACGGGCGGGGACGGGCGGATTAACCCCCGCCGTTCTCATGGCCTGGTTTTCGAAGAAGCCGCGCATCGCCGTCGACACCCAGCAGCAGCCCGAGCCCGGACCGTCTCGCATGGAGGGCCTGTGGGCCAAGTGCGAGAGCTGCGACGAAATCATCTACCGGCAGGAGCTGGAGAAGAACTGGATGGTGTGTCCGCACTGCGACCACCACCACCCCTGGAACGCGCGCGCGCGGCTGGCGACGCTGTTGGATCCGGACAGCTTCGAGGAGTTCGACAAGGAGCTGGAGCCGCAGGACCCGCTCGGGTTCAGTGACTCGAAGAAGTACAAGGACCGGCTGAAGACCACGCGCAAGAGCCTGGAGGAGAACGACGCGTTCATCTCCGGTGTGGGCCGCATCGGCGGGCACCCGGTGTCCGTGGGCGCGTTCGTCTTCGAGTTCATGGGCGGCTCCATGGGCTCGGTGGTGGGCGAGAAGGTGGCGAGGACCTTCGAGCGCGCGCATGACCTGAAGTGCTCCGCGCTCATCTTCTCGGCGTCCGGCGGCGCGCGCATGCAGGAGGGCATCTTCTCGCTGATGCAGATGGCGAAGACGTCCGCGGCCATCGCCCGCTTCCGCACTGGCAACAAGCCCTACATCTCCGTGCTGCTGCACCCGACGACGGGCGGCGTGGCGGCCTCGTTCTCCTGGTTGGGGGACGTCATCCTCGCCGAGCCCAAGGCGCTCATCGGCTTCGCCGGTCCGCGCGTCATCGAGCAGACCATCCGCCAGAAGCTGCCCGAGGGCTTCCAGCGCTCGGAGTTCCTGCTGGAGCACGGGATGATCGACAACATCGTCAACCGCAAGGACCTGCGCGCCCGGCTGGGGCAGATCCTCGGCCTGCTGGGCTGAGCCCGCGCGCTCATCGGCATCCCTCATGAGCGCGCCCAGGACACCGGAGGAAGCACTCGCCTTCCTCTCGCGGCTCAACCCCTCCGGCATCAAGCTGGGGCTGGAGCGGGTGAGCGAGGCGCTCGAGGCCCTGGGCCACCCCGAGCGCCGCTATCCGGTGCTGCACGTCGCCGGCACCAACGGCAAGGGCAGCACCTGCGCCTTCGCCGCCACCGCGCTCCAGGCCGCGGGCCACCGCGTGGGCCTCTACACGTCCCCGCACCTGGTGCGCGTCAACGAGCGCATCCGCGTGGGCGGCGAGGACATCTCCGACGAGGACTTCGGCCGCGCCATCCTCGACGTGCTGGAGCGCTACCCGTCCGCCGTCGCCGAGCCGATGACGTACTTCGAGTTCGGCACCGTCGTGGCGCTGTGGCACTTCGCGCGCGTGGGCGTGGACGTCGTCGTGTTGGAGACGGGGCTGGGCGGCCGGCTGGACGCGACCACCGCCGCGCCCTCCACCGTGACGGCCATCACCCCCGTCTCGTTCGACCACATGGAATACCTGGGCAACACCCTGGCCGCGATCGCCGGCGAGAAGGCCGGAATCCTCAAGCCCGGCGTGCCTTGCGTCGTCGCCCGGCAGGCCCCCGAGGCGCTGGAGGCCATCGAGGCCCGCGCGCGGGTGCTCGGCGTGCCCCTCGTCGTGGAGGGGCGGGACTTCGAGGCGCGGCGGCAGCCTGACGGGAGCCTCACGTACCAGGGCGTGGCGTGGCGGCTGGAGCGGCTGCGTGTGTCGCTTCGAGGCCCCCATCAGGTCCAGAACGCGGCGGTGGCGCTGGCCTGCCTGGAGAGCCTGTCCTCGCGTGGCGTGGCGGTCTCGAGCGAGGAGGCGAAGGCGGGGCTCGGCTCGGCGCGCTGGCCTGGACGGCTGGAGGAGGTGGGCGAGCGACCGGTCGTGCTCCTGGATGGCGCTCACAACCCGGCGGGGGTGGAGGTGCTGCTCGCGTCCCTGCGCGCGCTGTACACGGGGCGCCCGGTCCACTGTGTCTTCGGCGTGGTGGCGGACAAGGACCGGGGGCCGATGATGCGGGCCCTCTTCCCCGCGTGTGCCTCCGTGCAGCTGACGCCCCTGGAGACGTCCCGCTCGCTTCCACCCACGGCCTATCTCGACGAGGCGCGCGCCCTGGTGCCGGACGTCACCGCCTGGCCGGACGTGGACGCGGCGCTCGCGGAGGCCCGGCGGCGCGCGGGCCCGGAGGGACTGGTGCTGTGCACCGGCTCGCTGTTCCTGGTGGGCATGGTGCGGGCGCGACTGGGGACTCCCTGAGGGGTCGGCTCGCGCCACCTTCCCGACAGGGACCTGGGGCAGCGGGGCAGGGCGCGCCGAGGCCCGCCTGCAGCGGGTGACCTTCCAGGATGGGCCTTGCGTCCAGGACGGGCAAGACACACGGGCCGAGGGGGAATCCTTGGCGCGTTGCATCAGCCGCCGTAGATTCAAGGCATGCGCCTGCCGGACTGGAGAGCCGCGACCACCACGGGACCCGCCATCCCGTCCATCGACGAAGTCGACTTCCGGGCGCTTTACACGAAGACGAAGTACGTGGTGGAGACGGCGGACGGCTGGTCGCTGGTCATCACGCGCTACCGTCCGGTGAAGCAACCGTTCGCCCAGCCGCTGTTCGGCGAGCCGCTGCTGCTGGTGCATGGCTTCTCGCAGAACCGTCACACGTGGACGAGCGGCCAGTTCGTCAAGAACCTGCTCTTCTTCGGCGTGGACATCCACATCCTGGAGCTGCGCGGCCACGGCAAGAGCTCCATCGCCTTCCAGAAGGAGCGCGCCGAGCGCTTCAAGCGCCCGCTGCCGCCGGACCTGGACTACGGCTGGGACCTGGACAGCTATTTCCTCTACGACCTGCCGGCCGCCGTGTCGGGCGTCAAGCGCATCACCCGCCGCGAGCGCATCTTCTACTGCGGCCACTCCATGGGCGGGATGCTGGGCTACGGCTACACGGGCATCCACGACGACTTCGAGGGCCTCATCACCATCGGCTCGCCCGCGGACCTGGGGCGGGGCTTCATGGCGCTGCGCATGCTCGCGCACGGCGCGCCCATGCTCGCGGGGATGATCGACATGACGCTCGCGGGGGTGAACCTGGGCGGGGACGTCAACGGCCTGGGCAAGAAGCTCCTGTCGCGCGGCGTGGGCGCGTTCAACGCGAAGCTGGGCCGCAAGCTGGTGCCGGAGGAGCGCCGCAAGCTGCGCTTCGACGCGGTGCCCGTGGACCTCATCCTCAAGTTCGTCGAGCGGCAGATTGGCAAGGCGGAGGACTCGCCGCTGTATCAACAGCTCACCACGCGGCTCAACCGGCTCATCAACCCGGAGCGCGTGGGCGCCGACGACATCCGGTGGCTCCTGCGCGAGGGTGGCGAGCGCGAGCCTCGCAAGGTCATCGAGCAGTTCGCCCGCTGGATCCGCCGCGGGGAGATGGTCTGCTACCGCACCGGCTACGACTTCAAGCGCGGCTTCGAGAAGATCCACATCCCCATGGCCATCATCTTCGGGGACATGGATCCGCTCGCCTCGGTGGAGTCCACCCGGAGCGTGTATCGCGCGGCCAAGAGCGAGTACCTGCTCTGGCGGCCGGTCAAGGGCAACAGCCACATCGAGCTGACGATGGGGCACGACATCCGGCAGATCTGCTACGACATCAAGAACCTCATCGAGTACGCGCGCACGCACCGCAACCGCGCGCCGTCCCTGCCTCGCCTGCGCTAGCCCTTCGCGCGGCGGTGTGGCTGGAAAGTTGGAGGGTGATGGGCGCGTGCTAGCATCCGAGCCCACTGTCAACGTGAAGGGGAGTGGTCGATGAAGGCCTCAGCGGTGTGGCTGCTCGGTGTGGTGCTCGTGCCTTGCATGGCGCTCGCGCAGGCTCCGGCGGCGAACCTGAACACCATCACCAGCGTGCAGGTGAATGGCGGGACGGTGACCATCTCCGGCTCGAAGAAGGCGAACTTCACCACCTTCACGATGACCGACCCGCCCCGGCTCGTCATCGACATCGCGGAGGCCGTCTTCAACGGCGTCCCCGAGGAGACGCAGGTGGGCAATGGCACGGTGACGGGCATCCGCACCGCCAGCTACGGCTCGGATGACTCCGCCATCGCCCGCGTGCTCATCGGCTTCGAGCGCGAGGTGGAGACCGACATCCAGGCCACCGACAGCCAGCTCGTCATCAAGGTCGTCGGAGGCGCGGGTCAGGCCGTGGCCCAGGCCGCGCCCACCCAGCCCGCCACGGATGGCTCCGCCGCCGAGGCCGCCGCTCGCGCCGAGGCCGAGCGCCAGGCCCAGGAGAAGGCCGCCGCCGAGGCCTCCGCTCGCGCCGAGGCCGAGCGCCAGGCCCAGGAGAAGGCCGCCGCCGAGGCCACGGCCCGCGCCCAGCAGGACGCCGACGCCGAGCGCCAGCGCCAGCAGGAGGCCGAGGCCCGCGCCGCGGCCCAGCGCGAGGAGGAGCAGCGCGCCGCCCAGGCCGCCGCCGACGACAGGAAGCGCCAGGAGGCCGAGGCCCAGGCCTCCGCGAAGGCCGCCGCCGACGACAGGAAGCGCCAGGAGGAGGAGGCCCGTGCCGCCGCCGAGGCCGCCGCCGATGAGCGCCGCGCCACCGCCCAGGCCGCCGCCGACGAGAAGAAGCGTCAACAAGAGGACGCTCGCGCCGCAGCGAAGACGGCCGCCGAGGAGAAGCGCGCCGCCGCCCAGGCCGCCAAGGAGGAGGCCGCCGAGGCCCGCCGTCAGCGCGAGGAGGAGGCCCGCGCCGAGCGTGAGCGCCGCCAGCAGGAGCGCGTCGCCATGGCCCAGCCCCGGGAGCGCCGCGAGGTGTCGAGCGGCGGTTCGGCCGAGGTGTCCTCGCGTCGCAAGACGATGACGCTGGTGGGCTTCCAGCAGCAGGGTGGGGTGTCGCGCGTCTTCATCCGGACCAACGAGCCGGTGCGCTACAGCGTGAGCGAGACGGGCAACGCGGTGGTGCTGGAGCTGGAGAACAGCCGCATCGACCTGAGCAACAACACCCGGCCGCTGGACACGTCCTACTTCAACTCGCCCGTCACCCGGGTGGACGCGGACGCGGAAGGCCGCAACGTGCGCGTCACCGTGCAGCTGCGGCAGCAGGCCCCGGTGCAGGCTCAGCAGGACGGGAACGTCATTTCGTTGGATTTTCAGCGCACCGCTCGGTGATAAGGGCCCCCGCGCGGCCGTGGCGCGGCATACCTTGCACCCCTGAATGAGCCTCCTCGTTCCGCTCGCCGCCGCGCTGCTGGTCTCCTCGGCGCAGATTCCGCTCGCCACCCAGGTCCAGCTCCCCTCCGGCGAGACGGTGGAGCTGGCCGCCGACTTCCTCACCTACGAGGCCGACAAGCAGGTCCTCACCGCGCGCGGCCACTGCGAGCTGCGCACCGGCGAGATGCTGCTGCGCTCGGACGAGGTGACCTACGACGAGGCGAACCAGGTGGCCACCGCCACCGGCAACGTCATGTTCGTGGGCCCCGGCGGCATGGCGGCCGTCGCGGATGACGTCAGGGTGGACATCCGCTCCTTCGAGGCCACGCTCCAGGGCGGCCTCTTCATGCAGAAGAAGGGCGTCACCCAGGAGGCGATGCTCGCGGCGAAGACGCCCGAGGAGCTGCGCTCCATGGGCGAGACGCCCATCATCCTCAGCGGCACCCGCATCCGCCGTACCGGGCCCAACGCCTTCACCGTGGACGACCTGGCCTTCACCCCGTGCGAGTGCGGCCCGGGGGAGCCCACCTGGCGCATGGAGGCCCGGTCCGCCAACGTCATCCTCGGCGAGCGCGCCACCCTGTCGTGGCCCGTGGTGTACGTGGAGTCCGTCCCCATCTTCGCGCTGCCCTGGGTGTACCTGCCCCTGGCCGAGCGCCGCACGGGCTTCCTCATCCCCAACCCGAACTTCTCGGGGCAGAGCGGCTTCAGCCTCGAGCAGCCGTTCTTCCTCACGTTGGGGCGCAGCTACGACATGACCTTCACCCCGGGCTACTTCTTCGGCTCGTCGGACCAGACGGTGCTGCGGGGGCCGGAGGGCGCCAGGTTCGAAACCAAGGAGCCTCGGCTGTTTGGCGTGAAGGGCCCGCGGTTGCGCACGGAGTTCCGTTATGTGCCCAGCGAGACGGCCCGAGGCCGGGTGTCGCTCGGCGTGCTGCACGACTCCCGCCCTCTGCGAGACCCTCGGACTGGTGACTTCTACCTGTACCCAGAAGGAGCGCCCGACGCCTATACCTACGTCGACGTGCCCCGGGGCTGGCGCGGCGAGGCGTCCTGGCAGCACTTCCAGGACCTGGGCTCCGGTTGGTACGACCGGGTGGACGCGTCGTTCGTGTCGGACGGCAACTACACGCGCGACCTCACCGCCGACGTCATCCTCCAGGGCCTCGACTACCTGCGCAGCACCGCCACCGTGTTCCGCCGCCAGGAGGACTCGTACGCGGGTCTGGATGTGTCCCTGCGCCAGGACATCCGCTGGCCCTATCGCTTCTTCCAGGACAACCGCGTGCCGTCCCAGGTGGACCCGCTGCGGCCGGACCTGCCCTCGCCGGTGACCTTCCAGCGCCTGCCCGGCGTCGTCTACGCGCTGCCGGAGCGCCCCCTGTTCGGCGGCATCGTCGGAGGGCTGCGCGCCGAGTTCACCCGCCTGGCCCCCATGACGGGCGGGTTCGGGGACGAGGGCGTCGACGGCATCTTCCGCCGCGATGGCATCTACCTCCCGCTGGGCTACCACTACACGGACCCGACGTACCCGGTGGACCCGGGGCAGGGCAACGGCCTCTTCGACACACGAGACCGCGAGGCGAGAGATCGCATCGACCTCACCTCCCGGCTCGCCACGTCCATCCCCCTGGGCGACGTGGCGCGGGTGACGCCGTCGCTGGGCGTGCGCCAGGACGTCTGGGCCGGCGAGTACTCGGGCAGGACGTGGCAGCGCGGCTACCCCATCGCGGGCCTGCTCGTGGACACCCAGCTCACGCGCACGTGGGACGGGGAGAAGAACCGCTACCGGCACTCCTTCGCGCCCTCGCTGGAGCTGCGCTACGTGCCGGGCGGCTGGGGCCACGTGCCGTCCGCGGGCGCGCAGCGGGGGCCTGGGTTCGCCCAGCCCTACGACGAGGTCGACGCCGCCGTGCCCCTGGACCTGGATGGCCGCACGCGGGGCTTCCTCCAGGGCGTCTTCGCCGTGGACCAGACGCTGCGCGTCAAGGTGGGCAACGCTTACCGCGAGCCGCTGCGGCTGCGCATCGGCCAGGGGTTCGACCTGACGCGTTACGCACCCGCCGCGAACAAGCTCGGAGATCCCGAGCCGGTCCTCCGTGACACCTTCGCGCGCCTGACGACGAGCCTGGGAATGCTCACCGCCGGTGGGATGGTTCGCTTCGACCCCAACTCGGGGCGCGTCACCCAGATCACCGGCGACTTCAACATCGACAACGGCAAGGGCCAGGCGCTCTACGCGCGCTACGACGACATCCTCACCACCGCCCAGGCGGCCATCGACCGGGGTGAAATCCCCAACGCCCTGGGCCCGGATTCCATCCGCCGCCCCCTGGATGCCCTGGTAGGCAGCGTATCCCGAGAAACGCCCGGCCTCCCCACGGCCGAGCGGGCCCAGGCTCTCATCGCGGGTACGCGTTTGACGCTCGGATTTGGCCTCGGGGTGCGGTACGAAGCCCTGGTGCAGCCCCTCTACCAGGATCCAACAAACCAAGAGGCGTTGAAGCCCTTCGCCCAGCAGACACTGGGCGTGTCATATGGGCCAGCGTGTAATTGCTGGCGCATTGAAGGGGTGGTGACCCTCAGACGTGATATCGGACTGGAATTTTCCGGTGTGAATTTCAGCGTCACTGGGTTGGGATCGTTCGGTTCGGGCGGCTAGGAATCACCGAAGGTGAATGGTGGTTCCACAACCCCCAAGCAGCCAGGAGAAGTATTTCGTGTCGGACCTCGGAAAACGAATCGGCCAGCGCATCCGCGAGCTTCGTACGCAGAGGCCGGAGCGGTGGACGCAGGAAGAGCTCGCGGAGCGGGCTCAGATCAGCGTCTCCTTCCTTTCCATGATCGAACGCGGCGAGCGTGTCCCTCATGTGGAGACCCTCGCCGCCCTGGCCAACGCCCTTGGCGTCAGCCTGGGAGAGTTGTTCACGGGAACGGAGCAGACCCTTGCCCAGACGGAGGACCTGCTGCGTCCCCTGTCTGACTTCGCGCGCGCCCGGGGCCTCACCGCACGGGACGTGGACCGCCTGCTCGGGGTCGCCCGGGTGATGTTCAGCGGCACCATCGCCTGAATCCCACCCCTCGGGGTCCCTGGCCGGACGCAAGGGGCCCCTCGGTCCTCCTGTCCTGTCCTTGACTGGACGGTAGGTAGACCGGGAAGATGGCGGAAATGCGCTGTGCGCCGCGTGCGCACAGCGTGCTTCCTTCTTCGTCCAAGGAGTCTTCGCTGATGCGTCCGGGTCTTGCCTCGTGGATGGCCCTCACGAGCATGGTGTTGTTGGCGTGTTCCTCGCCAGCTCCCGCCACGCTTGAATTCGTGGATCAGAATCCGGCCAGGCCGCGTCTGGGTGAGATCACCACCCTGCGTTTCCGGGCGGTGGACTCGCGTGGCATGCCGCAGGCCGGCACGCAGGTGCGGTTCTCACTGCAGTCCGAGGTGCCGGGGGTCCAACTGTCGCCGGCCGAGGGGACGACCAACCCCGGGGACGGCATCGTGTCCATGCAGGTGACGGCCACGGGAGGCCGTGTCACCTCCGTGGTGGTGGTCGCCTCGGCGGGTGAGGGAGCGGAGGCCAAGTCGGTCATCTCTCCGGTCATCAGCTTCGCCGGCACCAACTCGAGCTCCCGCCAGCTCACCTTCCAGTGTGGTTCGTGGTCCGGTGAGGCCTCCGGTCTGCACCACGCCATCGGCGCGTGGGACGAGGCCCGCTCGCTCATCGCCGGCGTGAAGGTGAACTGCATCGCCCACGTGGGTGATCGCAACGGCGACGGCATCGAGGGCGCCCAGGTGTCCTTCCTGACGGAGGCCGGCACCATCGGCCCCACCGCCACCTCCCTGACGGACGTCGTGGGCAACGCGCAGGTGCTCTACAAGACCTCGCTGCCCCTGCCGCAGGACGTGGACCCGGGTGAGTTCACCTGGAACCCCACCAACGACGCCACCCACACGGGTGAGTACCTGGCGCCGCTGTGGATGCAGCCCTTCCTGTGGGAGCAGAACCCGCTGGCCGCGCACGGCACCCCGGCGCAGCCGCAGTCGAACCGGCCGGAGCCCCAGCGCGCCGACCCCATCCGCCCCAACAAGATCAACAACCCGCGCGACAACCTGGTCTCGCTCATCGCGGTCACCTCCGGTGAGGAGGCCTTCAGCGACGACAACAACAACGGCCAGTGGGACACGGGCGAGGCCTTCGTGGACCTGACCGAGCCCTTCGTCGACAACAACGACAACGGCACCTGGGACGCGGGCGAGCGCTTCGTCGACACCAACGGCAACGGCCGCTGGGATGGCAAGAACGGCGTCCACGACACCAGCACGCTCATCTGGGTGCAGGAGCGCATCCTCTGGACGGGCGTGCCGCACACGCTGGACCGCCCGGACACGGTGCGTCAGATCTCCCCGCCGCCTCCGGCCACCAACGTCGCCATCGACCACTTCGGCTCGGCCAGCGCCACGTTCCTGGTCGCGGACCCGTGGTTCAACATGATCGCCCAGAACTCGCAGGGCGACGGCTGCAACTCCGGCGCGGAGGGCCCGATTGAAATCGAGCCGGCCATCACCGGCGCCATCCCGCTGACGTACCCGTCGTACGCCGTCGTGCGCTACCTCATCAAGGACAAGCACGACGTCTCCCAGGAGCCGCCGCCGCCGCCCTTCAGCCAGCCCATCCCCTGGAAGTCGGACGCGGTCTGCACGTACACGGCCGCCCAGTTGGACGGCCACAAGGTCCAGGTCGTCGCCCCCACGGTGACGGGCACGGTGCTCTAGGACGCGGTTGACGCGGGCTCCCGGTGAAGTACCCATTGACCCCGGGAGCCCACGTCCGTAGGGTCCACCTCGGCTGATTGAAGAATCAACCGGCCGGTGGAGGACGTCGTGGGCCAGAGCAAGTCGGCGGCGGACAACGGCAACCGCGAGAGCGAACGCCGCCGGACCATCCTGCGGGCGGCCATCGATGTGTTCGCCCGCAAGGGCTATCACGGGTGCCGCATCGCGGACGTGGCCAAGGAGGCCGGCGTCGCCTACGGCCTCGTGTACCACTACTTCAAGAACAAGGATGAGCTGCTGGAGACCGTGTTCGACACGGGCTGGAGCGGCTTCGTCACGCGCGTGCGCGCGGTGGTGGAGGGCGAGGGGGCGCTGGCGCAGAAGGTGCGCGGCGTGGTGGACGTGGCCTTCGAGGCGTACCGGGTGGACCCGCGCGCGGTGAAGGTCCTCATCCTGGAGATTGCCCGCAGCCCCGCGGGCTCCCGCATCAACCGGCAGACGGCCTTCGTGGACGCCATCCGCCTGTCCTCGGAGCTGTTCACCCGGGCGAAGGAGGCGGGGGAGCTGCGCTCGGACACGGACCCGCTGCTGTCGTCCGCGCTGCTCTTCGGCGCCATCGAGATGGGGCTGACGGCCTTCGTCACGGGGCTGGCCGACGCGCGCGACACCCAGGCTTTGGAGCGCGCGAAGGCGCAGATCGCCGAAACCTTCCTTCACGGCGTCCTGGCCGACGCGTCGCCAGGCGCGGAGTCCCCTGCATGGAAGCCGGAGAAGTCGTCGGAGAAGTCCGCTACGAAGTCCAAGGTCCCCAAGCGCACCTGACCATCGACCGGCCCCGGGCGCGCAATGCCCTGTCGCCCACGGTGGTGAAGGCGCTGATGGACGGACTGGACCGCGCGGACGCGGATCCCGCCGTGCGCGTGGTGGTGCTCACCGGCGCGGGCGAGAAGGTCTTCTGCGCGGGCGGGGATCTGGGGCAGATGGCCGGCGACGGCGGCTTCCTTGCCACGCACGATGGCCGCCGCTCCTACGGGAAGCTGCTGGCCCGGTTCCAGGAGGCGCGCAAGCCCACCGTGGCGCGCGTCAACGGGCACGCGCTGGCGGGCGGCCTGGGGCTGGTGCTCGCGTGTGACCTCGCCGTGGCGGTGGAGGGCGCGGACTTCGGCACGCCCGAGATCGACGTGGGCCTGTTCCCGATGATGATGATGGCGCTCCTGCAGCGTCACGTGGGCCGCAAGCGCGCGCTGGAGCTGGTGCTGACGGGGGACAAGCTGCCCGCGCGCGAGGCGCTCGCGCTGGGGCTGGTCAACCGCGTGGTGCCCGCCGCGGAGCTGGACGGCGCGGTGGCGGCGCTGGCGGGGAAGCTCGCCGGTAAGAGCCAGGCGGTGCTCGCGCTGGGGCGCCGGGCCTTCTTCACCGCGGAGGACCTGCCGCTGCCGGCCGCGCTGGAGTTCCTCGCGTCCCAGCTGTCGCTCAACGTGCTCGCGGACGACGCGGGCGAGGGCGTCTCCGCCTTCCTGGAGAAGCGCCCGCCGAAGTGGAACGACCGCTAGCCGCGCGCCGTCAGGGCGTGCCCAGACGCGTCTCCCCGCTGGCGACGGCGGGGAGGGCGGGCGGGAAGAAGTCCAGGCGCAGCAGCGACTCGCCGTCCACCCAGATGCCGTCCACCTTCACGCCCCAGTGGAGGTGGGGGCCGGTGACGCGGCCGGTGCTGCCCACCAGGCCCAGCTGCTGACCCTGCTGGAGCTTGTCGCCCTGCTTCACCTGGATGCGCGACAGGTGGAAGTACGCGGTGAAGAGGTCTCCGCCGTGGTGCACCAGCACCGTCTTGCCGGCGGAGTAGTTGTCGCGCGCCATCACCACGGTGCCCTCGTTGCTGGCCAGCACGGGCGCGCCCGGGTCTCCGTCGATGTCCACGCCGAAGTGCTGGCTGGACAGCTTGCCGTTGAACGTGCGCCGGTCGCCGAAGGGCGCGGTGATGCGGTCCTGCCGGGGCCACGCGAAGTTCTGGGCGAAGTGGGGCGCGCTGAACGGCTGCGCGAAGGCGGCGGCGAAGGCGCGTCGGTCCGCGGCCATGCGCGCCTTCACGGAGGCAGGCGGCGCCACGTACTTGCCCGACACCTTCAGCTCGCGCGAGGGGTAGCCCGGCTCGACGATGTCCAGCGTGCCCGTGAGCTCCAGCGGCGCGCCCTCGGCCGAGCCGGGGCCCACCACGAGCACGGGAGCGGTGCCCGGCGTCAGCTCCACCGGCAGGCCCGTCACCGCGAGGAAGCCGTCTCCCCACGCGAAGAAGCGCAGCGGACGTCCCGCGAGCGTGCCCGTGGGCATCCCCGCCATGCCCCGCACCGTCACGATGACGGGGTCTCCCGGACGCGCCGAGCCGGGCTGGAGCGACAGCAGCGGCTGGACCTGGGCCGTCGTCGACGCGGAGGAGGAGAGGGCCGCGGACGTGGGCGTCGGCTCGGAGGCCTGGGCCTTCGCACCGAGGGCGAGCAGCACGAGCAGCAGGTGGGATGGCGCGGAATGAAACCAGCGGGCGGGGTGCGGAGCCATGGGCGTTCTTTACACCACGGATGGCCGGACTCTTCCCAGGGTGAGAAATCCGCGCGTCGGATGCCTGCTTCTCTGCCCGGGAGCGCCCGGCGGGTCGCCTGCTGAACACTGCCTCGTCGGCTGCTCACCGGGCCAGCGGGACGCGCCTGGATTTGTCGGCACTTGAGCGACGCAGGGGCGCGGAATCGCGGCCCGACGGGCTGGAGGGCAGGCAGCCGGCTGCACGTCGTGGCGTCAAGCCGTACCGGCGCGCCTCCAGGCTTCCTAGCTTCTGCTCGGACCCAATTACTTTTCGGAGATTCGCGGATGCCTCGTCCCTATAGCTTCGACCATTTCCAGGTTCCGAAGACGCTGCCGAAGCAGAGCCGCAGCCTGCGTCGACGGGACAAGGCGCACCTGGCGCAGTCCCGTGCGCAGCCAGAGGAACTGGCGGCGCGCGAGGGAGTGCACTACGGCAAGTCCTTCGCGGAGACGGAGGACCTCTACAACGCCCGACAGATGGAGGCGCAGCTCCAGGAGCTGGCCCGCCTGGAGCCGGACGGGAAGTTCTCCCACGGCACCTCGGCGCCCGCGCAGCGCGCGACGAAGCGCGCCTCGCGTGAGAAGGCGCAGCAGCGCAAGGCGGCGGAGGAGCCCGTCATCCGGAGCACCACGCCCATCGGCGCGCTGCCGCCCACGCGCGAGCAGCCTCCTCGTGGCCGGCTCCCGGACCTGCTCGACGAGGCGGGCCGGCAGCTCCAGACGCTCAAGGGCGGACTGGGGGACGCGGCGAAGGCCGTGGCCCGGCTGGCGGCGCTGCCGCTGGAGGTGGTGCGGCTGGCG
The DNA here is from genome assembly GCF_020037095.1 of Myxococcus sp. XM-1-1-1. Lineage (NCBI taxonomy): Bacteria > Pseudomonadati > Myxococcota > Myxococcia > Myxococcales > Myxococcaceae > Myxococcus > Myxococcus sp. XM-1-1-1. Next base: position 524,232 of record NZ_JAIQDH010000003.1, read on the forward strand.
GCGCGGCGCCTCAATCCCCTCCACGGCTGAGCCCGCGCGCGTGGAGCTGACGCTCGTCTCGTACAACATCCACAGCGGCATCGGGACGGACGGCCGGTTCGACCTGGGCCGCGTGGGTGAGGTGCTGCGCGAGGTGGGCGCGGACATCGTCGCCCTGCAGGAGGTGGGCGACTTCCGCGGCCGCACCTCGCGCGATGACCAGCCCGAGCACCTGGCGGACATGCTCGGCATGCACATGGCCTTCGGCCCCAACGTCGTGCGCAACGGCCGCCGCTACGGCAACGCCATCCTCACCCGGCTGCCCATCCTCCACTCGAAGAACTACGACTTGAGCGTGAGGCGGCGCGAGCCCCGGGGCGCGCTGCGGTGCGACCTGGACATCGGCGCGGGTCAGCAGCTCCACGTGTTCTCGCTCCATCTGGGCCTGCGGGTGTCGGAGCGGCGACGGCAGGAGGCGCTGCTGCTCGGCTCGGACATCCTGAGGGACGCCGTGCGCAAGGACCCGGCCGTGGTGTGCGGGGACTTCAACTACTGGGGCAACGGCGCGGTGCCCTCGCTGGTGCGCAAGGCCATCCACGACGCCGCGCTGGAGCTGGGCACGCCCGCGCGCACCTATCCCACGCGGTGGCCCATGCTGAGGCTGGACCGCATCTACGTGGACGCGGGCGTCCGGCCGCTTCGGATCTTTCCGCACCGCACCGAACTCAGCCGGGTGGCCTCGGACCACCTTCCCCTCGTCTTGCGCTTCCAGGCGCCCATTCTCTCGACGCGCACGTCCGACTCTCATCCGGTGCAGCTCATCGGTTAGCGTGCGGGAGCCGGCGTCACGTTGAGTGGCTGACGCTTGTGAACGCCGGACAGAAACGCCTCGGGGAGGTTGTCCCAAAGGGCAGGGGTGCCTAGGTTGGCGCCACTTCTGTGAGGACGCGAGCGCCGGCCGGAGAGTGAATGCACGTGGGGAGCGAACAGACGGAGCGTGGGCTCACCGCGCTCGTCGGCCGCATGGCGGACAGCTTCAGTCGGCTGGTGACCCAGCACCTGCAGCTGGCGCGCCTGGAGCTCGAGGAGGACCTGAAGTCCGCGAGCATGAACGTGGCGATGATCGCCGCCTTCGTGCCCTTCATCCTGGTGGGCTATGCCTTCGCGTGCGCGGCGCTCGCGGCGGTGCTGGTCCCCTGGCTGGGGTGGGCGGGAGCGTTCGGCGTGGTGGCGCTGCTCAACCTGGTGGCGGGTGGTGGCGGCGTGGCCTGGGCGCTGCACAAGCTGAAGACACGACGGATGATGGACGACACCACGGACGAGCTGTCGCGCAGCATGGCGGCGCTCACCGCGCCGGCCCCCGTGGCCCTGGGCAACGCGCTCCAGGGCGGGGACGGTCAACTCTTCAAGGAGCCCCCGCATGGGCGCTAGCAATGGACATCCCAAGCCGATGGGGCCTCGCACGAGCGCGATGCTCCGTCAGGACATCGAGCGGACGCGCGCGGAGCTGGCCACGTCGGTGAGCGCGCTGCGCGAGGAGGTGGCGGTCGCCGCCGACTGGCGCGAGTGGGTGCGCCGTCATCCCTACGCGTGCGTGGGGGCGGCGTTCGCGGTGGGGATGCTGCTGGGCTCGCGTCGCTGAAGGCGCGCGTGGGCCCCCCGGACTTTCGCAGTTCCACTTTTCGAATCGAGGAGAGCACGTTCATGGACATGAATCCGAAGCAGGTGGCCGACCGGGCCCGGCAGCTCCAGGACCAGGTGTTGCCGCAGCTCGACGAGGCCCGGCAGAACCTGGTGGACATGAACCACCGCGTGGTGAGCTTCATCCGCGCCAACCCCGGCACGTGTCTGTTGGGCGCGGTGGCCGTGGGCTTCCTGGTCGGCCGCATCGCTTCCCGCCGCTGAAGCCGTCCTGGGACGGCAGACGAGAGAGGACACTCATGACGAACTATCCAGGGGCTTCAGGCAATGGCAACCCTTCGTCGCGGCCCTCGGGCACGGACGCGGGGTTCGGCCAGCGGGTGGACCAGATTGGCTCGGAGGCGCAGCAGCTCTGGAGTGATGCCAGGGGCGCTGTCGATGACCTGGGCCAGTCGCTGGACCTGCGCGGGCGCGTGGAGCGCAACCCGTACGGGATGATCGCCGCCGCGCTGGGCGTGGGCTACGTGCTGGGCGGGGGTCTGTTCACGCCGCTGACGGCGCGCATGCTCCGGTTGGGCGTGCGGCTGGCGGCGCTGCCCTTCGTGAAGGACGAGCTCTTGGGCATGGCCGAGACGGCGTTCCAGGGCTACCAGGCGGGTCGCGGCGCGGTGAACTCCGCCGTGTCGCGGGAGCCCGGCGCTGCGTCCGCGGATGCGTCGGTTGCGGGCACGCCCCGTCCTCCGTCCTACTAGGGTTGTCTTCGTTCCCCGCCGTTTCACCTTCCATTGGAGTCGCGCATGAACCTGAACGCCCTGAAGAAGATGGACAAGGACGACCTGCTCAACCTCATCGGCCTGGAGAGCCGTCGCAGCGCGGCGGAGGACGTGCTGCCGGTGATCGGCGCCTTCGCGGCCGGCCTGCTGGTGGGCGCGGGCCTGGGGCTGCTGCTGGCCCCCAAGCCGGGCACCCAGCTGCGGGACGACCTGCGCCAGAAGCTGCAGACCGGCCAGGAGTACCTGACCAACCAGCTGAACCGCGGCGAGAGCGCTCCGGCGCAGGGCACCCAGTCGTCCGTGTCTCGCACGGCGTGAGCCCGTGTCCCGTGGCTTCGCGCCACGTGGACGGTGTGCTCGACGAGAGGGCCCTCATCCGCGAAGGCGGATGGGGGCCTTCGTCGTTGCAGGGCGGCGGCCGAGCGACGGCGGGGCGGGCGTGAAGCGGGTGTAGACTCCGCCCTCGTGAGTGACCTGGCAAAGGGTGACGGGGCGGTGGGACCGGAGGCGGCGCTGGCGCGGCTGCGCGCGTTGGAGACGCTCGAGTCCGGATACGAAGCGTGGTTGGAGCTGAAGCTGGAGCACGCCGCGTCCATCGCGCGGTTCCGCGAGGAGCGCGAGCGGCTGACGCAACAAGGCTCGTTCCTCCTGGGTGCGGTGCGCGCCGCGGGGCTCGAACCCTCGGCCTCGTCGGAGCCGGGACTCGCGCCCGCGTCCGCGGGGGACTTCCTGCGCGACGCGGAGGAGAAGCTCGCGAGGACGCGCGAGGCCCTGTCCGCACGCGAGGCAGAGACGGAGGCGGGCTATGCGTCCGCCTTCGCGGAGATCCGCGCGACGCTGAAGGACCGGGCCTTGCGTCACCTGTCGGTCCATCGCCCGCGGCTGACGTTGCTCCTGCGTCGCGTGGGCGCGGAGCGCTCCATCCTCCACCTGGAGCGCGTGTCCGGCGACACACCCGTGCTGCTGTGCATGCTCTTCACCGGCCGGATTCCGTCGCGGTACGGCTTCCTGCTCGACGACTCGACGGAGGACGTGGCGCTGCCGCCCGCGCCGCTCTATCCCGAGGAGGGCGTGGCCCCGGGCGACGTGCGGCCCGACGCGGCGGCCCTGGTGTCACGGGTCCGCGCGGGCGAGGAGGTCCTCCCGCTCAAGGGGATGCTGCCGCTGTCCATCCCCCGACCCGGTGGCGACGAGGACTTCTTCCGGCTCCTCCAGCGGGGCGCGGTGCTGGAGGTCGAGGTGGCGGACGGCGCGAGCTTCCGCAACGTGCTCTCGCGAGAGGAGTCGGAGCGCTTCGCCGGCCACCTGCTGCGCCTCAAGCTGTCGGGGCGCATCGAGCTGGACATCGAAGCGGGCTGAAGCGCGTTCAGTTCGTCCGGACTACGCCCACGTCGGCGGTGCCCGCGAGCAGGGCGCTGCCGATGAACAGGTTGTCGGACTCGGCGCCGCCCAGGCGCACGGCCTGGAAGATGACCAGGTACGTCTTGTTGGACTGCGGGAAGGCCGAGCCCGGAATCGTCACCTGGGCCTCGCGGTACGAGCCCGGCACCGCGACCAACTGGAGGAACTCCACTGGCGTGGTGGGCACGTTGGAGTACGTGGGCTCGCCCTTGGAGCCGTCCGAGCCCAGGGGCACCACGGTGACGAAGCCCAGCGTGCGCTCCTTGCCGCCCGAGACGGCGGCGCGCTCGAAGCTGAGCGCCGTGCCGGACGTGTGGCGCACGAAGCCCTCGGGCGGATGGAACCGGGTGATGGCCTCCTGCACGGGCGCGTCGTCCACCTGGCCCACGTAGCGCGTGCCGTTGCGCGCGGCGATGAACTGGTAGGTGGCGCCGGAGGCGTACGTCAGCCCCGAGTCACTCCCGCCCACGTTGGTGCGGCTGTAGCTGCCCGAGCCGTCCTCGTTCAGCACCGTCGCCTGCCCACCCTGGGGCTGGAGCGTCGCGGTGGCGCCCGTCACGCCCGAGGGCTGCGAGTTCTCTCCGGAGCGCGTGCCGAAGAACACGAGCGCGGCCGTCTGGGCCGGAATCACGATGTTGTCGCCCCCATCCGGGACGAAGACCCCACCGTCGACGCCGGCGAGCGCCAGGGCCGAGACCTCCACCTCGGGCGTGGCCAGCAGGGTGCCCACCATGACGTGCTCGGCGGTGAGCTGGGCCCCCGTCTTCTCCAGGTCGCACGCCAGGGGAGCGAGGAAGAGGGCGGTGACGGCGGCGGACATGAGGATGCGTTTCATCAGGAGTCTTCCTGGGGTGTGTGACGGGGGCGGCGAGCATAGCAGGGGCTCGTGACAGACCCCGCGCGCTGGGGAATCTCGGGGTATCCTCCCGCGCACCCGTGCAAGCACACCGCGTACACTTCGCGAGCTGGCGTTTCTTCAAGCGGCTCGGCTTCTCACTGGCGATGGCCGTCTTCTTCGGCTGCGTGCTGGGCATCCTCGTGTACCTGCGGGCGCCCCAGCCGGCGGCGCCGCGCGAGGACTCGCCCACGTGGGTTCCCTCGGGCGCGGTGGAGGCGGCGCAGGGCTGGCTGGAGGGGCTGGAGCGCCGCACCTACGACTGGCGCGTGCTGGAGCTCGGCGCGCGCTCGGAGCGGCCGGACGAGGCCGTGGTGGTGGCCATCGACGACGAGACGCTCGCCGAGGCCCGTCAGGACGACCGTCCCGGTGTCGCCACGCAGCCCTGGCCCCGGCAGCTCGTCGGCGCCATGGCCCACCGGCTGGTGGAGGAGGGGGCCCTGCTGGTGCTGTTGGACCTGCCCTTCCCGGAGCTGAGTCCCAACGCCTGCGTCAACCCGAAGCTGTCGCTCGGCGCCACGTCGAGCGATGACGCGTCCTTCCGCGAGTTCCTCGAGCGCGACCCGGGCAAGGCGCTGCTGTCGTTCTCCTGGGAGAGCCAGGGCGCGCGCGTGCTGCCGCCGGCCAGCCGCCTGTGGCCGTACCGGGTGAAGGTGGGCACGTTCCCCGGCATCAGTGAGGCCCGCGAGCGGACGCAGACGGTGCTCGCGGTGCAGCGGCCCGCCTTCGTCATCCCCGCGGGCAACCAGGTGGAGGTCTGGGGCGGCGCCACGGACGAGGCGGACGCGAAGTCGCTGGGCTCGCGGCTGGGCGCTCCCGGGGCCGTCATCGCCGAGCGGCGCGCGTCGGACGACACGTTCCGCGTGGGCCCCACGGACCTGTTCGTCTCGTTGGCGGAGGTCCAGGTCGACGGGCTGGACACGTCGAAGCTCCTGGAGGTGCGCCAGCTCCAGCACCCGGTGGCGCCACTGTTGGGTGGAGGTGCGGGGTACGGCGCCGTCACGCTGACGGCGGACCCGGATGGAGTGGTGCGCGGCATCCCGCACCTGGTGGTCTACACGGCGAGGGATGGTCGCCACGTGCTGCCATCGCTGCCGCTCGCCGCCGCGATGCGCCTGGCCAACACGCGCACGCTCCGCTACGCGAACGGGCGGCTGCACGTGGGGGACGAGTACTCGGTGCCCATGGATGACTCGGGTTTCAGCCTGATGCGCTGGGATGCGCCGACGGCGGGGCGGGGCTCACGCGGCTCGTTGTCCCGCTCCATCCGCGCGTGGAACGTGCTGCTCAACGTGTTCGACGTCGCGGACGAGCGCCCCGCGCGGTTCGACAACGATTTGGAGGGGCGCACCGTCGTCCTCACGCGGACGGCGGGCGAGTCCGGGCACATGCGGGCCACGCCCATCGGTCCGGAGACGCCGGGCGGCGCCATCCTGGGACAGGCGCTGGCGAACATCCTGCGCTCCGAGGGCATCTCCCGCGCCCCGGCGGACCACGACCTGGCGCTCACCATGGGGCTGGCCTTCCTGGGGGCCTTCCTCGCGCTGTCGCTGAGCTTCCTGCTGCGCTCGCTGCGGGGCGCGTTGCTCTACGTGAGCGGACTGGGGCTCGCGGGGGCGGGCTACACGGCGGCGGCCTGCTACGTGTTCATCGAGCAGCGGCTGTGGGTGGCCATGGCGGGGCCGCTGCTGGCCATGGTGGGCGCGTTCGCCGTCACCACCGTCTACGCCTTCCGCAACGAGCAGCAGATCCGCGACTTCGTGCAGGCGGCGCTCGGCCGGTACGTGAGCCCGGAGGTGGCGCGGCTGGTGACGCGTGACCTGAGCCTGATGCGCCCGGAGCGCCGGCGGATGTCGGTGTACATCTGCGACATCGAGGGCTTCACGCGGCTGTCGGAGGGCATGACGCCCGAGCAGCTGGTGGGGCTCTTCAACGAGTACCTGCTGGAGATGGCGGCGGTGGTGCGCTCCACGGCGGGGCAGATGGACAAGTACATCGGCGACTCGGTGATGGCGTTCTGGGGCGCGCCGGTGCGCACCGAGCGCCATGCGCACCTGGCCTGTGAGGCCGCGCTCAAGATGCGCGAGGTGCTCGCGGCGCGGCAGGACGCCTGGGAGAAGAAGTACGGGCGCCGCCTGAGCTTCCGCGCCGGCGTGGACACGGGCGAAGTCGTGGTGGGCGACATGGGCAGCGAGCTGAAGTCCAACTACACCGTGCTGGGTGACGCGGTGGGCCTGGCCGCGCGGCTGGAGTCGCTCAACAAGGTGTACGGCACCTACGTGCTCGTGGGCGACGGCACGGTGACCCTCGCGGGGGACAACTACGTGTTCCGAGTGGTGGACCGGGTGCGCCTCAAGGGCCGCGCGGAGCCGCTGCGTGTGCACGAGCTGGTGGGGCGCAAGGGTGAAATCACCACGCCCCAGCAGGAGCAGCTCGCCGTCTACGAGCGCGCGCTGACGGCGTACCACCAGCGCCGCTTCCCGGAGGCGCATGCGCTGTTCGAGCGCTCCGCCACCGACTTCAAGGACTCCGTCTCCGCCGTGTACGCGGCCCGCTGCGCGCGCTTCCTCGTCACGCCGCCGCCCGCGGAGTGGGACGGCGTGCACGGCCTGGAGGAAGGGGACGCGCCGGCCATCGCCGCCTGAGCCCGCGCGGGCCGCTCAGCCGTCGTCTGGCGCCGGCGTGTCCGGTTGGCCGAACAGCTCCACGACGGGCGCGTCCTTCGCGATGTGCTCGCTCACCACGCGGCGCATCTTCTCGGGCGTCATCTCGGAGTAGTACACCTCTCCGTCCCACCCCATGAGCTGGTAGTCCTCGGGAGACAGCGGGTCCCTGCGTCGGCCGGTGTCCTCGCGGACCACCACGTTGGGCCCCATGTGGCAGAAGCCGTAGCAGCCGCCCCGGTACAGCTCGCAGCGTGGCACCAGTCCCTGGGCGCCCAGCTCCGCGCGGGCCGTCGCGTACACGTCATCCGCGCCGCCGGCCTTGCAGGTCGACCCCTTGCACACCGACAAGCGGTAGCGCTTCATCGCCAAGACAGCACCCACCCTACGCAGGCCCCACGTCGGGCGATAGCCACCAGCCCCCGCCTCTGTGCGCCTGAACGCACTCCACGCCGCCCCACGGGACGGCCGCCCGGACGCCAGACGCCAGGTCCACTGAAGAGCTGCAACGTCATCACCCGCGCCCCGAAATGACACCGGCCCGCCTGCCGCTCGAGGAGCGGGAGGCGGGCCGTGCTTGCTACCAGTCCCTACGCGCGGGACGTCTGGATGGATCTACTTCAGGAACTTCGTCACCTGGATGGGACCCTGCTGCGTCACCACCGTCTGCCCGTGCGCCACCGCGCCCTTGCCGTGCGGCGCGTGGTGGTCATGCGCGCCCAGGTGGTGCGGCGTCTTGAGCTGCACCAGGCCCTCGCCGATGCGCGTGTGGGCCTCCTTGTGCACGTGGTGCGGCTCCTCGGAGCCGTCGCGCTTGTTCCACGGGTCCGAGGGGTGCGACACCGCCGGGCCCTTCAAGAGCTTCGGGATGTCGTAGACGAAGTTCTGCCGCGTGTACTCGGAGGGCGTGTGCATGTACGTGTCCATGCGGATGGCGTCCTTCGGGCACGCGTCCACGCACAGGCCACACACGATGCAGCGCAGCTCGTCGATGACGAACTGGGTCGGGTACTTCTCGATGACGCGCGACTCGCCGTCCGCGTCCGACTCCTCGTACTCGCCCGCCTCGATGTAGATGCACTGCGCCGGGCAGATGGTCGCGCACATGTAGCAGGCCACGCAGCGCGGCTTGCCGTCCTCGCGCGGAACCAGCCGGTGCAGACCGCGGTAGCCCTCCGGGTAGATGGGCTTCTCCTCGGGGTACTCGACCGTCGTCATCAGGCTGGTGCCCGTGCGGTCCTGCACCTGCGTGTTCGTGTCACGCGTGCCGAAGAGGTTGCGGAAGAAGTGCTTCGTGGTGATGGCCAACCCGTGCAGCAGCCCCGGGATGTACATCCGCTCGCGGATGTCCGTCCGGGGGTCCTGGGTGACCTTCGTAACCTTGATGGCCATGATGGTGTCTACCTTGGTCGGGCCGGGAGCTAGTGCGAGGACGCCGCGCTGGCGTGGGACGGCAGCCCATGCGCGTCGTGCCCGTGGTCATGGCCGTGGGCGCCGTGCGCTCCGTGCGCACCACCCTCCGCCGCGTCTGCCTTCTTCGTCATCGTCAGCACCACGAACACGCCAATCTCCAGCATGCCGAAGATGGCCAGCGCCCGCAGGGACGGATCCCACAGCACCAGCGCGCCCGTGATGAACACGTTGGCCAGCGCCAGCGGCAGGAGGATCTTCCAGCCCAGCGTCTGGATCTGGTCGTAGCGGAAGCGGGGGAACGTCCAGCGGATGACCAGCTGGATCCAGATGAGGAAGACCACCTTCACCCAGAACACCGTGCCCAGGATGGTGCCGTACAGCCACCCGTGCTCCTGCATCAGCGGCTGGCTCGCCAGCCACTCGTTGCCGAAGGGCAGGTGGTGGCCGCCGAAGAACAGCGCCGTCGTCACGCCGGCCAGCACCACGACCTCCACGAACTCGGAGATCATGAACAGGCCGAACTTCATGCCGGAGTACTCCACGAAGTAGCCGATGATCTCCGACTCGCCTTCCGGCACGTCGAACGGGGCGCGCTTGGTCTCCGCGAAGGACGCGGCGAAGAAGCCGATGAACCCGATGGGCTGCAAGAGGAAGCCCCACGCCGGGATGCCCAGGTCGAACCCGCCCTCGGTGCGCCACAGGTACTGCGCCTGGCCCGTGGCCTGCGCGCCGTCCAGCCCCAGCGTGCCGACCAGCGTCGGCAGCTGCAGCGAGGAGAACGCCATGAACAGGCCGACCAGCGACAGGCCCAGCGCGACCTCGTAGGAGATCATCTGGGAGGAGGCGCGGACGCCGCCCAAGAGCGCGAACTTGTTGTTGGAGGCCCAGCCGGCGAGCGCCGTGCCGTAGACGGCCAGCGACGCGATGGCCAGCAGGTACAGCACGCCGAAGTCCGGCGTCGCCACCACCATGTCCACGTTGTGGCCGAACACATTGACGGAGGGGCCGGCGGGCACCACCGCGAACAGCGCGAACACCGGCGCGAACGCGAGGATGGGGCCCAGCTTGAACATGAACGTGTTCGCCGTGCCCGGGATGAAGTCCTCCTTGGTCAGCATCTTCAGCACGTCCGTGAGGATGTGCGGGAGACCGGCCAGGGAGCGGTTGCGGATGCCGGGCAGGTTGATGCGCGCGCGGTTGGGGCCCACGCGGTCCTGCATGAGCGCGCTCCACTTGCGCTCGGCGATGGTGAGCAGCGTCGCGATGATCATCACGAAGACGAGCATCAGGAACAGGATGTTCGACAGGCGGCTGGCGCCCGCGAACCAATACTTCTCGGCCAGGCCTCCGACCGCATAGGCCGCCGCCGAGACTCCCGCGAGCGTCGCGACGATGAAGCCCATCGCGAAGAGGACAGTCAGAACGCGCTTCATCGCTAGATACCCCTCACCCGGGGAGCACCGAACTCACGGTAGCCCGGAGGACGCCCGTCGGCGCCCGTCGGCAGCGGATTGATACCCGGCTTCTCCCGGTCCGGCGGAGACGCCTTGTCCCAGTTGAACTCCGCGAACTCGGCCACCTTGCCGGACAGCTCGCGCCACACGTCCCGCGCGCTGCTCCAGGTCGGCGCCTCGCCGCCCAGCTCGCGCGTCAGCTCCGCGGCCCACTTCCAGCCGGGGATGACGTCGCCCTTGGGCGGGTACGCCTTGCGGAAGCGCTGGGTCATCCCGTCCATCTGCGTGAACGAGCCCTCGTCCTCCACGTGGATGGACGCGGGCAGGAGCACCGTGGCCTGCGCCGTGATGGGCGACTCGTTCTTCTCCTGGACCACGAAGACGTCCAGTGAGGCCACCGCGCTGGCGAAGGCCTCCACGTCACCCGGCACCTCGGTGCCGATGGCGTACAGCCCCTTCACCTGGCCCTTGGAGAGCGCCTGGGTGAGCGACTCGTAGGTCTCCACCTTCAGGCCCAGGCCCTTGGCGATCCACTCCAGGCCCTTGCGGTTGGGGTTCTTGTCCGCCGTCTTCAGGAAGTGGTCCGCCTTGCCCGCCGGACGACCCCCCACGTAGACGGTGGTGAGGCCCAAGGTCGCCTTGGCGAACGTGAGGCCCGCCAGGAGCTCCTCGTTGGAGGACACCGGCGAGGCGAGCACCGCGAGCTTGCCCGAGCCCACCAGCGGCTTGAGCGCCTTGGCGGCGGCCTGAGCGGCCTCCTTGCGCGTCACCACCGGCACGGCCTCGGAGCCGGACTGGCCCGTCGCGCGGCCCACCCTCGCCTGGAGCACGCGGCCCAGGTTGAAGGACTTGTACATGAGCCGGCCCTGGTCACACATCCAGCTCTTGTTGATCTCCTCGTTCTCGCGAGGACGGATGCGGTAGGTGTCCTGCGACATCCAGTCCACGTACGTGTTGCAGCCCTTCGCGCAGCCGGTGCAGATGGACGGCGTGGCGGACAGGAACCACGCGCGCGCCTTGAAGCGGAAGTCGCGGCTGAGCAGCGCGCCCACCGGGCAGACGTCCACGGTGTTCATGGAGTAGTCGCTGTCCAGCTCGTTGCCCGGGAACACGTCGATGCGCTCGTGGCTGCCGCGGCCGAACACGCCCAGCTGCGGCTCCTTGGCGATCTCGTTCATCACGCGCACGCAGCGGGTGCACATGATGCAGCGCTCCTGGTCCAGCACCACGCGGGGCCCCAGGACCTTGCGCTTGTTCTTCAGCGTCTTGCCGCCCTCGAGCCGCGAGGGGCGGTAGTCGTACTTCATGTAGTAGTCCTGCAGCTTGCACTCACCGGCCTGGTCGCAGATGGAGCAGTCGACCGGGTGGTTGAGCAGCAGGAACTCCATCACCGCGCGCTGCTGCTCCTTCACCTTGGGCGTCGTCGTCTTGACGGCCACGCCCTCGGCCAGCGGCGTCTGGCACGCGGGCACCAGCTTCGGCGCGTTGGACGCCTCGATGAGGCAGATGCGGCAGTTGGCCGCGATGGAGAGGCGCGGGTGGTAGCAGTAGTAGGGGATGTCCGAGCCGACCGTCTTGGCCGCCTCGATCATGTTCGTCCCCGGCTTCACCACGACTTCCTTGCCGTCGATGGTGCAGGTGACGAAGCCCGGGTTCTTCGGCGCGGGCTTGGGCGGCGGGCCCGCGGGCGCCGCGGCCTTGGGGGGCGGCGTGACGCTGCTGGCCGCCGCGGGGGGCGTGTCCATCTTCGGACCGGCCGGAGGGTTGGAGGGCTCGGGACCGATCTTCGCCGCGGGGGTGTCCGTGGGCGCGCCCTTGGGGGGCGGCTGCGCGTCACCGGTCGGCTTCTTCGTGTCGTTGTCGCTCACTGCTCGACCTCGCCGCCAATCATGTTGATGGTGTCAAACGTGGGGATGAGGTCCGCCAGCATCTTCCCCTCGATGATGTGGGGCACCGCCGCGAGCACCGGGAAGCCCGGCGCGCGCACGTGCACCTTGTACGGGCGACCGCGCCCGTCGCTCACCAGGTACCAGCCCAGCTCGCCGTTCGAGGCCTCCGTCGCGTCATAGGCCTCGCCGGGGGGCACCTGGATGCCCTCCATGACGAGCTTGAAGTGCGCCATCACGCCCTCGATGGTTCCGTACACCTCGGGCTTGGGCGGCAGCGCGATGCGCCAGTCATCCACGATGATGGGACCCGCCGGGATGGTGTCGAGCGCCTGGCGCAGGATGCGGATGGACTGACGCATCTCCTCCATGCGGACGAGGTAGCGGTCGTAGTTGTCGCCGTGCTCGCCCACCGGGATGTCGAAGTCGAAGCGGTCGTAGACCCAGTACGGCTTCGCCTTGCGCAGGTCGTGGTCCACGCCGCAGGCGCGCAGGGCGGGGCCCGTCCAGCCGTAGTCGATGGCGTCGTCGGCGCTGATGATGCCGGTGCCCTTGGTGCGGTCGACGAAGATGCGGTTGCGCGTGAGCAACCCGTCCATCTCCACCAGCAGCTCCTCCGTGCGGGTGAGCGTCTTGCGGACCTTGTCCGCCCAGCCGTCCGGCAGGTCGCGGTTGATGCCACCCACGCGGCCGAAGCTGGTGGTGAGGCGCGCGCCGGTCAGCTCCGTGACGCGGTCCTGGATGAGCTCGCGGGCCTCCATGCCGTAGAGGAACGGCGCGAAGCCGCCCATCTCCAGGCCGGTGGCGCCCACGCACGTCAGGTGGTCCGTCAGCCGGTGCAGCTCGCTGCCGATGACGCGGATGTACTGGGCGCGCTCCGGAATCTCCAGGCCGATGAGCTTCTCGACGGCGTTGAGGAACCCGAAGTTGTTCATCATCGCGGACAGGTAGTTGAGCCGGTCCGTGTACGGCAGGCACTGCGTCCAGGTGACGTTCTCGCAGCTCTTCTGGAAGCCGCGGTGGAGGAAGCCGATCTCCGGGTCGATCTTGACGATGGTCTCGCCGTCCAGCTCCACCTTCAGCCGCACGGTGCCGTGCGTGGCGGGGTGGGACGGGCCCATGTTGATGACCATGTGCTTGGCCTGGAGGTGCGCCTCCAGCTCCGAGCCCTCGGGCGGCAGCGAGCCGTCCGTGTCCGGATTGTGGCCCTTCACTTCAACGTTGTGGCTGTCGGCCATGGTGTCGTCCTCAGGAGTGCCCGCTGGTGCCGGGACCGCGGAAGATGTCCTTGATGGGGCGCTCCGGGATGAGCGGCTGGCGGTCCCTCAGCGCGTAGTCCTTGCGCAGCGGGTGGCCCTGGAACTCCTCGTACAGGAGGATGCGGCGCAGGTCCGGGTGCCCGTCGAAGCGGATGCCGTAGAAGTCCCAGACCAGGCGCTCCCACCAGTTGGCGCCGCGGTAGAGCGGGACCAGCGAGGGCAGCACGGCCTGGTGCTCGCTCACGCGCACCTTGAGCCGCACGTGCTCGTGACGCTTGAGGGAGTAGAGGAAGTAGACGACCTCGAAGCGCGGGTCGTTCTCCGCCAGGTGCAACCGGTCCACGGCGTCGACGGAGCCGAACAGCTTGAACTGCAGCTCCTCGTCGTTCTTCAGGAACGCGGCGACCTTCGGCAGTGAGTCGGCATGGATCACGGCCCAGGCGCCACCGGCCCGGTCCACGTAGCGCTCCACCACCGCCTCGGGGAAGTGGGCGGAGACCCTGTCCAACGCGAAAGTGCTCAAGGGGGACCCAATGACTGAGGGAGAAGAATCCGCGGCTTTATAAGGAGCCCAGAAGGGGGGCGTCAACGTAAACCCTCAACCATGTAGGCCACTTAGGAAGCCCAGAAGCCAGCGTTGCGCACGCGGCGTCCGGGGAGGCTCACGGATCGTCCGCCGGGGCGGAAATCAGGCCGCCGAGCCCGGTCCCCGGGCCAGCGAGGGGCCCGCCGCCAGGGGGACGAAGGTGGCCACCGGCTGGCTCTTGCCGGCCACCAGGGCCTGTCCCACCGGCTCCCAGCCGAACCGGGCTCCCGCCTGCTCCCGGGTCGCCTGGGACACGAGGACGGGCACCCCGGCCTTCTTGGTGAGCCCCTCGATGCGGCTGGCCAGGTTCACCGTGTCGCCGATGGCGGTGTAGTCCAGGCGCCGGGCCGTGGAGCCGATGTTCCCCAGCACCACGGGGCCCGTGTGGATGCCCACCCCCATGCGCAGGGCCGGGACGCCCTGGAGGGCCCGCTCCGCGTTGAACCCCTCCAGCTCGCTCACCATGTCCAGCGCGCACCGCACCGCCCGGGAGGCGTGCTCCGCGTCGGCCAGGGGCGCGCCGAAGTACACCATGAGTGCGTCCCCGATGAACTTGTCCAGCGTTCCGCCGTGGCGGAACACCACCTCCACCATGCGGCCGTAGTAGGCGTTGAGGAGCTTCACCACTTCGCCCGGGGGCAGGTGCTCGCTCATGGCGGTGAAGTCGCGGATGTCGGCGAAGAGGACGGTGACCTCGCGCAGCTCGGGCTCGGGGGAGGCGAGGCGCTGGAGGCGCTCGGCGACGGCGGGGGCGAAGTAGCGGCCCAGGCGGGCGCGCTTGAGCTCCTCCTCGGAGACTGCGGCGGACAGGGCGCGGATGCGGTTGAGCAGGTGGCGGGCGCCGGCGGCGGCCACGGAGAGCATGACGACGGCGGCCAGCTGCGCGCCCACGCCGATGCCGGCCTGGTGCTGGAGGGCCGCCTCGGCGACGGCGGCGAAGGCGGTGACGACGAGCGTCACCGTATTGCGCAGGGACAGGGCGGCCAGCAGCACCAGCACCGCGTAGATGCCGAGCGTGAAGCCGGCGACGCCCCCGGGGGAGGGGGACACGGGGATGGCGTGGCTCTGGAGCCAGTACACCGCGGGCACGTCGATGAAGGCCACGGACAGGCCCGCCCAGCGCACGGCCCGGGGCGAGCGGGCCACCGCGACGAGCACGCCCGCGGTGCACAGCCAGTACACGCTCAGGGGGGCCAGGTACTCGGCCCAGTCGGCCTTGCCCACGAAGAGGCCCAGGGTGGCGGAGATGCCGAACATCACCGTGATGGCGACGAAGCGGATCCACGCGAGCTGGCGCGCGTTGCGGTGGCGCTCGCCGTCGAGGGCGCGGTTCACCGAGTCCTCGATGCCTTCTGGCGCGTTGGGCCGCAGGGCTCCCCCCATCCGCGAGCGCTGCGCCTACCGGGCCGGAAAGGGCCATGGCTCGCGGGCCTCTCTCATTGCGGTATACACGCCCTGCATGGTCGAGTCCTCTTCCTCGCACCCCCTCCGCCCGCTCGTCTGGCGCCTCGCCCTGGGCCTGGGGCTGGGACTCGCGCTGTTCGCCGGGGAGACCTGGTGGCTTCTGCGCTCCGGCCTCGTGGGCGTGGACATCCCGGTGGACGGTCCCTATGCGGCGCTGTCGGCGGCGGTGCGACCCGTGCTCCCGGGGCTCTTGGCGCGAGTGGCGGCCGTCTACGTCGTGGCGGGCATGGGCCTCGCTGCCGTGTCCTGGGGGCTCGCGCGCGTCTGGGGCCGGGGTGGCGTCCTGGCCACGCTGGCGGGGTGGCTCGGGCTCGCGCTGCTGCTGGTGTGGGACCGCGCCATCGCCCGGCCCGCGTTGTTCGATGACCTGCCGGCGGTGAGGCCGGTGCTGGCGTGGCTGGTGGACCACGGCGAGCCCTGGCACCCGAGGCTCGCGGCGGGGCTGCTCGCGCTGCTGCACGTCGGGGTGTGGCTCCACCGGCAGGACACGTGGAGGCGGAGGGCGCGGCTGGGCGGCGCGGTGCTGGCGGGTGGGCTGGCGCTGTTCGTCGCGACGCGCGCGAGCGGCTGGGTGGGCGGTGGCAGGCATCCGTTGGTGGTGCTCATCGGCATCGACGCGTTCCGGCCGGACCGGCTCGCGAGCCTCGGCGGGACGCGGGCGGTGGCGCCGCATGTGGACCGCTTCGTGGCGGAGTCCACGTTGTTCACGAAGGCGTACACGCCGGTGGCGCAGACGGAGCCCGCGTGGCGCTCGCTGCTCACCGCGCGCTGGCCGCACGAGACGGGGGTCCGCTACGCGCTGACGGCGGAATCCCGGATGCAACTGCAGCCCACCTTCGCGGAGACCTTCGCGCGCGCGGGCTGGCGCACGGTGTTCGCCACCGACTGCTCGCGCTTCCACGCCGAGGGGCCGTCGTCCGGTTTCGCCACCCGGTTGCAGCCGCCACGCGGGGCGGTGAACTTCCTCCTTGAGAAGCTGCGCTACCGGGCGCTGGGCGTGTTCGCGGACCACGCGCTGGGCGCCGCGTGGGTGCCGGAGTTCATCGACAACCGCGCGCTGGCGGGCATCCACGACCCCATGGGCTACGCGGAGCGGCTGACGTCGCGGCTGCTCGAGGAGGCGGGGCAGGGGCCCACGCTGTTCGCCTTCCACGCCACCGCGGCGCACTTCCCCGGGGACCCGGTGCACCCGTTCTATCGGCGCTTCGTGTCCGCGTCCGAGCCGCTGGAGCGGCGGCTGCGCATGCACTTCGCGCCGGTGTCGCCCGGGGCCAAGGGCGGCTGGAGCCGGGAGGGCGCGGAGGCGCTCTACGACGAGCTGATCGCCCAGGCGGACGCGCAGGTGGGGCTGATGCTGGAGGCGCTGCGCCGCTCGGGCCGCTACGACGACGCGCTCATCGTCCTGGTGTCGGACCATGGCGAGAGCTTCCACGAGGACCGGCCGGACCTCGCCGGCGCCACGCCCGTGCACGGGGCCCGGCTGTCGGAGCTGGAGAACCGCATCCTGCTCGCGGTGAAGCCCGCGGGAGGTCGAGGCGCGACGCCGGCCACGCTCGATTCGCTGGTGCGTCTGGTCGACGTGGGGCCGACGCTGCTGGAGCTGTCGGGCCTGCCCGCGCTGCGCGGCGCGGATGGCGTGTCGCTCGGGCCGTTGCTCCGTGGCGAGACGGCGGCGCCGCTCGCGCTGTACGCGGAGACGGGCTTCACGCACGTATCGCCGGAGGTCTTCGACGAGGGGCACTGGCCCGGGGCGCCGCGCGCGTTCGACGCGTACCGCATCCGTCCGGATGGCGTGGTGGAGCTGAGCGACACGGCGCACACGGCGGTGGTGCTGGAGAAGGACCGGGGCGCGTACGACGGGCAGCGCTGGTGGGTGGACCGTCCTCGGGCGGATGGCTCCGTGCTGCGCGTGTGCACGGGGGACTGTGAGAGCCTGGACGCGCTGGCGTTGGAGGCATGGCTGGACGCGGTGCAGGGACGGACGGGGGCGGGGGACTCGCGTAAGGTGGCGGGCCATGTCGACGACCCCAGACACCCCGTCCCTTCAGGAACAGTACGCCCCTCACAACAGCTGCTTCGGCTGCGGCCCGGCCAACACCCAGGGCCTGCGCATCCGCAGCCGCGCGGAGGGTGAGCTCGTCGTCGCCGAGTGGACGCCCTCCGAGCATCACCAGGCCTTCCCCGGCGTGCTCAACGGCGGAATCATCGGCGCGCTGCTGGACTGTCACTGCAACTGGACGGCGGCGTACCACCTGATGAAGGCGCAGGGCGCGGCGTCTCCGCCGTGCACCGTCACCGCCGACTACACCATCACCCTCAAGCGCCCCACGCCCATGTCGGGGCCGGTGCGGCTGGAGGCGAAGCCCGTCGAGATCAAGGGCGACCGCGCGGTCATCGAAGGCACCCTCACCGCGGGGGGCAAGGTGACGGCGCTGTGCCGGGGCACCTTCGTCGCGGTGAAGGAGGGCCACCCCGCGTACCACCGCTGGTGAGCGCAAAAACCAGGGGCCCCGACGCCGCCCTTCGAGAGGGTGGCACGCGGGGCCCCAGGGGGACTTCGTGGGCTTCGGGTGGACTACTTGCCCATGGAGATGAGCAGGTCGTGCCGGGCCGCGGTGGGGTTGGGCTGCTCGCGGTCGGCGATGCGGTGGACCTGGTTGGCGATCTTGTCCTGGAGCAGCATGAGACCGTCCAGCACCTGCTCCGGGCGGGGCGGGCAGCCGGGGATGTAGACGTCCACCGGGAGGATGCGGTCGATGCCCTGGAGCACCGCGTAGTTGTCGTAGAAGCCGCCCGAGGACGCGCACACGCCGAACGACACGACCCACTTGGGCTCGGTCATCTGCTCGTAGACGCGCTTGAGGATGGGCGCCTGCTTCAGGTTGATGGTGCCCACCACCATCAGGAGGTCCGCCTGCCGGGGCGAGAAGCGCGGGAACTCCGCGCCGAACCGCGCGATGTCGTGACGGCTGGCCGCCACGGACATGTACTCCATGCCGCAGCAGGCGGTGGCGTACGGGTAGGTGAACAGCGAGTACTTGCGGGCCCAACCCAGGCCCTTGGAGACCATCCGCTGGAAGAAGCCCATGGCCTCGTCGCGGCGGGTCGTCAGCACTGGAGCGATGTCTGCATCAGCCATGATGGTTCAGCTCTCCCAATCCAGGGCGCCCTTCTTCCACACGTAGATGAGCCCCACCACGAGGGTCACCGCGAAGACGAGCATCTCCATGTACCCGAACCAACCGAGCGCCTGGAAGTTCACCGCCCAGGGGTACATGAACACCGCTTCGACGTCGAACACGATGAACAACAGCGCGACGACGTAGAACTTCACCGCGAACCGCTGACGTGCCGGGCCGCTCGACTCGGAGCCGGCCTCGAAGGCGGTCGACTTGATGGCGCTCGGGCGCTTGGGGCCCAGCAGCGAGGTGATGAAAGGAATCGCGACGCCCATGATGCCGGCCAGCAGCAGCACCACCGCCAGGGGCAGATAGGGCGAGAGGGGAGAGGGAGTCATCGCGCGCGGAACCTAATGACACCCGCTCACGCATGTCAAAGGGAAAGTCCCCTGCTGGGCGCCGCAACCCCTTGAGATGACGACGAAAAGCGCGGCTTGTCCCCGCCGGGGCGGGCAGGGGGCTGGCGGATGTCCCCTCGGGTGGCCCTGGCGGGAGGCGCGTTTGACGCTCCCGGGGACGGACGCCTACCGTCGTGCGGCCCGCGCAGGCGGGCGATCAGCGCTGCACTTGGGGAGAGGAAGAGGGCATGTGGGGCCGGCTCGGCTTGCGGATGCAGGTGGCCATCGCGGTGCTGGTGCCTTGCCTCACGGTGATGGGCCTGTGCATCTGGAACTTCTCCGCCCGACAGCGCGAGGTGTCGCTGGAGTTGCTCCAGAAGCGCGCCCGGGTGCTGGGCTCCCTGGTGGCGCAGCATCCGGCGGTGCTCCAGTGGGACGGCTCGCGGGAGGCGCAGGCGCGGCTGGAGACGGTGCTCGCGCGGGTGGAGGCGCGTGACGCGGACGGCGACGCGGGCTTCACGGTGAGCTACCAGGGACTGCTCGGTCCGGACGGTCGCCCCGTGTACGCGTCGCTGGTGCGGCTGCCGGAGCACGCGCGGGGGCCGACGCTCCGGGTGCTCGAGGGCTGCGTCACGTCGCTCATCGGCCTGCGCGAGGTGTCGCTGCGGTGCGCGAGCGGCGAGCGGACCTATGTCGTGGGCCTGGGGCTGGACGAGGCGGCGGCGTCCGTCACGGAGCTCAAGGGCTCCGTGGTGGTGGGGCTGGTGGGCGCGCTGGGCCTGGGGCTCCTGTTGGCCGTGCTCATCGGCAGGACCATCGTCGACCCCGTGTCGCAGGTGACGGAGGTGGTGCGGGACGTGGCACGGGGCGATGTGTCGCGCATGGAGCTGGACGTGCCCGCGACGGGCGAGGTCCGGCTGATGGCGGAGTCCTTCAACAAGATGCTAGGCACGCTGCGAATCACGGTGCTGGAGCTGGTGTCGCGCACCGAGCAGCTCTCCGGTGCGTCGCGGGGACTGTTGGGCGCATCCGCGGACCAGGAGCACGTCATCAGCCAGCAGGCGGCCTACGCGCAGCAGATCGCCGCGACGTTCGAGGAGCTGAGCCGCACGGCCGAGCAGATCTCCTCCTCCACGGAGGTGGTGGAGTCGAGCGCCCGGCGCACGCACGAGGCGGTGGCCGAGGCGATGGCCGTGGTCGCGCAGGTGGTGGCGGGCATCAACGACATCCGCACCGAGTCCAAGGGCGTGGCGGACGCCATCGTCGGCCTCAACCAGGACCTGCAGCAGGTGTCGAAGATCGCCCACGTCATCAACCAGGTGGCGGAGCGCTCGGACCTGCTCGCGCTCAACGCGGCGCTGGAGGGCACCAAGGCGGGCGAGGTGGGGCGGGGCTTCTCGCTGGTGGCCGCGGAGATGCGCAAGCTGGCGGAGAACGTGTCCGCGTCCGCGCGCGACATCGGCCGCATCGTCGAGAAGGTGCAGGACTCCGGCGAGGAGGCCGCGTCGAAGGCCCGCGTGGGCATGGCGACGAGTGATCGCGGCGTCGAGGTGGCGGAGCAGGCGTCCTCGGTGTTCCAGCGCATCGTCGAGCTGGCGCGTGGCACCAGCGAGGCCGCGCGCCAGATCACCATCGCGACGCGGCAGCAGCGTCAGTCCAGCGAGCAGGCCGTGCAGGGCGCGCGCAACGTGGCGGAGCTGGTGAAGCAGGGCGTGGACGCGACCGGGCGCACCACCCGCATCGCCCAGGACCTGCAGGCGGTGGCGGAGGGGCTCACCACCGTCACCACCCGCTTCAAGACGACGCGCGGCTGAGGGCTACTCGCGCTTCCAGCGGACCTGGAGCTCCAGCTCGTCCACGGCGCCCTCGCGCTCGTGCTCGACGCTGAAGTACGCGTCGGCGGGCACGTGCAGCCGCTCACCGGCCACCTGGATGCTGAACGCCTTGCCCTTCTCCAGCGCATCCGCCAGCCGGCGCAGCTTCGCGACGAATTGCGCGCGCGGGTACGTCTTCTCGATGTCTCGCTCGGGTCGTTTGGCCATCGCCGCATCCTGCCAGCGAGGTCCCGCACCGTCGAACTCCGGGCCTGTCAGCACGCAGGCTCGCGACGCGGGAAGGCCCGTGAAGCACGGCGGCTTCACGGGCCCTCATGGCGAGCGTCCGCTCAGGCGTGGCTCTGCTGGAAGCGGTGCAGGGCCTGCTCGACCTCGTTGGCGAGCGACATCACCTGGTCGCCGACCTCGGTGCGGTCGTCGCGCTGGGCCTCCTTGATCTTCTCCTTCACCCGGTCCTTCAAGTTGCCGACGCTGAGGCTGCCCGGGGCCTGGCTCGGGATGTAGTCGATGAGGCTCTCCGCGAACCGCTTCACCAGCACCTGTGCCGGGACGAAGAGGAACATGCGCTCGCCGTACCAGCTCGTGTACAGGCCGGAGAAGAGCCCCTCCTCGAACGGGTCCGAGCGCAGGTTGATGAGGTACGGCCACGCCGGATTGAAGCGCTTGCCGCTGAACCACATGTCCGGGCCCCGGCCGTCCTGGTAGCTGAAGATGACCTTCCAGTCGTCGTAGCGCACCGCCGCGAGGTTGCCGCTGTCGAGCACGTAGATGAACTCGTGCCGCCGCCCCGGCTCCTTGCCCGCGAGCAGGCCGCGCTGGTCATACCCGTCCAGGTGGACGCGGAACTTCTTCTTGCCCACCGTGTGACCCGCCTTGCACTTCTCCACCAGGTCCTCGGGGCCGCCCGCCGCCGCGACGAAGGTGGGCATCCAGTCCTCGTGGGCGAAGATGTCGTTGATGACGGTGCCCGGCTCGATGACGCCCGGCCAGCGCACCACGCAGGGCACGCGCACGCCGCCCTCCCACGTGGAGCCCTTCTCGCCTCGGAAGGGCGCGTTGCCGCCGTCGGGCCAGCTCATCTTCTCCACGCCGTTGTCGGTGGAGAACACGACGATGGTGTTGTCCGCGATGCCCAGCTCCTCCAGCTTCGCGAGCAGCATGCCCACGTGGTCGTCCAGCTCCGTCATCGCGTCCGCGTACAGGCCCTTGCCCGTCTTGTTGCGGTACTTCTCCTGGAGGAACGTCCACACGTGGGTGCGCGTGGTGTTGTGCCAGATGAAGAACGGCTTGTCGTCCTTCACCGCGCGCTCCATGAAGGCCAGGGACGACTTCATGAACTCCTCGTCCACTGTCTCCATGCGCTTCTTGGTGAGCGGGCCCGTGTCCTCGATCTTCTGGCGGCCCACGCGGCCCCAGCGAGGGTCCTCCGTCGGGTCATCGCGGTCCGTGGCCCAGCAGTGCAGCACGCCACGCGGACCGAAGCGCTCCTTGAACGCCGGATCCTTCGGGTAGTCGGGGCACTCGGGCTCGTTCTCCGCGTTGAGGTGGTAGAGGTTGCCGTGGAACTCGTCGAAGCCGTGCACCGTGGGCAGGTAGCGGTTCGAGTCCCCCAGGTGGTTCTTGCCGAACTGGCCACACACGTAGCCTTGCGGCTTGAGCATCTCCGCGATGGTCGGGTCGGAGTCCTGGAGGCCGTAGTCCGCGCCCGGCATGCCGATGGTGGTCAGGCCCGTGCGCAGCGGGTTCATGCCGGTGATGAAGGCGGCCCGGCCCGCGGTGCAGCTCTGCTGCCCGTAGCAGTCCGTCATCAGCGCGCCCTCACGGGCGATGCGGTCGATGTTGGGCGTGCGGTAGCCCATCATCCCCTGGTTGTAGGCGCTGATGTTCCACAGGCCGATGTCATCGCCCCAGATGACCAGGATGTTGGGCTTGCGCGCCGGCTGCTTGCCGTGCCCGTTGCCGTTGCCATTGCCGTTGCTCTTGGATTTCCCGCTGGATGCCATGTGCCTGCTCCCCATCGCCCGCCGTCGGTGGACTCCGTCCGGCCCGTGGCAAAGGTGAGGAGGAGGGTGGAGGCCGACGTCGTCCGCGGGGCTGGCCCAGGCGCGCGAGCGAGCGGCGCTTCAGCCCGAGGGCTCAGGCCGTGGCGCGCGAGCGCAGCTTCGCGAACAGCTCCGGCGGCATGGCGGCGCTGCCCAGCTTGTGGTCGGCCGACACCGCCTCGCCGTGGAAGTCGCTGCCCGACGTCGGCACCAGGTCGTGCTCCTTCGCCAGCGCCAGGTACTTCTGCTTCAGCGCGGGGTTGTGGTCCGCGTGCAGCACCTCCAGCCCCGCGAGGCCCGCCTTCACCAGCTCGCGCAGCTCCATGCGCTCCACCTTCGACGAGCCCGGATGCGCCAGCGTCGCCGTCCCGCCCGCCTTGCGGATGAGGCGGATGGCGTCCGCGCCGTCCAGCTTGAAGCGCTCCACCCACGCCATGCCCCGCGTCCCCAGGAACCGGTCGAACGCGGCCTTCATGTCCACCGCCCAACCCTGGTCCACCAACACGCGCGCCAGGTGCGGCCGCCCCAGCTGCGCGTCACCGGCGATGGCGCGCACGTGCTCCATGCGGACGGGGAAGCCCAGCTGCTGCATCCTCGCGACCATCGCCTCCATCCGCTGCTCGCGCTCACCACGCAGCCGCTGCGCGAAGCGCGCGAGGTCCTCGTCCTCCGGCCTCACGAAGTGCCCGAGGATGTGCACCTCGCGGCCCAGCACGAAGGCGGAGATCTCGATGCCGGGCACCAGCTCCACGCCGTTCGCGAGCGCGGCGGCCTTCGCCTCGGCGAGCCCCGCGACCGTGTCGTGGTCCGTCACCGACAACACCGTCACGCCCGCGGCCCGGGCGCGCTCGAGCAACTGCGTGGGCGTGTACTGCCCGTCGCTGGCGGTGGTGTGGGAGTGCAGGTCGATCACATCGGTCTCCAGAGGCGAGCGGTTGAAAGCCGCACTGTCGCGACCTAGGCTCTTCTTCAAACCACGAGCCACGTCAAGGGCGATGCCGCAGCACCCACTCCAGATCTCCCGGAAGATTGAATACGGACTGAGGGCCATGACCTTCCTGGCCTCTCAGCCGCTGGAGCGCATGGTCCCCTTCCGGGAGATTGCCCGGCGCATGGACGTGCCCGAGGACTTCCTCGCCAAGATCCTCAAGGTCCTCCTCTCGCGCAAGCTCGTGCGCTCCACCCGCGGCGCCCACGGTGGCTACGCCCTGGCGCGCCCCGCACGGGAGGTGACCTTCCTGGACGTCATCGAGGCGGTGGAAGGCCCCGTCAACGTCAACGTCTGCCAGGACACACAGCATGACGGCTGCCGGGCCACCGGGAGCTGCACCATGTACGGCGTGTGGAAGCTGGGCCAGCAGCGGATGTTGGAGGTGTACCGCTCCACCACGCTGGACCGTCTGGCGATGACAGAGCTGAAGGGCTCGCCGCCCGCCGACTCGCTGTCCCTGGCCGCGCGGGCCTAGACTGCCCGGCCCATGGCCAAGAAATCCGAGTCGAGCATCGAGAACCGGGTGTACCTCTTCGAGTCGCTCGCCAGCAGCTACGTGGCCGCGGCCTCGGACGCGCTGGGCTCCAAGGACTCCGCCGAGCGCGAGCGCGCCCGCCGGGCCCTCGCGGAGCTGGCGTACGTCTCCTGTGTGGTGGCGGACACCGGGGACCTGTCCCCGGAGGCCGTGCGGGAGCGGCTGCTGAGCGCGCCCGCCCCCGAGCGGAAGTCCGCGCGCCGCGGCAAGCGGAACAAGTAGGCGCGCCTCCTCGCGCCGTGGATGATGAAGCTGCTGGAGCGCCCCGTGAGTGGAGCGCCCCCGAAGTCACCCGGCCCGAGGAGAGACCGACATGAGCCAGCAACAGCCCCCCGCCACCGGCGTGGTGATGACCCTGGTCAGCCACCCCCAGTTCAAGACGAAGCTCACCCACGGCCCGTCCACCACGGAGCTGCAGACGGAGGCCCCCCGGGACAACGGCGGCACCGGCGGCAGCTTCTCCCCCACGGACCTGGTGGGCGCCGCGCTGCTGGCCTGCGCGGTGACGACGATGCACCTGTTCGCCTCGCGAGAGGGCATCTCCCTGGGCGAGATTCGCGGCCGCGTGGAGAAGCGCATGACGCCGCCGCCGCGTCGCATCGGTGAGCTCGTCGTGGACCTGCAGATGCCCGCGGGCCTGTCCGCCGAGCACCGCGCCCGGCTGGAGCAGGTGGGCCGCGAGTGTCCGGTGGCGCGCAGCCTCCACCCCGAGCTGAAGCTGCCGATGACGTTCAGCTACCCGGACTGAAGAGCGCCCGCCCGCTCGGTGTACACGGGAGCCTCCTGGCCTTCGCTGCCAGGGGGCTTCGTCGTGAAGAGTCTTCACGACGGCACTCCCAACCCGGAGAGGGGCATGGACGCGAAGCGCCTGGGCATCTACCTCAACGACCACCACGCGGGCTCCGTGGCCGGCATCGAGCTGGCCCGGCGCACCGAGTCGGAGAACCACAGCAACCTCGTGGGCCACTTCCTGGCCACCCTCGTCCCGGAGCTGCGCGAGGACCAGCGCATGCTCGAGGCGGTGATGGGCGCGCTGGAGCTGCGAAGAGATCCACTCAAGTCCCGCGTCGCGTGGGTGGTGGAGAAGGCCGCCCGGCTGAAGCTCAACGGCTCCTGGGTGCGCTACTCGCCGTTGAGTCGGCTGGTGGAGCTGGAGGGGCTGTGCACCGCCACCGAGGGGCGGCTGTCCCTGTGGACCACGCTGGCGCGACTCCAGCGGAAGGACACGCGGCTCGCGCCGTTCGACTTCGAGTCGCTCATCGCCCGGGGCGAGCTGCAGAAGGCCGCGCTCCAGCGCCTGAGGGCCCGCGCCTCGGACGTGGCCTTCGCCGACGAGCCCATGGCGTTCGGCTCGGGCGAGACGCCCATCGCCAGCTACTGAGGGCCGCGGACACCACGCCCCCCGGCGCTTTCGCGGCGGAGGGCGTGGGGGCTTCAGTCACCTGTCACGGCAGGGGCGTCAGGTGCCCGAGGGCGACACCGGAGGCCGGGTGGCGTCCGGCTGCGGCACCAGGCGCAGCTGGCTGGCGCTGCCCGCGAAGCTCGCGTCCACGCCGCGCTCCAGGTACGTGTAACCGGACAGGCCGTCCTCGTACATGCGCAGCAGGGTGCGCGACTCGTCCAGGGAGATGCGGCCCTGGCGCAGGGCCATCTCCGTGAACTTGCGCAGCCGGGCAACCAGGTCGTCCTTGTTGTAGCTGACGTAGTTGAGCACCTCCGTCACCGTGTCGCCCGCGACGACGTGGTCGATGAGGTAGCCCCCGTTGGGCGCCAGCGACACCTGCACGGTGTGCGTGTCACCGAAGAGGTTGTGCAAGTCGCCGAGGATCTCCTGGTACGCGCCCACCAGGAAGATGCCCAGGTAGTAGTCGTCGTCGTTGAGCGCGTGCAGCTCCAGCGCGTCCTTCACCTCGCGCTTGTCGATGAAGTGCTCGATCTTCCCATCGGAGTCGCAGGTGATGTCCGCCAGCGTCGCGCGGCGCGTCGGCTTCTCCGCCAGACGGTGGATGGGCATCATCGGGAACAGCTGGTCGATGGCCCACGAGTCCGGCAGCGACTGGAACACGGAGAAGTTGCAGAAGTACGTGTCGCTCAGCGCCTTCTCCAGCGACTCGAGCTCCTCCGGGATCTCGCCCGCCTCCTTCGCGATGCGCATGATCTTGTGGCAGGTGGCCCAGTAGATGTTCTCGGCCGCCACGCGCTGCTCGAGCGACAGGTGCCCCAGCGAGAAGAGGGTGAGGCTCTCCTCCTTGGCGTCCTGCGCGTCGTGCCACGCCTCCAGCAGGTTCTTGTTCGTCACCTCGCGGAAGGTGGACAGGAGGTTGCGCACGACGGAGGGCGCCTTGTCGTCTACCTTGTCCGGCAGCTGCGCCGGGTCGAACTCGCTGGTGCCCAGCACGTCCACCACCAGCACCGCGTGGTGCGCGACGACGGCGCGGCCCGACTCGGAGACGAGCGTCGGGTGCGGCACGCCGGCCCGGTCACACGCCTCCATCACGCCGAACACCACGTCGTTGGCGTACTCCTCCGTCGTGTAGTTCATGGAGGAGGCGAAGTTCGTCTGGGAGCCGTCGTAGTCCACGCCCAGGCCGCCGCCCACGTCCAGGTACTTCAGCGGCGCGCCCTGCCGCGCCACCTCCACGTAGAAGCAGCCCACCTCGCGCAGCGCGTTCTTCACGTTGCGGATGTTGGAGATCTGGCTCCCCAGGTGGAAGTGCAACAGCTCGAACGCGGGCAACAGGCCCGTGTCCTTCATGAAGGCGATGCAGCTCATCAGCTCGGAGGAGGACAGGCCGAACTTGGAGCGGTCTCCGCCGCTGGCCTCCCACTTGCCGGCGCCGCGCGTGGACAGCTTCACGCGCATGCCCAGCCGCGGGGTGATGCCCGTGCGACGCGCCACCTCGGCGATGAGGGGCAGCTCGCTGGGCTTCTCCACCACGAGGATGACGTTGCGGCCCAGGCGCGAATAGAACAGCGCCGTCTCGATGTACTCCTCGTCCTTGTAGCCGTTGCAGATGACGAGCGCGTCCTCGTTCTCCAACAGCGCCATCACCGCCATCAGCTCGGGCTTGCTGCCGGCCTCCAGGCCGTAGTTGTAGCCCTTGCCCGCCTCGATGATGGTCTCCACCACGTAGCGGTGCTGGTTCACCTTGATGGGGTAGACACCCCGGTAGCCGCCCTTGAAGCCCTGGTCGGCCATGGCCTTGCGGAAGGCCTCGTTGAGGTGGACGACGCGGTGGCGCAGCACGTCCGTGAAGCGCAGCAGCAGCGGCAGACCGATGCCGCGGCGGCGCACTTCGTCCACCAGGTCCTTCAGGTCCATGCTGGGGGCCTGGGGCCCGTCCGGGTGGACGCAGACGTGACCCTTGTCGTTGATGCCGAAGTAGGGCGAGCCCCAGTTCCGGATTCCATAGAGCTCGTGCGCGTCAGCGAGGGTCCAGCGGTGCGGAGGGGCGTTTGCGGGCATCGGCGGTTCGAGGCTCCCTGGGAAGAGAGAGGGTGGACTCCAGTCAACAGTGGAGGGGCGCGGGAACTATAGGAAAGCCCCCCGGCATTCAACAGCCGCCTGAAAGTGGAGCGAGCGGCCAGGCAGACGTCCCGCTGGGGCCCCTGTCCTGGCGGGCGGACCTTCCATCCGATTCCTACCCTTTGTCCGGAGTGTCGGGAGGACGCGTGGATAGAAGGGAAGGGTACATGGAGTCGTCCGCACGTAGGGAAGAAGCGCCGCTGACCCCTCGGGAGATCTACGAGCGACTGGACCGGTACGTCATCGGCCAGGACGCCGCCAAGCGCGCGGTGGCCATCGCCGCCCACAACCACCTCAAGCGGGTGCAGGCCCGACGCCTGCGCCGTCAGTCCCTCATCAAGAAATCCAACATCCTGCTCATCGGCCCCACGGGGAGCGGGAAGACCCACATCGCCCGCAACCTGGCGGAAATCCTCCACGTCCCCTTCACCACGGTGGACGCCACCGAGTACACGGAGGCCGGCTACTACGGGAAGGACGTGGAGGTGATGATCTCCGACCTGCTGCTCAAGGCGAACCACTCCGTCGAGGACACGCAGCGGGGCATCATCTTCGTGGACGAGGTGGACAAGATCGCCCGGCGCTCGCAGGGGGCTCGCAACGGCGCGGGCAGCCGCGACATCGGCGGCGAGGGCGTCCAGCAGGGCCTGCTCAAGCTCCTGGAGGGGCGCGAGGTCTATGTCCCCCTGAATGTCACGCAGGCGTGGAACAAGAGTGACTTCGTCCAGGTGGACACCCGGGACATCCTCTTCATCTGCGCGGGCACGTTCAGTGACTTGCATGACTACGGGGACGAGCCCGGCGGGGGACGGCCCCTGGGCTTCGGCGCGGACGAGAGCTTCCGGCGCGCGAAGAAGCGCATCGGCACCAAGCAGCTGGTGGAGTTCGGCATGCTGGCGGAGTTCCTCGGGCGCCTGCCGGTGGTGGTGCAGCTGGATTTGTTGGGCGAGGCGGACCTCATCCGCGTGCTCACCGAGCCGCCGGACTCCATCATCCGCGAGTTCCGCGAGCTGCTCGCCATGGACGAGCTGGAGCTGGACTTCGACGACGGGGCGCTGCGCGAGGTGGTGCACTACTCGGTGGCGCGCGGGCTGGGGGCGCGCGGGTTGCGCTCCATCCTGGAGCACGTGATGGCGGACATCATGTTCGAGGCCCCCGAGCGTCGGCGTCGGCAGGTGAAGGTGGACGCGGACTACGTGCGCCCGAGGCTGGCGACGCTGGACGCCGTGGAGCTCAACGTGTGACGTCCGCGTCACGCTCCGAGGCCTGGGCGGCGGCGCCCAGCCTCGCGGCGATGTCCGGGTCCTGGATGAGCTGGAGGACCAGGTCGTTGCGCAGCAGCGCGGCGGTGTCACCCCGGGCGAGCGCCTGCTTCACCTGGTCATCCTGGAGCAGGCGCTGGAAGCGCGGGTCCTTGCGCAGGGCCTTGTAGGCCGGGTCGTTCTTGAGCTTCTGGGCGCGCTCGGGGTCGGTGCTGGCGCGGGCCACCGCCACCATGTCCTCCATGGGGGCGAACTGGCTCATCTCGAAGAGGTTGTAGCGGCGCGCGGCGGACACGGCGAGCGAGTCCTTGGGGGACACGCCCACGCGCTTGCCGGCGATGACCACGTGCTGCTCGAAGAAGGACATGGCGCTGAGGACGAACCACGCGAAGGCGGCCGTCTTGGCCGCGCCCAGGATGAAGCCCAGGAGGCGGTCGATGCTCCGGTCCTCGTTGTCCTTTCCGGTGGCGAGGAAGCGCGCGAGCAGCGCGCCCAGGGCGTAGCGCACCGTGAGCCAGACGCAGACGAACAGGAGCGCGGTGCCCAGCACGAGGCCCACGACGAGCGGGCCGTCCACGGCCTCGGCGAACCGGGGGGCGAGCAGGGGCCCCAGCTTGCGCGACGCGAAGTAGCCCAGCGCCAGCCCCACCCAGTTGGCGACCTGGCGGGAGGCGCCGGTGAAGGCGCCGATCATGCCGAAGAACAGCACCAGGCCCAGGATGACGAGGTCGATGACCATGGCGAGTCGGGGCGCGGGGCGTCAGCGGATCTTGAACGAGTCGCCCTTGCCCTTGGCTTCTTCCTGGAGGCGCTTCTGGGCCTCCGCGAGGTTCTCCTTGTAGCGCGCGTTGGAGGGCTCGTAGGTGAGGGCCATCTTGAGGTTGCGCTCGGCGGCGGACCAGTTGCCCGCGTCGATGTCCTTCTGCGCCTGCTGGTAGAACTGGCGGCCCTTGGGGTGGGTGCCGATCTGTTCTTCCTGCTCCTTCTTGGCGGCGGCCTTGGTCTCCGCCTCGGAGGCCTCGGTGAAGCGCAGCTTCTGGGCGCGCTCGGGGCCCGTCACGTCGGTGACGTACTTCTTGCGCTTCGTGTCGTCGCGCAGGACGTAGTAGGCCTCGGTGACGCGCTTGTAGAGCTCGTGGACCTGCTCCTTGAGCTGCTTGTCCGTGATGTGGAAGAAGCGGTCCGGGTGGTAGGTGCGGCTCTCCCGGTAGAACGCCTTCTTGATGTCCGCGGGCGTGGCCGTGCGCTCCAGCAGGAGCACCTCGAAGTAGTCGAGCTGCTCCAGCTTCGCGCAGCGCGACGCGAGGTCCGCGAGCTGGTGCTCGTCGAGCCCCGGGCCCTTGGCGGCGCTCGGCGGAGGAGGCGGTGACAGCGCGCCCGGTGGCGGGGGCGGCGGCGTCATCGGCGCCACGGACGGGACCAGAGGGCTGACGGCGGGCACGCGGGGCGCGGTGACCGGCGGGATGCCCGGGACGGGAGGCCGCGGCGAGAGGTCCGACGGCGCGATGGCCGGCAGCGACATGGTGGGCCGGGCGCCGGGGCGATGCGCGGGGACCGAGGGTGGAGGCGGCGGTGGGGCGACCTGCCCGACGGCGAGCGTCGGAGGCGGGCGCGGCGTCAGGGCCGGACCGCGCGGCGCGGCCGGGGCGCCCGTGGCCGGAGCGATAAAGGGCACCGCTGGGGCGCCCGTGGCCGGAGCGATGGAGGGCACCGCTGGGACGCCCGTGGCCGGGGCGATGGAGGGCACCGCTGGGGCGCCCGTGGCCGGGGCGATGGAGGGCACCGCCGGCGCGATGGGCGGAACGACCGGGGAGATGGCGGGAACGGCTCCCGAGGGAGGACGGTTCGCGGGCGCCGCGCGAGGTGCGCCCGCGACGGGAGCTGGCGCTGGCGTCGGCGGCGTCAGTCCGACCGGAGTTCCCCTCGGAGCGGGGCCCGAGCCGGGGGGCATCGGAGGCGTCAGTCCGACGGGAGTCCCTCGCGGCGCGGAGCCAGAATCGGGAGGCGTCAGCCCGACAGGGGTTCCCCTCGGCGCGGGGCCCGAGCCTGGAGGAGGAGGCGGCGTCAGTCCGACCGGAGTGGCCCTCGGCGCGGGGCCTGAGCCCGGCGGCGGCGGAGGCATTCCGGCTGCGACGGGCGGAGGCGGCGGAACGATGGCTCCGGGAGACGAGGCAACAGCCTGGACGGGCGGAGGAGGAGGGATCAATGCCGCGACGGGCGCGGGCGTCGGTGGAGTGCCGACCGGAGCACGAGGCACTCCCGCGGGCGCCACCGTCGGCACGGCACCGGCCGTGATGCCAGGCGCGCGAGGAGGAACGATGGGCGCGGGCGTCGGCGGTGTGCCGACCGCGGCACGGGGCACTCCCGCGGGCGCCACCGTCGGCACGGCACCCGTCCCGACGCCGGGCGCGCGAGGAGGAGCCACGGGCGCGGGGGGCTGCGGAGTGCCTGTCGGAGCACGGGGCACGCCAGCGGGCGCCACCGTCGGCACGGCAGACGTGCCAAGGCCGGGCACGCCAGCGGGCGCCACCGTCGGCACGGCACCCGAGGCAGGGCCGGCTCCCGGCGCGCGAGGTGGCGCCACGGGCGCCGGTGTCATGGGCGCGACACCCGGGACGCGGGGCGCCGGTGGAGGGACGCCGGGGGCAGGGGGCGTGGCCGGGCGCGCGGGCTGCGCACCGATGGCGGGGATCGCGGCCACGGTGGGCCGGGCACCCGCGGGCGTCGTGGACGCGGGCGCGCCCACCGCGGGAATCCCCGTGGCGCTCATCCGCTGGGGCACCGGCGCGGTGACGGCGGGGATGGACACGGTGGGCCGCTGGGCCTGGGGCACGGCCGGCGCCGCGACGCCCGGAGGCTTCGCACCCGGGGGCACCGGCGCGCCAGTCGCCGCCGGAGGCTTCGCCACGGGGGCGGGCGTGGGCGGTACCGGCGACGCCGCCGTCATCCGTGGAATGGCCGGTCGCGAGGGAGCCGCCGGTGTCCCGGGCGGGCTTCCCGGCGGCTTGCCGGAGCTGGGATCGGTAGGCTCGGACATCGCGCTCGTCTACTGGGCCACGGCGGGCAGGTCGGAGTTGTTGTGCCCAGCCAGCCGCGTGCTCCGGTTCGCCTGGATGGACTTCTGGATGTCCGCCTCGGACATGCCCGAGGACAGCGTGATCGTCGTCGACGTCTTCTGACCCGTCTCCGTGTCGCACGCGGACACGTTCACCAGGCCGTCGGTGTTGATCTCGAAGGTGACCTCGATCTTCACCTCACCGCGATACCCGATGCGGAAGCCCGCGAACTCGAACTCGCCGAGCATCTCGCACTCGTCGGCCCGGTTGGACTCGCCCTGGTACACGCGGATCTTCACCTTCTCCTGCCCGTCACGGCTGGTGGTGAACGCCTTCGAGCGGTCGATGGGGACCGGCGTGTTCTTGTCGATGATCTTCTCGGTGTACCCACCCACCGTGCCGATGCGCAGCGTCAGCGGCGTGACGTCCACCAGGAACGTCTCCGTCTTGCTGTCGAGCAGCGCGTGCGACTGGAGCGCGGCCCCCATCGCCACGACCTGGTCCGGGTTGATTCCCTCCAGCGGCGCCTTCTGGAAGTAGTGCTTCACCGAGTTGCGGATGATGGGCAGCCGCGTGGGCCCGCCCACCAGGATGACCGCGTCGATGTCCGCCGCGGTCAGCCGCGCGCTCTGCAGCGCCTCGTCGCAGACCTTGAACGTGCGCTGCACCAGGTCCATCACCATCTTGTTGAACTGGTCCTGGTTGAGCGTGTTGCGCAGGTCCATCACGTTGCCCTGCGCGTCCTGGCAGATGCCCTGGCAGAGGATGTCCGCCGAGCCCGTCTGCCCCACGTCGATCTTCGCCTTCTCCGCGGCCTCCTTGAGCATCTGCAGGCAGAACTTGTTCTGCCTCAGGTCCAGCCGCGTCTTGTTCAGGAAGTCGTCCGCCAGGTACGTCATGATGCGGTCGTCGAAGTCGTCGCCGCCCAGGTACGTGTCACCCGCCGTCGCCAGCACCTCGAAGACGTCCTTGCCGATCTCCAGGATGGACACGTCGAACGTGCCGCCGCCCAGGTCGTAGACGACGACGCGCTGGTTGACGTCCCGGCCGAAGCCGTACGCGAGCGCCGCCGCGGTGGGCTCGTTGAGGATGCGCAGCACCTCCAGCCCCGCGATGCGCCCCGCGTCCTTGGTCGCCTGGCGCTGGTTGTCGTTGAAGTAC
The DNA here is from genome assembly GCF_020037095.1 of Myxococcus sp. XM-1-1-1. Lineage (NCBI taxonomy): Bacteria > Pseudomonadati > Myxococcota > Myxococcia > Myxococcales > Myxococcaceae > Myxococcus > Myxococcus sp. XM-1-1-1. The sequence goes on from NZ_JAIQDH010000003.1 coordinate 557,571, forward strand.
GCGGGGACCGTGACGACGGCCTTCGTCACCTCGCGGCCCAGGTACGTCTCCGCGACGGCCTTCATCTCCTTGAGCACCAGCGCGGAGATCTCCGGCAGCGAGTACGCGCGCTCGCGCACCCCGATGCGCACCGAGTTGTTCTCGCCCTCGACGATCCGGTACGGCATCACCGCCTGGGCCTTCTTCACCTCATCGGAGAAGTAGTACCGGCCGATGAGCCGCTTCGCCGAGTACACCGTCGTCTCGGGGCTGGTGATGATGTTCTTCTTGGCGGCGTTGCCCACCAGCACCGAGCCGTCCTCGAGGAAGGACACGCAGGAGGCATGCGTCGTCTCACCCCACTCGTTGGGGATGACGATGGGCTGCCCGTCCTGGACCACCGACACGCACGAGTACGACGTGCCGAGGTCGATGCCGATTGCGATGTCGTCCGACATTCCATCTCCGGTGAAGGTCTCGAAGCCCGAGGCCGTCGGTGAAGCGCCCGGAGGTTAGGAGCCTCCCAACGACGTGTCAATGTTCGTTCAATGTAAACCCCAGCCATTTCAGGCACTTAGCGAGCTGTTAAGGGGACGGGCTCGCTGGCTTGAGGGGGGGAGGGGACGTCATTATCTATGAAGCAAAGGAGTTCTCCCTCATGTCCGTCGTCCTCGCCGCCCTCACGTCCGACCCGAACCTGCTGAGGTGCGAGCTCTCCCGGCTCGCCGGGCAGGTGCTCGTCCAGACGGAGCCTCGAGCGAACGCGATGGGGGTGGGCGCGTATGCCCAGGACGAGGTCCTGCTGCGGCGGCTCGCCGACGTGGAGGAGGTTCCCTCGCTGGAGTCGCTCGCCCCACCCACCGAGTCCGAAGCGCTCCTGTTCCACGCGGGCCGGCTGCCCCTGGGCGCGTCGCTCGAGGAGAACACCCAACCCTTCCGCTCGCGCCGGTGGCTGTTCGCCCATCAGGGCGCCATCAGCGGGTTCGAGCAGCTCCGGGGGCCGTTGATGGCCTCGCTCCCCGAGCACCTCCAGCGTCAGGTGCGCGGCGGCACCGACAGCGAGGTCCTCTTCGCGCTCTTCCTGCGTCAGCTGCGCGACGTCGGCCGCACGGATGATCCGCGCCTGGAGCCCCAGGTCGCCGGACGCCTCCTGGCGGACACCGCGCGCGAGGTCGTCAAGCGCTCCATGGAGCTGGGCATCCCCCGCGCCTCCACGCTCAACCTGGTGGCCACCAACGGGCTCCTGCTCGTGGCGAGCCGCTGCGGCGAGGAGCCGCTCTACTACTCGCGGCTGGAGGGCGGAGCGGAGTGCGAGCCCTGCGGCGTGACGGCGAGCACCCCGGAGAGCCAGCCCGCTGTCGGCGCGCACCGCCGTCGTCGCACCGTCGTCGTGGCGAGCCACCTCCAGCGCCCCGGCAGCTGGGTGGAGCTGCCTCGCGGCACCACGCTCGCCGTGGGCCTGGACCTGCAGGTCCACCTGCTCCAGGGCCACTGAGCCCGGAGTCGCCCTCTCGCTCGCAGTCCCGCTCGGGGCGCGTGGGTCCTCCGCGCCCCGTCGCGATGGGGCCGAGCGGGGAAATCCCAGCGCTTCCTGGCCGAAGCCGGTGAAGCCCGGAAGCGAAAAAGCAAAAACCCTGGATTCTAGACACCTCTTCCAGAGAACGGAAGCCCAATCCATGGGTGGATTGTGAACCGCTTTACAAGGCTTCGGGATTCGTTGCCTCATACCCGCGTAATCCCAAGGGATTTACTCCGGGAACGAGCCCTTTGCCGTCGCCTCTGCCTGCCTCTGCCTCGCTGGACCCGCACCTGTCGGTGACCGTCCGACATCCCGTGGACGCGGTGGTGGCGGCCTCGCTGAGCCGGCGCTTCGCGCGCGAGTCGGGGCTGTCGGCGGCGTCCAGCGCGGAGGTGGCGGTGGTGGTGAGCGAGCTGGCCACCAACCTGGTGCGCCACACGCGGGTGGGCGGCACGGTGGAGCTGTGGCGCGAGGACTGCTGGCTGTGCATCCGCGCGCGCGACCGGGGCCCGGGCATGGCGGAGCCGGAGCGGCTCTTCCTGGGCCGCGAGGGCCGGCCCGGGCCGCTGCCCGGAGAGAGCCTGGGCGAGGGCGGCGCGGCGGTGCGGCGACTGACGGACGAGGTCCGTGTGTCCAACCGCGAGGGCGGGGGCCTGGAAGTGTTCGCACGCAAGCGCATGAAGCTGGAGGCAAGCAAGCCGTGGTGAGTCGTGGTGGGACCAGTTCGCAGCTGCTCGGTGTCCTCCAGCACTTCATGTCGGAGACCGCCGCGAGGCTCGTGCTCAGGGGGACGCTGGAGCCGCTGCGGTTGAGCGCGGACACGCTGGGCACGGCGGAGCTGCCCCGGGTCATCGAGGCGCTGGAGCCGGCCACGCGGCACTTCGTGGACCCGTCGAGGCGGCCGGACCTGTCCGCGCGGCTCAAGGCGCTGCTGGCGACGGCCGCCGTGCCCAGCGGCCTGGGGCTGCGCCAGCCCTCGGCGACGTCCAGCGCTCCGGTGGAGGCGCGGCCCACGACGTATCAGGTGCGCACGGAGGCGGACGCCAGCCAGGCGCGGCTCGCGGCGCGCGCCCTGTGCGAGGCCATGGGCGGCCGCGGCTACGAGTGCCAGAAGGTCGCGACGGCGGTGAGCGAGCTGGCGCGCAACCAGGTGTCCTATGCCGGCGGCGGCACCATCCAGCTCATCCCGGTGCAGGCGCCGCGCAAGCTGCTGCGCGTGCGCGCCGAGGACCAGGGCAAGGGCATCCCCGAGCTGGAGCGCGTGCTGTCCGGCACCTACCGGAGCAAGACGGGCATGGGCCTGGGCATCCTGGGCGTCAAGCGGCTGGCGGACAAGTTCGAGGTGAAGACCGGCCCCGTTGGCACCCAGGTGGAGTTCGAGGTGTGGCTGTGAGGCTCGCCGTCGCCCACCTGACGCGGCCCAAGCCGGGCGAAGTGGAGAACGGCGACGGCGTGGTGGTGCGCTCCGGGCCGGGCGTCACGCTGCTCGCGGTGGTGGACTCGCTGGGCCACGGGCCCGCCGCGGCCCTGGCGACGGCGGCCGCCACGCAGTGCCTGACGCGGATGCCGCTGACGTCCTCGGTGGAGGAGCTGGTGGCCGCGCTGCACGTGGCGCTCAAGCACGGCCGGGGCTCCGCGGTGATGCTGGCCCTGTTCGACGGGAGCGTCCTGCACGCGGGCGGCGTGGGCAACGTGGAGCTGCGCACGCTGGGCACGCGGGTGCCGGTGCTCCCCACGCCGGGCATCCTGGGCCAGTCGTTCCGGACGCTGCGCACCGTGTCCACGCCGCTGTTGCCCAAGGACCGGCTGGTCCTCTTCTCAGACGGGCTGAGCTTCCGCCTGGACCTGGAGCAGGTCCGCGGCCAGCCCCCCGACGCGGCCTGCGCGGTGCTCCTGGAGCGCTTCGGCCGCGCCACCGATGACGCCACCGTGCTGGTGGCGGACGTGGAGCCTTCATGAGCCACCCCGAATCCCCCCTGTCCTCGCGTGACCTGTCGCGCATCCCCATCATCCCCCTGTGGGGACAGCTCATCGTCCCCCTGCAGGGCGACATCACCGACGCGCAGGCCGCGCAGCTCTGCTCGGACGTGCTGCGCGACATCCAGCGCACCGGCGCCAGGGGGATGGTGGTGGACGTCTCCGGCCTGTGGCTGGTGGACAGCCACCTGTGCGCGGTGCTGGCGCGGCTGGCGGGCTCGGCCCGGCTGATGGGCACGCGCACCGTGCTGTGCGGCATGGGCGCGGACGTGGCGCTCACGCTGCAGAGCATGGGCATCCAGCTGGACGGCGTGGAGACGGCGCTGGGGCTGGAGGAGGGCCTGGCGCTGCTCGGCGTCCGGGCGGTGGGCGCGCGCACGGAGGAGTCCGAGCGGGAGCAGGCGCAGCGGCTGGCCGACGAGATGCTCGGCCTTGTCGCCCCGGCGTCCCCGCGCACCGTCGTCTGACCGTCGTCCGAAGGAGGCGCCATGAGCCACACCCCGTCCGCTCCGCTGTCCATCGCCCCCGAGCGCATCGGCCGCATCATCGACGTGCTGTCGCTCATCTCGGTGGGGGAGTTCTCCTCCGCGCGCACCACCATCGACATCCGCGAGCAGGACGAGCTGGCGGCGCTGGAGGAGACGCTCAACATCTTCGTGCGCGAGCTGGCCTCCACCCGCCGCGAGCACGAGGAGGCGCTCACGCGCCTGGCGGCGAGCCACCGCGAGCTGGAGGAGAAGCTGTCCACCATCGACCGGCAGCGCGACGCCATCCGGGACTTGTCCACGCCCATCATCGAGCTGTGGGACGACATCCTCACGCTGCCCATCGTCGGCGTGGTGGACACCCAGCGCGCCATGGAGATGACCGAGCGGCTCCTGCACCGCGTGGTCCAGGGCAAGGCCCGCTGCGTCATCATCGACATCACCGGCGTGGAGGTGGTGGACACGATGACGGCCAACCACTTCATCAAGATGGTGGGCTCGGCGCGGCTGCTCGGCGCCTACTGCGTGGTGACGGGCATCCGCCCGGCGATCGCGCAGACGCTCGTCCAGATTGGCGTGGACCTGCGGGAGGTGAAGACGCTCGGCAGCCTCAAGGAAGGCCTGCGCGACTGTTTCCTGCACCTGAATGGCCGCGGCGCGGGCCCCCACCGCTGAAGCCCTCGCGGCCGCTGGAGGAGACACGACATGGTTCGCATGTGGACGTTCGGTGACAGCAAGGTGTGGCTCGAGTCGCCGGACATCGTGCGGCTCGTCAACGTGGGCCCGTTCGACGTCAAGCTCATCCATGACCTGGCCGGCGTGGCCGAGGAGCTGCGCGGGACGCACCCCACGCTCTATCTCATCAATGACTCGCGGCGGACCTCGAGCATCACCTCAGAGGCGCGCCGCATCTTGAGCGAGACGCCGGAGGTGATGCCCTTCGCCGGCACCGTCATCTTCGGCGCGAGCTTCTCGCTGCGCACCATGGCGAACATGATGGGCCGCGCCTCCCTGCTGCTGGGGCGGACGCGGAGCGCGCCGTTCGGCATGGTGGACACGGAGGACCAGGCCCGCGCCTGGGTGGCGGACCTCCGCGCGCGGGCGCAGGCGGTCTCCCGCGCCTCCTGAGCGGGGCAGGGGGGAAGAAATCGTCACGCCCCGATGCAAAGAAAATCCCCGGGTGCCGACCTCCAGGTGAACGAGGGGGGAGCGGCGCGAAGGCGCCGAGCCTGTCCCGCGTCCTGGCGCGACAGGCGCGCCAGCGTCAGCCCGGAGATGAACCCCATGAAGCTGTTGCGTACGGCCCTTGCCTCGCTGTGCCTCGCCTCCCTGCTCACCGCGTGCGGAGAGCCCCCGCCGGAGGATGCGCCCGGTTCGCTCGACACGAGCGTGCAGGAGCTCCCGCCCCTCCCGGACCCCGGAGAGGAGGAGCCGGGGGGAGGTGGCTGCGGTGGCTGCGGCGGAGGCTCCACGCCCGTCACCATCAGCACGGTGCAGAACACCACGCCGCCCGTCTACATCAACGCCAACATCCCCCTGTACCCGCTGGCCTACGGGCGCCCCAGGGACTGGTGCCGGCAGTCGAGCTACGTGTCGATGAGCTACACCAGCCCGCTGAGCCCGGGTGGCTCGCTCACCTTCAGCGGCGTCGTCGCGCCGAGCACCAAGGTGAACTTCTACATCTACGACACGCTGGGCAACCTGGTGAAGACGCACCAGACGCACCACTCGCACGACAACTGCGTCATCGCGCACGAGCAGGAGGTCACCCACACGTACGGCCTGTCGGCGGGCACCTACCTGGTCTACGCGTCGTACTGGTTCATCGGCATCTACCTGAACGACGGCTGGTACATGAACGGCGGCCAGGGCCCGCTGGGGTACACGAACGACTACGTGGGCTCGTTCGTCATCCAGTGACGTGAAGCGCTCGCCCCTGTGCGTTGGGGCGAGCGCCTCGTGCCTCGCGCGTCCGTTCAGCGCCGGCGGCGGAACATCGCCACCAGGCCCGGCGCCGCGACGCACAACAGCCACCCGAACACCTCCAGGGGACTGCCGCCCGTCGACGCGCAGCCCACGCCGCCGCCCTCCACCAGACTGGGGCGGATGGTGTGCCAGGCGCGATGGGCGGGCGCCACCTCCACGTTGCCCGCGAAGTCCGTCGCCCAGACGTCCAGCGTGTGGTCTCCCTCCGCCAGGTTGCGCAGCGTGAGCTCCTTCGCGCAGGGCTCCGGGTCCTTGCCATCCACCGAGCACCGGAAGCTGGCGACCTCCTCGGACGTGTCCAGGATGAAGGTGACGTTGGCGAGCGTGCTGGTGCCCGTGGGGCCGCCGGTCAACGTCGTCACGGGGGGGATGAAGTCCAACCGGAACAGGCGCGGGTCGGAGCGGGTGCCCGTGTTGCCCGCGGCATCCACCGAGTACACGCGCAGGGCCTGGTCTCCGTGCACCGTGGCCTTGTCCACGACGAGCGTCCACTCGCCTCTATCATTGGCCATGGCGGTGCCCACCACCAGGCCGTTGAGCTCCGCGGTGAGCGTCGTGCCCGCCTCGGCCGTGCCGGTGACGGTATCGAAGCTCCGGCCGAGGATGCTGCCCTCCGTCGGCGTGATGATGAGCGGCGCTCCCGGCGCGGTGGCGTCCACCGTGAAGGTGCGCGCCTCGGCCTTCTCTCCGCGCCGGTCGAACGCATCCAGGCAGTCCGCCGTGACGGTGTACGCGCCCTCGGTCAGGTCGGCGGTGGGCGTGAACGACCACTCACCCGCGCCGTTGACGGTGATGGTGGGCGTCTGGGGTTGGTCGTTCAGGTGGACGGTGAGCCGGCACTGGGGCTGGGCGGTGCCGCGAATCGAGGGCCGGCGGGAGCGCAGCAGCGCGCCCGGCGCCGGCGACAGCAGCACGGGGGGCGTGGGGTCCTCCAGGTCCAGGGTGAACCTGCGCACGGCCATCCGCGCCGTGTTGCCCGCGGCGTCCCGTGCCTCCACGGAGAACTCGTGGACGCCGTTGGCCAGGGGCTCCAGGGGCTCGTAGCTCCAGTTGTTCGCGGCGTCCGCGGTGACGCTCGGCAGCGGCTTGCCGTCCAGGGTGATGGTGATGATGCTGTTCGGCTCCGAGGTCCCCATGAAGCGCGGCCTGGCCAGGGTGAGGACATCCCCCTCCTTGGGCGACGCGACGACCAGCGGAGGGTTGAAGCCGGAGTCCACCGTGAAGCGGACCGGGAGGGACGGCTCGCTCAGGTTCGCCGCCGTGTCCCGCGCCCTTGCGGTGAGGTCGTGGGGGCCCTGCGACAGCGAGGGCGAGGTGAAGGACCAGGTCCCGCCCTCTCCCACCGTCGTGGTCAGCGTGCTGCCGCGCTCGTCACCGTCGATGGCGAGGATGATGGTGGTTCCCACGTCCCCCGTGCCGGTGATGGTGGGGCGCGCGGAGGTGATGGCCGTCCCGTCCACGGGATAGGTGATGGTGGGGCGGTTGGGGGGCGTGACGTCGACCTCCAGGTCGATGCCATTGGACGCGGCGCTGATGTTGCCCGCGGCATCCGTCGACTTGGCCGTCACCGTGTGCTCGCCCCCGGGGATGGTGGTGACCCTGGTCATGATCCACGTCCCATTGGAGCCCGCCACCACCCGCGCGTTGACGCGGAGGTTGCCCTCGATGAAGAGCTCCACGGTGCTTCCCGCCTCGGCCGTCCCCGAGAAGTCCACGCCCGCGCTGCCCACCAGGATGCCGGAGTTCGGCAGCAGGATGACGGGCGGGTTCGGCGGGGTGACGTCCACCCGGAACGTGTCGATGGTGGCGTCGCTCTTGTTCCCCGTGGCGTCGGTGGCGGTGACGCTCAGGTTGTAGATGCCGCTGGTGGTGAAGACCTGCGTGGGCAGGGTCCAGATGCGGCTGGCGCCGGCCTGGACGGCGGGGGACGCGACACCGTTGATGGTGACGACCACCGTGCTTCCGGCCTCCGCCTCTCCCTCGATGGTCGTGCCCGCGGTCCCCACGACGGTGTCGGCCCTGGGGGTGGTGATGATGGGCTTCGCCGGAGGCGTGGTGTCGACGGAGAAGATGCGCGTCGCCGGGTCGCTCTTGTTGTTGAGCGCGTCGGTGGCGGTGACCACCGCGGTGTGCTCGCCGTCCGGGATGTTCGTCTTCGTCGGGACCGTCCACTGCCCGTCGGCGGCGGTCGTGGCCGTCCACGACAGCGTGCCCACGACGACGTCCACCCGGCTCGCCGGCTCGGCGGTGCCGCTGAAGGCCGTGCCGGCGACGCCCACCCGGGCCGCGTTGGCGGGCGTCACGATGACGGGCACGTCGGGCTTCGTCGTGTCCACGTTGAACGTGACCTGGGCGGCGCTGCTGACGTTGCCGGTGGCGTCGGTGGCGGTGACGGACGCGGTGCGGCTGCCATCCGGGATGTTCGTCTGCACGGAGACGGTCCACCGGGTGTCAGGGCCCGCGGTGGTGCTCCAGTTGAGCGCGCCCACGACGACCTTCACCGTGCTGCCGGCCTCGGCCGTGCCGGAGAAGCCCGTGCCCGCGACGCCAATCTGGGCGCCTCCGATGGGCGTCTCGATGACGGGGATGGCGGGCGGCGTGGTGTCGACGGTGAAGGAGCGCGTCACGGCGGCGCTGACGTTGCCCGCGGCGTCGGTGGCGGTGACGGACGCGGTGCGGTTTCCATCCGCGAGGGTCGTCACCGGCGCGATGGTCCATTCGCCATCCGAGCTGGTCGTGGTGCTCCAGTTGAGAGCGCCCACGACGACCTTCACCGTGCTGCCGGCCTCGGCGGTGCCGGAGAAGCCCGTGCCAGCCGTGCCCACCCGGGCGCCCGCGGCGGGCGTCACGATGACCGGCTCGCCCGGCGCCGTCTTGTCGATGGTGAAGTGGACCTCACGCGCGTCGCTGACGTTGCCGGTGGCATCGGTGGCGGTGACGGACGCGGTGCGAGCGCCCTCGGGGATGTCCGTCCTCGTCGGGATGGACCAGCGGCCGTTGGCGGCCGCGGTGGTCGTCCACTCGAGCGCGCCCACGACGACCTTCACCGTGCTGTTCGCCTCGGCGGTGCCGGAGAAGCCCGTCCCCGCGGGGCCCACGTGGGCCCCCTCGGCGGGGACCTCCACCAGGGGCAGCGCCGGCCTCTGGGTGTCGACGTTGAAGAGGACCTCCGTCGCTCCGCTGACGTTGCCGGTCTCGTCGGTGGCGGTGACGGAGGCCGTCTGCGCGCCATCCGGGATGGCCGTCGTCGTCGCGACGCTCCAGCGGCCATCCGCGCCCGTCGTGGCCGTCCAGGCGAGCGCGCCGACGTTGACCGTCACCAAGGTGCCCAGCTCGGCGGTGCCGGAGAAGCCCGTGCCCGCCGGACCCACCCGGGCGCCCGCGGCGGGCGTCTCGATGGTCGGCGCGGCCGGAGGCACCGTGTCGACGATGAACGTCACCGTCGTGGCCGCGCTGGTGTTGCCCGCGGGGTCCGTGGCGGTGACGGAGGCGGTGCGGCTGCCATCGGGGAGGCTCGTCTGCGCGGCGATGGACCAGCGGCCGTTGGCGGCCGTGGTGGTCGTCCACGAGGCGCTGCCGACGGAGACCCTCACGAGGGTGCCCGCGACCGCGGTGCCGGAGAAGCCCGTGCCGGCCGTGCCCACCCGGGCGCCCGTGGCGGGCGTCTCGATGACTGGCGCGGGCGGAGGCGTCAGGTCGACGGTGAAGTTCGACGTGGTGGTGGAGCTGCTGTTGCCCAGCTCGTTGGTGGCGACGGCGGTGACCTTGTGCGTTCCCTCCGTGAGGGTTCCGCTGAAGCTCACCGTCCACTGCCCGTTGGCCGCCGCGGTGACGGTGCCGAGCAGCACATCATCCAGGTGGACCGTCACCTGGTTGCCCAGCGTGGCCATTCCCGTGAACGCGGTGCCGGCCGGGCCCACCACGGCGTTGTTGGCGGGGGCGGTGATGGTGGGCGCGACGGCGGGCGTCTTGTTGACGGTGAAGGTGACCGTCCTCGCGGCGCTGACGTTGCCCAGGCTGTCGGAGGCGGTGACGGAGGCGCTCTGCGCGCCCTCGGGGATGTTCGTCTTCACCGGGACGGACCAGGTGCCACCGGCGCTGGTCGTGGCCGTCCACGTCTGGGCGCCCACCGTGACGCTCACGGTGCTGTTGGCGTCCGCGGTGCCGGAGAAGCCCGTGCCGGCGGTGCCCACCACGGCGCCCTCCGCGGGCGTCGTGACGACGGGCACTCCGGGAGGCGTGGTGTCGATGATGAAGTTGACCGTCGTCGCCTCGCTGACGTTGCCGGCGGTGTCCGTGGCGGTGATGGAGGCGGTGTGGCTGCCATCCGCGATGGTCGTCTGCGCGGGGACGGACCAGGCGCCGTTGGCGGCGGCCGTGGCCGTCCACGACGCGCTGCCGACGGTGACCCGCACCTGGCTGCCCACCTCCGCGGTGCCGGAGAAGCTGATTCCGCTCCGGCCCACGCGGGTGCCCGGCGCGGGCGTCGTGACGACGGGCACGGCGGGAGCCGTCGCGTCGACGGTGAAGGTGCGCGAGGTGGTGGAGCTGGTGTTGCCAATCCCATCGGTGGAGAGGGCGGTGACGGTGTGCTGGCCCTCGCTGAGGGTGCTGCTGACCGTCACGCTCCACAGCCCGTTGGCCGCGGCGGTGACGGTGTCGACCAGGTTGCCGTCCAGGTTCACCGTCACGCGGTTGGTGGCGGTGGCCGTCCCCGAGATGGTCAGCCCCACCGGACCCACGGGCGTCGCGGTGGTGGGCGTGGTGATGGTGGGCGCGCTGGCGGGCGTCTTGTTGACGGTGAAGTTGACCGTCCTCGCGGCGCTGACGTTGCCCGCGGCGTCGGTGGCGGTGACGGACGCGACGCGGGACCCCGCGGGGATGTCCGTCTGGACGGGGACGGACCAGGCGCCCCCCACGGCGGCCGTGGCCGTCCACGTCTGGGCGCCCACCGTGACCGTCACCGTGCTGCCCGCCTCGGCGGTGCCGGAGAAGCCCGTGCCGGCCATGCCCACGGTGGAGCCCTCCACGGGCGTCGTGACGACGGGCCTCGCCGGCGCCGTGAGGTCGACGGTGAAGGCGACCGTCGTCGCCACGCTGACGTTGCCGAACGTGTCCGTGGCCGTGACGGAGGCGGTGCGGCTGCCCTCCGCGATGGTCGTCTTCGTCGGAACGGACCAGGCGCCGTTGGCCGCGGCCGTGGCCGTCCACGAGGTGCCGTTGACCGTGACGGTCACCGTGCTGCCTGCCTCGGCGGTGCCGGAGAAGCCCGTGCCGGCCGTGCCCACCACCTGACCCGCGGTGGGCGTGGTGACGACGGGCGCCGCCGGAGGCGTCGCATCGACGGTGAAGTTGCGCGTGGTGGTGGCGCTGGTGTTGCCGATGTTGTTGGTGGCGGTGGCGGTGACGACGTGGCTTCCGTTGGCGGGCGTGCTGTTGGCCGGCACGCTCCAGCGCCCGTTGGCGAGCACGGTGACGGTGTCGACCGCGTTTCCATCCAGGCTCACCCGCACCTGATGGGTGGCGGTGGCCGTTCCCGAGAAGGTCAGCCCCGTCGGACCGACCACGGCGTCCTCGGCGGGCGCGCTGATGACCGGCGCGGCGGGGGGCGTCTTGTCGACGGTGAAGGTGACCGTCCTCGCGGTGCTGTCGTTGCCCGCGGCGTCGGTGGCGGTGACGGAGGCGGTCTGGCTGCCCGCCGGAAGGGTCGTCTGCGTGGGGATGGACCAGGCGCCACCGGCCGTGGTGGTGGCCGTCCACGACTCTCCGCTGACGGTGACCGTCACGGTGCTGCCCGCCTCGGCGGTGCCGGAGAAGCCCGTGCCGGCCGTGCCCACGGTGGAGCCCGCGGCGGGCGTCGTGACGACGGGCCTGTCCGGAGCCGTGGTGTCGACGGTGAAGCTGACGGACGCCGCGGTGCTGGTGTTGCCCGCCGCGTCCCTGGCGGTGACGGAGGCGGTGCGGCTGCCCTCCGCGATGGTCGTCTTCGTCGGAACGGACCAGGTGCCGCCCGCGGTCGTCGTGGCGGTCCACGAGGTGCCATTGACCGTGACCGTCACGGTGCTGTTCGGCTCGGCGGTGCCGGAGAAGCCCGTGCCCGCGGTGCCCACCTGGGTGTTCGCGAGCGGCGTGGAGATGACGGGCGCGCCTGGCGGCGTCCGGTCGACGGTGAAGGTGACCGTCGCCGCCGGACTGATGTTGCCGGTGGCGTCGGTGGCGGTGACGGAGGCGGTGCGGCTGCCCTCCGCGATGGTCGTCTGGGCGGCGATGGACCAGGTCCCACCCACGGCCGTCGTGGTGGTCCACGTGATGCCATTGACCGTGACCTTCACCGTGCTGCCCGCCTCGGCGGTGCCGGAGAAGCCCGTGCCGGCGGTGCCCACCTGGGCGCTCGCGGCCGGGGTGGAGATGACGGGCACGCCCGGCGGCGTCGTGTCGACGGTGAAGGTGACGGTCGCGGTCGGCCCCGTCTCGTTGTCCTCGTTCGTGGCGGTGACGGAGGCGGTGTGCGTGCCGTCATCGAGGTCCGTCTTCGTCGGCACCGACCACCGGCCATCCGCGCCCGTGAGGGCCTGCCACTCGAGCGTGCCGATCGTGACGGTCACCGTGCTGTCCGTCTCCGCGGTGCCGGAGAAGCCCGTGCCGGCCACGCCCACCTTCGCGTTCGCCAGGGGCACCTCGATGACGGGCGCCGCGGGGGCGAGCAGCGCCTCCACGGAGAAGTAGACCGGGTCGCTCGTGGGGCTCGCGAGCCCCTCCAGCTCCGTGTGCGCCGTGACGGCGTACAGGCCATCCTCCAGGCGGCCGGGCACCTCGATGGAGAACGCGCCGGACTCGCTGACCACCGAGGCGGGCAGCTCGCGCTCGGGCGTGGTGGGCTGGTCGGTGTTGCCCAGCTTCACGTGCACGGTGGCGCCCGGGTCCGCGATGCCCGTGACGCGCGGGGACTGGGCCTTCACGTTGGCGCCGTCTCCCGGCGCGGTGATGACCGGACGCGCGGGGATGACGAGCCCGTGCTCCAGAAGCGTCGCGCCACCTTCCTCCCCGGCGCGCGCCGCCGAGGCCTTGGCGCCCGAGACCTCCGACGCCACGAACACCGGGCAGCCCCGGAGGTTCGCGGCCTGCAGCAGCACGCTGCCCGCGCTCCTCGCCAGCAGCGCCTCACAGTCCGCGCTCTCCACCAGCCGCGCGGAGATGCTGCCGCCCGCGCCGCCCTGGGTGAGCCCCTCCAGCTCCCACGGCCAGGCCCGCGCGTCGGCCTCGATGCGCCCCGCGCCCGTGAGCTTGCGCGCGCGGAAGAAGACCACGCCGCCGCCGCTCGTCGAGCCGCTCTGCGGGCCCGCGCCGCTCGCGGTGATGACGCCGTTGTTGTGCAGCGTGTCCGCGACGAGGAAGGCCACCACGCCGCCGGACGAACCATTCCAGGCGCGCGCCCTCACTTCGCCCGTGGGGTGGATGGTGACGGCCTGGAACTCCGGCACGCGGATGACCTGCGTGCCCGGGAAGGCGAAGTCATTGAGCACCGGACGCGCGAGCAGCAGCACGCCGTCCTTCGCGCGCGACACCCGCGCCAGCTCCCACTGGCCCAGCGGGCTCTCCTCGCGCGGACCGTACGTGAAGGTGGAGAGCGACAGGGCGGCCACGGGACCCGCGTCCGCGCTCTGCAACACCATCACCAGGTCGCCCGCGGCGAAGCCCTCGAGCGTCTCCACGCGCAGCTGGCGGTCGCCCTTGCGCACCGGGCCCGTCACCGCCGCGTAGTGATTGACGACCTGACTCGAGTTGGCGGGGACCGTGAGGGACTCGTCCCGCGCCTCGCCCAGGCCGAAGACATCCGCTTCGGCGAACGCGGAGTGCGCGCCCAACGCCACGACGCAGGTCAGAAGGTGCAACCATCTCAGTGATTTCATGGCGTGGCTTCCAGGTTCGTCGGCAGCATGAGGAGGAGCTCGACCCGGCGGTTCTTCTCGCGCCCCTCGACGGTTCCGTTGCTCTGTGCGGGATGCTCCGGGCCATAGCTCCGCAATCGCAGCTTCTGGGGAGAGACACCACGCTCCACCAGGTAGCGCCACACGGCCTCCGCGCGGGCGCGACCCAGCCGTGGGTTGAAGGTCTCCGTGGCCGAGTCGTCCGTGTGTCCATCCACCGTCATCAGCTTCACCGACGGGTTGGTCAGCATCAGCTCCACGGCGCGCTCCAGGTCCGGCGAGGACTCGGGCAGCTCCGCGCTCCCGACGCGGAAGTACACGCGGCCGTCGAGCACGAACTTGTCCCGGGACACGTTCGCGACGGGCGAGGCCTCGCCGGGGTTGGGAATCATCGAGCCCTGCATGTCCGACACGCGCCGGTTCGGCGCGGGCGTGGGCAGCGGCACGGACTCGTGCACGATGCTCGTGTCACTGTCGGGCCGCGTGTCCTCGCCCAGCAGCGAGTTGAACGCCACGCCGGCGACCAGGCGGAACAGCGGGATGCCCGGCTCCGAGCCGAAGCCCAGGCCCCCCAGCGCGAACAGCTCCACGCCCTCGCGCGGCGCATAGCGCGCGCCGCCCAGCACCTCCACCGCGCCCCGCGCCTGCTTCCAGGAGAGCGCCGCGTTGATCGCCACCTCCGCGCGCAGCGGCGCCCCCGTGGTCATCAGGCCCGCGCCCAGGCGCAGCTCGCTGCCCAGCTCGCGCGCCTCCAGCGTGGGGACCTCGATGGTGACTCCGCGCCGGACCAGCACGCCCAGCTCGAACGACGGCGCCAGGATGGAGCCCAGCATGCCGCCCACCATGACGCGCGCCAGGATGCTCGTGTCGGCGCCCCGCGCGAACGCGCCCTGCGTCCCGAACGGCAGATAGACGCTCACCTCCGAGGCGAGGTCCACCGCGTCGTCCTCCTCCGTGCGCAACAGGCCCACCCGCGCGCCCACGCGCGGAGAGCCCACGCCGTGCCGCGTGGGCCCCAGCAGCCCCTGCGAGGCCAGGTCGTCTCCCTCGCGCTGGGTCAGCACCGGGATTCGCGCGTCGATCTGCAGCCGCGAGCTCAAGCCGAGCGCCACCGCGAGCACGCCCGTCGTGCGGCTCGTCAGGATGGGCATCGTCTCGCCCTTCGCGTTGAGGGTCATGGGCTCGTGCTGGTAGTGCCCCAGGATGAGCACCCGGAGCTCGGCCGCGCGCAGCACGGTGCCACCGCCCGTCGCGAGGGGGCCAGGACCTGGGTTGATCTCCAGCCGCTCCATCAAGAAGGCGGGCAGGGCCGCCGGCTCCTGGGCGAACGCGCCGGGCGCCAGCAGCAGCAGCGCCAGCGTCCCCATCCGTTGCCACGTGAGGCACCACCCACTCATCCGCGTCCCATGGCGCATGACCGACATTGGTGCTCATGCGGGAGACAGCCCGCGGCCACACGCCGGCTCGGCCTGAGAGCAAGGCACGTACCAAGGAGGCACGCGGGAGGGGGCGTGTCGCGAGCACCCCGGGGGAGGGTCCGGGCTGCGTACCGGCGGAACGCGGCTGCGTCCGGGAGGACCGCAGGAGCGTCGGCCAGGCGGGGTCCTCCCCAGGGGAAGCGCTGGCACGGAAAGGGCAAGTGCAGGCCGGCGCATGGCCTTCCAGGAACGACTCGCGCTGTCCCTCACCCTGACCCTGGGCGGGCAGTCCTTCGTCATCCCGGGGGGGCAGGTGGAGGCCTTCTCCGTGGACCTCCAGCCCCATGGGTTCACCGCGGAGGTGAGCTTCTGGACCGGTCTGGAGAAGGACGACGGGCCGCTCTTCACGGCCTTCGCCACCCCGGACCTCCTGGACGTGAAGCTGTCCATCTCCGGCGGCTACCCCGTCCCCCAGCCCCCACCCAAGCCGCTCATCCTCCATGGCCTGGCCCGGGAGCGCTCGCTGGAGGCCCGGACCCATGGCCCGGTGGGCGGCGCGCCGGTGCGCTTCCGGCGCTACACCGTGGTGTTCGAGGACGCCGCGCGCGTGCTCTGGCGCCAGCACCGCCCCACGGAGCTGCGCACGGACTTCGCGCTGAAGACGCTGTTGACGGAGCACACCGCGGGGGCGTTCACCTTCGACTTCGACTGGGACGTGCTCGACGAGAAGCGGCCCCTGGTGTGCCTGGCGCTGGGCGAGGACGCGCCGGGCGTGGGCCTGTACGACTTCGTCGCGTGGCTCGCGGACACGCGGGGTGGTGTGTGGGCCTATGACTGCGTGAAGGACCAGTACGGGCTGTGGGGACGCAAGCCTCCGGTGAGCGGCGCGAAGCCGCTGTCGCGCACGAAGGTGGAGCGGCTGGACGTGGTCCTCCCCGCCATCCCTCGCAACGCGGCGCGGGTGCTCAACGCCTCCACGCTCAAGTCCTCCACGCTGGAGGTCCCCGCGAGCAAGGGCGCGGGCGTCGCGGGCATCCATCAGGACCACCTGGTGCGCACGCCCATCGTGTCCGTGGTGGAGCAGCGCCAGGCGCTCGAGGTCAACCGGCTGCGCGTCCCGCAGCGCAGGTACCGGATGACGTTCGGCCACTTTCCCACCGTGCCGGTGAGCCCGTGGGCCGGGCTGCGGTTGGAGGGGCCGCTGTGGGGCGCCTCGGTGGTGGGGAGCGGCGAGGACCTCCGCGTGGTGGAGCTCTCCTTGTCGGCGCGGACGCTCGATGAGGGGCCTCACGCGGGGCTGCAGCTGAAGGACACGGGGTTCGAGGTGGAGATGTCGCTGTTGGCGGAGCGCGCTTCGGACACGACGGTGTCGCTGCCCGCGCACCACGCGCCTCGCTATCCCATCCACGTCGAGGGCAAGGTGCTCAGCCCCGGAGGCGGGGAGAAGGACCGCATCTACCTGCTGTCCGAGGACAAGAAGACGTCGGTGCTCACGTGGCGCGTGACGGTGCCGCTGTGGAACAAGGACGTGAGCGTGCCGGCGGAGCCGGGCTTCTTCCCGGGCCACTTCTACTTCCCGCCGTACAAGAACGCGCGCGTGCTGGTGGCGCTGCACTTCGACCGGGCGGAGCTCCACCGTCACCTGGACTGGGCGGACGCGGCGCGACTGCCGCAGGACGGGCAGGGGGACGGCATCCTCCTGGGGAAGAACGACACCAGCCAGACGTCCATCGTCCACGACTTCCAGGACATGAAGCCCGTGTGGCACCTGGAGCGCACCTCGGGGCCGGACACCGAGACGGTGCGCATGGCCGAGGGCACGATGATGTTCCGGACGAAGGAGCTGCCCGGCGCCGCGTCCGTCACGCCCACGTTCGATGTCTCGCCGCAGGTGGAGACCGCGCGCGCGGACCTCTCGGCGGGGGTCGGCGGCGCGATGGGGGAGACGACCGCCGCGTACCGGGTGGCCTCGGGCAGCTCGCAGGCGAAGCTGGACGGGGCGTCGTCCGAGACGCAGGCGGCGCTCGAGTCCGCGCAGGCCGAGGTCTCCGCGAAGGTCTCCGAGGCGAAGGCCGAGCTCAAGGGCGCGCTCTCCGGGCTGGAGGGACGCACGTCCTCGCTCACCCGCGCGGCCTCCGAGGCCCGCGCGGCGCTGGAGCAGCTCAAGTGACGACACTCGCGCGATGGGGTGATTCTCCGGGAATGGGGGTCGAGTCGTGAAGGCACTGCTGGGCACGCTGGCGGAGCTGCGGGGAGACCTGGAGACGACGGGCTCGGGGGGCGTGGCCCGCATCGGTGACGCACGCTCGGCCATCGAGTCCATGGCGGAGGGCGTCACCGCGCTCATCGCCTCGATTCGTCCGGAGCTGGAGCCTCCGCTGACGGGGCTGCTCGCGCGCATCGACGCGCTCGACGCGAAGCTCGCGGCGACGAAGCAGCCGGAGGCGGAGCGGATGCGCGAGCAGCTGGCGCCGCTGCGCTCCCGGGTGGATGGCACGTCCCAGTCGATGGCGTCGAGCCTCGCGAGCCTGGAGGGTGGGGCGGGGGGCTCGCTGACGTCCGCGAAGGACGGCGCGGCGACGTCACTGGGAGCGCTCGAGGCGACGTTGTCCACGCAGGTGCAGTCGCTGACGGGGCAGGTGGAGGCGGTGGAGAAGGCCATCGTCCCCGCGCAGGCGCAGGTGGACTCGCTCATCAAGCAGGCCAACGAGGCGCTGGAGACGCTGGTCGCGGGCGCGCTGGCCTCGGTCGCCGCCATCCGCGAGCCGCTGAAGATGGCGGTGGACACGGCGATGGCGACGCTGGACGCCGTCGTGGAGAAGCTCGCCGCGCTCAAGGAGCAGGTGCTGGCCCTCTTCACGCCGCTGCCCGCGGTGCTGGAGCAACTCCAGACGCTGTACCAGACGCTCGTTGGTTCGCTGGAGGCGCTGCTCACCAAGGTGAACACGCTCCTGGATGCCATTCCCGCGGCGAACCTGCCCAAGCCCCTGGTGACGCCCGCGGTGCAGGCCATCCAGCAGGTGGTGACGCAGATCACCACGCAGCTGGGCACGTTCTCCACGCAGATGACGACGCAGATGGGCACGCTCCAGGACCAGGTGCTCACCCAGGTGGACCAGGTGCGCACGCAGGCGCTCGCGCAGGTGGAGACGGTGCAGAAGCAGCTGGTCCAGCAGGTGGACACGCTCAAGCAGACCGTCCTCCAGCAGGTCGAGCCCGTCAGCGCGCAGATGGACCAGGCCGTCGCGGCCGCCGTCACCCAGGTGGGCACGGCGAAGGACCAGGCCATCGCCCAGGTGACGACGGTGCAGGACCAGATGGCCGCGCGCGTGGACGCGGTGAAGACGCAGGTGAAGTCCCAACTGCCCACGCTGCAGGAGCAGGTGGACGCGGGCGCGCAGGCCGCGCAGGCGCAGGTGGAGACCGCGCGAGCCTCGGCCGAGGACCAGGTCATCTCGACGCGCGCGACGTTGAAGTCCCAGGTCGACGCGACGACGAGCAGCGTGAACGCGGAGCTGGATGCGCTGGAGGCGCGGCCGATTCCGACGGCGTCCTCGGTGGAGCAGAAGCTGGCCGCGGGCGAGGCGGCCGCGCGGGCCCAGGTCGAGTCCGCGAAGGCGCAGGCGGAGTCCGCCCAGGCGAAGGCGGAGGCGGAGGCCAAGGCCCAGGTCGAGTCCACCCAGGCGAAGGCCGAAGCGGAGGCCCAGGCCCGGGCTCCTACGTCCGAGGCCGCGCTGAAGTCCGAGGCCGAGGGCCGCGCGGAGGCGGAGCTCGGCGCGAGGACGGCCACCGCGCCGGGCCTCAAGCGCCCGTCGAAGGCCTGAGCCTCCGAGCCCCGCTGGCGCGGCACACCGGGGGGCTCGGGCGGACCTCAGGGGCCGAACAGGGCGGCGAGCGGGCTCTCGACGGTGACCTGGGGCGGCATGGGGCGGGCGCGGTAGATCTTCAGATTGCCCGCCGACGCGAAGTAGGTGAGGGGGTTGAGCGGCACTCCACCCACCACGGGGTTGGGGACGCTGTGGACAGCGAAGCTCCCCAGGCCCTCCAGCGCCGCCGTGGTGCTCGTGCCCGCGTCCCATCGCTTCAGCTCGATGGCGGGGGGCGTGCTCCCGGGAGTCCTCAGCCCGTCGACGTTGAAGACATAGCCCGTGTCCGTCACGGCGACGGCGTTGTCCTTGATGTCCATGCCCGCGGAGGGGATGAGCTGGATCATCGGCTCTATCTCTCCGATGGTCTCGGCCTCGTCCGTGTTCTTCATCCGGGCCGACAGGTGGTCCAGGCACACCTCCACGCCGAAGCTCACCTCGTTGATGGCCTCTCCACGGGCGCCCAGACGGAAGTTGCATCCGCCCTGCAACGGGTTGGTGGACCACTCGCTGCGGTTCACGCTCCGGGTGGCCACCTGGGACATGGGATCATGCGAGCCCCGCGTCGGAATCGTGGGGCGGTACCTGTTCTTGTTGCCCAGGAGGATACGGCCCCGGTTGTCGCCGCGGCCCAGCACGTTCCCCGGTCCGTCGACCTGCATCCAGCTGTCGTTGATGTAGTCGATGCCGGAGACCTGCTCCTTGTAGACGAGCCGATCATGCTTGCCGTCGGAGTTCAGGTATCCGCCTTGCTGGATGAGGGCGATGTTGAAGACCTCCACGCCGGTCTTCCGATTCGTGACGACGGCGTCGTACTCGTCCAGGTACCCGATGATGGTCCCCAGCACGAACACCCAGCCGCGGAAGCGATCATTGCGCGCGTTGAAGGTCCACCGACGGAAGTCCGAGAGCACCTGGCTGATGAGGTCGAACTGGTAGCCGCCCTTCGCGCCCCGGAAGAAGAACTCCGGCATCAAGAACACCTTGAGCGTGGAGTCCCTGTCGTCGAGATGCGGGCTGTTGGAGGCCCTCATGATGGCCGACTTGACGAAGGAGCAGCGGTGCGTCAGGTCCGTGCGGTCATTGGGGTGTCCCTTGTAGGACTGCGTCCCCTTGCCCTGCCAGAGGGTGAAGACGGGGCCCCCTCCGGGGAGCAGGTGATACGCGCCTCCCCAGATGCGGTGGGGGCCGCCTCCGTTCTTCACGTCATAGCCAAGCTGGTGGTGGTAGCCGATGAACTGCACGTCAGTGTAGGGCATGGACTCCGCTCCTGGAGGGGACTGCGTGCGACACACGTCTCCCAGCAGCGAGAGCCATGGCTCTCGCCGGAGGGAAGCGGGTGGTTCGTGGGCGCGGCCCGGCTACTTCCCGGCGGAGGGGGCCTCGACCTTCGGACCCTCGACCTTGGGGGGCTCGACCTTGGGCGGCTCGAACTTGGGTGGCTCCTCCTTCTTGGGCTCACCCTTGGGCTTCTTGCGCTTCGACGGCGCATCCGTGCGGATGCGGCTCTCCTCCAGCTCGATGTCCACGCGCCCCGGGATGGGCGAGTCGAGCAACACCTGCCACGCGCCGTCCGGCGTGGTGAACAGGAAGGAGATGGCCAGGGGAGACTCCTCCGGAATCTTCACCCGCGTCTGGGTCTTCTCGCCCGGGTAGATGACGAGCGTCTGCACCACCGAGTCATCGGGGTGCACCACGCGCTCGGCTACGTCGGCGTAGAACTCCGTCATGTACCGCTGCGAGTCCACCGCGCGCACCACCATGTGCAGCGGCCGCCCCTGGTTCGTCCCCTGGGGCGAGTTCACGTGGATGGACAGGTGCGTGGGCGCGCACGCCACCGTCCCCAGGGCCAGCGCCAGCATCAACAGCCAGGGGAACCTCATCGCGTCACCTCCTGGAACAGCGTCCAGGGGCCGCCACGCATGCCGAAGCGCAATCGAATCTCCGAGTGTTGTGAGCCATCCGGGCCCGGCAGCGGCCAGATGGCGTTCTGCTCGGCGTCGAACGTGGCGGCATCCAGGATGCGGAAGCAGTTCCACGACGAGCGCGACAGCTCCGTGGAGCGGTAGCGCTTGGCCTCGCGGCCCGGCACGCGCAGCTCGACGCCGACGGAGGCCGAGCGCGGCTCCCACCACGCCAGCGCGAAGTCCTGCCACGCGGGCGTCTGGTTGAAGCCGAACGCCGCCGCCTCGCCGCACTTCAGGAAGGACATGGTGACGAAGCCGTTCTCACCCGACGGCGGCAGCGGCAGCGGGCGCACCTGGAGCTGCAGCGGCTGCGGCTTGCCCTCCTCGGTCCACAAGAGCTTCGCCAGCTTCGACAGCCGGCCGAGCATCACCAGCATGCGCGGCGGCACGGCGAGCTGCTGACGCAGAGGCCGGCGCAGCATCCACTCCGTGCCGCGCTCCTCCACCACCGGCGAGAGCACCTGCGCCACGAACTGCCAGAAGGCGCCGTCCTTGCGCTTGAGCACCTCCAGCTCCGTCGGGTCCAGCTCCTGGCTCGCCTCCACCGCGAACGGGTAGCGACGCAAGAGCGGCGTCAGCAGCGTGCGGAAGCGCCACTCCCACTGCTCCTCCAGCACGCGCTCCAGCTCGGCCCGGCCCAGCTCCCGCGTCATCAAGAAGGGCTCGCGGAACGGCCGGCGCAGCTCGCCGAGGATGCCCTGCTTGTCCAGCCACTCGTCCACGCGGCGCAGGTAGGAGCCCTCCTCGTCGAGCAGCATGGACAGGCCCACGCGGCCCAGCGGGGAGAGCAGGTCTGTCAGCTGGCGTCCGCCGTCCTCGTTCGATGCGGGCGTCTCCTCCGCGCCCGAGCGCAGGGACGCGGGGACGATGGTGCGCGCGGCCCCGGCCGCCGGCGGCGCGCTGAACCCCGACACCTCCGTGTGCAGCTGCGACACCAGCAGCAGGTACGCCGCCAGCTGCGCCGTCTGTCCGTCCTTGTCCGGCGTCATGAGCTGCACGATGGGCCGGAACAGCGACAGCTCCTGGCGCAGCGGCTCGTAGTAGGGACCCTCCATGGGGCCGATTCCCGCCCCCGTGGCCACCTCGCGCAGCATCGCCACCAGCTCGGAGGTCGGCTGCGTCACCGAGGACAGCTCCGAGGCCAGCGTCGTCGTCAGCGCCGTGAAGCGGTAGTCGCGGTACTTCACCAGCAGGTCCTGCCGGTAGCGCTGCCCGAAGTTGGCCACCTTCTTGAGCACGTAGCCCTGGCGCTGCGCGGCCTCCGCGCGCGACAGCTTCGAGTCCGCCATGCGCAGGGTGAACTCGTCCACCAGCGGCTTGATGTCCGTCTCGAACGTCAGCCACTCCACGCCGCGGCGCGAGGGCAGGGCGTCCACCGCGCCCACGTCCAGCGCGTCCTCCATCGACAGTCCCAGCCCGGCCTCGGCCGCGGACGCCACCGCGCCCGGCGGCAGCCCCATCGAGGTCCGGCTGAAGGGCCGCTGGCCCTGCTCGATCTGCCGCAGCAGCTTGTCCAGCAGCGAGCGCGACAGCTCCTTCGGACGGAACTCGAAGGACTGCTGCATCACCCGGACCTCCAGGCGCGCGTCGCCGTTGGCGGGCACGAAGAGGCCACCGGTGCGCGTGAGCAGCTCCGCGGTGGACATCTCCGCCGCGGCCTTCAGGCCCGCGTCGATTTCATCCTCCATGCGCAGCACCGCGGACAGCATCGGCTCGTGCTCGCGCAGCCAGTCGAGCGCGACGAGCGTGTTGTCCACGCCCTTGAGGGTCGCCTGGCTCTCCGGCGCGCCGGACGCGTCCAGCAGCGCCAGCACCTTGTGCGCGGACGTGTACGCCATGCTCTGCGCCAAGGTCAGCTTCAGCCGCTGCCGCTCGCTCGCCAGCGAGCGCCACCGCTCCAGGTCCATCTCCCGCGCGCTCAGCACCAGCTGCAGCTTGATGAGATGGTCTCTCCACGGGCCCAGGTAGCTCTCCTCGGACAGCCACTCGTAGGGCCAGCGCATCCACGGCACCTGGCCTTGCGTCTGCAGGCCCGTGCGCCACGCCTGGTCGCTGGAGATGATGTAGTCGCCCACCACCTCCTCGCGCAGCCCCGTGGCCTCCATCCAGTCGCCGCCCTTCTCCGTGGCACGGGTCCCCAGCAGGCTCAGCGCGTCCGCCGCCCAGTTCCAGCGCTTGCGGTACTGGCCATCCAGGTACGACAGGATGAAGCGCCCCATGTCGTCGGTGCGCGAGGCGCGCGCCACCGCCATCAGGTGCAGCATCTGCTCGGGACGGCAGAGCGTCTCGCGCTCGCAGCGCTCCTCCGCGTGCGACGCCGCCCACAGCGAGCGGCTGCCCACCAGCTCCGTCGAGGCGCAGCCCGGGATGAGCGGGCCACAGCGCTGGCACTGCTCCTGGCAGGACTCGAGCAGCGGCTTGAGATAGGACAGGCGCACCGTGTTGGACAGCTGCGCGCGCAGCACCTCCTGCTCGTCCTGGAAGCTGTTGCTCAAGAGCGGGAAGTAGCGCGCCGCGGAGAGCAGGGCGTCCATGGCCTGCATCGCGCCCTGGCCCTTGTCCACCACCACCTCGCCGGACGCCGTCAGGTGCTGCTGCCCCAGCCGCTGCACCGTGGACTCGAAGTCCTCCATGTGCCGCTGGGCCTCGGCCAGGCGGTTGTAGAAGTTCCCGTACGCCGCCACCACCGGGAGCACGCCCAGCGCGAGCAGCGCCGCGCACCTGCGCAGGTGCTTGCCGCGGTAGCGCGCGCGCAGCTCCACGTTGCGCTTCTCCGCCGCGATGGCGAACACCCCCGCGGAGCGCGCGTCCGCCGCCGGCGACGACACGTACACCCGCGTCAGCTCCGGGCGGTAGGACAGCGTGCCGCCCTCCACCAGCCCCGTCACGAACCTGGCGAGCGCCGCGAAGGACTCACCGCCGCGCGCGTAGAACTCCTCCAACCGTCCGAAGGCGTCCACCGACAACGAGACCAGGCCCAGCGCGAAGTACTGCTCCAGGGGCTGCAGCCCCGCGGCCAGCCGGCCCTCCTCACCCGAGGGCGGCACGTCCCAGTGCAGGGGGATGCCATGGCTGCGCAAGAGCTGGGCGAAGTCCGAGAAGCCCACCAGCGAGTCCATGTGCGTCAGGCACAGGCGCGTCTCCACCGAGCCCCGGCTCGCCTCGGACAGCAGGTTGATCTTCCCGCGCACCAGCTGGATGACCCGGCGCACCTCGTCCGGCGGCGTCTCCGCGAGCCACCGCGCGTCCAGCGCCACCACGACGCGCCCCTTCTGCCGACGGAAGCTCGACTTCCACAGCCGGCTGAGCGCGCGGCGCGCCTCCTGCGAGTCGTCCTCCAGCAGCGACGCCGACACCTCGTGGACCACCTTGTCCGGCCCCAGGAACATCTGGAGCAGCGGGTCCGAGGTGTGGCTGGGCATGAACTGCCGCTCCTGCCGCCGCCAGTCCACCTCCAGGTCGATGAGCGTCGTCTTGCCCGCGCCCGCCGGCCCGAGCACCACCACCGTGGGGAAGTCCAGCACCGCCACGCGGTAGCGCAGCGGCAGCGCGTTCAGGAACTGCTTGCGGATGCGCACCAGCGCGCCGGTGTCCAGCCGCTTGCGCGTCTCCACCTTCGGCGCCACCCGCCGGCGCTTCCTCCACCACCACACCAGCCCGACGACGAGCGCCAAGGCGAGCAGCACCCCGAGCCCTATCAATATCCACGTCAGATAGGGTCGCGCCGCGTCCGCTGTCGTCGTCGCCGCGCTCGCGGCCGCGGCAACGGGGTTCTTCTCGCCCGCCATGGCTCTAGTCCCTCTTCCCGCCCGCTTGCGCGCGGACCGCGAGCTGGAGGCCTTCCATCACGTCCTCCAGTCGCTCCAGTGTGGCCTCCAGTTGCACACCCCATGCCTCCCGCTCCTTGGGTGACAACCGCTTGCCTCCGGGGCCGGGTTCCAGGGCCTTCGCCCCCTCGCGGAGCACGTCCACGAGGGGCACCGTCCCCTCGGCCAGGCTCCCCAGCGACGAGGTCAGGGCCTTCTGGAGCCGCTCCACCAGCTCGGCCACGTTCTGACGGGACGCACTCGCGTCCTTCCGGACGCCGGGGGGAGTCGTCACGCGGGCCTCAGTTGGACAGGTGCCAGAGCACCACCGGCACCGCGATGATGATGGACACCGTCACGGCGTAGTAGCGCCAGGGGAAGTCGTACAGGGTGGGAGGCGGGGGCGCGGCCTCCGTGTGCGCCTCGCCCACCTGCGTCTCCGGCCGGGGGATGCGGGCCGCCAGCTGCTCGCGGTAGTCGCGCAGCCGCGCCGGGTGGCCCACGTGCCGGCCGATGAAGCCCGCGGTGAGGCAGAAGTGCAGCATCTCGAAGAGCAGCGGCGCCGTGTCCGGGCGCCTCAGCGCGGTGTCCGCCAGCTCGAAGAACAGGTCGCCGCCCGCGTCCACGCCGAACGCACGCAGCTGCAAGAGCGGCCAGTGCTGCGCGTCCTCGTTCGACAGGCGGGCGAGCACCTTCTCGTCCACCAGGAAGGCGAAGGGCTGGAGCACCTTCTCCACGTCGTCGTGGCGCAGGTCGGTCTCCAGCGCCGCGCGCAGGGCGTCCACCTCGGCCATCAGCGTGCGGGACATCGCGTCCAGGGCGCCCTCGGACAGGTGCTCGCGCAGGGCGGGGTCCAGATTCACCGTGCCCAGCTCCCGCTCGAGCAGCTCCTCCACGTGGCGGTAGGCCAGGAGGATGGCTTTCCAGTGCGTCATCTTCATCAGGAGGCTCCAGGGATGGCGAGGGGACCTTGGCCGGCGATGGTCGCCTTCAGCTCCACCGTCGCCTCGTGGTTCCACGCATCCAGCAAATCTCGGACCCGCGTCAGGAACGTCACCACCAGCGGCTCGAAGCCCTCCTCGAAGGGCTCCAGCACCACCTCGTACACGTTCCTCAGCCCGGAGCCCTTCATGGCGCTGTCGGGCACCCGCGACACGCTCATCTCCCGCAACAGCGGCAGACACCGGCGGAAGGGGCCCTCGGAGGGGGTGCCCAGGTGCTGGAGCACCGAGCGCAGCTCGTCCAGCCCCAGCGTGGCCTGGGCCTTCCAGGCGAGCAGCTGGGTGAGCGCCGTCAGGTCATCCCTCAGGGGGCTCTCCCGGTCCGGCTGGAGCTGGCCGACCAGCCGCCACTCCAGGCCCTCGATGTGGCGCGCCGGCACGCTCACCGTCATCCGCCCCGACGCTTCGGAGGCGAAGCGCGGCTGGTGCCACAGCGCCTCCACCACCAGCTTGCGCGGCGTGGTGAAGGCCTCCGGCATGCGCAGCACCAGGTGCGGGGAGGGGCCGTTCTCCGACGGCACCTCCTCCACCTCGTAGCCGGGGCCGCTGCCGGGCAGGTGCGCGGGCCTGAGCGGGGCGAGCCCCGTCTTGGTCATCTCGAACACGCCCGTCACCGAGTGCAGCGCCAGCTCCCGCCCCGCGCTCATGTTGCGGATGGGGTGCTCGGAGCGGGTGCCGTCCGTGGTGATGACCTGTGCGGGCTCCGCGCGCAGGTTCTCCACCGGCACCGCGAAGGGCACCAGGAAGTCGGGCCGGTGGGAGCGCCCCACCGTCCACGCCTGCGCCAGGTCGAAGCACAGGCTGAAGCGCCGCCACCCGCCGCGCGACGGCGGCACCGCGACGTGGAGGAAGAGCTCCGTCTCCGGGAAGAGGAAGAACGAGCGCAGCCGCTGCAGCGGGTGGGTGAAGGTCTCCGAGTCGTCCGGCGCCGGCGGCTCCCGGTCGAACGACACCTCGCACCGCTCGCCCGTGACGTGCTCGTCCGCGGGCGGCCCGTACACCACGCTGACCTCGCGCAGGTGCTGGCGCAGCGCGTGGAACACCGCCAGGGACGGCAGGTACTCGTCCAGGTGGCGCACGTGCAGGCTCATCGTGCCGATGGCGTCCGCGCGCTCGTGCCGCGACTCGAAGTGGAGCATCAGCCGGTGGCCACCCCGCACCAGCGGGCGCACCTCGGTGGACTCCAGGGTGATGGGCAGCACGCGCAGGTCGCGCTGGAGGCGGAAGGTGCCCGGCTCACCCTCGGCCGGCGACAGCCGCAGCTCGGTGCCGCGCGGCAGGAGCACCGCCTCGCCCATCTTCCCCATGGGCTGCGCCTGCACCACCGCGCGCGTGGGCAGGGGCTCCAGGAGGAAGTCGAAGAAGCCGGCGAACAGCCGGCGCCACGTGGAGCGCAGGTTGTGCAGCGTCGCGTGGCGCGTCTGCACGGAGAAGAACGCCATCGCCTCGATGAGGCGGCGCACGTCCGGGTCCTCCCGCTCCAGGGGGGCGGCGGGGTAGCGCTCGTGGAAGCGTTGGCGGAAGCGCTCGAGGGAGGCCATCTCCTCGAGGAAGTCCTGGTGCAGCCGGTCCTTCGGGCGGGTCATCTTGAATGACTCCTTACCCCAACTTCACGAGCGCGCCCGAGACGCTGGTGATACCGGATGCCTTGAGGTTGGCCATTCCCTGGGCTTCCAGGTCCAGCGCGGCTTGCCCCGCCACCTTGACATTGAGCCCCGTCACCTGCGTGTCCGTCTTGCCCGCGGCCTTCAGCGTCAGGCCTTCAATCTTGGCCTCGCCGCCGGTGGCCTCCATGGAAGCCGTCAGGCCCTTGAGCGCCAGCGCCTGGGTGGCCTCCACGTTGACCTTCGCCGAGGAGCTGATGCTCGCGTCCTGGGTGGCCGTCTGGGTGAGCTTCGCCTGGGTGGTGAGGCTCATGTCCTTCGTGCTCGTCACCTTCAGCGTGTCCTGGCTCGTCCACTCCGAGGTGCCCTTGGACAGGAGCGTTATCGTCTGGGCGTCGACCTTGAAGTCCTTGACGGTGACGACGATGCTGTCGGCCTTCTGCACGACGGTGCTGGTGTCGCTCTGCCCGGCGACCTTCAGGGTGATGGCGGTGCCGTCCATCGTCACGGTCTGGACGATGTTCGCGTCGGCATTGTCCACCGTGACGGTGATGCCCTTCACTTTGTCCAGCTCGATGGTGCAGACCAGCGTTCCCATGGCTCCTTCACGCCTCCAGCCGCCTTAAGCGGGCTCTTCCTTCACGCGGATGACCAGCGTCCCCTCCTTGATTTCGATGCGGGCCGTGTCCTTGGCGTTCGTCCTCTGCAAGAGGAAGACCGGCTTGCCGTCCACGTAGGAGTGCTTCATGGACGTGCCGTTCTCCGGCGTCTTGCCCACCAAGAGATGCGTCCCCTGGCCGTCGGCCGGCATGCGCGCCGTGTCACGCCAGTCCAGGAAGCGCTTGAGCCAGGCCTTCTGGAAGTCCAGCCCCACCAGCACGCGCTCCCCCTTGTAGGCCGGGAAGTAGAAGTGGCCGGGCAGCAGGTTCGGGTTGAAGGGCAGGGTGACGATTTGATTCGCCCAGAGGGGAATCTTCACCTTGTACCCGTCCTGCGACGTCTTGGAGTCGGTGTAGGCCTGCCACGTCTCGTGGGGCTCGTCCCCCATCTCGCTGACGATGAGGCCCTCCACGTACCGGGGCCAGGTGGGCGGCAGGTAGGGCGGCAGGTCCACCCACTTCTCCGCCTGGGGCTCCAGGAGCGTGGCCATCTGGAACTCGAAGCCCCCGTTCTTCGACAGGTGCTCCGCGTCCGGGGTGGACGCGAGCGCGTCCCCTCGCAACGCCAGGGTGCGCACCCGGAACGTCTCGCCGCCGGCCAGCCCCGCCGCGGCCCACGCCTCCGTGGTGGGCAGCTTGACGAGCGAGCCGGGCACCAGGGCGGTGGCGGGGAAGCGCTTCCAGCCGAGCTCCACCTCCTTGCCCCGGACCTTGAGGCGGGCGGTCTCCAGCGTCACCCGCGCGTCCACCTCGTTGGTGATGGGCGTGCGCAGCAGCACGTCGTGCCGGATGCCGGTGACGGCGCTCTGCTGGTTGATGGGCCGGGTGGCGGGGCCCTCGGCCACCGCGTTGAGCACCGTCACCTCGTGGCGGGGGACCTCCGGGAAGCGCACGGTGACCTGGTCCACGTCCGGGCCCCACAGCTTCACGGGCGTGCCCTCCGCGGCCTTCGCGGCGGACAGCTTGTACTTCGCCGCCGTGTAGTCGTACGCGAGCACGCCGTCGCGCGTGTCCACGTACCAGAGGAGGAAGTCGTAGAAGCTGGCGCCGTGCTCGGGCGTCAGGCCCAGGAACAGCTGCGGGCAGGTGGCGTCCAGCCCCGCGCTCCAGTCGTAGACGAGCGGGATGTGCGTGCCCTTGTGCGCGTCCAGCACGTCCTTCATCGTCTTCTGCGTGTAGAGCACGCAGGGGAAGTGCTGGCTCCACAGCAGCGCCGCCGCGTCCTGGAACGTCACCTCGTAGCGCCGGTGCAGCAGCGGGGCGCCGGGACGGGGCGCGGCGGGCACCTCCACCAGCGAGCGCTCCGACACCAGGCCCTTCACCTTCAGCGACGTGAGCGCGGGCTGGGGCGCGGCGTCCGTGTGCACCGCCGTCAGCTCCAACTGGACCTCCATCAGGTCCTGCTCCAGGAACGCCGCCTTCAGCTGGTCCTTCTCCAGGCCGCCCGCGGACGTGTTGTCCGCGAGGTCGAAGGCCACGCGGCCCTCGAAGCCGAACGAGCGCAAGGTCAGCGCGAAGGACTTCACGTCCCCCGGAGTGATGACGTGCGGGGTGCCGCCCGCGGTGAGCGTGACGGCGACCTGGAGGCGGTCCGCGAAGCTGTCGGCCTTCATGGCTCCTCCTCCACGCGGACGTTGCCGCTGAGGGTGTCGAAGCGCAGGCGCAGCTTGCGGCGCTCCTGGCCCACCGTGCCGACGAGGCCGAAGTGCAGCCACAGCCCCGCGTCGCGCCCGCGCATCGTCAACTCCACGTCCGACAGGCGCGGCTCGTGGCGCGAAATCTCCTCGGTCAGCTCGCGGGTGAGCGTCTCCACCAGCTCCCGCGTGCCGTACTTCTCCGTGTACTCACCCAGGCCGAAGTCGCGGCGGAAGAAGCCGTAGCCCTCCTTGGTGTTGAGCACGGCCTCCAGGTTGCGCACCACGTGCTCCAGCTCGCTGTGGCCCTTCTTGCCGGACGCGCGAGCGGAGTCGGCGCGGGTGGCGAACTTGTCGAGGAAGGAGGCTCGGCCCATGTCACGCCCTGCGCCAGAAGAGGGACACCTGGGCTCCCTGCAACGCCGGGGTGGCGTAGAAGGCCAGGCCATTCTCGCGCAGCGCGAACTGCCACTCCTCGCCCTGCACGAGCTGGTACCAGTCTATCTCGGGTCCCAGCGCATGCGGGAACGAGGGGTGCGGGACGTGGTGGAACGGGATGCCCTTGAGGGCCATGCGCCGCACCGTGGCCAGGCGCGAGGGCCCCGCCAGCTTCACGCCGTCCACGACCAGGGGCTCTCCGGCCCGCTTGCGCTGCACCAGCATGTACAGCTCGCCGCTCTCCAGCACCTCGGGCGGCAGCGGCGAGAAGACGAACTGCCCGTCGCGCGCGGTGAACGAGCGATGGGTGGCGCGCGTGGACTCCGGCTGGAGCGCGCGCGTGAGCAGCTCCACCCAGCGGATGAGGCCCTTGCCCGGGCTGTCGTGCTGATACGTGGGCAGGTCCGCGTCCGGCATCATCTCCAGGTAGCAGCAGGACTCGAAGTACAGGTCCCTGAGCGCGTCGAAGAAGACGTACGGGTGGGGTGAGATGTGGCGGGTCATGTCGCCGCGCAGCGCCTGCAGCCGCTGCACCTCGCACAGCGCGCGGCGGGCGTTGGTGAGCCGGTCCGAGCGCAGGTAGCTGTCGGACAGGCGCGCGATGAGCTGCAGCCGCGCCTGCTCCAGCAGGTCATCGAGTCTGACGAGCAGGGCCGAGAGGAACGGGTGGGGACCGACGAGCAGCAGCGGAGGCACCAGGTCCTCCGTCAGTCCCCACACACCCTCGGTGTCCCGCCGGAACACGGCCAGCGGCAGCGTGTCGATGGCCCCATCCAGCACGGGCTCCGCGGACAGGCGCAGCCGACGCATGACCCGCTCCAACACCGGCGAGTCCTCCGCGTACAGCCGCACCCCCGCCGCGCCCTGGCTGCCCCCCAGCACGTGCAGGTAGACGGTGGCCTCGGCGCGGCCGGTCCCCTCAAGCGAGAAGGGCGGCAGCACCGCGTTGCCCGGCACATCCACCACGAAGCCGGCGGGGGTCACCGCCGTCAACGTGGCAATGGACAGGCTTCCACCCGCCAGCAGTGGCTCGCTCCAGGCCATGGCCGCCACGCCGTGACTCGGCGTACCGGATAGCGAGGCCTGGAGGCGGACCTGGGCCTCCAGTGATTCTTCCTGGGCCTCGAAGTGCTCCGGCAGCAGCGTCTGACCGACGTGCCACCGGACCCGGGCGAGCTTGAAGGGGGGCATGGTGCTCTCTTACCGCAGGACGACTAGGCCGTCTCCGTGACGCCCCACTTCTTCACGATGTTCTTCGAGGACGCCGCCGCGACGTTGATGGACTGCTCCACCGTCTTGGGCTTCACGCCGATCTGGAACGTGAAGTTCTTGGGCGACTGCACCTCACGCGACGCGTTCTCCGCCACCGCGATGTTCAGCGCGTCGCCGTTCTTCTCCAGCAGGCCGTTGAGGTCCGCGTCCACGAAGTTGGACTTGAAGTACTTCTTCGCGAGCGGGTCGTACTCGTAGATGACGTACTTCACGACCACTTCGATGTTGGAGAAGCTGCCCAGCAGCATCTCGGAGATCTTCTGCTTGTTGGCGGTGGAGATCTGCCCGGAGAAGTACAGCGCGTCGGTGACGCCCGTCTCCCACAGGTAGTTGTTGAGCACCGCGACGGCCTTGGAGGCCAGGTCCTTGTCCGGCTGCTCCGGGTCCTTGATGGTCTCCTGGTCCGCCACCAGCGCTTCTCCGCCGATGCTGATGGACAGGATGTAGCCGACGGGAGACTGCTTGTCCTTCTTGAAGTTGTAGCCCTGGTAGATGTCCAGGTCTCTGGCGAATTGAGGCATGACTCACTCCTGCATTGGGTGGGACTGCTTGGTGGGGTTGCAGCGGGGGACTTCAGCCGAGCCGGGACTCCAGCATGAGCTCCACGTTGAGGCCCTCGAACTGGATGTGCGGCAGCACGGCGACCTTGCAGTCGTACCAGCCGATCTCTCCCGTGCGCTGCTCCACCTTCACGTTGGTGGCCTTGAACGGGAAGCGGCGCACCGTCATGTCGTCGGGGCTGGCCACCGTGGTGACGTAGCCGGCGAGCCACGCGTCGATCTGCCGCTGGATGTAGGGCGCATCCGCCGTGGAGCCGATGTTGTCGCGCATGATGCACTTCACGTAGTGCGCCAGGCGGGTGATGGAGAACGTGTACGCCATGTTCGTGACGAGCTGCGAGTTCTCCGAGTCCTTCGGGTCCTTGAACCGCTTGGAGACCTTGGCGGACTGGGTGCTGAAGAACGTCGCCTCGCTGGTGCCCTTGCGGTACACCAGCGGCATGAAGCCGCACCGCGCGAACTCGAACTCGCGGTAGTCCGGGATGGCGATCTCCACCGGGGCCTTGAGCTCCTCCTGGCCGCGCAGGAAGAACGTGTCCACGGGCAGGCCGGTGATGAGGCCGCCGCCCTTGGGGCCGCGGATGGACTGGCACCAGCCGGAGTTCTCGAACGCCTTCACCATGTTTCGGGCGAAGAGCACGGACGAGTTGCCCCACAGGTACTTGCTGGAGTCACCCTGCGCGTTCTCCGTGAAGTGCAGGTCGTCGCAGGGGTTCTTGTCCGGGTGCCAGGGCAGGCGCAGCACGTAGCGCGGGAAGGTCAGGCCCAGGTACGCGGCCTCCTCGCTGTCGCGCAGCTCGTTCCACTTGCCGTAGCGCGGGTGGGCGAGCGCGCCCTCCAGGTCCTTGATGGCCTCCATCTCCTCGACCTTCTCGCAGCCGAAGAACTTGGGGCTCACGGCGGCGACGAAGGGGCAGTGCGCGGCGTTGGCCACCTTGCCCATCGCGCGCAGCCACTTGATGTCGCCGGGCGAGGAGGAGAACTCGTACAGGCCAATCATCGCGCCGAAGGGACGGCCGCCGTACTGGTCGTACTCCTGGATGTAGACCTTGTCGAACAGCGCCCCGGCGAACACGTCCGCGGAGTTGTTCTCGAAGTCCTGACCCAGCTCGTCGCGCGCGGCGTCCAGGAGGTCGATGGCGATGTTCGCCTTGAAGTTGGTGTTGGCGACCAGGTCGTCCAGACCGCGCCACGCCGACTCCATCTGCTGGAAGCGCTCGTGGTGGAGGATCTCGTTCATCTGGTCGTCGATCATCGAGTCGATGCGGCTGACGACGTCGAGCACCTTGCCCTTGTCGAAGCGC
Organism: Myxococcus sp. XM-1-1-1; assembly: GCF_020037095.1. Taxonomy (NCBI): domain Bacteria; kingdom Pseudomonadati; phylum Myxococcota; class Myxococcia; order Myxococcales; family Myxococcaceae; genus Myxococcus; species Myxococcus sp. XM-1-1-1. Next base: position 590,974 of record NZ_JAIQDH010000003.1, read on the forward strand.
AGCGCGTCGCCCGAGTCGGTCTCCGCGGGCGTGACGTTCTGCACCAGGGCGGCGAGCGCGGACATGAAGCGCGCCTCGATGGTGACTTCCTTCTCGTCCAGCGTGGGGACGAACTTCTCGGAGATCATCGGCTTGGCGTCCGTGGGACGCTCCAGCCGCACGCTCTTGAACAACCCAGGCAGATATGAGGTTTCAGCCATGACGGTTACCTTGAGATGGAAAAGGGTGGGTTGAGGAAGCGGGCCCTTACGCCTTCACGGTGGCGGGCTCGGAGACGGTGGCCGGCTGGGTGGCGGCGGCGGGCGTCGCGTCGGAGGAGAGCGCGGGCTTGCCCGGCAGACGCAGCGACTCGTAGTCCTTGAGCTCGGCGAGCACGGCCTTGAGCGCGTCCTTGTTGGAGAACAGCTCGTAGACCATGCTGCGCAGCGCCTTCTGGTTGTCGATGCTCGACTGCATCTCCAGCAAGAGCTTCTTGAGCAGCCGCAGCGCCTTGAGCTTCGGCACGTGGTTGACGATCTCGTCCGGGTGGAAGGACTTCATCCGGTCGATGGGCAGCTCGACGTTCAGGTCCGCCTCCACATCCGGGTTGATGCGGTTGGGCACCTGGAAGCTGACGGACATCTTCATGTCCTTCATCAGCTCGTCGAGGTTCTTGCCATTGACGGAGCGCAGCTTGCGCGCCTCGAGGTCCACCTTGCGGTCCTCGGAGGAGCCGAGCGAGAAGTCACCCAGCATCAGCAGACGCAGGGGCAGGTTCACCGTCTCCTGCTCGCCGTTGATGGTGGTGCGGTACGTGAGCGTGATTCGTGACTTGGGCAACTGATCCTGGATTGACATGGCTACGTTACTCCCTCGGTTTGAAGGCCTTTCTTGCCCGGCGACGTGCCGGGGTGCTGCACGTCACTGCGGGGGTGAAGCTCTGGGGGCGGTGTCGCCGGAGAACAGGACGACCTGCCGGTCCTCCTCGGGGCCGCCGATGATGGGCTCGTAGCCGAGGTGACTGGTGTCCTCGACGCGCGCGTGGCCGTGCTGATCCCTGATGACCAGCGCGACGGTGAGGAACACGGGCGTGTCCACCAGGTGCGGCAGCACGCGCGAGCGCAGGCGGCGGCGCGCCTCCACGGCCCAGGCGGCGCCGGTGCCGCAGAAGGACTCGTTGACGTGGAGCCACGCCTCCAGGCCGCCGGTGGGCACGGTGGCGAAGCCGCCCATCGCGGTGCCGTCGCCCAGGGCCGCGCCGCCCAGGCGGATGCCGCGCGTGTCGATGCGCTGGCGGCGGGTGGCGCGGCGCACGCGGACCTCCGCCTCCGGATATGCCTGGGAGAACAGCCAGTGCAGCGTGGAGGGACAGCCGGGGCGCAAGAGGCGCAGGCGGTGCGCGGCGGCGGACTCCCAGCCGGGGAGCAGCGCCCCGTCGCGCTCGGGGAACAGGCCGGCGAAGCGCGCCTTGAGCAGCAGGTGGTCGAAGTAGCCCAGGAAGCTCTCCATGGCGTCGTGCTCCAGCGACTCCATGGCCTTCAGGAAGAAGGAGGGCAGGGGCGACTGGACGCTGAGCAGTCCCAGGTGGACGGTGATGATGGCGCGGCGCGGGTTGCGCGCGAAGTCGACGGACTGGATGAGCCGGGGCGCGTGCACGGTGCCGCGGTGGCTCTTGAGCTCCACGTCGTCCGGGCCGTAGCCCTCTTTCGAGAGCAGCTCCAGCAGGGCCGGCATGTCGAACGCGCCGGCGTGCTCGCGGATGCGCTCCTCGACGGGGGCGAGGCGGACGGCGGGCTGGGGTGGGTGCTGCTGCATGACGTCAGTCCTCCTCTCCGCCGCCGGGCGGCTGCTGCGCGATGAACGCGTCCAGGTCGACGCGGTAGAGCTGCTCGAGCGCTCGCATCGACAGCGAGTCGGCCTCTTGCAGGAAGGGTTCCAGCTGGTGCGCGTGGCTGCTGAGGCCCGCGAAGAAGCGGGTGAAGAGCGACGGCAGGAACACGCGCGGGTCGAACCGCTCCACCGTGGCCATGACGTCCGAGGCCACCACGCCCGCCTTGGGCAGCTCGCCCTTCTCGAGCAGGAGGGTGAAGGCCTCCAGCTTGCGGATGAGCAGCGCGAGCTGCGGAGAGATGGGCACGCCTGGCGGCGGCGCGACGACGGGCTGCGCGGCGACGGCGACGGGCGCGGGCTGCGTGGGGGCCACCGGCGGCGCGACGGCCACGGGCTGCGCGGCGACGGCCACGGGCTCCGGAGCGGGCGGGGGCACGAGCGTGACGGGCGCGGGCGGGGGCAGGGCCTCCATGTGGCGGCGCAGCCAGTGCGTCAGGTTGCGGAAGGGCTCCTCGCAGCCGTTCTTGGGCAGCGTGGCGGGGATGGCGGTGAGGATGGCGTCGCCCAGCGCGAGCGCCTCCTCGAGCGGCGCGCGGATGTCGGCCTCGCACCAGCGCCGCCACGTGGCGTCCTGCTTCTTCTCGTGGTGGGCCAGGTGCTTGTTGATGGAGCGCAACAGCCAGCGCAGGCCGCTCTCCAGGAAGATGTCGCGCTTGGACTCCGGGCCGAACGCGGGGAGGCTGTCGGTGAGCAGGTGGTGGATGGAGTGGAACATCCCCGGCATCGCCAGGAGGCCGCGCTCCTGGAACCCGCCGAAGAGGTAGATGCCGACGAGCCGCGTGTCGCGCTGGCCCTCGCGCAGCAGCGCCTCCGCGCCGCGGGCGGCCTGGGCGTATTCGCCGCTGGCGACCGCCTCCGTGACGGCCTCGACGCGGGCGTCGGGCTCGCCGTCCGGCGCGGGCGCGGGAGGAGCGCCCTCGAGGAGCTTCTCGAGGAGGGTGCCGTCGAAGGGCGCCAGGGTGAGGGCCGCGTCAGCCATCGATGACCTTCACCTGGCCGGGGGAGACGATCTGGATGACGCCGCCGTACGAGCACATCAGCTTCGAGTTGCTCTCCAGCGCCGGGGCGCTGCCGAGCAGCAGCTTGGGGCAGCCGGGCACCCACGGCGCCGCGGTGGCGGGGATGCAGGGCATGGGGGTGAGCACGCCCAGGGCCGCCGCCGTCGCCGCCGCCACCGTGGGGTTGGCCAGCGACTGGCACATCCCGAAGGGCAGGATGTTCACCAGGGGCTTGCTGTCGAGGATGTTGGCCGCGGGCGTCGGGCCCACCACCTTGTTGGCGGGCAGCACCACCAGCGACGAGGGGGCGACGCCGAAGCTGCATTGCAGCATCGCTCCCATGACGACCTGGGCACCCATGGTCCACCTCGCGCGCGTCCCGGGCTCCGGGATGGAGCGCCTGACGCGGAGCCACCCCATTGCGCGAGTCGTGCCAGCCAGTGGACAGCCGCGCTTCCCTCTGGGGCCCCCCGTCGGGGGCTGCGGCGCGTTGGCGGTGCGCGTTGTCGACGAACGCGGGCGCGTCCGGCGCGTACGCGTGGATTACCGCGAGCCTGTACGCTCGTCCTCGCCCGGGGCCCGGACGCTCTCCCGCAGGCGGCCGCGCAGCGCGGTGAGGGCCTGGAACATCGGATCCGTGGACTTCTGATGGAGGGCGCCGATCAGGTACTGGGCGCGGCACCAGGCCTCGTCGATGCGCCCCTCCTTCGTCCGGTGGGGGAGCAGGGGGAAGAACTCGACGCGGTCTGGCAGGTGCTCGGCGCCCAGGCGCAGCTCCAGCCTGCGTCTGACCTCGACGCGGCGCGCGTCCTGCTCCTTGGCGAAGCCCTCCGCGTCCTCCGCTCCGGTGAAGAGGATCAAGACGTGGGGCGCGTGACGGGAGGTGCCCGCGGAGGCGGCGGGGGTGACGGACGCGCCGTGGCAGAAGGGCAGGTCGGCGAGCGCCTCGATGACCTCGGCGGAGGGGTAGACGCGGCCCTCGCGGCGCGTGTCGCGGGTGCCGGAGAACAGGTACTGCTCGCGCTGGCGGGTGAGCAGGACGAAGGGCGGGGGGCGGCCCTTGTCGGGCAGCGGCGTGAAGAGGCCCACGTCCCCGGCGGCCTCCTGGCCGCTCAGGTTGAGGTCCTTGAAGGCCCAGGCGCGGCCCGGCGAGGGGGCCAGGGCGGTGTGGAGCTCGCCGGTGTGCCGGCGGGACGCGAGCACCGCGCCGCCCTCGGCCGCGTCGATGAGCACGTGGGTGTGGGGCACGTTGGCCACGTCGCACTGGCGCATCCAGTCGCGCCACGACTCCCAGTCGAGCGCGTCATCGGCGGAGCGGAACCAGTGGGCCACGCCGCGCAAGGCCCCCTTGTTGGCGCGGACCAGCGCCTCGCGCAGCGCGGGGGAGACGCCGAGCGAGCGCAGGGGCAGCTCCGTGAGCCGCGCGGGCGCGCGCTCCACCTCCGCGGGCTCCAGGTGGACATAGGTGGCGCCGCGCAAGAGCGTGGCGAAGAGGAGCGCGGGCTGGTGCTGGAGGAAGTGGAAGCCGGGCGCGGCGAAGGCGTCCCCGGCGCCCAGGCCGAAGGTGAGCAGCCCGTCGACCAGGGCGCCGTTCCACGCCCGCTCGGCCGTGAGGGGGACGGGCGTGTCCGGCGGGTCGACGAGCGGGGAGAACAGCAGGGCCACGGTGTCGCCGGGCTTGTACGTGTGGGACGTGAAGCCGGGCGCGACGTCGCCCTTGGAGCGCAGGAGGAGCGCCTCATGGCCCTTGATGAGCGGGGCCTGGTGGGCCTCCGCGGAGATGTGGGCGGGCTCCAGGCGCGCGAGCCTGCGGGCCAGGAAGTGGGTGCCGGTGGGGGGCAGCACGCTGACGCACGCGCCCAGCTTCAGTGAGGCCAGCAGGGACACGAGCAGCTCCGGCCCCAGTGGATGCACCAGCGCGACCCTGGCGCCCGCCTTGACGCCCTGGGCGGCCCACTCGGCGGCGCGGCGCGAGGCCCGGTCCGCCAGCTCGCGGTAGCCGAGCAGCTGCCACCGGGCGCCGTCCCAGGTGCGCAGCGCGGGCGCGGTGGAGTCCGCGTGACGGACGACCAGGTCGTGGAAGAAGTCGTGGTGCTGGCCCGGACGGCTCTTGGGCGCGGGCCCACCCCGGCTGGCGTGGTGGGCGGCGAGCGTGGCGATGAAGCCGGGCGCGTCGCTCCAGCTGTCGCGCAGCCAGGCCGGAAGTGCTCCGTCGCTGGTCGTGGCTTCCGTCTGGCGGAGGATTTCCCGGAGGTCGAAGGGCATGGTGGCGTTCTCGGAGGGAGTCTACGCGACGCGGCGGACGCGTGGGGCCACCCGCAGGCAAGACTCGGGCCGTCGGTGAAACGCGCGGCCGCTCCGACGGAGCGGGTGGACGCGGGGTGGGGTGGGGCTCGGGGGTATCCACTAGGGTGGGGGCAATGGCTTGCATTGCCAACAGTCGTGACGCGGCCGAGCTTGACTGGGATTGCCAACAAGCTTGCGTGGCTGGGATTGAATCGGGTGGAGCGGATGGGCTTTGCTGACCCGCATGATCATCGCCATCCCCCGTGAAACGGCGCCGGGCGAAAGGCGGGTCGCGCTCGTGGCGGAGAGCGTGAAACGCCTCGTCGGCAGGAAGCACGAAGTGGTGGTCGAGAGCGGTGCGGGCCTGGGCGCGGAGTGCTCCGACGAGGAGCTCCACGCGGCGGGCGCTCGCATCGAGCCGAGCACCGACGCGCTGTATGCGAAAGCGGAGGTGCTGCTGAAGATCCAGCCTCCGGATGACGCGGAGGTGGAGCGGCTGCGGCCGGACTCGGTGCTGGTGAGCCTGGCCTATCCGCTGGCGAACCCGGCCTTGGCCAGGGCGGTGGCGAAGCGGCGGGTGACGCTGCTGGCGGCGGACATGGTGCCGCGCACGACGCTGGCGCAGATGATGGATGTGCTCAGCTCGCAGGCGACCATCGCGGGGTACCGCGCGGTGGTGCTCGCGGCGGAGGCGCTGCCCCGGCTGTTCCCCATGTTGATGACCGCCGCGGGCACCATTCCCCCCGCGAAGGTGCTGGTGCTGGGGGCGGGCGTCGCCGGCTTGCAGGCCATCGCCACGGCGCGCCGGCTGGGCGCGGTGGTGGAGGCGTACGACGTGCGCAAGGTGGTGAAGGAGCAGGTGGAGAGCCTGGGCGCGCGCTTCGTGAACATCGACATCGAGGACGCGGCGGGCTCGGGCGGCTACGCGAAGGAGCTGGGCGAGGAGGCCCGGCGCAAGCAGGCGGAGGTGCTCGCCCAGCACGTGGCGAAGTCGGACGCGGTCATCACCACGGCGCAGATTCCCGGACGGCGCGCGCCGGTGCTGCTGCCCGCGGACATGGTGCGGCGGATGAAGAGCGGCTCGGTGGTGGTGGACATCGCCGCGGAGCAGGGCGGCAACTGCGAGCTGACGCGGGTGGGGGAGCGCTACCGCACGGACTTCGGCGTCACCATCGTCGGTGAGCGGAACCTGCCCAGCCAGCTCTCCGTGCATGCCAGCGCCATGTACTCGCGCAACATGGAGAAGCTGCTCGCGCACGTCACCGACAAGGACAACGTGCTGAAGCTGGATGTCTCGGATGAAATCGTGAAGGGCATGCTCATCACCCGCGGCGGCGAGGTGGTCCACCCCGCCGTGGCGGATGTGGCGATGAGGGAGGGCTGACATGTCATTGACGTTGATCTTCGGCCTGTATGTCTTCTTCCTGGCGGCCTTCACGGGCTACCAGGTCATCTCCAAGGTCCCGCACCTGCTGCACACGCCGCTGATGGCCTTCACCAACGCCATCTCCGGCATCTCCCTGGTGGGCTCGCTGCTGGCGGCCGGCGGGCACTACGGCACGGTGTCCACGGTGCTCGGCGCGGTGGCGGTGCTGGCGGCCACCATCAACGTGGTGGGCGGCTTCCTCATCACCGACCGCATGCTGCGCATGTTCAAGAAGAAGGGCGGCGCGCGATGACGGCGGCCCTCTCGCTCACGGAGACGTTCGTCCAGCTGCTGTACCTGCTCGCCTCCATCCTCTTCGTGCTCGGCCTGAAGGACCTGGGCGACGCGCAGACGGCCCGGCGGGGCGTGCTGCTCGCGGAGCTGGGCATGGTGGCCGCGGTGGCCGGCACGCTGCTGTATGGCGTGGGCGTGACGCACGTCATCGTGCGCTGGGAATGGATTGTCGTGGCGCTGCTCATCGGCTCGGCGGTGGGCACGGGCATGGGCTTGTGGATTCCCATGACGAAGATGCCGGAGCGCATCGCGCTCTCGCATGCCTTCGGCGGGCTCGCGGTGGGGCTGGTCGGCGTCGTCGAGTATCTCCAGCACGGCGGCCCCCAGATGACCACCCTCCAGATCTCCGCCACGGGGCTGGAGGTGGCGCTCGGCGCGCTGACCTTCACCGGGAGCTTGATGGCGTTCGGCAAGCTCCAGGGCTTCATCACCGGCCGGCCCGTCACCTATCCGGGGCAGAACCTCTCCAACCTGCTGATGATCGTCGGCACGCTGGGGTTGATTGGCCTGCTCGTGTATTCGCCGGGCTCGGCGTGGGCCTTCTACCTGGTGGCCGCGCTGGGCGTGCTGCTGGGGGTGTTGCTGGTGCTGCCCATCGGCGGCGCGGACATGCCGGTGGTCATCTGCTTGCTCAACTCGTACGCGGGCCTCGCGGCGGCGGCCACGGGCTTCGCGCTGGGCAACAACGTGCTCATCATCTGCGGCGCGCTGGACGGCTTCTCCGGCTTCCTCTTGGGCATGATGATGTCCAAGGCGATGAACCGCTCGTTCTCCAACGTGCTCTTCGGCGCGTTCGGCGCGGTGCCGGAGGCCAAGGCCGTCACGGAGGGCGCCCAGCCCTCGGGACCCGCGCCCAACGTGGGCAGCGTGGAGGAGGCCGCCGAGGTGCTGCGCGCCGCGCGCTCCGTCATCGTCGTGCCGGGCTACGGCATGGCCGTGTCGCAGGCGCAGCACGCGGTGCGTGAGCTGGCCAACGTCCTCCAGGCCAACGGCTGTGACGTGCGCTACGCCATCCACCCGGTGGCGGGCCGCATGCCGGGCCACATGAACGTGCTGCTGGCGGAAGCCAACGTGCCGTACGACCACCTGTTCGACCTGGACGTCATCAACGACGACTTCACCGCCACGGACGTCGCGCTGGTGGTGGGCGCCAACGACGTCGTCAACCCGGCCGCGCGCAGCAACCAGAGCAGCCCCATCTACGGCATGCCCATCCTCTCCGCGGACCTGGCCAAGACGTGTGTCGTGCTCAAGCGCTCGCTCAACGCGGGCTTCGCCGGCATCGAGAACGAGCTCTTCGTCCGCTCCAACACGATGATGGTGCTGGGGGACGCGAAGAAGACGCTGATGCAGTTCACCTCCGCGCTCAAGGAGTAGCTAGAAAGGGCGCATGCCCCTTCCGCGCGAAGCGACCTCGGACGACGCCGCGCTCCTCGCCCGCCTGCTGCGCGAGTCGTTCGAGGAGTACCGTGGGCGGCTGGAGCCTCCCTCCAGCGCCCACGGCAAGACGGAGGCCGCGGTCCGCCGAGAGCTGGAGGACCACCACGTCTGGTATGGCCGGCTGGGCTACCAGCTCCTCTCCCAAGGCACCCACCCGGGCTTCCCCGCGCCTACCTTCCTCGTCCTGGAGAAGCACCTCTGTGTCGAGTGAGACTGGAGGTCTTCTGCCGCATGCGTGGGGAGATGTGCGGTGGTGTGTCTCGTGATTCGGCGTGAGAATGGAGATTTCCGCCCCCTCTCCTTCTTGAGTGTGGACCCTGGCCACCTTCGCGCAGAGACTCCCCGTTGACGAAATCGCGCGTCGGCATTCCATTGTTGGGGTTCTGATGGCGTCGGGGCGTGGTGGAAGCAAGGAGCTGGCGAATGGTCGGCGATTCACGGGACGGTAAGTCCCAGCCGGATGAAACAACCGCGGGCCCCCACGAGCCGGACGGCGGAGGCTCCCCTGTGTTCGGCGGGGTGTCCGAGGCGGAGCTCGACGTCTTCGTCAGCAAGCTGCGCACGGACAAGAACCCCCGCGTGGCGGCGGCCAACGCGCGCGCCCGCAACGACGTGAACGAGGAGCGGCTGCACAAGGGTGTGCGTCGCTCGCTCGTGTCCTCCGTGCTGGTGGAGGAGGACGCCACGCCCACGCCGCCCATCGCGGCGAACCACGCCTGGTTCCTCGCCCTGGGCGCCCAGCCCTCGGGCCCCTTCGACGCGGAGGCCCTCAAGGAGCCCTGGGCGCGCGGTGAGCTGCGGCCGGAGACGCTGTGCTGGCGCGCGGGCTTCCAGGCCTGGGTGCCGGTGAGCCAGGTGCCGGAGCTGGTCGAGGCGCTGATGCCGGCGACGCAGGAGCTCAGCGCGGCCCTGGACGCCGCCCTGACGGAGCTGCCGGGCGCGCCTGGGTTCGCGGCCGTGAGCGAGGCGGATGTCTCGGGCATTCCCGCGTGGGCCGTGGTGGCGTCACCCGCCGCGCCGGGTGCTCCCGCTCCCGCCGCTTCGGTGCCGGTGGACCCGGTGGGCGCCCACGCGGTGCTGGCCGAGGTGACGGCCGCCACCGAGCAGGTCGAGGCGAAGTGGAGGCTGGGTGGCTGGTGGTTCACGCTGGCCGGCGGCGTCGCCGGAGGCGTCACCGTGGCCATCGTCATGGGCCTGTTCGGCTCGGGTGTCGGGGCCTCGCAGCTGCTGTCGCGCTTCAACCTGCCCGCGTTCATGAAGTCCGAGCCGCCCGCGGCGCCCGCTCCGGCCCCGGTGGCTCCGGCCGTGCCCGCCGTGGCGCCGGCTCCGATGGCACAGGTGCCGGCCGAGCTGTCCGTGGCGCCCGTGCTCGTCGAGACGCCTCGCGAAGTGGCGGCGAAGCCTCCCGCGCCCGCCGTGGCGGACGCGCTCGCGCGCTCGGCCGTGGGGGCGCCCGGCGGTGGCGCCGTGATTCCAGCCGGAGGCGCCGTCGCGACGTCGAGCGCGCCCTCGCGTCCCTCGCTCACGGGGGTCGTCACCGTGGAGCGGGGTGGCTCGGTGCCGGTGGTGCCCGCGTCGGGTGGTGGGCTCGCGGCCGAGGTGAGCGGCATCTCTCGTACGTCGCGCCAGGAGCGGGACGTGGAGGCCGCGCCGCCCGTGTCGCCGAGCTCCCGCGCCGCCGACGTGAAGCTGTCCTCCCGGTCCACCGCGCCCGCGCCCACGCCCGCCGAGGCGCCCGCGGCGGCGGAGGATGACTTCGGGGACCTGGAGAGCGACCTGGGACCGGACGCGGCCTATGCGCGCGAGCTGTCGGGCCCGGCGTCGGGGCCGCGCAAGCGTGAGCCGCCTCCGTCCGTCTACATCCCGCCGGTGGCGCCCATCCAGAACCCGCGCCTGTCGCTCACCCAGTCGGACGTCTTCGAGGTCGTGCTCGCCAAGAAGGGCGAGGTCACCGCGTGCGCGAACGTGAAGCCGCGCCCGGTGGACGAGGGCACGCGCGTCGTCGTGCGCTGGTCCATCCTCCCCAGTGGCGAGGTGTCGGAGGTCGTCACCGAGACGGCGTCACTGCGGGGCACGTCGTTCGCTCGCTGCATCGAGGCCAAGGTCCGTGCGTGGGACTTCCCCAAGCACCAGGAGCAGGGGGGGCCCGTGCGGTTCCCGTTCGTGTTCTGAAAGCCCACCGACAGGAGAGCGCCCATGCCTGCCTACGTCGTCGTCGAAATCGCGGTGCATGACGTGCAGACGTATGAGCGCTACCGGCAGCTGGCGCCGCCCTCCATCGCGCGGTACGGCGGGCACTACCTGGTCCGGGGTGGGGCGACGGAGGCGCTCGAGGGGACGTGGCAGCCGCCGCGCTTCGTCATCCTCGAGTTCCCCAACGTCGAGCAGGCCCGCTCCTGGTGGTCCTCGCCCGAGTACGCCGCCGCGAAGGCGCTGCGCCACGCGAGCGCCCACACGATGATGTTGTTGATGGACGGCCTGCCGCGCGACGAGGGCCTCCCGGTGGTCGCCGGCGTCTCCACGCTGGCGCCCTGAGCGGGCCCTTGCGCCGAATCGGAGTAGCCTCCACGCCCGAGCCCGTCCCGCGCGTCGTCCCGGCGCGAGCGGAGCGGTGCGAACTGGAGCGTCATGTCCGCCGAGCCTGTCCTGCGTCGTGGGCTTCTTGCCCTCGCTCTCGCCGCCTGTCTGTCTTGGGCTTGTGATGACGGAGACCCCGTCGTCGAGGAGGACATCCTCGCGCGCCTGTCCGCCATCCCCGGCCTGACGGTGCGCGAGGAGGCCCTGGACGCGCAGTTCCCCGCGTCGGCCCGCTTCTTCGTCATGGAGTTCGAGCAGCCCGCGGACCACACCCGCCCGGACGGCCCGCGCTTCCGCCAGCGCATGACGCTGCTGCATGTCTCCAGCGACCGCCCCATGGTGCTCTACGCCGGCGGCTACTTCGTCTCGCTCCAGGCCTCGCGGCGCGAGCCCACGCAGCTGCTCGACGCCAACCAGCTCTCGCTGGAGCACCGCTTCTTCGGCCCCAGCCGCCCGTCGCCCGCGGACTGGAGCCTGCTCACCATCAAGCAGTCCGCGGACGACTTCCACCGCGTCGTCCAGGCCTTCAAGCCGCTGTATCCCCGGAAGTGGATCTCCACCGGCGCCAGCAAGGGCGGCGAGACGATGGTGTTCTTCCGGCGCTTCTACCCGGACGACGTGGACGGGACGGTGGCGTACGTGGCGCCGCTCGCCCGCTACGACGACGCGCGCTTCGTCGCCTTCCAGGAGTCCGTCGGCACCGCGGAGTGCCGTGAGCGATTGAAGGCCTTCCAGCGCGCGGCCCTCGGCCGGCGCGAGGCGATGCTGGCACTGATGGAGACGCGCGCCCGTGAGCAGGCGCTCTCCTTCACGCACCTGGGCCTGGAGCGCGCCTTCGAGCACGCCCTCATCGAGCACTTCTTCTATTTCTGGCAGTACGACAGCCTCTCGCGCTGCGACACCGTGCCCCCCGCCACGGCGAGCGACGCCGCGCTCATGGACGAGCTGGACGGGCGCGTGGGGCTCGCCTTCTTCGCGGACGCGGACGTGGACGCCTACGGGCCCTACTACTACCAGGCCGCCGCGGAGCTGGGCTTCCCCCGGCCGTTCGAGTCCCACCTGGCGGACCTGCTGCGCTTCCCGGGCACCGACGTGCCGGCGACGTACCTGCCCCAGGGCGTGACGGCCACCTTCGTCGAGCACGCCATGCCGGACATCCAGGACTGGGTCTCGCGCGAGGGCGAGCGCTTGATGTTCGTCTACGGCGGGCAGGACCCGTGGACGGCGGCGGCCGTGGAGCTGGGCGGCGCGCGTGAGTCCGCGCTGTACACCGTGCCCGCGGGCAACCACGGCGCGCGCATCTCCCAGCTGCCCGTCGCCGAACGCAACGAGGCCCAGGCACTCCTTCGCCAGTGGGCTGGCGCGGAGTCCCGGGCCTCGGGACTGCAATCACAATCCTGGCGACTGGAGCCGGAGGGCGAGGAGTTCGGCCCCCGTCCTCCCGGCTCACGTCAGCGCTAGTTCACGCCGACGGCGGTCCAGCTCTCCTTGACCTTCGCCACCTCGGTCGAGTCCGCGCCGTAGAGGTCCGTGGCCGCCTGGACGGTGGCGGCGCGGGCCTGCGCGAACGTGGTGTTCGGCGTCATGTAGTGGGCCAGGGCGCGGTAGTAGATCTTCAGGCCCTTGTCCATGCCGATGCCGTCCTTGACCTCGATCTGCGACGTGCGGTTCGTGCCGCCGTTGGCCAGCAGGTAGAACGCGTTGTTCGCGATGCCGCTGGAGCCGTGGACCTCCGTCTGCTTCGGGTAGTCCTTGTAGTTGTCGATGGAGTAGTTGTCCCGCTTCGGGTCGTCCATGTAGCGCAGGCCGTCCTCGGAGTCGCCGTTCGTCGGCGTCCAGGCCGTCTCGCCCACCGTCCAGTTGAACTTCACGGCCGGGTTCTTCGTGGACGCGTACCACTCCACGCCCGCGCCCATGATGTCGCTGAACGCCTCGTTCAGACCACCGGACTCGTTGCGGTAGATGAGGCCGGCGGTGCGCTCCGTCAGGCCGTGGGCGATCTCGTGGCCGGCGATGTCCAGCGCGGTGAGCGGGCCGGACGTCTTGCCGTCGCCGTCGCCGTAGCTCATCTTCGTGCCGTCCCAGAACGCGTTCACGTAGTTGGTGCGCACGTGGACGAAGGAGTTGAGCGCCTCGCCCGCGCCGTCGATGGAGTCACGGCCGAGGACCTCCTTGAGGAAGTCGTACGTCATCGCCGCGCCGTAGTGCGCGTCCACGCCCGCCTTGGTGCGCTGGCCGTCGGTGGCCTCGCCCCAGACGTCGTTGTCGTCCGTCAGCTGCGTCTTGCCCGACGCCGTCGACTTGTTCATCGCGTCGTAGGTGTTCACGCCCTTGCCGCGCGTGCTGTCCTCGAGCGTGTACGTGCCGTCCGGCTGCTGCTTGGTGTCCAGCGCCACCTTGCCGCTGTACAGCGACGTGTCGTCCGCCTTGCTGCCGGGCTCGGGGGGCACTTCCTTCGGGGTGATGCTGATGCCCCAGCCGTTGAGCGTGCCCGTGTCGCGCTTGGCCTTGTCCTCGACCGTCAGCGTCCACTCGCCCTTGGCCGACTCACCGGCGAAGTCGCTCAGGTCGAACGTGCCCTTCACGTCGTCCGCGCTGCCACCGGCGCGGTTGTGCACCACCGCGCTCTTGCCCGAGGGGCTGGTCAGCGTGACCTTCAGGTCGCCCTTGAACGTGTGGGCGATGTCCAGGTCCAGCTTCAGGCTCTCGATGGTGCCGTCCTGGTCCACCTTGACCTTGGACGTCACGGTGCTGTTGTCGGCGATCTCCGCCTTGGTGGTGTTCGTCGCGGAGATCTGCCCGGCCGACACGCCCGCCTTCGGCAGGCCCTTGTTGGAGCCGTAGAAGCCGCCGATCTCGTTGTACGACTCGAAGATCTTCCCGGTGTTCGCATCCACCAGGTAGTTCATCTTGCGGGGGCGGTCCTGGCCCTCGATCTGCGACATCTGCACGCGGTAGGCGGAGTGATACTCACCGGCCTTGTCCTGGTAGATGACGCGCTCGGCGTGCGGCTGCTTGTCCGGCTTGCCGCCGAACTCCTTGCGCGCGATGTCGATGGCGGACTGGGTGTTCAGCTTGGGCAGCTCCTTGCCCAGGCCCTCGGGGACCACGGACTGCTCGCCGGTGACGCTCGTCACCTTGCCGTCCTTGTCCAGGTGCGTGATGACCTGCTCGCCGAAGACCTTCACGCCCTCGTGAACGCGGTCCAGACGCACGTGCGTCATGCCCAGCGCGTCCTTCTCCACGTTGGCGGCCGCGAACGCGGGCTGCTGCGCCATCAGCGTCTGCGCGCCCTTGAGCGGGTTGAGGTGGCTGAGCGAGGTCTGCACGGCCTTCTGCGCCTCGGGGCTCTGCAGCGCCAGACGGCCCGGGCCGGCGGGGACCTGCGTCAGCGTCTTCTCCGCGCGCGCCAGGTCCGTCGTGCGCGCCGCGGGGCCGAAGCCGTCCTTGGTCTGCAGCGGGGTGCTGGCCGCCTTCGCGGTGTTCTTGGGCTGGGTCTCGGTGGTCGCGGGGCGAACGCTGACGGGCTTGGTGTCGACTCGGCGGATGGTCATTTCAAAGCTCATTCACAGCGGGGGATGCGAGAATTGTCGCACCCACGTCACATGGAGTTGCCGCCCCCCCTGCTGCGACGCGCCATTTCGGGTTTGTCGGCTTGTTTCAGCCCGTGTTTCAGTGTTTTCAAGCGGTTTTGAGGACACGGAGTGCTGGCCGTCACTCTGGGGGTATGAGCCCACCCGGGCGGGTTTCCGGACCGCGAAGCCGAATTAACCGTGAATTATCCCAGGATTTTTCCAGCCTCACCGGCATGGAAAGGCGCTCTTCCGGGGCTTCGGGGTGGATCAGGGCCCGCCGAAGAAGGACGCCTCGAGCACGCGCACGAAGAGGTTGCAGGCGGCGTGGAAGAGGGCGGCGCCGACGACGGTGCCGGTGCGCTCGCGCATCCAGCCGAACAGCAGGGCGGGGAAGAAGACCGACAGCCGCCAGGTCTGGAAGATGGCCAAGTGGCCCAGGGCGAAGAGCAGGGCGGTCACCCAGAAGGCGGGCCCCAGCCGGGCGCCGAGGAACTTGCGGCCCTGGGGCCAGGCGTCGCGCAGGCGCGCCTGCAGATACCCCCGGTAGAAGAACTCCTCGGGCAGGGCCACGACGAAGAGCTGATCCACCACCCACTCGCCGAAGCGCGGCGGCAGCCGGAGGCGGAAGTGGACCTCGCCGCCCAGGGGCGTGAGGTGTCGCGCGAGTGACTCGGGCAGGTGGGGCAGCAGCTCCACGAAGCCGGCGAACGCGAGGAAGAACAGCGGGCCCACCAGCGCGGAGACCTTGAGGAACAACACCAGGTCTTCGCGCCACGCGCGGGCGGACAGGCCGTAGTCGCGGTAGTCCTCGTCCCGCCAGCGCATGGGGATGAGGGGCAGGTAGAGGAAGCCCACCGTGGCCACCAGCTTGGGGATGCTGGTGCCGCCGAAGGCGAGGAACGAGGCGATGATGCCCGCGAAGCCCAGGGCCCACAGGCCCACGGCTTCCTGCACGGCGCTGGGGCGCCAGGGAGTCGCCACCGACTGCTGGGTCATGGTCCGTCCGCGGAGGCGAGCGTCACCTTCACCTCGCCCATGGGCAGCACCCTGCAGCCGCGCCGGGTGCGCTGCACCACCACCGCCACCAGCCTGCCGTCCCCATCGAACACGGGGCTGCCGGGAGGAAGGGCGAGGGGCACGTCATAGAAGGGCGCCGTCGCGCGGGAGACCTGGGCCGCCGTCGGCTTCGCGGGACGGCCCCGGGTGCCGGGCACCACGCCCACCACCCAGCGTCCCTCCAGGCTGTCGCCGTCCTTGAGAAGCCGCACCGCCACCGCGGGGTACGCGCCATCCGGCGCCGCGACGACGGCGACCTTCAGCGCGCCGTTGGCGAGCAGGACGCGCGCCGGCAGGGCCTGGCCCGCGTGCTCCACGGTGGCGACCTGGAGGCCGACATACTCCTCGCCCACGGGCTCCACGGAGGTGAGCACCTGTCCGGCGGCACCCACGATGACGCCGTGGCCGGTGCGCTGGGGGCCGGTGACCTTCACCACGGAGCGGGTGTGCTGCTCCAGCACGCGCTGGAGGTCCGCGCGCGAGGGGCGCGCCTTGTCCGCCGCGACGGCGGGCAGGGCGAGGAGACACAGTGAGAGGACGAGCGGGGACAGGCGGGACATCGGCGCGCCAGGCAGCCTATCACCGCCCGGCGCGCAGCGCGGTGAGGAAGCGCTCGGCGCTCTGGGTGTTGAGCACGTCCTGCTTGCGGGCCCAGCCCCGCCGGGCGGTGGCGACCCCGAAGGCCAGGTTGGCCAGGTCCTCGCGGCGGTGTGCGTCGCAGCTCACCACCAGCTTCACGCCCAACTGCACCGCCTTGCGGACATACTCGGCCTTGATGTCCAGCCGCGCGGGCTTGCCGTTGATCTCCACCGCGACGCCGCGCCGGGCGGCGTGCTCGAGCACCTCGTCCATGCGCAGGGGATAGGGCTCGCGGCTCTGGAGCAGCCGGCCGGTGGGGTGCCCGAGGATGTGCAGGTGCGGGTTGTCCAGCGCGGTGAGGACCCGCTTCGTCATCTGGTCCTCGTCCATGGAGTGGCGCACGTGGATGGAGGCGATGACCACCTCCAGCTTCTCGAGTACCTTGTCGTCGTAGTCGAGCGCGCCGGACTCGAGGATGTCCACCTCGATGCCCTTGAGCAGGCGCATGCCGGGGACGGCGGCGTTGACGCGGTCGATCTCCTCCCACTGGCGCTCGAGCGCCTCCACCTTGAGGCCGCCCGCGTAGATGGCCGCCTCGCTGTGCTCGGTGATCGTGAGGTACTTCAGCCCCAGGGCCTTGGCGGCGAGCGCCATCTCCTCGAGCGTGTTGCGGCCGTCGGACCAGGTGGAGTGGGCGTGCACGGCGCCCTGCAGGTCCTCCATCGTCACCAGGTCGGTGGGCAGCTTGCCCGCGCGCGCGGCCTCCACCTCGCCGTTGTCCTCGCGCAGCTCCGGCGGGACGAACTGCATGTCGAGCAGCGCGTAGAGCGCGGCCTCGTCCGCGACGGGCAGCTTGGTGCCGTCGTCGCGGTGCACGCCCCACTCGGAGATCTTCATGCCGCGCTCGTGGCCCAGGTTGCGCAGGCGGATGTGGTGGGCCTTGGAGCCGGTGAAGTGGTGCAGGGCGGTGGCGAAGTCCTCGTCGGGGAGCACGCGCAGGTCCACCTGGAGGTCGCCGGCCTCCATGCGAACGGAGCACTTGCTGTCGCCCTTGCCAATCACGGTGGCCACGCCGGGGGAGGTGGCGAGCGCGTCCAGCACGGGGCCGGGGTCCGCGGCGGAGGCGATGATGTCCACGTCCGCCACCGTCTCGGCGCGGCGGCGCACGCTGCCGCCCAGGCTGGCGCGGATGACCCCGGGGGAGGCGCGTACGCGCTCCAGCAGGCCCTCGGCGATGGGGAGCACGTCGCCCAGCAGCTTCCGCTCGCCGCGGGCGCGGCGATACAGGGTGATGCCCTCGAGGATCTTCGCCTGGCTCTTCTCTCCGAAGCCCTTGAGCTGCTTCACGCGCCCCTCGCGGCAGGCCTGCTCCAGCGCCTCGACGCCGCCGATGCCCAGCTCCTTCCAGAGGGTGGCGACCTTGCGCGGGCCGATGTCCGGCAGCTTCATCAGCTCCAGGAGTCCCGGAGGGAACTTCGCCCGCAGCTCCTCGAA
Organism: Myxococcus sp. XM-1-1-1; assembly: GCF_020037095.1. Taxonomy (NCBI): domain Bacteria; kingdom Pseudomonadati; phylum Myxococcota; class Myxococcia; order Myxococcales; family Myxococcaceae; genus Myxococcus; species Myxococcus sp. XM-1-1-1. The sequence continues at coordinate 608,568 of NZ_JAIQDH010000003.1, forward strand.
GTAGGTCATCCGTCCGGTGGTCACCAGCTCGGTGATCTTCTCGGCGAGCGCGGGGCCGATGCCCGGCAGGCTCTCCAGGCGGCCCTCGGCGACGAGGGTGCCCAGCTCCTGGGTGAGGCCGAGGATGCGGTCGGCCCCCATGTCGTAGGCACGGGAGCGGAAGCCGTTCTCGCCCTGGAGCTGGAGCAGCAGGGAGATGTCCCGGAGGACCTGGGCAACGGTGGCTTTGTCGACGATGGGCGGGGTCACGTCAGAGGTCACCTGGAAGAAGGTAATGCCCGGGGAACGGGGGTGCAGCTTGCTTCTCGTTGTGGGAAAAGGGCGGCGATGACGAAGATCAAGCTCGGACCGGCGGACTTCGCCGAGAGGGAAATGCGCGGCTACGAAGTCGGCAAGCGCAATGTCTGCATCGCGAAGATTCACGGCCGTTACAAGGGCCTTGATGACTGGTGCAACCACGCGGGCTGTCTGCTGTCGGGCGGACGCATCGAGGACAACATGGTCGTCTGCCCGTGCCATGAGGTCGGCTTCGACATGGACACGGGGAGGAACGAGACCTCGCCCGGGGTCTGTGACGACCAGCCGACAGTGAGCGTCGAGGTCCAGGACGGCGCCCTCGTCGTCGAGCTTCCCGACAACACCTGACGTGCCTCCGGCACCGGAGTCTCCTCCTCATGGCACACGACGACCATGACCACGGCGGCGCGCCGCCCTCGCATCGGCACGAGCACCACCACGAACATCCCCACACCCATGAGGATGGCGTGGTGCATTCCCACGAACACGCGCATGAGCACGAGCACGCGCATGACCACCGACACGGTCATGACGCCGCGCACGCGCATGACCACGGGCACTCGCATGAGCACGGCCACGGTCATGACCACGAACACCGCCACGGCCACGAGCATGAGCACGCTCATGACCACGGCCACGAGCATGGGCACGCTCATGCCCACGGCCACGGCCACGGCCACGGCCACGGTCATGACCACGAACACCGCCACGGCCACGAGCATGAGCACGCTCATGACCACGGCCACGGCCACGAGCATGGGCACGCTCATGCCCACGGCCACGGCCACGAGCACGGCCACGGCCACGGCCACGAGGATGGGCACGCTCATGCCCACGGCCACGGACACGAGCACGGTGCGGCAAGCGTCTCGCACGAGCACAAGTCGCGTGCGCCGGTGCACGTCAGCACCTTCGTGGTGACGTGCTCCGACAGCCGCGATGCCTCACGTGACGCGAGCGGCAGGGTGCTGCGCGAGGGCCTCGAGTCCGCGGGCCACGGCGTCGCCGGCTACGTCGTCGTGAAGGACGACCCGGAGGCCATCCGGCAGGCGGTGGCGGAGGCCCAGTCGGTGGGCGCCCGGGCCATCCTCTTCACCGGGGGCACCGGCATCGGTCGGCGCGACACCACGGTGGAGACGCTGCGAGGTCTGTTCGAGAAGGAGCTCCCCGGCTTCGGTGAGCTGTTCCGCATGCTCTCGTACAAGCAGATTGGCAGCCCGGCCATGATGTCGCGCGCGACCGCCGGCACGTATCAGGGAATGATGATCTTCGCCCTGCCGGGCTCGCCGCAGGCCGTACGGCTCGCGCTGGAGGCGCTCATCCTCCCCGAACTGGGCCACGCCGTTCGGGAGCTGACCCGGTAACGAACGCGCGGTTTTTTCATCGCGCGAGAGTTATTGCGGCTTTCCCTTATTGCCAGGGGCTTGAGGATTGACCCACGGGAAATGTTTACGCAGAGTATACGGAATTCGCTGCTCTGTCGCGAATAGGTCCCGTTGGTCGTCCCTTCAAAGTTGACCCTCCCGGAGAGGAGGAGCCCCATGCATATGAAACGACTGGGTTCGTTGGCGTTGATGCTTGGCTGTGTCTCGGCGTACGCGAAGGCGCCGGAGCGCGAGGTGTGGATCACCCTCGGCGCGGATGCCGTCACGGAGGTGAACGCCGCGTTCATCGTGGCCGGAGAGCGGGTTCCGGCGCTCGCGGGGCGCCAGGGCGACGTCGTCGCGATGAAGCTGCCCGAGTCGCGCATCGACCTCGTCTCCGAGGTGATGCACGAGAAGCTCAAGCGCTGTGGCGGCTTCCTCTACCACGAGACGGAGGCGGACGCGCTCGCGGAGCTGGCCATCGAAGGTGCGCCCGCGCTGGCCCCCTCGCTGGCGGTGACGTACTCGCTGGACAAGGCCCCGGTGGTCAACACGCTCATCGGCGGCATGGCCGCGACGAACATCCACGCCAACATCGAGCACCTCTCGACGCAGTTCCCCACGCGTTACTACACGTCCACCCATGGCGTGGCCGCCGCCACGTGGGTGCGGGACCTGTGGGCGGGCTATGCCGGAGCGCGCGCGCAGACCGGCGGCGACGTCACCGTGGAGCTCTTCACCCACGCGTTGTGGGCTCAGCCGTCCGTCATCCTGACCATCCAGGGCACGCAGCAGGTGCCGGCGGGAGACGAGGAGATCGTCGTCCTGGGTGGCCACCTGGACTCCACCAACCTGTCGGGCTCCGCGGCTCCCGGCGCGGATGACAACGCGTCCGGCATCTCGACGTTGTCCGAGGTCATCCGCGTGGCCATGGCCTCCAACTACCAGCCGCTGCGCACGGTGAAGTTCATGGCCTACGCCGCCGAGGAGGTGGGCCTGCGCGGCTCCAAGGAGATCGCCGACAAGGCCAAGAACGAGGGCGACAAGGTCGTCGGCGTCCTCCAGCTCGACATGACGAACTACAAGGGCTCCGTGGCCGACGTCGTGCTGATGACGGACTTCACCAACGCGGCGCAGAACGCGTTCATCGGCAACCTCATCTCCACCTACGTCGGCGTGCCGCAGGCCACCTCTTCCTGTGGCTACGGCTGCTCGGACCACGCGTCCTGGAACGCGGCGGGCTTCGCGGCCTCCATCCCGTTCGAGGCGATGATGGGGCAGCACAACAGCACCATCCACACCGCGAACGACACCCTCGCGGTGAGCGGCAACAACGCGAACCACGCGCTCAAGTTCGCCAAGGTCGCGGGCGCGTACATGGTCGAGCTCGCCAAGGGCACCGCCACGCTGTCCGACCCCGTGGCGCCCACCGTGTCGCTCACCGCCCCGTCGGCGGGCACCACCGTGTCCGGCACCGTCACCGCCAGCGCCAACGCGCAGGACAACCAGGGCATCAGCCGCGTGGAGTTCCTGGTGGACGGCGCCGTCGTCGGCACCGCGACCACGTCCCCGTACTCCATCGCGTGGAACACCGCCGTCATCGCCAATGGCAGCCACGCCGTCGTCGCCCGGGCCTATGACCTCATCGGCAACACCACCGACAGCGCCCCCGTCACGGTGACCACCAGCAACTCCTCCGGCAACGCCATCTACGACCCGGTGCTGCGCGTCCCGCGCTGCGCCAACGTGTCCAACGTGTGTGACTCCACGACGCTGCTCGTCGGCCGCGCGAGCCTGGGGCCCGAGGCGAACGGCCCCAACACCGTCAACAACTCGTGCGCCGACGGCATCAACGGCACCTTCCACTTCGATGAGTCGAACGACCGCATCAAGGTGTCCACCGTGAGCGGCAACCCCTTCGCCGCCGGTGAGACGGTGCTCATCGAGGCCACCGTGTGGGCCCTGGCCGCGCGCCCGGACAAGCTGGACCTGTACCACGCGCCCGACGCCAGCAATCCGGTGTGGACGAAGATCACCACGCTGGCGCCTCCGGCGGGCGGTCAGCACACGCTGTCGGCCACCTTCACGCTGCCGGCCGGCGCCAACCAGGTCGTGCGCGCGCGCTTCCGCAAGCAGGGCAGCGCCACGCCGTGCTACGCGGGCGCCTACGACGACCACGACGACATCGTGTTCGCCGTCAGCCCGTAGCCGTGTCGTAGGATGCCCTCCCGTGCCTCCTCCTGATTCGCTGGAGGAGGCGCGGGACTCCCGGGCCCCATGTGGGCCCGGGAAGCGTGGGCGGCGGGCCGCCGTTCCAGGAACATTTGGGAGCCCCGACGTGACACGCCGCTCGAAGACGCACCCTGGCCTGAGCCCTCGGGCAGTGCAGCACCTGCGCCCCCGGCTCGACGCCGTGCTGGCCTCCACGGATGCCCGCGCCCGCATCGGGTTCGACCCGGTGGAGTTCCCCCACCGCTACCAGGACGCCCGCGACATCGAGGTCTCCGCGCTGCTCGCCGCCTGTCTGGCCTACGGGCGCGCGGACCTGTTCCGTCCCAAGGTGGACTCGCTCCTGAAGCGGATGGGCCCGTCGCCCGCGGACTTCGTGCGGAAGCTGGACGTCGCGGGCGCCAAGGCCCTGCTGACGGGCTTCGTGTACCGCTTCAACGTGGGCACTGATTTGGCGGTGCTGCTGCTCGGCATGGGCCAGGCGCTGCGGGAGCACGGCAGCCTGGAGTCGCTGTTCGTGAGGGGACTTGCGGCCGAGGGCTCGCTGCACGGCGGCTTGAGCGCCTTCACCACCGCGCTGCGCCGCCTCCCCATGGAGCCCCTGCGCGAGGCGATGGGACCCGAGCGGGGGCTTCACCACCTGTTGCCCTCGCCGCTGGGGCCGGGCGCGGCCAAGCGGTTGAACCTTTTCCTGCGGTGGATGGTGCGCGGACCGGACACGGTGGACTTCGGCATCTGGAAGCGTGTGCCCGCGTCGGCGCTGCTGATTCCGTTGGACACGCACATCGGCCGCATCGCCGGACACCTGGGCCTGACGCGTCGCACGGACCTGACGTGGCGGACGGCGGAGGAGGTGACGGCGTCGCTGCGGGCGTTGGATGCGGCCGACCCCGTCCGCTACGACTTCGCGCTCTGCCACTATGGAATGAGTGGCGCGTGTCCGGCCCGGCCGCTCCCGGAGAACTGCGAGCGGTGCCCGCTGCTGCCTGCCTGCCATGTCGGGCCGGACGTGGTGGCGGGGGCGACCCGACGGGTCCCCAGTGCCTCGCGGCTCAAGGGCCGCGCAATGTCCGGAAGGGAACGTCGTTGATTCCTGCATGAGGGAACGCTGCAATCCGGCCGGGTGTCTGCGTGTGAATTCCACGGGGACATCAGGGCCTGCCCGGGCCGAGGAGCGTGATGCGGTGCTCGCGACACTGGTGTCGGTGCCTGCGGCGGTGGTGGAAGCGGTGGAGCGCGGCCTGCGCGCGTCGGGGGCGAGCCCGTCCTGCCATGTGTTGAGCGTGACGGGGGCCGATGTCATCGCCGCTCCGGTGGAGGAGGGGCTGCTGGTGGCGTGGGATGCGGGAGGGCCGCTGGACGCCCTGCTCGAGGACGTGCGCCGCCTGCATGCGCTGCGCGTGGTGGCCCGCACGCACCTGGTGGTGCTCACCTCGCGGGACGATGCGCAGACCGAGGCGCTGGCGGAGGCGGGCGCCGACGAGTGCGTGGCCTCGGTGGGCCCGGGCTGGGGCGCGCGGGTGGTGGCGCTGCGTCGACGGCTGGCCTCGGACACGGAGGCGCATGATGTCCGGGCCCTGCGCCGCGCCAACACGTTCCTGCGCAGCGCGCTGGACGCGGTGCCGGAGCCGCTCTTCGTCAAGGACCGGCAGCACCGCTGGGTGGCGGTCAACCAGGCCTTCTGCCGCGTCATGGGACATCCGGCGGAGGCGCTGCTGGGGCGCTCCGACCACGAGTTCGTCGCCGCGCACGAGGCGGACAGCTTCTGGCGCAACGACGAGCGGGTCTTCCTCACGGGGGGCCCCGACGAGAGCGAGGAGACGCTCACCGACAGGACGGGGCTGGCCCGCGTCCTGATGACGAAGAAGGCCGGGTTCGACGGCGCCGGGGAGGCCTTCCTCGTCTGCATCATCCGGGACATCACCGACCAGAAGCGCCTGGAGTCGCAGCTGCTGCTCGCCGAGCGGATGGCGTCGGTGGGCACGCTGGCCGCAGGCGTGGCGCACGAAATCAACAACCCGCTGGCCTATGTCAGCTCCAATCTCGCGTACGTGAGGGATCTGCTCGCGCTGCCGGAGCTGTCCGCCGAGCAACTGCCGGAGCTGCGAGAGGTGGTGGCGGAGGCGCTCGACGGCGCGGGCCGCGTCTGCGCCATCGTCCGGGACCTGCGCACCTTCGCCCGAGGCGACGAGGAGCGACACGGACCGGTGGACGTTGTGCGGGCGGTGGAGGGCGCGCTGCGGCTGGTGCGCAACGAGCTGACGCACCGCGCGCGCATGGTGTGCACCCTGGAGCGCGTGCCGCCCGTGCACGGCAACGAGGTGCGGTTGGGGCAGGTGGTGCTCAACCTGCTGGTCAACGCGCTCCAGTCGTTGCCCGAGCGGCCGGCCGAGGAGAACCGCGTGCGCGTCAGCCTGCGCACCGGGCGCGCGGGCCAGGTGGAGCTGGAGGTCAGCGACAACGGGCATGGCATGGCGCCGGAGGTGCAACGCCGCATCTTCGACCCGTTCTTCACCACGCGGCCGGTGGGGGAGGGCACGGGGCTGGGGTTGTCCATCTGCCTCACGCTGGTGCAGGCGATGGGCGGGCGCATCGAGGTGAGCAGCGCGCAGGGGTGGGGGAGCACCTTCCGCGTGGTGCTGCCCGCGCTCGCGGTGGGCACCGTCGCCGCGCCGGAGTCCCCGGTGCTGGGCAACGTGGTGCCGCTGGCCATGCGCAAGAGGCTGCTGCTCATCGACGACGAGCCGTCCGTGGGCAACTCGGTGAGCCGGCTGGTGCGGGATGTGTACGAGGTGCACGCGGTGCAGGACGCGCGCGAGGCGCTGAGACGGTTGTCCACCGGCGAGCGATTCGATGCCATCCTGTGTGACCTGATGATGCCGGGCATGAGCGGAATGGACTTCGTGGTGGAGCTGGAGCGGCTGGCGCCGGAGCTGGTGCTGCGCACCGGGCTGATGACGGGTGGGGCCTTCACCGCGCAGGCGCGGGAGTTCGTGGGGCGCCACTCGCGAGGGCTCTTGGAGAAGCCCTTCGAGCGCGAGCGCCTGTGCACCTTCGTGGAGCACCTGTTCCCATGAAGCGCAAGACCTGGCGGTGGGTGGGCATCGGCCTGGTGGCGATGCTCGGGGCCCTGGTGTTCGTGGGCGCCGACTGGCTTCGTGGGTTGTCCTTCGTGGTGCGCGCCGCCGGGATGCAGGGTCCGGTGCCGGAGGCCGTGGCGGGGTTTCGCAACGCTTCGTTCGAGAAGAGCGAGCTGCGGGTCCCCACCCGGCATGGCGAGGTCCGCGCGCGGCTGTATCGCCCGCGCGAGGTGCGAGGGCGCACGGTGGTGCTGACCTCGGGCGTGCACGCGGATGGCATCGACGAGCCGCGCCTGGTGAAGCTGGCGGAGGACCTGGCCCGGGGCGGGCAGATGGTGCTCTCGCCCGAGCCGCCGGACCTGCTGCGCTACGAAATCACCCCGCGTCTCCCGGACATCATCGAGGACGCGGCCCTGTGGGTGAGCGGCCGCGAGGACCTGGCGCCGGGCGGGAAGGTGGACCTGTTCGGCATCAGCTTCTCGGGCGGGCTCTCCGTGGTCGCAGCGGGACGGCCCGTGCTCCGGGACAAGGTGGCCTCCACGCTCTCGTTCGGAGGTCATGGTGACCTACCCCGGGTGCTGACCTTCCTGTGCAGCGGTCAGCTCCCCGATGGCTCGCACCTGACGCCGCATGACTATGGCGTGGTCATCATCCTCCTCAACGTGGCGGACCGGTTGGTGCCTCCCGAGCAGGTGGAGCCGCTGCGCGAGGGCATCCGCACGTTCCTGCGGGCCTCGCACCAGACGCAGACGGACCGCAAGCTGGCGGAGGAGACGTTCGCGCACGCACGGGTGCTGGAGACACGGATGCCCGAGCCCGCGTCGAAGTTGATGGGCTATGTGAATCTTCGGAACGTGGCGGCGCTGGGGCCGTTGTTGCTGCCGCTGGTGCGCGAGTTCGCCGCGGACCCGTCGATGTCTCCGGCCCGCTCACCCGCGCCGGCCTCGCCCGTCTATCTGCTGCATGGCGCGGGCGACACGGTGATTCCGTCCATGGAGTCGGTGCTGCTGGCCCAGGCGCTGCGGCCGTACACGGAGGTCCATCAGCTCTCCACGCCGCTCATCAGCCACGCGGAGGTGGACAAGAAGGCGGGCGCGGCGGACATGGTGCGGATGGTCGGCTTCTGGGCGAGCCTGCTGGACGAGTGAGGGGGCGGCTCAGCTCTCGCGCGCGACGCTCGCCGCCGTGCGCACGCCGCCCACCGCTGTGGCCAGGGTGCTCTGTCCGGGGAACGCCGAGTCGCCCACCAGCCAGAGGCCCTTCATGACACGCAGCGGGCCCAGCTGTCGGTAGTGGCTCAGGCCCGCGCGACGGGGGACGCCGCCCACCGCACCGGACTCCCGCTGGGTGAAGCGTTGGAAGGTGCGCGGGGAGGCCGGGAGGACCTTGGTGACGTGGGGCATCCACTCGGGCGTGAGCTGCTCCAGCGACTCGCGCATGCGTGCCTGGATGTCCGCGATGTAGCGCCCCTGCTCCTCGGTGGACATCGCCCCCAGCTTGCGCAGGGGCACATGCGTGGACGTCGTCACCGTGCGATGTCCCTCGGGTGCACGGCCCGTGTCCTCCTCGCCGCTGATGGACATGAAGACGTGGTTGCCCTCGATGAACGGAGCCTGCTCGTCACGCACGAGCTCCAGGTGGCTCGCCTCGCGTGACACCGCGTCGGGCGCCTTGATGACGAGATAGAGCATCGCCGCGCCCCAGCCCTCGGCGACACGCTCCGACAACACACGCATCGAGCCGACGCGCTCGGGTGACAGGCCCGCGAGGCGCATCAGTCCTCCCGGCAGCAGATTGGCCACCACGTGTCGGGCCCGGAGCACGCCTCGACGGGTATCGACCTGCCAGTGTCCTGGCTGACGGGACAGGCCTTTCACGCGGTTCGCCAGCATCAGCGTTCCACCGCGGGCCTCCATCGCTCGGGCCAGGGCCCACGCGAGCTGTCCGATGCCGCCCCGGACGTGGCCCGTGCCTCGCCAGTAGTAGTCCATCGCCGCGAGCGCGAACGGTGTCTCCGCTTCCGCGGCCGAGCACTGCACGGTGATCTGACAGAGGGCATCCAGGTAGGTCCGCAGCGGAGTGAAGCGCGAGAGGCCGAGGTGCTCCAGCACCGCTCCGAGCGGACGCCCGAGCCACCGCGCCAGCGGGGCATAACGATGGAGCCGCGCGGCGTGACGGAAGAGCGCGCGAAGGTCGAAGGGTGGCAGCAGGTCCGGGTCATCGAACAGGGCCCAGAGCGTGCCGGCCACCTGGGACTGGAGGTCGAACAGGCGACGAATCGCGGGTGCGGGCGCTTCCGGCAGGGCGCACAGGGACTCGATGAAGCGGGCCCGGTCTCGTGTCACCGGCAACCGCAGCCCGGGCGTGCGCAGCTCCACCACGGGGTCCAGCCAGTCCACCGTCACGTCAAGCGCGTGCTCGCGAATCCAGCGACCGAAGAGCTGATGGGGTTCGAAGCCGGAGAACAACGTCGCGCCCGACTCGAACGCGAAGCCGCCGCGACGAAACGTGCTGGCGCAGCCCCCGGGATAGCTGAGCGACTCGCACAGCGCCACGCGCGCACCTCGCCGGCTCAGCTCCAGCGCCGTGGCGAGCCCTCCGAACCCCGCGCCCACCACCACCACGTCGTAATCCAAGTCCGACATCTCCAGGTCGAGTCCAGGGGCGGACCTCCTAACGGGTCCACGCCAGGGGGGCGACTCTTTCGTCACAAGGGTGGGGCTCCTGACACTGGTGTGCGCCTCGACTCGCCCGGGCCGAGCCGTGGAATCCGTGCGGAGAAATCGTTTCGATTCGAGGCCGGAGCCAGGAGGCTGGCGCGGGGAGGGCGTAGACTGTTGTCGACTGCTCACTGAAAGGGCTCCCGTGCACCCCCTCCTCGCCGTCCTCTGCCTCGTGCTCGTGGCCGGTTGCGCCTCCGCCCCCAGGAGCAACCCGGAGCCCCAGGCCGCCGCCGCACCGGAGCCCTCGAAGCGGCCTCCGTTCCTCAATCCCGCCGAAATCATCAAGCGCATCGAGGACTCGCCGGTGACGTATCGCATCGACGGGAAGGACTCACCGCCGGGTGGCTGGGCGGACCAGCTCTGGCCGCAGCGCGTGCAGGCGCTCGAGGCGCCCCGGGTGGTGGAACAGCAGGGCGAGCGCGTCATCGTCGAGTGGCCCGAGAGCCCCGAGGCGCGAGCGCTGCTCGACGAGGCGGAGCCGCACTTCCAGGCCAAGCGCTATGAGGAGGCGGGGAAGCTGTACGAGAAGGCCACGAGCGTGTGCCCGCAGTGCTATTTCGCGTGGAACTTCCGCGGTGACGCGGCGTACTTCGCGGGCGACTCGGCCACGGCGCTGGGGCACTACCAGCAGGCCACGCGCCTCAACCCGAATGACCACCGCTCGTGGTTCTTCCTGGGCAACGCGCTCGCGCGGCTCGGACGCTTCGAGGAGGCCCTGGAGTCGTGGGCGTGGTGCCTGGTGCTCAACCCTCGCTACCCTGTCATCCGCCAGTTCTTCCGCGCCAACGCGGGCCTGGGGCTGGTGGTGCGCGAGGACGTCATCGTCCCTCGTGGCTACGCGGAGCGGGACGGCGAGGAGATCTCCATCCAGTTCGACCCCGACCACGACCCGGCGTGGTTCGCCTTCGCCAACTGCAAGGCGCTGTGGCTGGGAGAGCCGTCACACCGCCAGGAGATGACAGGCACCACAAAGGAGCACTTCACGTCGCTGGAGGAGATGGAGTGCCTGGGCTCGGCGCTGCTCGTCCACGAGAACCAGAAGAAGAAGGGCGAGACGGAGCGCTCGGACCCCACGCTGGAGCGGCTGTCCCGCATCACCGAGGAGGGCCTGTTGATGCAGGCCGTGCTCTTCGAGGTGGGGGCCCGGGTGCACCCCCAGGTCGTGCTCACCCTCGATGACGACATGCGCCAGCGCCTCAAGACCTACGTGCTCAAGCACGTGCTGGTGCCGGCGTCATCGGTGGGCAACTACGACCTGTGAGGCCCCGTCGCGTGACTAGCGCGGCAGCTTGAAGCGGAGCGTGAACACGTAGGAGACGCTCACGGCCTTGCCCTGGAACTTCACGGGGCTGTAGCGCCGGGTGTGCAGCGCCTCCGTGACGTGCTCATCCATGTGCGCCATGCCCTTGATGATGCGGCAGTCGCGCACGTCGCCCTCGCGGGTGATGACGCACTTGGCGATGACCGTGCCTTCCACGCGCGCCATGCGGGCCTGCTCCGTGTAGTCGAGCGGCTGGCCACCCATGAGCACCGGCGGCGTCATGCCTCCGCCGAACGGGATGACGTCCTCACCGGTGCCCTCGCCGACTCCGCCCGGAGGCAAGCCGGGGACGAAGGGCAACCCGATGACCGTGCTGTTCGGGTCTCCCTCCGGATGACCGCCCGGGACGCCCGTGGGCTCGGTGTCACCCGTGTCCGGCGCGTTCGCCACCGGCTCCGGCTCCACGTCGACGGGCTTGGGGTCCACCGGCATCGGGTTGATCTGCGTGGGGAAGGTGTCGCGCTTGGGCTTGCGCGTCTTGGGCGGCGGGGCCTGCGTCTTGGGCTGCGCCGGCGCCGCGTAGCCCTTGGCCACCTGCGGACGCGCCGTGAGCTTTATGACGGGTTCTTTCTCCGGCTCGGGCGGCACTTCGGTGGGCCGCGCGGAGATGACCAGGACCGCGCCGAAGAGCGCCGCGTGCACGGCGACGGACCACCACATCCCAGCACCCAGACGCCCAGCTCGCTGCCGCTCGATGACAGACTTGAACATGGAAGGCCTCCTCCCCGATGGGCGCTCCCGGAGGTCCACCACGCCATGCGGCGTCTCTCCGGCGTGGGCGTCTTGGCTTCGGAGCGCCCCGTCCACGCAGGATTCAAACTACGAAGTCCCGGGTGGGCGATGGCGAAGGGCCGTCCATCTGTTGGTCATGGTTGCGTCATGGTGACGAGACCTCCATCCGGTACCCCACACCGCGCAGCGTGTGGATGCTGAAACCGGAGGCGCTCGTCCACCCGAGCTTCTTCTTCAGACTGGAGACGAAGTTGTCCACCGTGCGCGGGTCCACCACCACGTCACGGCCCCACACCGCGTCCAGGATTTCTCCCCGGGGCAACGCGCGCTCGCGGTGGCGCAGGAGGTAGGCGAGCAGGTCGAACTCCGTGCGCGTCAGCTCCACGCCCGTGCCATCCGGCTTCGTCACCGTGCGGCGTCCCAGGTCCAGCGAGTACCCGCCGAACGTCGTCACCTGCGCCGGGGCCGTGCCCGCACGGCGCACCAGCGCGCCCACCCGCGCGAGCAGCTCCCTCAACCGGTAGGGCTTGGTGAGGTAGTCCTGTGCCCCCGCCTCGAACCCGCGGACGATGTCGTCCTCGAGCGAGCGCGCGGTGAGCATCATCACCAGGCTCTTCACCCCTTGCGCCCGCAGGCGCCGGCAGAAGCTGTAGCCGTCCTCGCCCGGGAGCATGACGTCCAGGATGAGCAGGTCGAACTCGCGCTCGCGCAGGAGCGGCTCCGCGTCTCGCGCGCTCGGCGCCTCGGAGACGACGTAGCCCTCGTCCAGCAGGTTGTCCCGCAGGCCCACGCGCAGGTGCGCGTCGTCCTCGACGATGAGGATGGTGGGACGGGTGGTGGAGGGTGTGGAGGTGGTGGTCATCGACGCGGCTCGTGAAAGGTCAGCGCGAACGTGGTGCCCTCGGGCGTGGACGAGGCCACCTGGATGTCGCCGTGGTGCAGCTTCATGATTTTGCGGCAGAGCGCCAGTCCCAGGCCGCTACCGTGGACATCCTGTCCGGGAGGCGTCAACCGATAGAAGTCCTGGAAGACGTTCTCCCATTCATAATCCGGGATGCCCACGCCGTTGTCGCGGAAGAGCACCGTGCAGCCGTGGCCTTCAATCACCCGGGCGCTCACCGACAGGCGCACCGGCGTGCGTTGGTTGTACGCACACGCGTTGCGGCCCAGGTTGGAGAAGAGCAGTCGCAGGAGCGTGGGGTCCGCCTCCAGCTCCGCGTCGTTCAGGTCCGTGGTCAGCTCCACCGGCGTGGAGGTGGCCGCGGCCAGGTCATCGCGCAGCGGGTTGACCAGCTCCTCCAGCCGCACCCGTGAGGGGCGCAGCGTCCAGCGCCCCTTGTCGATGCGGTTGAACGACAGGATGTTCTCCACCAGGAAGTGCAACCCGTCCGCGGCCTGGACGATGCGCGTCGGGTAGTCGCGCACCTCGGGCGCGTGCGCCAGCCTGCGCTCCAGCGTCTCACCCATCAGCCGGATGGAGGCCAGGGGCGTGCGCAACTCGTGCGACACGGTGGCGACGAAGTCGCTCTTGAGCTCGAGGAAGCGGTACTTGCGCTGCTGAGACACGACGGCGAGCGCGACGATGGCCGCGGCCAGCACGCCGCACACCGCCACCAGCAGCGTCTTCAGGCCGTAGCGGGCCTCGATGTCCACCTCCGCGCGGGACCACTCGGGCAGGTCCACGCGCACGGGCAGCTCGCGGACCGGAATCGCCGGGCGGTCGCCCACCAGCCGCACCTGACCGCCGTTGCCGAACAGGCCGCGCGCCCGCATGTCCTCGGCGATGGGGACCAACTGCGCGGCGATGTCCACCGCGATGCCGTAGACGACCTCGCCCCGGGGCTCCACGTACCACTGCTGGCCCAGCAGCGTGGGCTCCACCAACTGCTCGGGCATCACCAGCGCGCCCGCGCCCGTCTCTCTCGAGCGCTCCAGGAAGTCCCCCATGGGCTCGCCCAGGGCGCTGCTCAACAGGAGGATGCGCGCCTGTAGGAAGTCGAAGTCCGCCTGCGTGAAGCGCGAGCGCTCGCGCAGCAGGTCCCGCTGCAGCCCCGCGCCTCGGCCGATGCCGCCGAACTCCTCCGGCAGCCCCTCGCGAAGCAGCGAGCGCACCAGCGGCGTGGAGCGGGCCCCCTGCTGCAGGTGCTCCACCGCCAGCAGCAGGAAGGGCAGCTCCTGGTCCGCGGGCAGTGCGTGGTTGGCGTGGTAGCGCAAGAGCTCCTCCACCATCGCCGTGGCTCGCGCGGGGCTGCCCTCCCGGAGCGCGGACTCGGCCGCGCGCAGCCGGGCCAGGCGCGCCTCCCACGAGCCGGGCGTGGCGCCGTCCCGCAGCTGGTCCGCGAGCGTCTCGTACAGCGCGCGCGCGGGCATGTCGTGGCCGGGCAGGGGACGGGTGAGGCGGGGGAGGAACTGGTGGCCGCGGAACTGGAGGTAGAAGCCCTCGCCCGGCGCGAGCGGGTTGTCCACGGCGGCGTGGATGGCGGAGACCTGCTCCTCCAACTGCCGCGCGAGCACCTGGCGCAGCGACTCCGTGGCGGCGTGCGCCAGCGCGTCCCGGCGCGAGCGCACCTGCGCGTGCGCGTCCTCACGCTCGCGCGTGAAGATGCGCTGGAGGCTCACCAGCCCCCAACCGAGGGCGAGGAGCCCACAGCCCAGGGCCACGAGGGTGGGGAGGAGCCGGCGCAGCATGCGTTTTCGCTGCGGGCCACTATCGCACAGCCCCCGGCTTCGGGAGCGCTTTCACATCACCCCCGGGGACGGGGCCAGTGTCCCTGGCGGGCGGACGGCCGGGCTCGCGGTCCACGGGATGACAGCCGCCAGGGGAGGGGACTGGCCGACAATGCAAGAGGGTGCCGAGCTTGCGTCGTGGGCCCGAGGAGTCCACGCGGGGCCCTCACTGAATGGAGGGAGGTCCGCCCATGTACTTTCCCCTGTCACGGCTGTCCCCCGAAGGGCCGGTGGTGCTGTGGGGGGGAGAGCTTCCCTCCGGTGGTCTGAAGTACCTCACCTTCTCCCGCTACCTGGAGACGGTGCCGGAGGGTGCGTGTGGACTCGTGGAGCTGTCCGGCTCCTCGTCCTCGCTCGCGCTCGACGCGCTGGGCCGCGAGCGGGGGCTGCCCGTGCTCGCGCTCACCGACACGGCCGGCGCCGCGTACCTGAGGGACCAGGGCTTCGGCGGCGAGGTGCGCACCGTGCGCCGGCTGTCCGAGGCCTGGGAGGTGGCCCTGGGCTACGAGCGTCAGGGGTGGTGCTGGCCCCGCCAGCTCTCCAATGGCGCCCTCGTGGGGTGCGTGGAGGGCTGGGCGGGCGAGCTGCGCGACTTCGTCCGGGACGCCTTCCCCTCCGTGCGCCGCGTGGTGTGCGGCTTCGGCACCGGCGCCACGCTGGTGGGCCTGCACCGCGCCTTCACACCCCAGGGCTATGAGGTGGTGGGCCTCCAGCCCGCGAAGGGCTCGTCGCTGCCGGGCTGGCGCCGGTGGCAGGAGCAGAACCTGGGCAAGGAGGACCTGTTCCATCCCCACCGCGAGGAGGTGGTGCTGGAGACGGCCGCCCCCAAGCACTCCGACAGCCTCGCCGCGCTTCTGACGTATGCTCGCGCGGAGACGCACCCGGAGGAGATGCTCGTCATCGGCCACAACGCCCGGCCCCCCTTCGGGTGACGCCGCGCGCCCGGATTCGCGTCTGGGAATAATCCTAGACGTGAATTCCTGGCATTGGCCGTCAGGCTAAGCGTCTATCCTGGGTTTGCTGGCACCCTGAGGGAGTGAGTTCAGGGGGGCCTATTGTGTTCATAACAAAATAGTAAATAACCTCTGGACGCCCCAGCCGAGCAGGCGTCCGACGGCGAGGGGCCCTCCTCCTCAAACCCCCGAAAGAGGTTGTCGTTCATGAAGCGTCTCTGGATGGGCACAGTGAGCGCCGTGCTCGCCGTGCTGATGTGGTCCCCGCCGGTCTCCGCGCGAGGGGCCTCGGTCGATGCCTTCCTCCGCTCCCCGGCGGATCGCTCCCTGCCTTCGTCCGCGGCGAACGCACCCCAGCGCGGGCTGCGCATCAACAGCGTGGAAGGCCGCCTGGGCGTCCCGACGTTCGTCTTCAGCGAGCGCGCCCTGAACGCGACGTCGGCCCCGAAGGCCGCGCGTCCCCTGACCAAGGCGAGTGTCAATGCCTCGGCGCGCGAGCACCTGCGTGGCGTGGCGGACCTGTACCGCCTGAACTCGACGGATGTGGATGGCGCGGAGCTGCGCCAGGTGCACCTGCCCAAGGACAACGAGGGCGCGGTCATCGCGACCTACGGTCGTCGGGTCAACGGCATCGAGGTGTTCCGCAACGAGGTCAAGGTGGTGATGGACCCGAGCCAGCAGCTCGTGGCCATCTCCGGCTACCTCCAGCCGCGCAACAAGGATGACGAGAAGAACGCCCAGGCCTCGGCCTTCCGCGTCTCGGCGCCGCAGGCGATTGCGCGCGCGTTCCAGGACGTGACGGGGGCGTCGCTGGATGCCCGGGCGCTGGCGCCAGCGGGCTCGCAGGGCGACTACAGCCACTACCAGGTGGACCGCAACCTGCTCTCCACGCACGGCTTCGGCGATGCGCCGCGCGCGAAGAAGGTCCTCTTCCCACTGCCGGACGGCCTGGTCCCCGCGTACTACGTGGAGGTCAACGCGGGCCTGGCGAGCAACCCGGACGCGAACTACGTCGCCTTCGTGGTCAACGCGCAGGACGGCTCGGTCCTCTTCAAGCACGACCTGACGAAGTCGGAGGCCTTCACGTACCGCGTGTGGGCGGACCCGACGACCAAGCTGCCCTACGACGGTCCCCAGGGCAACGACGCCACGCCGCACCCCACGGGCACGCCCGACGGCCACCAGGAGCCCCTGGACAACCCGTCCAACCTGGTCACCCTGCAGAACTTCCCGTTCAGCAAGGACGACCCGTGGCTGCCGGCCAACGCGCAGGTGACGACGGGCAACAACGTCGACGCGTACGCGGACCTGGGCGGCACTGACGGCTACCAGGAGGGCATCGACCTGCGCGCGCCGCTGAGCAACGCGGGCTCGCGGACGTTCGACTACACGTTCGACGTGACGAAGTCCCCGGCGTCCAGCTCCGAGCAGCGACTGGCGGCGGTGGTGAACCTGTTCTACGTCACCAACTTCCTGCACGACTGGTTCTACGACGCGGGCTTCGACGAGGCCTCCGGCAACGCCCAGATGAGCAACTACGGGCGCGGCGGTCTGGAGGGCGACAGCCTCCGCGTCGAGGCGCAGGACTTCGGCGGTCGCAACAACGCCAACATGGCCACCCCGGCCGACGGCGCGCGTCCCCGCATGCAGCAGTACATCTTCGATGGCGTCGCCGAGCTCACCGTCTCCGAGCCGTCGCCCATCGCCCGCGGCTACCTGACGTACAACGCGTCGTTCGGCCAGCGGGTGTACGACGTCTCCGCGGACTTCGTCGTGCCTCCCACGCACGAGGACCCGGCGATTGCCTTGGGCTACCGCCTGGGCTGCGCGGACGCGAACGGCGCTGACCCGTACGGCGGTCAGAAGCTCTTCACGGGCAAGGTCGCCCTCATCGAGCGCGGAAACTGCAGCTTCGCGTACAAGGTCCTCAACGCCCAGAACGCGGGCGCCGTGGCCGTCATCATCACCAACAGCGCCGCGGGCGTGCTGGGCACGATGGGCGCCAGCGGCGTCGCGGCGATCGACAACGCGATCACCGTCCCCGCGCTGATGGTGTCCAAGCCGGACGGCGATGCCTGGCGTACGGCGCTGGAGTCGGCGTCCGTCAAGGGCCGCCTGCGCCGCAACGCGGACCTGGATCGCGACGGTACGCTCGACAACGAGATCATCGCGCACGAGTGGGGGCACTACATCTCCAACCGCCTCGTGGGTAACAGCTCTGGCTTGACGAACAACCAGGGCGGCTCCATGGGCGAGGGCTGGGGCGACTTCCACGCGATGCTGCTGTCCGTCCGCGAGGAGGACCGTAACCGCGCTGGCAACAACAACTGGCAGGGCACGTACGGCATGGCGGGCTACACCCAGGCCGGTGGCCGCAACAACGGCTACTACTGGGGCATCCGCCGCGTCCCGTTCAGCACGGACCTGACCAAGAACGGCCTGACGCTGCGCCACATGGCGGACGGCACGACGATTCCCGCCAACGTCCCGTCGAACCCCGACTACGCCGGCTCCAACAACGCCGAGGTGCACAACTCCGGCGAGGTCTGGGCCACGATGCTGTGGGAGTGCTACGCCAGCCTGCTCAATGCGCACCCGTTCAGCGAGGCGCAGGACCGCATGAAGCGCTACCTGGTGGCGTCGTACAAGGCCACCCCGTCGTCTCCGACCTTCCTCGAGGGTCGTGACGCGCTGCTGTCCGTCGTCGCCGCGGCCGACCCCGCCGACTACCAGCGCTTCGTGGCCGCGTTCGCCAAGCGCGGCGCCGGCTTCGGCGCCCGGGTGGCGGACCGCGACAGCGCCGACCACATCGGCGTGGTGGAGAGCTACCACACCGGCAACGCGCTCGAGGTCGTGAGCGTCACGCTGGATGACTCCTCCGTGGGCTGCGACAAGGACGGCATCCTGGATGCCGGCGAGACGGGCATCCTGCGTGTCACGCTGCGCAACGTGGGCGCCGAGAGCGTCAACGGTGTGACGGCCACGGCGGCCTTCAACGAGTCGAGCGCGGGGGTCGAGGCGACCTTCGGCGGCGGGAGCACGCTGACGTTCGGCAACATCGCGCGTGGCAGCACCGCGGTGGCGAGCATCCCCGTCTCCCTGACGGCGGCGCCGGCGCAGGCGAGCGGCGCGCTCGCCGTGCTGGGTGTGGACGTGACCTTCCCCATCACCCTGCTGCAGGGTGGGACGGTCCACGAGTTCCGCTCCAACGTGAACTACGACGAGGTCGCCAACTCCTCGGACACGGACTACGTCGAGACGCAGAACACGAGCTGGACGAACTCCACGTTCAACTACCGTCCGCTGTGGCAGAACGGTCATGCCACCACGGGCTACTGGCACGCGGCGAACGAGTCGGAGTCGCGTGACATCCGCCTGACGTCGCCGCTGTTCGACGTCGCCCAGGGCCAGAACTTCGTGCTGTCCTTCTACCACCGCCACTCGTTCGAGTCGGCCGTCGTCCAGGGCGCTTGGGTGCACTTCGACGCGGGCGTCATCGAGGTCTCCGTCGACGAGGGGCCGTGGGAGAACTGGTACCTCTACCTGACGGCGGCCGAGCGGGCGCGGCTCACGAACCAGGGCAACATCGACACGGGCAACCCGTACGTCGGTGGCTGGCCGGGTTACGTGCGCATGAGCACGAACTACCCCAGCTTCATCCCGGCCCAGACCAACTTCGGTCGCATCTTCGGCGGACACCAGGTGCGCCTGCGCTTCCGCCTGGGCACGGATGGCTTCGTGGGTGCGTACGGCTGGGATGTGGCGAACATCCGCGTCACGGGCATCACGAACACCACGCCGTTCTACTCGCGCGTCGCGGAGACGGGCTCTGGGACGTGCAACGTGGCGCCCATCGCCGAGCCGGGCATCTCCCAGACGGTGACGGAGTACATCGTCAACCCGAACGGGACGCGCACGCTGCGCGTCATCACGCTCAACGGCTCCGCGAGCTTCGATCCGGATGCCGTCGCGGGCAGCACGCTGACGTACGCGTGGACCCAGATTGGCGGCCCCGCGGTGACGCTCACGGGCGCCGACACGGCGACCCCGAGCTTCACGGCGGAGGTTCCCGCGGCCACCATCTTCACGTTCCAGCTCGTGGTGAGCGATGGCACGGACTCCAGCCACCCGCGCGTGGTGCAGGTCCTGGTCAACAACGTGAACGCGGCGCCCGTCGCGGTGGCCCGCGTGAAGGACAACGGCCCCACGACGGTGGACGAGCGCTCGGGCAGCGTCACGCTCGACGCGACGGGGTCGTCGGATGCGGACGGCGAGCCGCTCGACTTCGCCTGGACGCAGACGGCGGGCCCGGCGGTGGAGCTGGATGACGACACCAGCGCCACGCCGACCTTCACGCCTCCCGAGGTGACGGCGGACACGGCCTTCACCTTCACCCTGGTCGCCAGCGACGGCATCGCCGCGAGCGCTCCGGCGACCATCACCATCACCGTGCGCAACGTGGACCGTGCTCCCGTGGCGAACGCGGGTGAGAACCAGACGGTCAACCAGGGCAGCCAGGTGACGCTGAACGGCAGCGCCACCGACGAGGATGGCGACACCATCACCTACGCGTGGACCCAGACGGCGGGTCCGTCCGTGACGCTCACGGGGGCCGACGCGGCCACCGCGACCTTCACGGCGCCGAGCGTGACGGGGAACTCCGTCGACCTGACGTTCAGCCTGGTGGCCACGGCCGCGGGGCAGGCCAGCGCGGCGAGCACGGTGACGGTCACCGTGACGCGCACCAACACCAAGCCGGTGGTGAGCGCGACGTCGAGCTACACGGTGCACGAGGGCTCGGGCGTGAAGCTCACGGCCACGGGCACGGACGCCGACGGTGACGAGCTGTCGTACCGCTGGGTGCAGGTCGCGGGTCCCACGGTGAAGCTGGATGGCGCAGAGACGGCCCAGGCCTACTTCGTGGCGCCCGAGGTCTCCGAGACGACCATCTTCCTGTTCCGCGTCCGGGCGAACGACGGCGTGGCCAACAGCGACACGGTGGACGTGGCGGTGACGGTGCGCAACCTGACGGACAGCGGCGGCTGCACCGCGGCGGGTGGTAGCGCCACCAGCGCGCTGCTGCCGGCCCTGGCCATGTTGGGCCTCGCGCTGCGCCGTCGTCGCAAGTAATGAAATGAGCCCGCCGGCCTCCGTGTGAGGTCGGTGAGCGGAGTGTGAGGGGCGGTCCCGGGATGTCTTCCGGGGCCGCCCCTTGTTTTTCAACGGGCCCGTGTGCGAGGTGCTCGGGGAGGAAGTGAGGATGCGGATGACCAGGACGTGGAATCAGGCGCTGCGGTGGACGTGCTGTGTGGCAATGGTGTGGGCGCTCGGGTGCAAGGGGGGAGGGGAGGAGCAGCGTCGTGACGCCGCCTCGGCGCCGGAGACAGCGCCCGCTGCCGAGGCCCCCAGGTCGGCGGACGTGCCGGAGTCGAAGGAGCGCCCCCGGGTGGCAGAGCCGGAAGTGGACGCCGGGCGCACGGTCTGCCCGGAAGGTCAGTACCTGTGCTGCGACGGGAGTTGCGGCGACAGCAAGGGATGCCCTGGCATTGCGTGCGACCCGCGCCGGATGCCGCCGACCATGACGAAGTAGCGGCCCCGGCGCGCAAGCTCGTGCGCGCCCAATGACTTGCATGGCGTGGAGGGGCGGGCGACGGCGCTCCTACTCGGGAGTGCTCTGCTCCCAGGGATTGACACACCGGGTTCTCCGCCTGTTCGCGGGAGCGTCGGCTGCGTCAATCGTGCTGGGGAGATCCTTCCCGTAGTAGGCGAATCGCAGCTCAACGAGCTTCTTCGCGCCATGGGCACGGACCACGAGTGGCGTGCCCGCGAGGATGCCTCCACCGGGAGGGCCCGGGGCAGGTCATTCCCTGGCGCTGCCCATCGCTCAACTCAATGTCTTCGTCGAGCACGACGAACTGGGCGGGGCCATACCACCCGTCCAGAATGTAATCCCGAGCAATGATGCTTGAGAGAATCCCCAGGAGAAAGCCGCCGAGGATGGCAATGGAGGTCCTGGTTCGTGACATTGAATGGCGCTCTCGCGCATGCCCGCGGAGGTCTGTCTTTGCAAGCGCAGACCTCCTTGTGAATCATTGCGTTACTGGTCGCCGAAGCGTCCCTCGCGAGGTCCGCGAGGGCGGGAGTTCATCTGCTCCTCGCGCCGCATGACCTGGTACTTGGCCAGCTGCTCCGCGTCGAGCATTCCCTTCATGACCTGGTCCGTCTCCTCGCGCTGGGCTCGGAGGGCCTGGCGGATGTCACGCGCGGACTTCGTCCCGGCGCGGACCTCATCGAACAGGGTGTTCCGGGACGTCTCCTCCTGCTCCAGCCGGCGCGTCAGCTCCTGCTCCTGCGAGTAGTTCAGCTTCGCCTCGGACACCAGCCGCTTCACCCGCTCCTGGCGCTGCTCCTGCCCGCGGACCTGCGCCTGCATCCACTCCTCCTGGCGCCGGTTGAGCTGCTCGGTGCGCATCTCCTGCTGCACCGAGCGCATCACGTCCTTCAGCGCCTCACGCCCGCCCTCCGTCGTCAGCGTCTCGCCCGCCATCAGCCCGCGCACCTCGTTGCGCAGCTGCTCCAGCTCGCCCGCCGCCACCGCGGTGCCTCCGCCCGCGGGCGCAGTGCCGGGCTGCTTCTCCAGCTCCATCAGGCGCCGGGACAGGCTCAGCGTGGTGTCCTCGAGCGCCTGGATGCGCCGCTCCAGGGCCTCCTGGTTCGCGGGCCGCTCGGCGACGGGCTCGGGCGTCTGGGACGGGGAGGGCGCCTCGACACGCCCGGGGGCCCAGAGGGCCACCGCGAGCGCGGCCGAGGCGAGGACGAAGGAGGCGGGACCCATTAGCTTGTTCATGGCTTCTCCGACGGGGACGGCAACGACGTATTCCATACCCCGTCGCGCCCACCTGGCTCCACCCCGTCGTGGCCCTCCGGGCGCCAGGCCCTCGCGCGGCTCCTCGCCCGAGGGCCCTCGGCTTCAGCTCCGGGGCTGCTCGGCCTTCGCCGGGTCGTCCATGTCGATGGGGCCCTGACCCGGACCCAGCGGCAGAGCGCACTCGTCGCACATCCAGAAGCGGACGATCATCCCGTTGTCACCCGTGGAGACATAGGTGGAGCCGACCACCTCGCCGCCCTCGGTCTTCTTGCAGGAAATGCAGGTATGCGTCTGCTTGCTCTGCGTCATCTGGGAGTCCTCGGGGTGTGGAAACGCGGACGGACCGACACCCTCACCGGAGTGCCGGTCCGCTCGAAGCCTACTTCACTCCATCCAAAGTCGGGTCATCTCACCCGATGGACATCTGGTAGCCGCCGTTGGGGTTGGAGTTCAGGAAGTGCCGCATCTGCTCGGGCGTAATCGTCTTCACGTTCGCGTCCGCCGGGTCGCGCACGATGAAGTTGCCCTTGGCATCCATGCCCGCCACCGTGACGTAGTGGCCGGACGTGCGGCCCTCGTTCTGGTGCGGCGGCATCGCGTGGTAGTCGCCGTTGGCCACCACCAGCTTGCCCTGCTTGAGCTGGTCGGCGATCCACTCCACGTTGGCGCCTGGGCCCTTCGTCACGGCGTCCTTGCCCATCGCCTTGGCCATCTTCGCGATGCCGTTGACGTCCGTGCCGTTGCCCGACGTGCCGCCAATCCTGCCCAGGTGGTTGATGAGCTGGGCATCCGTCATGTCCTTGCCGTATCCAAAGGCACGCGCGATCTGCGCCATGGACGTGGGGCCGCAGTTGGCCGGGCCATTCGTATACGAGCCGTCCTTGCCCGCCGGGCTGTACTGGCTGATCTGCGGGACCTTGCTCGGGTCCACGCGGCCGTCACCCGTCACCGGCGCGGCGCCGTCCGTGGCCTGCGGGCCCGTGGGCTTGGGGTTCAGGTCCACCGGCCCCGGCTTGTTCGTGCCCGGCGTGAAGGTGCTCTGGTCCTTGCCCGCGATACCCGGCAGCTTCAGCGTGTCGCCCGCGAAGATGAGGTTGGGGTCGGTGATCTTCGGGTTGAGCTGGCGGATCTGGTTGATGACATCCCAGTGCGAGCCCTCCATGCCCTTGGCCTTGAGCTCGGAGGCGATGCCCCACAGCGTGTCGCCCTTCTTGATCTCCCGGTCCGACGCCGCCACGGGCGTGCGCGAGTCGTCCGTCTTGCCCGGCGTGAGCCCCGGCTTGTTGCCCGGCTTCGACGTGTCCGTGCCACCCACCGTGGTGTCGGGCACGTTGGCCGTCGTCCCGCTCGGCGTCTTGCCGCCCGGGAACAGCCGGCTCATGTGGTTCTGGATCTTGTTCTGGTAGTCGTAGCCCCGCGCGTCGTTCATGTTGCCCGCGCCCCGGTGCCACTCGCGCGCGGCCGCCATGCCGCTGCCGTGCTTCTTGGTGAGCTCACCAATCGTCTTCGCCAGGAACTCCATCTGCTTCTCGGGCGGAATCGTCTTGGCGTTCGCCCCGCGGCCCACCTGCATCCCGGACCACTTCTCGAACGAGGGCAGCAGGCCGTTGTCGTCCAGGCCGATGAGCCCATGGCCCGTGCCGTCCGCGTGCACGCCGTGGTTCTTGAACGAGGACTCCTGCGCGACGATGCCCGCGAGCACCTTCGGGTCCGCGCCGTACTTCTGCGCGTACTTCTCGATGTACGGCCAGAGCTGCTGGAGGTTGAGCTGCGCGTCGCGGCCCTGCGGCAGGCCCTCGGCCTGCGCGGAGGTGGGCGAGTACGTCTGCTGGCGACGCTCGATGCGAGGAGACATGGGGTCACTCCACGAGTGGAGAAACAGGGGGTGTGGGAACGACTGATGACCGATTGTCGGCGGCTGAGAAAAAGAGTTGCGGCGACCCAGGTCGGTTTGGCCTGACTTCCGGGTTCGGAGAGCGATAGGAGTCGCCCTGTCTGGGTGAATCCACACAAGGAGTCGCGAATGAATGCACTGCGTTACGGACTCGTGACTGGCGCGGCATTGTGTCTGTGGGCGGGCCTCGCGGCCGCGCAGCAACAGCCGCTCACGGGTGTCTATGCCAAGGAGGGTGGCACCCTCGTCGTGCTGGAGGGCGATGGACAGACGCTCGTTCAATACGAGTCAACTTTTCCGCAGGGCCAGAGCATGGGCGCCTGTGAATGCACCTTCGCTGTCCAGAAGAAGACCTCTCCGAAGTCGTGGGCCCTGACGACCTTCCAGTCCCAGGGGAAATGGACGCTGGACCTGGAGTCCAACAAGCTGGTGCTGAAGGGGCCTGGGACGGACTGCTGCGGGGCGGGGTGGTCCGGACAGGACAGCTTCTCGCGGCCATTCAGCCGAGCGCTGTCGACGTGCACGGTGAAGGCGAAGGAGGCGCGCCTGCAGCCGCTGGATGGGAGTCGGCAGGGGCCCACGGTGGTGACCGGGGACAGGGTGGAGGCGCACGCAGCGTCACCGCTGCCGGACGTGGTGCCCGTGCGCGTGGTGAAGGGGACGCAGGTTGTCACGGGCCTGTTGCCGGGCGGCGAGCTGGAGTGCGGGACGCAAGCGGCTGGCGTCGAGGCGGCGTCCTCCGGGGCGCTCAAGGCCCTGGCCGGCAAGTGGCTTCAGGTGAGCCGCAAGGGCAAGGGCTACCTCATCGAGGAGTGGTGCGGGGCGAACACGCCCTCGGTGACGGTGGACGCGGCCGGGTCCATTCTCATCGACTTCGGCCAGGATGACCTGACGGGCCAGGTGAAGTCCGTGAAGTCCGAGGCCCGCGGCGGCTCGACGCTGCAGGTGGCCTATCCGAGCGGTGCCAGCGAGACGCTGACGTGGACCGTCACCGACGCGAAGCGCAACGTGATGCGCGTGCAGGGTGGGAAGGACTACTTCCGCGAGGGATATCTCTACGTGCGTGACGACGCGCGCAAGGACATCCCGGTGAAGGCGGAGGCCTGCGAAGAGGAGGAGTAGTCGCCCCTGTTCGCGAGGGACGGGAGGCGAGCGTGCCTCCCGTCTTCTGTCACGGCGGCGCGTTTCAGCCGAGCTTGAACGGCTCCAGCTCCGGCACCTTCTCCAGCAAGAGCGGCGGCGAGTGCAGGTAGGCCGTGCTGCGGCGCTTCTGGTCGATGTCGTCGTAGACGCGCTGCACCTGGGTGGGCGTCAGGCCCATCACCTGCGCGGCCTCGTCCGTGGGCACGTCGTGGTTCTTGGCCCACATGAGCAGGTCCAGCTGCGAGTAGTGCACGGAGAAATAGAAGTCCTCCTGCGACTGGGGGAGGCTGAACGTGTCCGTGGTCGGCTCGCCGCTGGTGATTTCGTCGATGACGCCCAGGTGCCTGGCCAGTTGATATGTCTGGGTTTTGTAGAGGCCGGCGATGGGCTTCACGTCCGCGGCGCCGTCGCCCAGCTTCACGAAGAAGCCCTGGTCATACTCCAGACGGTTGGGCGTTCCCGCCACCGCGAAGTTCAGCCGGTCCGCGTGGAAGTAATCCATCATCTTCCGCGTGCGCTGCTTGAAGTTCGTCGCGGCGACAATCTGGGTATAGGCCTGGGGCGGCAGCCGGAAGCGGCGCTCCTCGCCATTCACTTGCACCACGACGTAGAAGAAGTTCACCGCGTCCGTGTTGAGCCGGTCGCCGTGCATGACAATCTTCCACTTCATGTCCGGGGTGAACTCCGGGAAGACGGAGCGCACGGCCTCGTCGCGCTGGCGATAGCAGCCCGCGGCCTCGAGGATGGGGGCGATGTCGTGGAGCTGGTATTTGATTCCCAGCTTCTCGCAGAGCTTGCGGCCCAGCTGCGAGCTCCAGCCGCTGGAGTCGCGCTCGGGCAGGAGGATGCCGAAGACGCGCTCGGGGCCCAGGGCCCGCACGGCCAGCGCCGCGACACACGCGGAGTCGATGCCGCCGGAGATGGCCACGACGAGGCCGCGCTTGCGCAGCTTCTTGAGCACCGTCTCGCGCAGCCCCTCGGACAGCTCGGCCGCCTTCGCCTCCCAGTCCAGCTCCAGCACCTGCTTGGAAAACTTCATTGTGTGACCCCTCTCGAACCCTTCACGACGAACCGATGGATGAATATTGGGTGCGCAGCTCCGCCTTGAGCACCTTCCCACTGGGCCCTCGCGGCAGCGCGTCCGTGAACACCACGTGCCGGGGCACCTTGTGCGCCGGCAGCGATTCCCTGCAGAAGCGCCGCAGCGTGTCCTCCTCGACTGCGGCTCCTTCCTGGAGCACGACCACGGCGCAGGCCGCCTCGCCGCCCAGCGGGTCCGGGACTCCCACGACGGCCACCTCGCGCACCGATGGGTGCCTCGCGAGCTGATGCTCCAGCTCCGCCGGGCTCACCCGGTGGCCGCCGACCTTGAGGATCTCCTTCGCGCGTCCCACCAGGAAGATGAAGCCCTCCGCGTCGCGCCAGGCCAGGTCTCCGGTCCACAGCCAGCCATCGCGCAGGATGGCCGCGGTCTCCTCGGGGGCGCCCAGGTAGCCCGGCGTCACGTTGGCGCCGCGTGCCACCAGGTGGCCTGTCTCGCCCGTGGGGAGCGCCTTGCCGTCCTCGCCGACCACGCGCAGCTCGACACCGGGAATCGCCACGCCGATGGAGCCCGCCTTCTCCGCGGCCCGCGTCGGGGGCAGGTAGCTCAGTCGCGCCGTGGCCTCGGTCTGGCCGTACATGACGTACAGCTCGGCGGGGTAGAGGGCTTCGCGCGTCCA
Source organism: Myxococcus sp. XM-1-1-1 (assembly GCF_020037095.1). Taxonomy (NCBI): domain Bacteria; kingdom Pseudomonadati; phylum Myxococcota; class Myxococcia; order Myxococcales; family Myxococcaceae; genus Myxococcus; species Myxococcus sp. XM-1-1-1. The sequence continues at coordinate 635,620 of NZ_JAIQDH010000003.1, forward strand.
CTGGATGGTGTCCGGAGACATGCCGCCGCCGGCCTGGGTGGCGTAGCGCAGACGGAGCTTCGAGAGGGCCTCCGCGCCAGCTTGCCGCTTGAGCAACTCGAAGGTGAGCGGCACGCCCGCGAAGCCGGTGCTGCGCTCCTGGGCCATCGCCTCCAGCACCACTTGTGGGTACATGAAGCGCGGGTCCAGGAACACCGAGCCGCCCACGAGCAGGTGGGTCTGGAGGACGCTCTTGCCGTAGCAGTAGTGCAGCGGGAGGACCAGGTGCGCCCTGTCTCGTGAGGACAGGCCCAGGTACTCGACGATGGAGCGCGTGTTGGCGGCGATGTTGCCGAAGGTCTGGATGACGCCTCGGGGCGTGCCGGTGCTGCCGGAGGTGTAGACGATGGACGCGTGGGCGTCGGAGGGCGTGGAGGGCAGGGCGGCCAGCGGTGGAGCCTTTGCCTCGGGGTCCACTGCGCCGTCCTCTTGCACCCACGTGCAGGTCGCGGGGGCGAGCGCCTGGAGCATCCGCTCCGGTGGGCGCGTGGCGTGAATCACATACACGTGTGTCAGGCCCGGCTTGCCGGACCACTTGCGCGCGTCCTGTCCGAAGACGAAGGCCTGTCGCGCGCCCGTCTGTGCGAGGATGGCGTCCACGGATGTCGCGCCCGTCTCACGGTCGAGCTCCACCGCGCATGCTCCCAGGGCCTGCACCGCGAGCCCTGCCACCGCGCCCGCCGAGCCGAGGGGCAGGGCGATGAGCACCTTGTCTCCGGCTGACACGCCCGAGGAACGCAGGTGCCCCGCGAGCGCCGTCATCCGCTCCGCGAGCTGCGAGTACGTGAGCCGGGTCCACGGCGAGTCCACCGCCGAGGCCGTGGGGGTGCGCTGCGCGTGGGCCATGACCCACGCTGGTGCGGAGTCCGTCGCGCTCACGCGACCTCCTGAAGCACGGCTGGTTTAATCGCGGCGAAGATGTGCGCGGGGAGGTCGCGAGTAATCACGCGACCTTCCGATGCGGGAAATCTGTGGTTGCGGCGAGGCGCGAGACCGTCGCGAGGGTTCACGCGACCTCCCGATGCAGGACATGTGCGGACGCACCAGCGCTCCGCACGTGAGCATCACTGCCGCTCATGCCGCCTCCAGCACCACGGCGTCGAGGTCCGCCTGCGGCGGTGCGCGCGGCGTGAGGAAGTGGTGCGCGAGCAACTGCGTGGACGCAATGGCGAACAGCGCCATGGTGTCCGCCTCGCTCTCCGCCGCGTTGGGCGCGCGCAGCTTCGCCACGAGCCGCTCCGCCTTGCGCGCATCGAACACGTCCACCTTCGCCACGGCCTCGGGCGCGAGCAGCTCCCTCGCCCACGCGGGCGCCTCCGGTCCCACCAGCGCTCCGGCGATGGGCGCACGGTACGGGAACTTGCTGCGCTCCAGGATGGACGCCGGAACACGGCCCTTCGCGTAGCGCTTGAGCACGTGCTTCTCGTCCAGCCCCTTGAGCCGCATGCGCTCGGGGATGCGTGCCGCCAGCTCCATCACCGACGTGTCGAGGAATGGGAAGCGCCCCTCCACCGCGTTGCCCAGCAGCATCCGGTCTCCCTGCGCCGACAGCAGGTATCCCGACAGCAGCGTCTTCGCCTCCAGGTACTGCGCGCGCGCCAGCGGCCGCCAGCGGGCCACGTGTGCGGGCACCGTCGAGAGCACCGACGCCGTCGGCTCCTCGTCCGCCACGCTCGCCGCGAAGTCCGGCGCCAGGAGGCGCGAGATCCGCCCGCTGTTCGCCCACCGCACCAGGTGCGAGAAGCCCAGGCTGCCCGGGTCCTCCAACCCCATGCCGAAGAACTCGCGCAGCAGCTCCACGTTCTGCTGGCTCACCGACAGGGTGGGGTAGAGCCGACGAAGCAGCAGCGGCCGCCACTTCGACGCCGGCTGCCGCGCCCAGAACTGCCGGACCTTCGTCTCCTTGAACAGGTCGTAGCCCAGGAACATCTCGTCCGAGCCCTCCCCCGTGAGCACCACCCGGATGCCGTTCTGCCGCACCCACTCGCTCAGCCGCAGGAACGGCGCGGGCGCCGAGCGCATCATCGCCTGCTCCGCGTGGAAGATGACGCCGGGCACCAGCGTGCCGATGTCCCCGTCGCGCATCTCCACCACGCGGTGCTCCGTGCGAAGCTCCCCGGCCACCGCGGCCTGGTGCTCGCGCTCGTCGAACCGCGCGTGCGCGAAGCCCACCGAGAACGTCCGCAGCGTCCCACCCAACTGCCCCTGCGCCAGCGCGCACAAGAGGCTCGAGTCCAACCCGCCCGACAGGTACGCCGCCACCGGCACATCCGCGCGCAGCCGCAGCCGCACCGCGCGCTCCAACGCCTCGCCCAGCTCCTCCTGGATGCGCGCGTCGCTGGCCGTGCTCGGCTCCACGCCGAAATCCAGGTCCCAGTACCTGAACGTCTCCAGCACCCCCGCGCGGAACCGGGCCGAGTGCGCGGGCGGCAGCAGCCGCACCCCCTCGAACGACGTGCGCGGCGCCACCGGCGACCACAGCTGGAACGTCTGCTTCAGCCCCCGCGCGTCCAGCGCGGGCGTCACCAGCCCGCTGGCGAACAGCGCCTTGGCCTCCGAGCCGAACGCGAGCTGTCCACCCGGCAGCTCCGCGTAATACAGCGGGCAGATGCCCACCCTGTCGCGAGACATCCACAGCGTGGCATCCCGCGGGTCCCACAGCGCGAAGGCCCACTGCCCCTCGAACCGGCGCACACAGTCGATGCCCCACGTGAGGAACGCCGCGAGGATGACCTCCGTGTCCGAGCGCGTGCGGAACGCATACCGCCCGGCGAGCTGCTCGCGCAGCTCCACGTGGTTGAAGATCTCCCCGTTGAAGACGACGGTGAGCCCCGTCGCCGCGTCACGCATCGGCTGGTGGCCCCCCTCCAGGTCCACGATGGACAGCCGCGTGTGGCCCAGGGCCACCCCGTTCAACACCAACGCCCGCTGCGCGTCCGGGCCCCGGTGACGGATGCTCGCCGTCATCCGGACCAGCCGCTCGCCCGCCTCGGCCCCGGCGCCCCCTCCCGCCGGGTAGGTGAATCCCGCGATGCCACACATGGCGCGCTCTTTTCAGCCCGCTTGCGGCAGGCGCTGGTTCTGCTTGCGCTCGACGAACGCCACCACGCGCGTCAGCGAGTCCAGGTTCTCCGGAACCAGCTCCTTGTCCTCCAGCTTGATGCCGAAGTCCGACTCCAGGAACGCCACCAGCTCCATCATCCCCGTGGAGTCGATGAGCCCCTTGCGCAGGAAGGAGTCGTCATCGCCGAAGTCGTCCACGAAGAACGTGTCGACGATGAAGGTACGGATGCGTTCACGAATGCTCACGGTAGGACGTCCTGTCTGGAAGTGCGGTGGTGAAGTGATGGAACAAGCCGGGCGCGAAGCAAGACGCGCCCGGGACGAAGACTTGAGGTGCTCAGCTGCCCGTGTCGCGGGAAACCAGCTCCAGGCTCATGTTGCGCGCGGGGTTGCCCATGGCCAGCGTGTCGGGCGGCACGTCCTGGGTGACGATGCTCCCGGCGGCGACCACCGAGCGCGCTCCCACGCGCACGCCGGGCATGATGATGGCGCCGTGCGCCACCCAGACATCGTCCTCGATGATGATGGGCGCGGTGTGGAGCCCATCCCGGTCTCCCACGCGCACGAACGACGCGAACATGCACCGGGCCCCCACGCTCACCGAGCGCCAGGCCTCCAGGCACACCCCGTAGTTGAACTGCGTCTCGTTCCCGATGGTGAGCTGGCCACCCGGGTGGCACACGAGCGAGCTGGGCAGCATCCCGCCGGAGAACGTCAGCCGATCCCCGAGGACCATCTCCCCTTCGTTGTGCACGCTCACCGGCCCATAGGCCGCCACGTTGCGCCCCAGCGACTGGACGGCGCGGAACTGCCAGCGCGCGCGCACCATCGCCACCGCGCGCTCCGCGCGAGGCCGGGCCGCCCGGCCCATCTCCTCCAGCTGGGCGACCACTTCGGGAATCCGGACGAATGGGCTACGCGACGTCATCCCATCACCTCCCTGCGCAGCACCCTCGCGGGCGCTCCCCCCACCGTCACCCCCGCCGGAATCCGACGCGAGATGACGGTGCCGGGCGCCACGGTGCAGCCCTTCTGCAGCTGCGCGCCCGGCAACAGGATGGCACGACTGCCCACCGTCACGCCCTCCTCGATGACCAGGGGCACCGACGGAGGCCGCTCATGGCGGTTTCCCCTCAGCGGGTGGTGTTGGTTGTCCATCACCTTGCTGAACGGCCCCAGCCGGGCGCCCCGGCCCACCGAAATCGAGCTGAGCGCCTCCAGCGACGCGCCTCCCTCGATGTGGGCCTCGTCCCCCAGGATGATGACGCTCTGGGGCGACATGGCATGCAGCTCGATGGGCGCCAGCCGGCCATCCAGCACCACGCGGTGTCCCACGAGCACCCGGCCCGCGCCGTGGATCCACACGCGGCCCAGCACCGTGGGCGAGTCCCCTATCTCCTGACAGCGCCTCAACTTCAGGCGCGCCATGAGCTTCCCCCACTCGCGCGACAGTGATTGATGTAACGGCCTCATGTCACGGCGTGGCCTGGACCGCGGGGATGGGAGGCTGCACCACGGGCGCGGGCAGGCCGGCCAGGAAGTTGAGCAGCTCGGTGGCCAGGCGCTTCTGGGCCGCCGCGTTCAGGTGGCCGCCGTCATCCGAGTAGCCCGGCACCATGGCCGGCCACGTCTGGCCATTGAGCTCGTACGTCTCCCGCGAGCCGTCGGGCGCGGTGGACTCCAGGCGCGCCAGGTCGAACAGGGGCTCCTTGTCCGCGTACGTCTTGCGCATCAGCTCGTTGAACGTCTCGCGCTGCACGTTCTCCGCCACGCCCCAGACGGGCCGGCCGAGCAGCTCCTTCAGCCACGCCTTCGCGCCGCGCTGCACCGTGGTGAGCGGCGCCGTCACGTGCACGAAGGTGGTGCCGGGGTGGCGCGCCTTCAGGCCCTCCATGGCCACGCGGTACTTCTCGAACAGCGCGCGCGTGTCCGTGGCCCCGTTGATGTCGATGTAGCAGAACTTGAAGAAGGCCACGTCCGTCGACTTCGCGAGCCCCGCGTCCATCAGCCGCTCGAAGTCGGCGATCTTCGACTCGGGCTTCTCGTTCTGTCCCACCATGGCGTGCGCCAGGGTGCCGGGGGCCAGCGACTCCGTGGGGCTCTGCACCTCCACCACGCGCGGCACCACGCCCTGGGCCGAGTTGGGCAGCGCCTTGACGCCGTCCAGGATGTTGCCGCCCACCGACTGGTGGCCGAAGAAGATGCGACGACCCGACAGCTTCTCCAGCGGAGCGCTCGGCGCGGAGGCCTGCGCCACCGCGCCGTGCAACGCCATCAGCAGCATGGCGGGCAAAGCCAGCACGCTCACGCGAACCAGAAACGTCCAGTCGAAGTGCATGCGGACTCTTAAACCCTTCCGTCGGCAAGCGTCAAAGGGCAGCCGAGCAGGACGTCCGCTGGTGCCCGTAAACGCGTGGAACGCAGGGGCTGGGGCGAAGTCACCCCATGCCTGCCCGCCGAGCTGGCGCGGGCCCGTGGCGGGGCCTTGAAGCTGCCTGGGCGCGGCGTTCCGCCAGCGGCGGAAGCTACTCCGCGCGCAGTGACACGGACGGTGACACCCGACTGGCGCGCAGCGCGGGAATCCACGTGGCCAGGAGCGACACCAACCCCAGCGCCGCCGCGACTCCCAGGAACAAGCCCGGCTCGTGGGCCTTCACACCATAGAGGAGCGCCGCGAGCAGGCGCATGCAGCCGAAGGCCGCCAGCAGGCCCACCCCCACGCCCAGGAGCGTGAGCATGAGGCCCTGACGCATCACCAGCCCGAGCACCTGTCTGGGGTGGGCGCCCAATGCCAGGCGGATTCCCAGCTCCCGGGTGCGCTGGCCCACCGCGTAGGCCATGACGCCATAGACGCCCACGCCCGCGAGCACCACGGCGAGCGCCGCGAAGGCCGCGAGCAGCCGCGCCGTCGCCAGGGGCCGGGATACCTGCCGGTCCATCCGGTCGACGAAGGGGGCCACGTCGTACGCGGGCTGCTCCGCGTCCACGGCCTTGAGCTCCTGTCGCACGGCGGCCACCAGGGTGGAGGGCTCGCGCGAGGTGCGCAGCAGGATGGACATGGTGCGCACCGGGTACTGCTCGTACGGCAGGTAGGTCTCCGGCTGGGCGGGCTCCGTCAGGCGGTTGTGACGCACGTCCGCCACCACGCCGACGATGTCGCGGAAGGGCTCGTTGTCGCTCCAGCCCAGGCGAACCCTGCGGCCCAGCGCCTCGCCGCCGCCGAGGAACTTGCGCACGAAGGCCTCGTTGACGATGACGCTGGGGGCGCCCTTCTCCGAGTCGCGGCCGTCGAAGTCGCGTCCCTCGCGCAGCGCGACGCGCAGGGCCCGGAAGTAGCCCGGCGAGGCCACCCGGTACTCGGTGACGTAGCGCAGCCCCGAGTCCCGAGGCGCCCCCTCCAGCGTGAAGTCCCCGTTGGAGTTGGTGCCCCCCAGCGGCGCGTCGTTGACCATGCCCACGCTCTCCACGTCCGGCAGCGCGCGCAGGCGCTCGAGGTAGTCGGCGAAGAAGCCGCGCTGCTGGTCGGGGCCGCCATACTTGAGGTCCGGCAGCGCCAGCCGCGCATGCAGCACCCGCTCCGCGTCGAAGCCGGGGTCCACCGCCTGCAGGTTGCGCAGCGTCCGCACCATCAGCACCGTGCCCACCAGCAGCACCAGCGCCAGGGCCAGCTGCACGGCCACCAGCCCGTTGCGCAGCGGGTGATTGGCGCGCGCGCCCGCCGCGCTCCCGGACTGCTTGAGCAGCGGCAGGACGTCCGCACCGGAGGTGTGCAGCGCGGGCGCCAGGCCGAAGAGCAACCCGGCGCCGAGCGACAGCGCCACGCTGAACAGCAGCGCGGGCACGCTCAGCTCCACCGGCGTCATGCGCAGCATCGAGGGCGGCAGGAGCGCGCGCACCAGCTCCATGCCCCACATGACGAGCAGGAGGCCCACCAGCCCGCCGACGAGGCCCAGGAGCACGCTCTCCGCCAGCGCCTGCTGGATGCGCCGACCCCGACTGGCCCCGAGCGCCGCGCGGATGGCGCCGTCCCGCTGCCGCGCCAGCGCCCGCACCAACAGAAGGTTGGCCACGTTGGCGCAGGCGATGAGCAGCACGAAGCCCACCGCGGCCCAGAGCGCCCACAGCACCGGTCGCGAGCTGGACGTGAGGTAGCGCTGCCACAGGTCCGTCGTCACGCCGTGGGCCTTCTCGCCCGGCGCGCCCGGCCGGGCGATGAGCTGGGCCACCCGCGCCAGGTCCGCCGTCGCCGCCTCCAGCGTGACGCCCGGGGCCATCCGCCCGATGACGCTCATGTAGTGGTTGCCGTGCTGCTCCGGGTTGAGCCAGTTGGGCAGCCACACGTCGACGTCCTCGGAGAACTCCGGGAAGGTGAAGCCCTCCGGCAGCACGCCCGCGACGGTGTACGTGCGCCCGTCCAACCGCACCGTCCCGCCCACCGCGTCGGAGGCTCCGCCCAGCGCCTTCTTCCAGAAGGCATGGCTCACCACCACGCTGCCCGGGGGATTGCCCGGCTGCGCGTCCTCGTCCCGGAAGTCGCGCCCCTGCGTGGGTGTCACGCCGAGCGTCTGGAAGAAGTTGGGGGTGACGCGGGCCGCGCGGACGCGCTCGGCGGAGTCCGCGCCCGTGCGGCTCATGTCCCGACGGGCGAAGCCGGCCAGCTGCGCGAACGAATGGCCATGCTCCCGCCAGCCGAGCAGCTCCGGCGGGGACACGGACGCCTGAGGGAAGTCCAGCTGCTGGCACCACAGCCGCACGAGCGCCTCCGGCGCCTGGAAGGGCAGGGGCTTGAGCAGCATCGCGTGGATGGCGCTGAAGAGGACGGTGTTCGCGCCGATGGCCAGCGCGAGCGTCACCACGGCGGCCAGGGTGAAGCCCGGCGTGTGCCTCAGCGTGCGCAGCGCGTAGCGGAAGTCCTGACGAAGCGAGTCCATGGCGGGCCCCCGAAGCGAAGGCCATGCCAGCCCTCCTGGAGCGAGGCAACCCCCCAGGCTCCCTGGAGGGAGGCCCGCCGCGGGCTCCGCGCCGTTCGCGGATGCGGGAAGCCCGTGTCCCGGAAGCGGACACGGGCCCCGCGGGCCGTCAGTGGAAGTTCCAGCGGCCGGCGATCTCCTCGCAGGCGAGCACGACGTCCTGGAGCCGGCGCTGGCGGGCCTTCGGCGCGACGAACAGGCGGCCGGCGAACACGTCGAAGACGCCCACCAGGCGCGGGTCCACGGGCCCCTGCTGCTCCAGCCGCTCCTCGGCGAAGAGCTGGAGCACGGTGGCGATGTACTGGCCGGCGCGCTCGTCGAGCGGCGTGTGCTTGGAGAAGTAGAGCTTCAGCACGCCCGAGCGCATCTGCCCGCGCGCGTCCACGCCCCGGAGGAGGACCTCGGGGCGCACCTTCACGGCGACGCCGGCGAGCTCCAGGGGCGCGAGCTCCGGGTCCGCGGGGCTGGCCACGGCGCGGGTGGCCAGGTCCTCCGTGGCGACGAGGCAGCGCTGGAGCGCCTCCGCGCACAGGGCGAGCCGGTGCGCGTCGAAGTCCGAGTCCGCCTGGGCGTTGAGCATCCGGCGCTGGTGGTAGCGCAGGATGACCTCGTCCCGGCCCTCGCAGAGGAACTCGGTGATGGCCTGGGCCGCCGCGGGGTAGCGCAGGTACTGCGGATCCACCGGGTTCTTCTGTCCCTGGATGATGCGCTTTCGCAGCGACGGCGTTCCGGTGAGGTACTGGCCGAGCTGGTTGACCGAGACACACGGGTTCTCACGAGGGGTGGTCATGTCGACGACTTCCTTTCCGGTAGCGGGAATGAAGAGAGACTACCGGAAGGGTCTGACATTCCCTCGGAGACGGGGCGGCCTGGAGGCCCCCAGAAACGCACCCCCTGGCAGGTAGGGTGGGCGGGCACGACCAGGGCGGGGAAGGGGCTTCGGGAGGCCCGGTGCGGGCTACTCGTGGTGGGAGCCGTGCAGGCCGAAGATCTGGCGCAGGCGGCCGAGGATGCGGCCCACCTCGGCGGGGATGGGGTCCCCGGTGGCGCCGCTGGCCTGGGCCACGGCGCGCAGCTGGGTGCGCCGCTGCGCGAGGATGGAGGACAGCTGCCGGGCCAGGTTGGGGTGCTCGCCGAACAGCCGCGCGAAGGTGGGCCGGTCCACCTCGAGCAGCAGCGAGTCCTCCAGGGCCACCACGGTGGCGGCGCGCTTCTCGCCGGTGAGCAGCGACATCTCGCCGAAGTAGCCGCCCTGGCCCAGCCGCGTTACCTCGGACTGGGACTTGCCGGCGCGCACGCTGACCTCGCCGGAGGCGAGCACGTAGAACGTCCGACCGTCATCGCCCTCCTGGATGATGTGCTCGTCGCGGCCAAAGCGGCGCACGTGGACCTCCTGGCCCAGCCGCTCCAGGTCCGCGTCCTTCAGCGGCTCGAACAGGTCCACCGCGCGCAACAGGCGCAGCACGGTGTGCGCGGGCAGCTCCGGCCGGGCCGCGTCCTCGCGCATGCGCACCACGCGGTGGGGCACGGGCGGCTCGATTCCGTCGCGCCGCATCCGGTACCACAGGCGCGTGTGCACCTCCGCGATGGTCGCGTCCGCGAGCGAGAAGTCGTTCACGAAGAAGCGCAGCATGTAGCGCACCGACTGCTCGTCGAACGCGAGCGTGCGGGCGATGGGCGGCGGGTCCACCAGCACCTGCGGAATCTCCCGCGCCACGTCCAGCAGGGCCGCCTTCATCACGTTGGGCGGCGTTTCGTACGTGGCGCGCACCTGCATGTCCACGCCCACCGGCTCGCGGTCCTGGTTGAACGTCTTGAGCTGCTCCTTGGCCACCATGGAGTTGGGCAGCGTCACCAGCTCACGGCGGAACGTCATGATGCGGATGGAGCGCCAGTTGACCTGCGCCACGCGCCCCACGTGCTCGCCGATGCGCACGAAGTCGCCGACCTCGAAGGGCTTGTCCAACTGCAGGGACAGGCCCGCGAAGAGGTTGCCCAGCGTCTCCTGGAGCGCCAGACCGATGACCACCGACAGCACCGCGGACGTGGCGACCAGGCCCGTCAGGTCCAGGTCCAGCTGCGTCTGGACGATGGGCACCGCGGCGAGCGTGTAGAGCAGGAAGTCGATGACGTTGCGGAGGATCTTCGGCGTCCCCACCGACGTCGAGCGCAGCCGGGCCAGCTTCAGGCCGAAGCCCACGCCCGCGCGGATGACGCCGAAGGCGAACGTCAGCATCCAGGCGACCTGCAGCGCCTTCATCGGCCCGGGCGGCGTGGTGGCGGGCAGCGCCCAGGCGCCCACGCGCAGGATGAGGAACATCACCATCAGCCGCAGGGCCCCGGTGAGGTCCCGCTTCAGGTCCGCGTCCTGGCTGGAGGCCCGGGTTCCCAGCAGCACCAGCGCCAGTATCGCGCCGACGGCCAGGGACAGATTGCTCTGGAGGAAAGGCAGCAAGGCCCCCTGACTCTCTCCCGCGCGTACATGGGGGGTCAAGGCAGCGGTTGACGCGTGGCGCGCAAGCGGGGATACACGCGCCATGACCCTCGCATCGGTGCTGGGACAGCCCCGCGCGATTGATTCACTTCAGGCGGCACTTCGCTCCGGCGCGGTGCACCACGCGTATCTCTTCGCGGGGCCGGAGGGCGTGGGCAAGGAGCGAGCGGCCGTGGGCCTGGCCCAGGCGCTCACCTGCCCCGAGCAGCCGGACGTGGGCTGCGGCACCTGCGCCAGCTGCACGCGCGTCTCGCGCGGACTCCACCCGGACGTCACCTGGGTGATGCCGGACGACGAGCGCGTGTCGCGGGGCCTCGCGGGGCGCTCGGACTTCACGGGCACGCCGAGCCGGGACCTGCGCGTGGAGCAGATCCGCCAGCTGCAGGAGCGGCTGGCCCTGCGCGGCCTGGAGTCGCGCCGCAAGGTGGCCATCCTCGTCTCCGCGCAGGCGATGAACGTGCAGGCGCAGAACGCGTTCCTCAAGACGCTGGAGGAGCCGCCCGCGGACACCACGCTGGTGCTGGTGGCCAGCGCCATGGACAAGCTCTTGCCCACCATCCGCAGCCGGTGCAGCAAGGTGCACTTCGGCCCGCTGCCGGTGGAGCTGGTCGCCGAGCGCGTGCGCACCGAGCGCAAGCTGGACGCGGACACCGCGCAGCTGGCGGCCATCATGGCCGGAGGCAGCCTGGGCCGCGCGCTGTCTCTGGACGTGGAGGCGCTGGCCCGCCGCAAGGACGTGGTGACGGCCTTCGAGAACCTGCGCGGCGACAACGCGGTGGGGCTGTTGCGCTTCGCGGACGAGCACGGCGGCTCGCGCGAGGACGCGGAGGCGACGCTGGAGCTGTTGACGCTCTGGACGCGCGACGTGGCCCTGGCCAAGGTGGGACGCGAGGACGCGCTGGCGAACCGCGACCTGCGCCAGCTGGCGGTGGAGGTGGGCGCGCGCCTGTCCGATGCGTGGCTGCACCGTCGCCACGCGCTGCTCGACGGCGCGCGCGCGGCGGTGGCCCGCAACGGCGCGCCCCGGCTGCAGCTGGAGCGGATGCTCATCGACCTGTTCACGGAGACGTCCCGATGAGCTCGGAGCTGGATGACGTGCTGGCGGGCGTGAAGGCCGGGAAGCTTTCGCCCCTGTACCTGCTGTGGGGCGAGGAGTTCCTGGTCCGAAAGGGCGCCGACGAGCTGGTCAAGGTGCTGGTGCCCGACGCGGCGGTGGGGCTCAACCTGGTCACGCTGGACGCGGGCAGCCCGCGCGAGGTGGCGCAGGAGCTGGCCACGATGCCGCTGTTCCCCGGCCGCAAGGTCGTGGTGGTGAGGGACCCGGAGTTCCTCGCGCCGAAGAAGGGGCGGGGAGACCCGCTCGCCAAGGCGCGCGAGGCGTGGAAGGCGGGCAAGCGCAAGGAGGGCGCGCGGCGGCTGCTGGCGCTGGCGGCGCGCGCGGGCTGGGGCGTGGACCAGCTGGACCCATCCGCGTCCAGGGCGCCGTCGGTGGAGCAGTGGAAGGAGGAGCTGAACGTCGACCTCGCCGAGGCGGACGTGGCGTTCCTGAAGGAGGCCGCGGCCTTCTGCAAGGAGGAGCGCATCAGCGCCCCGGAGGGTGACGCCACCGCGCTCATCGAGCTCATCCAGAAGGGCGCGCCTGCGGGACACGCGCTGGTGATGGCGGCCACGGAGGTGGACGCGAAGAACCCGCTGGTGAAGCTGGCGCAGGACAAGGGCCACGTCGTCGAGCGCAAGGTGGCCGCGCGCCACAAGGACCTGGACCTCTCCGACATCGCCAAGGAGTTCCTGGCGCCCTTCAAGAAGAAGCTGGGGCCCGGCGCGCTGGAGGAGCTCAAGGAGCGCGTGGGCGGCAACATCCGCCTGTTGCAGTCGGAGCTGGAGAAGCTCGCCACGTACTCGGAGGGCCCCGCAATCGAACGCTCCGACGTGGTGATGCTGGTGCACCACGCGCGCGAGGAGGAGTTCTTCGAGCTGTCGGAGGCGCTCCAGAAGCGCGACTTCCGCGGCGCGCTGTCCTACGCGGAGGACGCGATGGGGCAGGGCACGCACGCGCTGCAGCTGTTGGGCGCGGTGGCCTCCATCGTCCGCACGCTGCTGGAGAGCCACGAGTGGCTGACGCGCTACGCGGGAGGCACGCCGCCGCGCACCGCGAAGGACGTGGAGGCCCGGGTGTTCCCCAAGCTGGAGGCGGAGCTGAAGGGCACCCGGCGCAAGATGCCCAACGCGTGGGCGCTCACCTTCAGCATGAAGGCGGCCGCGGGCTACGAGCGCAAGGAGCTGCTGGGCGCGCTGGTGGCGTGCGCGGAGGCGGACCTGTCCTTGAAGTCCTCGGGCAACGGGCGGCTGGTCATCGAGCGGCTCCTGGCCACGGTGTGCCTCGGCGCCTGAGGGAGCGGGCGGGCACACTGGGACGTGCACTCGGAGTCCGGCTCGGGTAGAGGAGGCCGCGTATGGCGGACAAGCGTCGCTTCGACCTCTTCGCGGACTTCATCGTGTCGCGCTTCATGGCCCCTCGCGTCTTCGACGTGGCGGGAGGGCAGGGGCGCCTCAACGAGGCCTTGACGCGGCGGGGCCGCGCCGTCACCACCTTCGACCTGCGGCACAAGCACCTGCCGGTGACGTATGCCCAGCGCATCTTCACGCTGGACGAGCCGTGCGAGGCGGAGCTGGTGGTGGGAATGCACCCGGACGGCGCCACGCGCGTCATCATCGAATACGCGGCGAGACATCGGCTGCCGTTCGCCGTGGTGCCGTGCTGCTCGGACAACGGGATGCCCTACAACCCGTGGATGCGTCACCTGGCGGAGCTGGCGCGAGAGTCCGGCTTCGGCACTGTCGAGGAGGTGAAGCTCTCCATGGACGGCCGGGCACGCGTCCTCGTGGGCGAGCCCGCGCCCGCCGGTCCGGCCTGAGGCGAGTGCCGGCCCGACGACACGGCCTGTGTCCCGGGGGCTGGCTGCGCCGAACCCACATCGGCGTCTAGCTTCCCGTACATCGACGCGGGGAGCGGGAGATGGTGACGGAGTGGGACGGGCATGCGACGGCGCAGGTCTGGCGACCCGGCACATACCCGGGACTGGTGCTGTATCGGGTGAGTGGCCGCGCCACCACGCAGGCCCTGCATGTCCATGACGAGCTCCAGCTCACGCTGGACGCGGGGCATGTCCAGCAGGTGTGCTGCGGAGGTGTCCGGCTGATGGCGCCGCCCGGAAGCCTTGTCGTGATTCCTCCAGGTGAAGTCCACGCGCTGCACGCCGAGAGCGGTCGCCCCGGGGTGCTGTGCGGGATGCTCGTGCCGGTGGCCCTGCTCAGGCCGCCGTCGCGCCGTGTATGGGAAGACGAGGACGTGGCGCTCGTCGACGACCTCTTTCCCGGAGGGGGCGCCGTGCTCGACGACCCGGACGTGGCGCGGGACTTCGTGGCGCTGCATCGCGCGCTGCGCGGGCTCGGCGCCGAGCAGGGCGCGCACCCGTGGCCCCTGCTCTCACGGTTGCTGGCGCGCCTGGGCGAGGGGCGCCGCGGGCTCAGCGCGTCGTGGGAGGGGGGACATCGAGCATCCCCGTGATGTCCTCCCAGGAGCCCTCGCACGGCGCGGACTGCGACACCAGGTAATGCCCCACGCGTCCCGGAGCCAGGGCGACGATGGAGGACCAGCGCGTGCCATAGGCGGGCGTATGGATGCAGAGCGCCTGCAGGCGACGCAGGAAGTCGGGGGGCAGCGACTCCCCGGGCGCGGGGCGCGGCGTCCCGCTCTCCGGGGGCAGCAGGTCGTCCCCGAGCAGGGCCTTGAGCCCGGATTCGAACCGGGGCCAGGGCTCGTGCGGCAGCTCGGCGGCGAGCATCCGGGCTCGCGCCACCTTGGGGAGCTCCGGACTGTCGAGCACGTCATTGGGGAGCACGTGGATGCCTGGGGGGACGTCCTCGCGCCGCAGCTCGGCCTGGCCCGTCCTGGCGTAGGCGACCCGCAGCGTCCGGGCATCGCCGTAGAGGAGGTTGAAGGGGAGGAAGTCCTCGCCGGACAGCGTGTCCAGGTAGCGCTCGATGCCCTCCACGCTGGCGGCCCGCAGGGCCTGGAGGACCACCTCTCCCCTCGAGCGGGGGGCCGGGCCCTTCCCCTGTCCTCCGCGCTGGTTCGTCAGGCCCACGAAGAGGCCCTCGTTAGTCACTCCCATCCACGTCCCGCCGCGCTCCACGTCCCGTCCGCCGACGGCGCGAGGGGACTCGAGCAGGACCTGGGGGCCCGTCGTGGGACGTGCGTAGAACTCGTCCCGGTTGGCCGCGAGCACCAGCGGCCATTCGGGGTGGACCTGACGAAGGATGACGATGGTGCACATTCGTATCCGGTCGATAACATCCCCGGCTCCGTCGTGCATTCGTGCGCGCGGCCCCACGCCGTCGATGACCTCGGCCCCCCGAGCGGCTAATGTCCGCCGCCCCCAGGAGAGTCCATGGCGGAGAGAATCCTCGTCACCAGTGCGCTTCCGTACGCGAACGGCCCCATCCATCTCGGGCACGCCGTCGAGTACATCCAGACCGATATCTACGTGCGCTTCCTCCGCTCATGCGGCAAGGACGTCGTCTACTTCTGCGCGGACGACACGCACGGCACGCCCATCGAGCTCAACGCGGCGAAGCACGGGCTCAAGCCCGAGGAGTTCATCGCCCGCTTCCAGGACGAGCACCAGAAGGACTTCCACGACCTGGACGTGCGCTTCGACTCCTTCCACTCCACCAACTCGCCGGAGAACCGCCACTACGCGGAGCTCATCTACGGGCGACTGAAGGAGAAGGGCGACATCGAGCGCAAGGACGTCGAACAGGCGTACTGCGAGAAGGACCGCCGATTCCTGCCGGACCGCTTCATCAAGGGCACCTGTCCCAACTGCAAGTCGCCCGACCAGTACGGTGACGTCTGTGAGAAGTGTGGCAAGGCGTACAGCCCCACGGACCTCATCGAGCCGCGCTGTGCGCTCTGCGGGACGCCTCCGGTGCGCAAGTCTTCGGCGCACCTGTTCTTCAAGCTCTCGAAGCACGCGGACTTCCTCCAGGCGCTGCTGCGCAAGCCGGGCTTCCTCCACCCGGGGCTCGCGACGCAGCTGCAGGGCTTCTTCGAGAAGGGGCTCGCGGACTGGGACATCAGCCGTGACGGGCCCTACTTCGGGTTCGCCATTCCCGGTGAGACGGACAAGTACTTCTACGTCTGGCTGGACGCGCCCATCGGCTACATCGCCACGACGGAGAAGTGGGCGAAGGAGACGGGCAAGGCGAAGAGCGCGCTGGACTACTGGGAGAAGGACAGCGGCGCGCGCATCGTCCACTTCATCGGCAAGGACATCGTCTACTTCCACGCGCTGTTCTGGCCCGCGGTGCTGGACGTGGCGGGCCTGCATGTGCCGAGCGAGATCAAGGTCCACGGCCACCTCACGGTGAACGGGGAGAAGATGTCGAAGAGCCGCGGCACCATGATTCCGGTGCGCGACTACCTGAACCAGCTGGACCCCAGCTACCTGCGCTACTTCTACGCGGCCAACCTGGGCGCGGGCGTGGAGGACCTGGACCTCAACCTCAAGGACTTCCGTCTGCGGGTGAACGGGGAGCTGGTCAACAACGTGGGCAACCTGGCCAACCGCGCGCTGTCGCTCCTGGCCGGGCCGCTGGGCGGGAAGCTGGCGCCGGGTCGGGCCGAGGGGCCTGGACGCGCGCTGGTGGAGTCGGTGCTGGCCCGGGTCGGCGAGGTGCGCGAGGCGTTCGAGAAGCTCGAGTACCGCAACGCCATCCGCGTCATCACGGACATCGCGTCGGCTGCGAATGCCTTCGTCCAGGCGCAGGCGCCGTGGGCGCTGGTGAAGAAGGACGCGGAGGCGGCGCGCGCGGACCTCTCCGACGCGGCGGACGTCGTGTACCTGCTGGGCGCGTTGCTGGGCCCGGTGACGCCGAGGTTGTCCGAGAAGCTGTTCGCGCAGCTGGGCGCGCCGCCGCTCACGTTCCAGGCGCTGGAGGGCGCGAAGTATCCGCTGCTGGACCGCAGCCGTCCCATCGGCACGCCGGAGCCGCTGTTGCCCCGGCTGGAGGAGGAGCGCGTCAACGCCATCCTCTCGCTGCCCGCGGGCGGCGCGCCGGCTCCGGCCGCCGAGGTGAAGAAGGCCGAAGGTGGCAAGGAGAAGAAGGTGGAGAAGAAGCCGGCCGAGGCCGCGCCCGTCACGCAGGCGACGGAGGGCGCAGGGGAGGCGTCCGCTGAGATCGAGTACGCGGACTTCGCCAAGGTGGTGCTCAAGTCGGGCAAGGTGCTCGCGGCGGAGAAGGTCCCCAAGGCGGACAAGCTGCTGAAGCTCACGGTGGACGTGGGCGAGGCGACGGGGCCGCGCACCATCGTCTCGGGCATCGCCGAGGCGTTCGCGCCGGAGTCGCTGGTGGGGCGCAACGTCGTGGTGGTGGCGAACCTGAAGCCCCGCAGCCTCAAGGGCATCTCGTCGCGCGGCATGCTCCTGACGGCGGGGCCGGGCGGCAAGGACCTGTCCTTGTTGGATCCGGGCAACGTGCCGCCGGGCAGCGACGTGAAGTAGTCGGCGCGGACGGGGCAGGGTGGCAACCCCCTGCCCCTGTTCGCTCGAGGTGCTCGAAGCGGACGCTGTCGGGCAAGCGAGGTGATGGGACGTGACGGATTGGCGTGCGGAGCGGGACCGGGCCTTGCTGGCGCTGGAGAACGAGAAGCGCCCCGCGTTTCGCGCGGAGGCTGCAGAGCAACTCCATCACCTCGCGGCGGAGGTGCCCTCGCGCGCGCCCGAGTTCACGGAGGTCGTGCCGAGGATGCTGTCGGACGCGCAGCCCGAGGTGAAGCGCTCGGGCATCGCGCTGGCCACCGTGGTGCTGCCTCAAGAAGAGGCGATCGCGCTGCTCATCTCGCGGCTTCGCGATGAGGAGTCGCTGGTGCGCCTGGAGGCCACGGGCCGACTGGCGGACATGGCCCGTCCCGAGCTGCGCGGTGCGCTCGCGGGCATGCTGGAGGACTCCGTCCCCGAGGTGCGCTTCGAGGCCGCGCGAGGCATCGCCGCCCTCAAGCACCCCGCGGGGCTCGAGGTGCTCATCGACGCGCTGGACGCGGACCTGCTCCGCTTCCGCGCCCTGGGTGCACTGGCGGAGCTCGAGGACGCTCGCGCGCTGCCCGCGGTGAAGAAGCTGTTCGGCCGCTGGCTGCTCCCCGCCTTCGACAAGACGCAGGCCGCGGGAGTCCTCGCCCGGCTGGGTGACGCCGACGGCGCGGCGCACCTGCTCCAGCGCTCGCGCAAGAAGTGGAGCCAGGACCGCGCGCTCGCGGTGGAGCTGCTCGGCGAGGTGAAGGCGCCCGGCGCGCTGGAGCGTTTGAAGGCCATCCTCGATGACCCGAAGGACTCCTGCCGGGGTGCCGCCGCGCGCGGCCTGGGGCGCCTGGGGGACGAGCGGGCCTTGCCCTGGCTGCTCGCGCTGCTGCGGGACGTGAGCGCCCAGGAGGAGGACCGGCTGGACGCGGCGGATGGGCTCTGGAGATTGGGCCTCCCCGAGGGCCGCGAGCACGTGCGCGCGGCGGTGAGCACCTTCACCTCACCCGAGGCACGGCAGGAACTGGACGACTTGTTTCAGGAGGGGACATGAGACTGGTGGATGCGCACTGCCACCTGGAAGTGAAGGACTTCGCGGACGCGGCCCCGGTGCTGGAGCGCGCGCGCGCCGCGGGCCTCATCCACGCCATCGTCGTGGGCCAGTTCCACGGTCCTGGCGAGTGGGGCAACGCGCTGGAGCTGGCCGCCGCGCATCCGGAGTTCCTCTCGCCCACGCTCGGCATCCATCCGCACGAGGCCGCGCGCGCCACGGAGGACGACCTGGCCATGCTGGAGCGCACCTGCGCTCGGCCCGAGGTCCGCGCCGTGGGTGAGGCCGGCCTGGACTACTACTACGACCACTCGCCCCGGGAGGCGCAGGCGCGCATCTTCCGACACCAGTGCGAGCTGGCCGTGAAGCTGGGCAAGCCGCTGGTGGTGCACGTGCGTGACGCGCACGAGGACTGCGACGCGATTCTCGGCGAGGTGGGCGTGCCCAAGGGCGTCATCCACTGCTTCACCGGAGACACCGACGCCGCGCGGCGCTACCTGGACCGGGGCTTCTACCTCTCGCTCTCCGGCGTCATCACCTACAAGAAGACGGAGGCGCTGCAGGACGCGGTGCGCTTCGCGCCGCTCGACAGGCTGATGGTGGAGACCGACAGCCCGTACCTGGCGCCCGTGCCGCACCGGGGGCGCAAGAACGAGCCCTCGCACGTGGTGGAGACCGCGCGGAAGCTGGCGGAGCTCAAGGGCGTGACGCTGGAGACGGTGACCGAGGTCACCACCGCCAACGCCGCCGCCCTCTTCAACCTCAACCTGCGCTGACGCCGCCGGCCAGGGCCTGGAGGTCCTGGTCCATCTGCGGCACGTCCAGCAGCAGCGCGTCCGGGTCGTACTGGAAGTCGGCCTGCTTGAGCTTCAAGAGCGCCTGGAGCGCGGGCTCTCCCGTGTGTCCGCCGAATGAAGCGAACACGACGCGGCCGCTCTCCAGGTGCATCGAGCCCTCCAGCGTGTGCTGACGCAGGTTGAGCTTGCCGCTCTTCCTCGCGCTGCCCAGCGTGCGCAGCAGCTCCTTTGGAGGCAGCTCGTCGAAGCTGCCACGCACCACGCGCCCCGGGCCGTTGTGCAGCACCCGGTCCTCGAGCAGCGCGCGCACCGCCTTGGCGACGAGGGACTTGTCCCCGGGAGGCAGCAGCTCCGTCGCGCCGCCCATCATCAGCCGCTCGCGCGTGGGCGCATCCGGCTCACCCACCACCGCGATGGGCAGCCCCGCCGTCTCCGGCGCGGAGCGGGCCTGCTGGAGCAGATCCAACACCTCCTGCTGACCCAGGCGCAGGCTCACCACCAGGACATCGCAGTCCTGCCGGGCGAGGCCATCCTGCGCGCCCTCTTGCGTGGACAGCGCATGGGCCACCAGCCCCTGCTTGAGCACGGCCTCCAGCAGCTCGCCGCGAGCCGTCTCGTCCGGCTCCACCACGAGCACCTGCCGGCCCTCGCTCTCCAGCCTGTGGCGGAGCAGCTCGCCGCTCTGCAACTGGATGACGATGTCCGCCACCACCGGGTCGTAGAGCACGCCCGCGTTCGTGCGCAGGTGCTCCAGGGCCTGCTCCTTGGGCAGGGCCTTGCCCAGCGCGTTGCCGGGGTTCTTGGTCAGCTCCAGGAAGCTGTCCACCGCCGCGAGGATGCGCGCGCCCAGGGTGATCTCCTCTCCCTTGGCGCCCTGGGGCGTGCCCGAGCCATCCCAGGCCTCATACAGCTGCGCCAGGATGGTGTTGACCTGCGCGGGCAGGTGCACCGTCTCGAACAGCTTCGTGGGCGCGCGGCACGCGGCGCGGGCCTGCGCCTTCCACTCCGAGTTGACGGCGTTGCTCGCCAGCGAGAAGTGCCGCTCGGACGGCTTGCCCAGGTCGTGCAGGTACGCGGCGATGGACAGCGCGGCCAGCTCCTTGTGGGGCATGCCCATGCGCTGACCGACGATGCCCGCCTGCCGCGCCAGCTGCGCGGAGTGTCCCCGGTGCCGCTGGCGGTCCTGCTCCAGCAGCCCCACGAGGATGCCCAGCGTCTCCACGTAGTCGATGTCGCTGACCAGCCCGCGCGGGCCACCCGGCTCGCGCCGCTGCGTGGACGACGGACGCCCGGCCACCTGTGTGCCGCCGCTGGGGCGCTGCACCCGCATGCGCGGGTCCGTCTCCATGCGGAAGGACAGGCTGCTGCGGTTGCTGGTGGACGTGCGGTTGTGCTCCGGCGCGCCGGAGCGCGACGTGGACTCGGCGGGGCCGGACTGCGCGCTCGCGGCCTCCAGCAGCGCGGCGAACGCGGTGGGGTCGCCGTAGTAGTGCTTGCGGATGGCCGCGGCGATGGCGCCGCGCAGGCCCACATACGCGTAGACCTCCGACATGCCCGTGACGAGGGCAATCTCGTCCATCAGCGCCTTGTTCTGCGGCTCGGCGGCGACCACGGACAACAGCTTCCGGTCCGGGTCCACCGCCAGGGGCAGCACGTTCTGCGCCTCGGCGAGTCGCACCGGGAGCCTGTCGAGCACCTCGGTGGCGATCTTCGCCTTGGCCAGCTTGTCCGCGCTCACGAAGCGCGTCTGGAACTCCGCGGCCAGGAAGCGCAGCAACGCCGCTTCCTGGAGGAGCCCCAGCTCCACCAGACAGTCCCCCAGCTTGTGGCCGGTGATCTTCTGGTGCTCCAGGGCCTGCTCCACGGCCCCGGCGTTGACGAGCCCCGCCTCGATGAGGCGCTCACCCAGCTTCTTCGCCATGACGACTCAGCTTTCCGACGAACCCTCGCCACTCTTGTCGCCCGAGAGCGTCGTCAGCGCGCTGAAGGGCTTGAAGGTCAGCTCCTTCGGCAGGCTGTTCGGATCCCTCGGCGGACGCGGCGGACGCTCCTCGCGGGGCGCGCGCTGCTCGTCCCGGGCGCGCTCCTCGCGCGGCGGACGGTCCTCGCGGGGAGGCCGGTCCTCGCGAGGCGGCCGCTCGCGGCGGGGAGGACGCTGCTGCGGCTGCTGCTCCTCACGCGCCACCACCGGCGCGCCGCCCTCCTGCGAAGGGGCCTGCTGCTGCGGAGCCTTGTCGCCCCGGTTCTTGCGCTTCTCCTCGCGCGACTTGCGGCGGCCACCGCCACCACCGCCGCCACCCTCGACGGGTCCGCGGCCGCGCACGGTGGGCAGGGGGCCCTTCCAGAGCTGCCGGTCGTAGTGGCGCAGCACGTCCGTCCACTTCTCGTTCGAGTCGCGCTGCATGGCCTCCAGCCACGAGGCGATGCGCGAGTCGAGCGAGTCGAGCGCGTGGACGATGTGCGCCTCGATGGTCATCGGCACCTTGGGGCTGCCGTACTCCAGCTGCCCGTGGTGCGAGATGGCCAGGTGCGTGAGGTGGTTCTCGAGCAGCGGCGGGAAGCCGGGGATGGACAGCGTCTTCTCGCGGATCTTCTGGGCCGTCATCACCAGGTGGCCCACGAGCTTGCCCTCGTCGGTGTAGTCGAAGCCCTTGTCCGGCGAGATTTCGGCCACCTTCATCACGTCGTGCAGGAACGCGCCCGCCAGCAGCAGGTCCCGGTCCGCCATGGGGTAGTGGTCCGCCACCCGCAGGGTCAGCCGCATCACCGACAGCAGGTGCTCGGCCAGGCCGCCGCGCCACGCGTGGTGCATGCCCTTGGCGGCCGGCGCCACCGGCAGCCCCGCGGCCACCTGCGGGTCGTCCAGGAACGCAATCAGGAGCTGCTTCACGAACGGATCGTTGATGCGCTCGTTGATGAGCTCGCGGATGAGGCCCGCGGCCCGGGCGCCACCGCCGCCGTCGTGACGGGGCTCGCTCTTCTCGCTCTTCTCACCCTTGTCGGCCTTCTCGGCGCGCGGCTCGGCGGCGGGCTTCGCCTCCGGGGCGGCCTTGGCCTCGGCGGGAGGCGCCGGGGGCGGCTCGAACTCCTTGGGGTCCAGGGGCTCGGGGTCCAGGCGCTCCAGGCCCTCCACCACCACCTGCGTGCGGCCGTGGAACTGGATGACGTTGCCCTGGACGAGCACGAAGTCGCCGGACTGGAAGGACGGCTCGAGCGCGTCGACCTTGTCGAACACGCGCGCGTCCACCTCGCCGCTCTTGTCGACGAGCGTCAGGGCCAGGAACACCTTGCCGCTGCGGGCCGTCACCTTCTCCTTCTTGGTGACGCGGAAGACGGTGTGGACGCGGTCCTTCTCACGCAGGTCGGCCGCGTACACCTTGCGGACGGTCTTGACGGAATCCGCCGGGGTGGAGGTCGCGGTCTGGGGGGCGTTTTCGTTGGTCATCGCGGGCGCGGACACTAGCACTCCCCACGGCGGAGCGGTGCTTTCCCGCGTCAGCTCACCTCCAGCGCCACCGTGTCCAGGTACTCCGCGCCTGGGGAGCCCACCAGCGTCGGGTGGTCCGGAGGCAGTCCGGGCCGGGCCAGCCGGGTGGCGATTCGCGCCTCCGCCTCGCACGCGGTGGCCACCAACTCGTCGAAGCCGCCGAACGCCAGGGGTGGGTGATAGCCGACCACCATCAGCCGGCCCCCATGCCGGGTGCGTCGCAGCGCGTACCGCAGGTGCTCCACGAACTCCTCCTCGGTCGCCACCCGGAGTGTGTCCAGCAGCACCAGGTCGAAGGTCTCCCGCACCGCGCGCAGGGCCTGCAGCGCGGTGCCCTTCTCCACCAGCACGCGCCCCAGAAGCCCGTTCGCCTCGGCGTTCTCGCGCGCCAGGTCCGCCGCGTCCGCGTCCGCGTCGAAGGCGAGGATGTGCCGCGCCCCGTGCAGGCCCGCGTGCACGAAGAGCCCGCCCACGTTGCAGGCGGCGTCCAGCACCCGGCCATCCCAGGCCATGCGGCCCACCACGCGGCGCAGCTCCCGCTGGTCATAGGCGTAGCCCGTGCCCTGGCCGTACGTGAGGTCCACGGTGAACCTGGCGCCCAGCTCCAGCAGCCGGCACCAGCGGGGTGGGGTGCCGTAGAGGACATGGGGCCGCTGGGTGGACAGTCCCAGGGCCTTCCTGCGCGGGGAGTCGTTGCGCAGCAGCACCGAGCTGGCGCCCGTCACCTCCACCAGCGCGCGGGTGATGTCCTGGTGCCGGGCGTCCATGGAGCGCGTCAGCGTCTGCACCACGAAGTGGGTGTCGTACCGGTCCACGATGAGGCCGGGCAGCCCGTCCCCGTCATCGTTCACCACCCGGCAGAAGCGCGGGTCGTCCACCATGCGGCCCCGGCGCTCGAAGGCGCGGCGCAGGTGGCGCGGAATCAGCCCCTCCACCGCCTCGTCCGGCATGCCCAGCCGCCGCACCGCGAGCGAGGCCTCCAGGTCCACGTCCCCCAGCCCGAGCACCGCGCCGTCCTCGTCCCGCAGCTGCACGGGCTCGCCGGGTTGGGGCGTTCCCTCCATGGAGACGATGTCCTCCCGGCGCAACCAGGGGGCTCCATGGCGCAGTCGGCGGGCGGCATCTTTGGACAGATAGGTGCTGAGCAAGTGCGTCCTCCCCTCTCGCGTGGCTGACTTCCAGCGGACAAGATGGGCCGTGCGCTTGCCGATGTCGGCGGGCGTCGGGCCCTCCGGCTGGAGAGCAGGGGAGGAGGCGGGCCTCAGGCCTGGGGCGGAGGCCGCTTGAAGGCCTTGAACGTCACCCGCGTGAGCAGCGAACTGACCACCAGGGCCAGGACGATTCCCAGGATGCGCAGGTGCCAGGAGTCGCGCAGCACCAGCGACAGGGCCAGCGCGCCCACCAGCACCGCGCCCGCCACCGTGAGCCACTGGCCCCGCGCCGCCAGCCCCGAGGACGGCGACTTCGCGCGCGCGAGCACCGGCAGGCTGCCCGCCTTGCGCCACGTCTGGGAGGTCTCCTCCCGCACCTCATCATCGGCGTCCACCAGGCCCTGGACGTAGGCGCGCTCCACGTCCAGGAGGCTGGGGTAGGTCAGCTCACCATCCGGAGTGCGCACGACGTAACGCATGGCAGGGCTCCCTCTGTTGGGGCGCGGGCGTGGCTCACGCCAGCTCGGTGGCAATCTGCTCCGCGACGCGCAATCCATCAATGGCCGACGAGACGATGCCGCCCGCATAGCCGCACCCCTCGCCCGCGGGGTACAGGCCCTTGCAGGACACCGACTGCAGGTCCTCGCCGCGGGTGATTCGCACGGGGGACGACGTGCGGCTCTCGATGCCGATGAGCTTGCCCTCGTCGCTGATGAAGCCGCGCATCTTCCGGTCGAAGGTCTTCAGCGCCTGCTTGAGGGACGTGGTGAGCCGCTCCGGGAACAGCCGGTTCAGGTCCACGTGCGCCAGGCCCGGACGGTAGCTGGTGCCGCCCGGGTCCTTCTTCACGCGCCCGGCCAGGTAGTCCGGAATCGTCTGCGCGGGGGCGAAGAACTTCCCGCCGCCCAGCTCGTACGCCTTCTGCTCCCAGTGCCGCTGGAACTGCAAACCAGCCAACGGTCCGTGGAAGCCCTCGCGCTCGAAGTCCGCCACGGAGACGGAGACGACGATGCCCGCGTTGGCGTAGCGCGCGTTGCGGCGCGAGTTGCTCATGCCATTGGTGCACTGCAGCCCGTCCTCGGTGGGCGTGGGCACCACGATTCCGCCCGGGCACATGCAGAACGAGTAGACGCCGCGCACCTCGCCGTCGACGTCCAGGTTCTCCGCGAGCTTGTAGTCGGCGGGGGGCAGCTTCGGGTTCTTCGCGGCGCTGCCGTACTGGATGCCGTTGATGAGCGTCTGCGGGTGCTCGGCGCGGAAGCCCAGCGCGAAGGGCTTGGCCTCCACGCTGACGCGGCCGTCGGCGGCGAAGCGCTCGTACAGCTCGCGCGCGGAGTTGCCGGGGGCCAGGATGACGCGGTCGCTCTCCAGCGTGCGCCCGTCCGCGAGCTTCACGCCCGCGACGCGGCCGTCCTTGTAGACGAGGTCGTCCACGCGCTGGCCGAAGTGCACCTCGCAGCCGCCGGCGATGAGCTCCTCACGCAGCTTCGCCACCGCGCCCGGCAGCAGGTCCGAGCCGATGTGCGGCTTGCCCTCGACCAGGATGGCGTCCGGCGCGCCGTAGCGGGCGAAGGCCTCGATGACCTTGCGCACCATGGGGTGGTTGATGCGCGTGGACAGCTTGCCGTCCGTGTACGCGCCGGCGCCGCCCTCCCCGAAGTTCATGTTGCTCTCCGGGTCCAACGTGCCGTCGCGCATCAGCTTCGCCACGTCCTTGCGCCGCGCCACCACCTCGCGTCCCCGCTCGATGAGGATGCTCTTCACGCCGCGCTCCAGCAGCCCCAGCGCGGCGAACAACCCCGCGGGGCCCGTGCCGATGATGATGGGCCACTGCTCGGGCGGCTTCACCGACGTCAGCGGCTCGGGGGGCGGCGGCGCCTCGCCCACGTCCGGCGGCAGCTGCTTGGGCTTGCGCCCCGGCGCCATCTCCACCTCCAGCGTGTAGATGTAGCGCGGGCTGCCCTTCTTTCGCGCATCCAGCACGGAGCGCACCACCCGCACGGAGGCCAGGTCGGAGCGGGTGACGCCCAGCTTCTCCGCGGCCCGCTGACCGAGCAGCTCCTCCGGCTCGTCCAGCCACAGCCCGATGTTGTTCACCCGATACGCCATTGCCATTCGCTCCTGGTGGGGGGCGCGTTCTGCTCCACCCCGCTGAAAGATTGCAAGCACTTGAAACCACGAGGGGCTCGCCGCCGCGGAACGGGTGCGTACCTCGTGATGCACCCGGCCATCCAGTTCCCTCGGGGGTTCCCCCGGGTGCGTAGCCCCCTTCGCACCCCAATTCACCCCATGCCGACCCGCGCGGCTCTTCAACCCCTGGGAACTGCTGGTGAATCCGTTTGGAAGAGAACGACTGGCACGGGGGTTGAAGAACAAGGCTCGAGTGATTAGCCGGCGGCCCTCGTTGTTCGCGCCGCCCCCAAATTTGGAGGCATTGACTGTGAGCACCGATCAAAAGGGCACCCGGATCCTGGCGCGCACCTTCTTCAACCAGCTTCGCGCCAGCGGCTACACGCCGCACCAGGTCATCGGTATCGCCACGGAGCTGCTCGATCTGGTGACCTCGGACCTGAAGGAAGGCGACAAGGCCGTCGCCGTGCCTGCGTCCCCGGAGCAGGGCTCCGAGTGGCGTCAGCGCGCCTGAGCGTGCGAGACTCACCCCAAGCGACCCTCGGCGGGTGAGCGAGCTCCGGACGGGTTCCGGGGCTCCCGCCCCCTGAGGTGGTGGTGGACCGGCGTCAGCCGGTTTTTTTATGTCCGGTTGACCGCCGAATCGCCCGCTGGCGCCCCTGGAGAGCCCGCTTCGCGTCGGCGGGTGTAGGCCGCCGAGCCCGCGACGAAGAGCAGCCCCGCCGTCATCGCGGTGAACACGGTGCTGGCCGTGTACTGGGCCAGGAACGCGAGCAGCACGCCGCCCGCCACGAAGGCGCCCACGTCCACGCCGACGGGCCTTCGCTGGGGCAGCACCAGCACCACCACGCACGCCGTCAAGGGCAGGCCGAGCGCCACCTGGCGGACGATGGCGTCGGTGCTCGTGCGCACCGTCTCCCAGTTATGCACGAGGATGGCCGCGAAGATGACCACCGTGCCCAGCGCGAGCACCAGCACGCCCGCCGCGGCCGCGTCCTTGGTGAGCCGGGCCTTCTCGTCGAACTGCTGGACGGCCAGGTCCACCAGGTGCTCCAGCGCGCTGTTCAGGATTTCCGCGAAGAAGATGAGCAGCACGCAGAAGATGAGCGTGACCTTCTCGGCGAGCCCCAGGGGGATGCCGCTGCCCACCAGCCCCACCAGCACGGCGGAGATGAGGTGCAGGCGCATGTTGCGCTGGTGGACGACGGTGTGGATGAGGCCCGCCCAGGCATGGCCGAACGAGGCGAGGAACCCCGAGCCGCGACGGGAAGGGAAGGTGGGAGGTGGCCGGGCAGGTACGGTCATCGGAACCTGAAGGGACGGGCAGGCTAGCACTCACGGGTCCGATTGCCGTGGAGATGTGAATGGGTAAGGTCGGCCGCCATGAGCACCGACTTCTTCCGGGCGCGTCCAGGCGGCGTGCTGCTGGCCCTCCTGTTGACCTCCACCCTCGCCTCCGCCCAGGCCCCCGTGCACACCCACGAGGGCGAAGTGGGCGCCTGTGGCCTGGAGCCCCCGGACGCGGTGTACCTGCCGGCGCCGACCCGCCGCGCGCACGAGTCGAGGAAGCTGAGCGCCTCCGACGCCCCCGTGGTGCGGCGCGAGCAGCGGGATGGCACGACGAAGGCCTCGCTCGCGGGGGTGCCCCAGACGCGGACGCGGGCGGGCGCGCTGTCCGGGAAGGTCATCTACCTGAGCCCCGGCCACGGCTTCTACCGGGCGCCCACGCTGTCGCGCTGGGCCACGCAGCGGCCCAACACGTGGGCGGTGGTGGAGGACCTCATCTCCGCCGAGGTGGTGAACCAGTACCTGTTGCCCATGTTGATGGGCGCGGGCGCCACGGTGGTGCCGGTGCGCGAGGCGGACCTGAACTCGCGCATGGTCATCGTGGACGACGGTGGCGCGGGCTACTCGGAGGCGGGGGACACGGGGCTGTTCCGTGCGACGGAGCAGAAGGGCTGGGCCACGCCTGCCTTCCCCATGGGCAACGGCGTGGAGCCCTTCACGCAGGGCACCACGCGGGAGCTGCTCACCACGCAGACGTCCACGGCCACGGCCACGTGGGCTCCCGTGGTGCCCGCGGACGGCAACTACCACGTGTACGTCTCCTATGGCGCGGCGCCCACGCGCACCGAGAACGCGCACTACGTCGTGCGCCACGCGGGCGGCGAGAGCCACTTCCGCGTCAACCAGCGCCGCCACGGCGGGACGTGGGTGCTCCTGGGCCGCTTCTTCTTCAAGGCGAACGCGGGGCCGGAGCGCGCTGCGGTGGTGCTGATGAACGACGCGGAGGAGGGCGCCACGGTGTCGGTGGACGCGGTGCGCTTCGGCGGAGGCTCGGGCGTCATCGGCGACGCGCAGATGGCCGCGCTGTCGCGTCCCCGCTACGAGGAGGCCGCGCGCTACCACGTGCAGTTCAGCGGCGCGCCCGCGACGGTGTACGCGCCCACCGGGGCCAACGCCATCGCCAACGAGCGCAACGCGGACGTGACGGCCCGCGCGCGCTTCGCCGCGTGGCTGCACGAGGAGGGTGAGGATGCGGTGTACGTGGCCTGGCACACCAACGCCTCCACCACCGGCAACGTGGTGGGCACCGAGGCCTATGTCTATGGACGCAACCCGGTGGACGGCACGCTCCAGTTCGAGGGCGTTCCCGGAAGCGACGTGCTGGGGCGGGCGCTGTTGGACGAACTGGGCACGGACCTCAAGCGCGAGGTCGACCCGACGTGGCGCGTGCGCAACCTGCGCTCGGCGAACCTGGGCGAGGTCAACCCCATGCACAACCCGGAGATGCCGTCGGTGCTGCTGGAGATCGCGTACCACGACGCGGTGGCGGACTCGAACCGGCTGAAGGAGCCGGCGTTCCGCCGCGTCGCCGCGCGCGCCATCCTCCAGGGCCTCATCAAGTACTACGCCGCGCGGGACGGCGTGGCGGTGACGCTGCCGCCCGAGGCCCCCGACGCGGTGGTGGCGCGCAACGTCTCGGCCGGCACGGTGGAGGTGCGCTGGGCCGCGCCCCAGGCCAGCCCGGACGAGGAGGGGCGCGATGCGCCCACCGCGTACCGCGTCTACCAGAGCGAGGACGGCCAGGCCTGGGACGACGGCACCGAGGTGTCCGGGACGAGCCTGAGCGTGCCGCTGGCGGCGGGCGTCTCGCGCTACTTCCGCGTCGCGGCGGTGAGCGCGGGCGGTGAGGGCTTCCCGTCCGCCATCGTCGGCGTGCGCTCGGGGGACGCGCGCCCGGCGCTGGTGGTCAACGCCTTCGAGCGGCTGGACTCCGCGCTGGCGTGCGGCGAGGCGCTGGACGCGTATGACCTGGAGGCCCCGCTGCGGGTGCTCCTGGAGACGATGAACGACGGCACGTACGTGCGCCGCCACGGGGACGCGATGAGCCAGTCGGGCGTGGCCTTCGACAGCGCGACGAGCGGGGCGGTGGCGGCGGGGCTGGTGTCCGTCGGCGCGGGCTACCGGGTGGTGGACTGGTTCACCGGACGGGGGGGCGAGGCCGGCGCTGGACTGACGCGCGCCGAACAGGACACGCTGCGCGCGTATGTGATGGGCGGTGGACATCTGCTGCTGTCGGGCAGCCAGGTGGCGTCCGCGCTGTCGGTGGGGGACGCGGACGACAAGGCCTTCCTCACGGACATCCTCCGGGCCTCGGTGGGGACCGGCGCGCCGCCTCGGAGCGTGGAGGGCGTGCCGGGAGACTTCCTGGCGGATTGGACGGGCGTGGCCCTGGACGACGGCACCCGGGGCGCCTATCCGGTGGGGTCCACCGATTTGCTCATCCCGGCCTCGGGCGGCTCGGCGGTGGTGCGGTACGCGGGGACGGAGCTGGGGGCGGGGGTGTTCTCCATGCCCGCGGGGCAGGTGCTGCTGTTGGGGGTCCCCTTCGAGGCGGTGGTGGACCGGGCGGCGCGGGCGCGGCTGTTGTCCGCGTTCCTGGTGCGCGCGGGCTTCCCCGCGCCGGGCTCGCCGCCCGTCGGGGATTCCGGCGAGACGGGGCCCGGCCTGTTGAGCGGGTGCGTGGCGCCGCGCGGGGTGGACCCGCATCCTCCCGAGGAGCCCGAGCCTCCCGAGCCCCCCGAGCCCATCGTCCTGGACGCGCTGCCCCAGTTCTACCATCCGCTGGGCGACTCGGGCTGCGGCTGCGGGGCCGGCGGGGGAACGGGCGCGGGGCTGTGGCTGTTGGTCGGGGTGATTGTTCAGCTTCGACGCGCGCGCCGTCGCACGAGCGACCTGAAGCGTTGACTCAGCGGGGCCGCGTGCCTACGGTCGGCGGCCCTCGTTTTCTGACGTGAAAACCGTTCGTGGGCGCGCCTTTCGCGCCCACCTCTTCTAAGGAGACACGCACATGGCCACTCGCATCGCCATCAACGGGTTTGGACGCATCGGTCGCTGCATCCTCCGCGCCGCGCTCAGCCGCAAGGAAGACCTGGAGATCGTCGCCATCAACGACCTGGACAAGCCCGCCGCCCTGGCGCACCTGTTCAAGTACGACTCCGTGCACCGCACCTGGCCGGGTGAGGTGAAGGCGACGGACAAGGGCATCGTGGTGGACGGCAAGGAGATCATCGTCACCGCGGAGAAGGACCCCACGGCGCTGCCCTGGAAGAGCCTGAACGTGGACGTGGTGCTCGAGTGCACCGGCCGCTTCACCGGCCGCGAGGGCGCCGAGAAGCACCTGAAGGCGGGCGCCAAGAAGGTCCTCATCTCCGCGCCGGCCAAGGGCCCGGACCTGACCATCGCCTACGGCATCAACCACGGCGAGTACGACGCGTCCAAGCACCACATCATCTCCAATGCCTCGTGCACCACCAACTGCCTGGCGCCCATCGCCAAGGTGCTGGTGGACAACTTCGGCATCGAGAAGGGCCTGATGACGACGGTGCACAGCTACACCAACGACCAGCGCATCCTGGACCTCACGCACGAGGACATGCGCCGCGCCCGCGCCGCCGCGCTCTCCATGATTCCCACCAGCACCGGCGCCGCGAAGGCCATCGGCGAGGTGATTCCGCAGCTCAAGGGCAAGATGCACGGCCTGGCCGTCCGCGTCCCCACGCCGAACGTGTCCCTGGTGGACCTGACGGTGAACACCGAGAAGAAGATCACCCAGGAGGCCGTGGTGGAGGCCTACCGCGCCGCCGCCGCCGGTCCGCTCAAGGGCATCCTGGAGTTCAGCGACGCGCAGACGGTGTCGGTGGACTACAACGGCAACCCGCACTCGGCCATCTTCGACTCCACCAACTGCTTCGTGATGGGCGACAACATGCTGAAGGTCATGGCCTGGTACGACAACGAGTGGGGCTTCTCCAACCGCATGGTCGACACGGCGAAGTTCCTCGTGTCGAAGGGCGTGTAGTCCGTTTCCGGTCCAGGGAGAGCCAAGATGATCCGCTACATCGACGAGCTGCAACTCACGGGCAAGCGCACCTTCATCCGCGTGGACTTCAACGTCCCGCTCGACGGCCGGAAGGTGACGGACGACACCCGCATCCGTGAGGCGCTGCCCACCATCCGCCGCGCGCTGGAGTTGGGCGGCAAGGTCATCCTGGCCTCCCACCTGGGACGTCCGAAGGGACCGGACCCCAAGCTGTCGCTCGAGCCGGTCGCCGTGCGGCTGGCCGACCTGCTCGGCGGCAAGCACGAGGTCATCCTCACGGATGACTGCGTGGGCGACGGCGTGAAGAAGCAGGTGAAGGAGCTGAAGGAGGGGCAGGTGGTGGTGCTGGAGAACCTGCGCTTCCACAAGGAGGAGGAGGCCAACGACGAGGCCTTCGCGCGCGAGCTGGCCGCGCTGGCGGACGTCTACGTCAACGACGCCTTCGGCACCGCGCACCGCGCCCATGCCTCCACGGCGGGCATGGTGCCCTTCGTGAAGGAGAAGGCGGCGGGCCTCCTGATGAAGAAGGAGATCGAGTACCTGGGCCGCGTGCTGAAGACGCCGGAGAAGCCCTTCGTGGCCATCCTGGGTGGCTCGAAGGTGAGCGACAAGATCAAGGTCATCGAGAACCTGCTGCCCAAGGTGGACGCGCTCCTGGTGGGCGGGGCGATGGCGTACACGTTCCTGAAGGCGCAGGGCGTGGAGGTGGGCAAGTCCCGCGTCGAGGAGGACAAGCTGTCCTTGGCCACGCGCCTGCTCGAGGCGGCGCACCGGCTGAAGACGCCCATCGTCCTCCCGGTGGACCACATCGTCGGCACCGAGCCGACGGAGAAGAGCTCCGCGCAGGAGACGCCGGACAACGCGGTGCCCAAGGACATGATGGGCCTGGACATCGGTCCGAAGACGCGCTCGCTGTTCACGCAGCACATCCGCGACGCGCGCACGGTGGTGTGGAACGGGCCCATGGGCTTGTTCGAGGTGGCGAAGTTCGCCGAGGGCACGCGCTCGGTGGGCACGGCCATGGCGAACAACAAGCAGGCCATCACCGTGATTGGCGGCGGGGACAGCGCGGCGGCCGTGGAGCAGATGGGGCTGGCGGAGCAGCTCAGCCACGTGTCCACGGGCGGCGGGGCCTCGTTGGAGTTCCTGGAAGGCCGCGAGCTTCCGGGCATCAAGGCGCTGGAGACGCGGTAGTCTCCGTCGCGCCCAAGCAGCAGCACCACCACATCCACAGCGCTGGGGGAGTGACACATGGCCGTCTCGTCTCGACGTCGGAAGATCGTCGCCGGCAACTGGAAGATGAACAAGACGGTGCCGGAGGCCCTGGCGCTGGTCCGTGAGCTGCGGGGGGCGGTGACCTCCGTGGGGGATGTGGTGGAGGTGGTGGTGGCGCCGACGTACCTGGCGCTGCAGGCGGTGCACGTCGCGCTGGAGGGCGCGCCGTTGCAGCTGGCGGCGCAGAACTGCCACTGGGAGTCGTCGGGGGCGTTCACCGGCGAGGTGTCCGCGCCGATGCTGGCGGAGCTCGGGTGTGCCTACGTCATCGTGGGGCACTCGGAGCGCCGGCAGCTGTTCGGCGAGACGGACGAGACGGTGAACAAGAAGGCCAAGGCGGTGCTGGCCGCGAAGATGACGCCCATCCTCTGCGTGGGCGAGACGCTGGCGGAGCGCGAGGCGAACCGGACGTTGGAGGTGGTGGAGCGCCAGGTCCGGGGAGGGCTGGAGGGCTTCGAGGCGAAGGACGTGGCGGGCTTCGTGCTGGCGTACGAGCCGGTGTGGGCGATTGGGACGGGGCGCAACGCGACGTCGGCGCAGGCGCAGGAGGTCCACGCGGCCATCCGGGCGCTGGTGGGCCGGCTGTACGGCGAACAGACGGCCGCCCAGGTGCGCATCCAGTACGGCGGCAGTGTGAAGCCGGATAACGCCGCGGAATTGCTGGGGCAGCCGGACGTGGACGGGGCGCTGGTGGGGGGGGCGAGCCTGAAGGTCGGCGATTTCGCGGCCATCATCCAGGCGGCCCGGTAGGGTAGTGCGCGCGATTTGGTGCTATCGGCGCACTGTTTTCTGCAATAAGGTGCGCCCTCTTTTCACGGAACGTTCGGAAAACTCCACATGCTGACCTTCGTCACGATCGTGCACGTCCTCGTGTGCGTGTTCATGATCTTCGTCATCCTGCTGCAGCCGGGTAAGGACGCTGGCATGGGCTCGGCCCTCGGCGGCGGCGCGGCCACGAGTGCCTTTGGTGGTCGTGGCGCGGTGACCTTCCTGAGCAAGCTCACCGGCGTGTGCGCGGCGATGTTCTTCTTCACGTCGCTGGGCCTGTCCTTCGTCGGCCTGAAGTCCTCGGTGGCGGCGGGCGGTTCCATCGCGGCGCCCGCTCCGGCGGCTCCCGCGGCGCCGGCTCCTGCGGCGGGTGAGACGTCGTCTCCGGCGGGTCAGCAGGCGGCCCCTGGGACGGTGGAGCAGCCGCGCGGTGAGGCGGCTCCGGCCGAGGGCCAGCAGGCCCCCGCGCCGACCCCGGCTCCCTGAGGGGCCGGTTGAAACAAATCGGAGCACGCAGCGGTTAGAATCTCGTTGCGTGATCCGAAGCGGTCCTGTAGATGGTCCGCGCAGCAACGCCCAGGTGGTGGAACTGGTAGACACACCATCTTGAGGGGGTGGCGCCGAAAGGTGTGCGGGTTCGAATCCCGCCCTGGGCAACCCGAAAGAGCCTCCAAGTCCCTAGGACTTGGGGGCTTTTTCATTTTCAGCCGATGGCGTCCTGTTCATGTGCCCCCAATGTGCCCCTCGCGGGGCTGTCGAGAGCCTTCACGGCTTCTCGTCGGGTGTCTGGACTCAGGTGGGCGTACCGCATCGTCATGTCGAGCGTGGCGTGCCCCATCAGCTCCTGGATGACCTTCATGGGGATGCCCCTCATCGCGAGGTGGCTGCCGTAGGTGTGGCGCAGGTCGTGCCAACCGATGGTGCCCTTCTCGCGAGTGACGCCCGCCCGCTTCAGCGTGGTGATGAGCAGGTGGTCCATCATCCCCGGAGTGAGGTGCTCTCCGTTCTCTTGGCAGAAGACGAAGGGGCCTCGGAGGTGTCGGTGGGACTTGAGCGCGTCCACACCGGATTGAGGCAGGTCCACCGTCCGGGAGCTGCCGCCCTTCGGAGTGCCCTCGACGCCGCGCCAGATGGTCCGCTTGACGTGGAGCTTGGCGCGGATGAGGTCGACGTCCGACCACTGGAGCCCGATGAGTTCCCCCTGCCGTAGGCCCGTCTTGAGCGCCGTCGTCAGGAGGGCCGCCTCTTGGGGCGTGGCCGCATCGAGGAGCTGATCCACCTCTTCGAAGGTGAGGAAGTCGTAGTCGGGCTTCGCGACCTTGAAGAGCTTCACGTCTGGGGTGTTGGCCAGGACGTTCTGCTCTTTGGCGAGGTTGAGGAGCTTGCTGAGGACGGCCAGGGCGTTGTTGATGGTCTTCAGGCCCAACGTCTTCGGCTTGTTGACCTTGCGCCGTCGGAGGGCTCGCTTGGATGGGGTTTCAGAGTGGCCGCTGAGCCGTCGGGGCTTCTTCTTCATGGCTGCCTTGAAGTCCTCGATTTCGGCTGGGCCGATTGCATCGAGCTTCTTCTCCCCGAAGAAAGGAAGGATGTGATCCCTGAGAATCTGCTGCTTGCTGACGACGGTGGAATGCTTGTTGTTGTTCTCGCTGTAGGTGAGGAACTGCTGGATGAACTTCGCCAGCGTGAGAGCCTCTGCCTCCTCCTTCTTTTCCTTCCCGAAGGTTCCGGCCAGGAGTGCGTGACGGAGTTGGCGCTCGTACTCTTCAGCACCACGACGGGTGTTGACGGGAGACGCCTTCCGCACGCGCTCCACCGAACCGTCGGGATGTTGGTACTTCACGTCAACCCACCACGCTTCCTGCACCTTTCCCTCCTTGGACTTCCACTTCCGCAGTCTGACGCTCACGACTTTGCTCCGAGCGAAGGACCGCTGTTGCCCGAGGACCAAGCTAGCAGTGCGTCGCGCTGGACGCGGAGGGCTTTCCCGATGCGGACGACGCCTGGGACGCTGCCGAGCCGGATTGCCTCGTAGAGCGTCTTCCGGTTCACGCGCAGCAAGTTGGCGGCCTCGTCCACGGTGAGGAAGTCCGGGAGAGCTGGCGGGCTGTTAGGCGTGGGCGCTGACATGGCTACCTCGGGAAGACGTGATGGGGCGCGAGGCGACCGAGGGCGTGAAGCCCGATGCCGATGGCGTCCCAGACGTTGTGATGGAGCGAGGAGGCAGTGGGCAGCTCCACGCGCAGGTGCTCGGTGGCGTCGAGACGCTGCTTGATGCGCTCAATGAACGCGTCTGCGTCGAGGGTGCCCTTCCAGTCGCGCGGGTAGACGCTGCGACGGCTGGCGACGTTCGGCAGGAAGCCACCGAGCATGCCGACGACGCCCGCGAGCTGGATGAGGTCGTTCTGGTCGCCCTTCTGGTGGGCGGCGCTGTAAACGCGGGGTAGCTCGATGACGAGCTGGTGGGGCGTGTCGCCCATGCGCGGACCAAGCCACTTGCGGACCGCGAATGCCATGGCGGCCCACGATGCCAGCGACAGCTCCCCGTCCTGGCGCGTGGGGTTCTTCGGAAGTCCGGCGGCCAGGAGCGTTGCGCGCTCGCCCATTGGCACGTCGAACACGGCGACACCGCAATGCCGAAGACCCGGGTCAATGGACACGAGCTTGGCGGGGCGTTGCTCGGAGGGAGTCTCAGGAAGGATGCAGGTGCTCACTCCTTCTTCAATGGGGACGCTTTCCGCGATTGGTTCAGGCAGCCTTCGCTTCGGGCTCCCACATCAGCAGTCGCCCGTTCGCGTCGCGCACCGTGGACGCGTCCTTCGAGAGCACGCGCGAGAGTGCCGGCTCGGCTTCGATGGCGCCCGCGAGGTCCGGCGTCACCTCGCGCATGGCCTGCCGCATGAGTTCCGCCATGCGCTCGACTGCGTCGTGGAGGCGGTTTGGACAGTCCGCGCGCAGCTCCGCCAC
This sequence comes from Myxococcus sp. XM-1-1-1, assembly GCF_020037095.1. NCBI lineage: Bacteria > Pseudomonadati > Myxococcota > Myxococcia > Myxococcales > Myxococcaceae > Myxococcus > Myxococcus sp. XM-1-1-1. The sequence goes on from NZ_JAIQDH010000003.1 coordinate 671,773, forward strand.
CAGTTCGTCGTGCACCATGAGGACGAGACGTGAGCCCCAGAGTGGAGAGCGACGGTCCGCGTACATCTCCCGGGACACGCGCACGTGGGTCGTGTCCCTATAAGTGTGTAGTCGGCGAGCAGGGACGAGCGGGAAAGAGGGAAGCTCCTCGGTGAAACCAACCG